>NZ_BJLP01000014.1 GCF_006538705.1 Cellulomonas uda
GACCTCGACGGTGTCGCCGACGTTCTTCAGCCAGCGGGTGACGGTGCCCTCGGTGACGGACTCACCGAGCGCGGGAAGCTGCACGTTCTGGGACATGACCGCGTCGTCTCCTTCGATTCCAGGTCAGTTGTGGGCGTGCAGCGGCTTGCCGGCGAGTGCCAGGTGGGCCTCGCCGAGCGCCTCGTTCTGCGTCGGGTGGGCGTGGACCAGGGCGGCGACGTCCTCGGGGTACGCCTCCCAGTTCACGATGAGCTGCCCCTCGCCGATGAGCTCGCCGACGCGCGCGCCGATCATGTGCACGCCGACGACGGGGCCGTCCTTCTGGCGCACGAGCTTCACGAAGCCCTGCGTGCCGAGGATCTTGCTCTTGCCGTTGCCGGCGAGGTTGTACTCGAGCGTCTCGACACCGTCCGCGCCGTAGAGCTCCTTGGCGCGCGCCTCGGTCACGCCGACCGAGGCGACCTCGGGCTCGGAGTACGTGACGCGCGGGATGCCCGACTCGACGATCGGCGCGGGGTTGAGGCCACAGATCTGCTCGGCGACGAAGATGCCCTGCGCGAAGCCGCGGTGCGCGAGCTGCAGGCCCGGGACGATGTCGCCGACGGCCCAGATGTTCGCGACGCCCGTGTGCAGCTTCTCGTCGGTGATGACGAAGCCACGGTCGAGCGTGATGCCCTGCTCCTCGAAGCCGAGGCCCGAGGTGCTCGGTCCGCGGCCGACCGCGACGAGCAGCACGTCGGCGTCGAACGTCTTGCCGTCCTCGAGCGAGACGTGCACGCCGTCGTCGTCCTGCGTGACGCCCGAGAACCGGACGCCCAGGTTGAAGGCGATGCCGCGCTTGCGGAACGCGCGCTCGAACGCCTTGGACAGCGCCTCGTCCTCGTTGGGGACCAGGTGGGGGAGAGCCTCGATGATGGTGACGTCCGCGCCGAACGACTTCCAGACGGACGCGAACTCCGAGCCGATCACGCCGCCCCCGAGGATGATCGCCGACCTCGGGATCCAGTCGAGCGTGAGGGCCTGGTCGGAGGTCATGACGCGACCGCCGATCTCGAGGCCCGGCAGCGAGCGCGCGTACGAGCCGGTGCCGAGCACGATGTGCTCGCCCGTGAGCGTCTGGTCCCCGACCTGGACGGTGTTCGGGCCGGTCAGCTTGCCGTAGCCCTCGACGACCGTGATCTTGCGCGACTTGATGAGGCCCTGCAGGCCCTTGTACAGGCCGCCGATCACCGAGTCCTTGTACTGGTTGACGCCCGCCATGTCGACGTGGTCGAGCGTGGTGTGCACGCCGTAGTGCGCACCCTCTCGCGCGTTGTCGGCCAGCTCGGCGGCGTGCAGCAGCGCCTTGGTCGGGATGCAGCCCTTGTGCAGGCAGGTGCCGCCGACCTTGTCGGCCTCGACGAGGGCGACGTTCTTGCCGAGCTGGGCCGCGCGCAGGGCGGCCGCGTAGCCACCGCTTCCCGCTCCCAGGACGACGATGTCGAAGGCGGTGCCGGTGGTCTCGGCCACGTGCAGACTCCTCAGCTCAAGGACGACAGGTTCGCAGGCCGCGCACGCGGGGGTGTGGGTCTGCCGAGTCGCCGACCATCTTGTCATCACGGCTGCGACGGATCGACCGTAGCCCCTCGGCGACCGGTGTGACGCTCGGAACAGTCATCCCAGGTCTGCTCTCCGAGGCAGTCAGGACGACGCCGCGCGGCGCCGCTCGATGCGCTGGCGCGCGTTCCAGTCGCGCACGCGCTGCGGGTACCCCGTGCGCTGCACGTCGTACACCGGGATACCGAGCGTGGACGCGAGCTGCGCGGCGGCACGCGCGTCGGGGACCCGGCGCCGCGTCCACTCGCCGTCCGTCGCCACGAGCATCACGGTCGTGGGGGTCACGTTGGTCTGCGGCTCGACGTACGCCTCGACACCCACGCGCGTGCTGACGAAGTCCTGCAGGTGGGCGAGCGTCGCCTCCCGCGCCTCCTTGGGGGAGGGTTCGCGGGACTCGTCGGACGTGCCGGAACGGTCGGGACGTCGCGAGGAGAGTCGGCGGAACAGGCCCATGGCGAGAGGGTAACCGTCGGGGCTGTGCCTGCGCGGGCCGTCAGGCGTACGACTCGACGAGCGCGAGCAGCGTGCGCACGCCGACGCCGGTGCCGCCGACCGGCGTGTAGTCGTGCGCGCTCTTCTCGTTGAACGCGGGGCCGGCGATGTCGAGGTGCGCCCACGGCGAGTCGCCGACGAACTCGCGCAGGAACACACCGGCGGACAGCATCCCGCCCCAGCGCTCACCGATGTTCGCGATGTCCGCGATCTTCGACTTCAGGCCCGCGCGCAGCTCGTCGGGCAGCGGCATGGGCCAGAACAGCTCGCCGGACTCGCCCGCGGCGGCGACCACGCGGTCGCGTGCCTCGTCGGTGCCCATGACCGCGGACACGCGGTGGCCGAGCGCGACGACCTGCGCACCCGTGAGGGTGGCGATGTCGAGCACGACGTCGGGCTTCTCCTCTAGCGCCGCGACGAGGCCGTCCGCCATGACGAGGCGGCCCTCGGCGTCGGTGTTGAGCACCTCGACCGTCGTGCCGCCGCGGATCGTGATCACGTCGGACGGGCGCTGCGCGGTGCCCGACGGCATGTTCTCGGCGAGGCACAGCCAGCCGGTCACGGCCACCGGCAGGCCGAGCCGGGCGGCGGCGACGACCGTGTGCAGCACGGCGGCGGCGCCGGCCATGTCGGACTTCATCGCCTCCATGCCCGCGGCGGGCTTGATCGAGATGCCGCCCGAGTCGAACGTGATCCCCTTGCCGACGAGCGCGACGGTCGCGCGCGGCTTGGCCGGCGAGTACGCGACCCGCACGAGGCGCGGGGGCCGGGCCGAGCCCTGGCCGACGCCGACGAGCCCGCCGTAGCCGCCCGCGGCGAGCGCCTTCTCGTCGAGCACGGTGACCTTGACGCCCTTCACGCCCTTGACCGCGGCCTTCGCCTCGTCGGCGAACACGGCGGGGTAGAGGTCGTTGGGCGCGGTGTTGACCAGGTCCCGCGTCGCGTGCACGGCGGCCGCGACGACCTCGGCGCGCGCGACGGCCTCGCCCGCGGCCTTGTCCCGGGTGCGGTCCGTGACGAGCTCGACGCGTGCGACGGGCGCGTCGTGCAGCGAGTGGTAGCGGCTGAACGCGTACGCGCCGAGCAGCGCGCCCTCGGCGACCGCGCCCACGGACGAGGCGTCGGGCGTCGGCAGCGCGACCGCGACGGACTCGAGCCCGGCGACCTCGCGCGTCGCGGCACCCGCGGCGCGGCGCAGCGCCTCGCGCCCGGCCGCCGAGCCGTCGAGCTCGGCGTCACCGACGCCGGTCAGGACCAGCGTCGACGCCTTGAGCCCCGTCCCGGGCAGGCGGCGGACCTCGTCGACGGCGCCCGTGATGCCCAGGCGCGCGGCGTCGCGTGCCAGGAGCTGCACGAGCTCCTTGGGCAGCCACGCGGCGTCGACCGCGTCCACCGCGTTCCCGCGGGGGCGGACGGCCACGACGACGGCGTCGACGGCGAGCTGGGCGGGGTTCTTCGAGGTCAGTGAGATCACGCGACGATCGTAACCGCGTGTCCGCGCCGTGCCTCGGGACGTGCGGGGTGGCGCGGGGCCGGTGCGTGCGCGGTGCGGGGGTAGGTTGTGCAGCCGTGAACCTCGTGATCGCCGTCGTCGTCGGCCTGCTCTGCGCGGCCCTGGCCGGCTGGGCCCTGTGGTTCGTCGTGCGGGACCGCGCGGTCGTCCTGCGCCAGCTGTGGGGTGCCGCGGTGGTCGAGGGCGCGCTCGTCGTGCAGGCCGTGGTCCTGGCGGTCGTGCAGGTCACGGGCGAGCACGCGGTGGACGGCGTGCTCGTGTGGGGCTACGTGGTGACCCAGCTGATCGTCCTGCCGCTCGCCGCCGCCTGGGCGTTCGCGGAGCGCACGCGCTGGAGCTCGGTCGTGCTGCTGGTCGCCGCGCTCACCGTCGCCTTCCTGGAGCTCCGGCTCCTGCAGATCTGGGGGACCCTGTGACCGGACCGTCGCACGCACCGACGCCCGGGCCGGCGCCGGCCCACCGCCCCACGGGCTCGGGTGCGGGCCGGCTCCTCGTCGCGGTGTACGGCGTGCTGGCCCTCGCGGCGACCGCGCGCGGCCTGTACCAGGTGACGACCAAGCTCGACGAGGCGCCGCTCGCGTACGTGCTCTCGCTCCTGGCGGGGATCGTGTACGTCGTGGCGACGATCGCGCTCGCCCGTGACCTGCGGCGACTCGCGTGGGTCACGGTGGGCTTCGAGCTCGTCGGGGTGCTCACGGTCGGCGTGCTGTCGCTCGTCGACGTGGGCGACTTCCCGGACGAGACGGTGTGGTCGCAGTTCGGTGCGGGCTACGGGTACGTCCCGCTGGTGCTGCCGTTCCTGGGGCTGTGGTGGCTGTGGCGGACGGGGCGGCCGGTGCCGCCCGGCCTGGACGTACCCGACGACGACGCCGCGCCGACCGTAGGGTGAGCGCGTGTACCGCCTCCTGTTCGACCTGGTCTTCCGGCGTATGGACCCCGAGCGCGCGCACGAGGTCGCGTTCGGCCTGATCTCGTTCGTGGGGCGGGCGCCCGTGCTGCGCGCGCTCGTCGCCCCGCTGTTCGCGGTCCCGCGCAGCGGCGCGGTCCGGGTGTGGGGGCGCGAGCTGCCCGGCCGGTTCGGCCTCGCGGCGGGGTTCGACAAGAACGCCCGTGCGGTCGAGGGGCTGGCGATGCTCGGCTTCGCGTTCGTGGAGGTCGGCACGGTCACGGCCCAGGGGCAGCCCGGCAACGAGGCGCCCCGGCTGTGGCGGGTGCTGGACCGCCGCGCGCTGCGCAACCGGATGGGCTTCAACAACGAGGGGTCGCAGGTGGTGGCGCGCCGCCTCGCGCGGCTGCGCAGCACGCCGCACGGCCGCTCGCTCGTCGTCGGCGTCAACATCGGCAAGACGAAGGTGACGCCCGCCGAGCAGGCGGCCGCCGACTACGCGACGAGCGCGTCCCGGCTGGCGCCGTACGCCGACTACCTGGTCGTCAACGTCTCGTCGCCCAACACCCCCGGCCTGCGTGACCTGCAGTCCGTCGAGGCGCTCCGCCCGATCCTCGAGGCGGTGCGTGTGGCGGCCGACGAGGCGACCGCGGCGGCCGCCGTCAACCCCGTGCCGCTGCTGGTCAAGATCGCCCCCGACCTGTCGGACGCGGACGTGGACGCGGTCGCCGACCTGGCCGTCGAGCTCGGGCTCGACGGCGTGGTGGCGGTCAACACGACGATCGGCCACGACCTGGGTCCCGGTGGGCTGTCCGGCCCGCCGCTGCTCGCGCGGGGGCTCGACGTGGTCGCCCGGCTGCGCACCCGGCTCGGTGAGGACGCCGTGATCATCGGGGTGGGTGGCATCACGACGCCCGCGGACGCGCGCGAGTACCTCGCGGTCGGCGCGACCCTCGTGCAGGGCTACACGGCGTTCATCTACGAGGGCCCCGCGTGGGCGGCGCGGGTGGGCCGCGCACTGGCGGCCGACGCCCGGCAGGAGGAGGCGGCGTGAGCACGCTGCGCCCCCAGTGGGAGTGGCAGCTCTCCGGCCCGTCGGGCACGCTGGACCGGCCCGTCAGCCCGGTGTTCGGCAACCGTTACGACGCCGAGCAGTGGCTCGGGGAGCACTGGCGCACCCTCGCCGGGCAGGGCGTCACGGTGGCGTCGCTGCGTCAGGAGGACCGCCCGGTCGGTCCGCCGATCCCGTTGCCCCGGTCCTGACCCTCCTCGCCCGGGCGGCGAGGCCTAGATCACGACGAGCGACGGCTCGGCCTGCGCGGGCGCTCGCTCGACGACACCCAGCTCGGCCCAGGCCCGCGCCAGGCCGTCCACCGCGCGCTCGAGCCGCTCGGGCGGCTCCGTGAACGGCACGCGCAGGTAGCGCTCGAGCCCGGGCTCGACACCGAACACCGGGCCGGCCGCGACCCGCACGCCGTGGCGCGGCGCCAGCGCGGCGAGCGCCGACGAGACGGGCGCGCCCAGGTCCACCCACAGGGCGAGGCCGCCGGGCGGGAGGTTCGGCCGCCAGCCGGGCAGACGCTGGGCGAGCAGACCGCGCAGCAGGTCGCGGCGCTCACGCAGCATCGCGCGACGCTGCGCCAGGACCGTGTCGCGCTCGGCGAGCAGGCGGGCGACGACGAGCTGGTCCAGCACCGACGAGCCGATGTCGACGTGCGCACGCTGCGCCGTGAGCCGGCCGACGAGGTCACGGTGCCCGCGCACCCAGCCGATGCGCAGCCCGCCCCAGTACGTCTTGGACGCCGAGCCGAGGCACGCGACCTGGGCGGCGGTGCCGTCGCCCGCGAACGACGCCGGCTCCGGCCCGTCCAGGGTGAGGTCGGTGAGCGCCTCGTCGCCGACGACGAGCGTGCGCGTGCGCACGGCGAGGTCCCGCACGCGGACGCGCTCGTCCGCCGAGAGCGACGTGCCCGTCGGGTTGCGGTGGTCGGGGATGAGGTAGGCGAGCCGAGGTGACGCCTGACGCACGGTCGACGCGAGGAGGTCGAGGTCGAGGCCGTCCGGACCGGACGGGACGGCGACGGGCCGCGCGGACGCGGCCCGCACGGCGTCGAGCGCGTGCGGGTACGTGGGGTGCTCGAGGAGCACGCGGTCGCCCGGCCCGGCGTGCGCGGCGACGAGCAGGTGGATCGCTTCCTGACCACCCGTCGTGACCAGCACCTGATCGGGGGTCGTCGGTGTGCCGCGCTCGGTGTACCGCGCCGCGATCGCGGCCCGCAGCTCGGGCAGCCCGGCGGGGGAGTAGCCGGTGGTCGGGAGGTAGCGGGGGAGCAGGTCGAGGGCGTCGCGCACCGCGTCGTGCAGGCCCTCGGGCGCCTGCGGGGCGGCGGTCGTGAGGTCGACGAGGTCGTCGGGGCGCAGGCTCGTCGGCCGGGTGGGTGCCGGGCCCGGCTGCGGCAGGCGCGCGGGGAGCGTGGTGACCGTCCCGGAGCCGCGGCGCGAGACGAGGTAGCCCTCGTCGCGCAGCGCGTCGTAGGCGGCGGTGGTGGTGGTGCGCGACACCCGCAGCGCCTCGGCCAGCTCGCGCTCACCGGGCAGCCGGGTGCGCAGCGGCAAGGCCCCGGACAGGACGGCCTGACGCAGAGCGTCGGCGAGGGCCACGTACGCCGGGCCCGGTCTGGTCCACGTGCCGAGGAGCGTGGCGACCCCGTGCCCGGAGATGCGCCGGTCGCTGGAGAGCTCGTCTGCCATGTAGCCACTCTTGCAGAAGTGGCTATGGAATCAATAGCCATGCCCCGCCAGATTGGTGCCCATGGAGATGGTGGTCGTCGTGACAGGGGTCCTCGTCGCGCTCGTGGCAGCGTTGGGGCGGGTCGTCCGTGCGGACGGTTCGCGGGGTGGCAGGGCCGGTGCCGCAGCGGCGCCGCGGGACTGGGCGGAGGGAACCACCCTCGAGCTCCCGCGCAGCACGTCGGTCCCGTCGGCGAGGATGGGTCGGTGATCCCCACCCCCGCCGGTCGGCGCCTCGTGCGCCTCGCGCTCGGCCTCGTGCTGTACGCGCTGTCCATCGCGATGCTCGTCGACGCCGGGCTGGGCAACATGCCGTGGGACGTGCTCAGCCAGGGCGTCTCGGGCCGTACGGGGGCGAGCTTCGGCACGGTCACGATCGCGATCAGCGCGCTCGTGCTCGCGTGCTGGATCCCGCTGCGGCAGCGCCCCGGGTTCGGGACGGTCGCCAACGTGCTCGTCATCGGCGTGCTCGTCGACCCGTTCCTCGCACTGCTCGGCGGTGTCGGTGACCTCGCCCCGGGCTGGCGCGTGCTCGTCGCCGCCGCGGGCATCGCCCTCAACGGCCTCGCCACCGCGCTCTACGTCGGCGCCGGGCTCGGCCCCGGCCCCCGCGACGGGCTCATGACCGGCCTCGTCGCGCGCACCGGCTGGTCGGTCGCCGTCGTGCGGACCTCCATCGAGGTCGTGGTGGTGGCGACGGGGATGCTGCTCGGCGGGCGGTTCGGCGTCGCCACCATCGCGTACGCGCTGCTCGTCGGACCGCTCGTGCACGTCCTGCTCCCGCGCCTGCGGGTGGACGCCGCGCCGTCGACGCGTCACGACGCGGTCGGGCCGGCCGTCGACCACGACGACCGGCCCGACCGAGCAGGCGTTCCCGAGAGGCGCTGAGGTCAGCGCGACGAGGGCGAGGTCCGGGCGGTCTCGCCCGGGTCCCGCACCACGCTGTCGCCCAGCACCTCGTCGATGCGGGCGAGCAGCTCGTCGGGGATCGTGACGCCCGACGCCTTGACGTTCTCCGCGACCTGCTCGGGACGCGACGCCCCGATGATGGCCGCGGCCACGTTGTCGTTCTGCAGCACCCACGCGACCGCGAGCTGCGCCATCGACAGGCCCAGCTCGTCCGCGACCGGACGCAGCTGCTGCACGCGCTCGAGCGTCGCCGTGTCCTCGAGGAAGCGGCTGATCATCTGCGCGCCGCCCTTGGCGTCGGTGCCGCGCGACCCCGCAGGGGCGGGCTGGCCGGGCAGGTACTTGCCCGTCAGCACGCCCTGCGCGACCGGCGACCACACGATCTGCGAGAGGCCTTCCTCACGCGACGCGGGGACGACCTCCTCCTCGATGACGCGCCACAGCATCGAGTACTGCGGCTGGCTCGAGACGAAGGGGATGCGCAGCTCACGCGCGAGGGCGGCGCCCTCGCGGATCTGGTCCGCCGTCCACTCGCTGACGCCGATGTAGAGCGCCTTGCCCTGCCGCACGACGTCCGCGAACGCGACCATCGTCTCCTCGAGCGGCGTCGAGTGGTCGTAGCGGTGCGCCTGGTAGACGTCGACGTAGTCCGTCTGCAGACGCTGCAGCGAACCGTCGATCGACTCGAGGATGTGCTTGCGCGACAGTCCCGAGTCGTTGGCGCCCTTCGGACCCACCGGCCAGTAGACCTTCGTGAGGATCTCGAGCGACTGGCGGCGCTCGCCCTTCAGCGCCTCGCCGAGGACGGTCTCCGCCGCGGTGTTCGCGTACACGTCGGCCGTGTCGAACGTCGTGATGCCCGCGTCGAGCGCGGCACGCACGCACGCCTTCGCGGTGTCGTTCTCGACCTGCGAGCCGTGCGTCAGCCAGTTGCCGTAGATGATCTCGGTGACCTTGAGGCCCGAGCGGCCCAGGAATCGGTAGTTGACCATGGGGCCAGCCTAGGCCGTCGCTCGAACCGATTCGACCCGAGGGTGACCACACGCACCCGACCGTCCCCGGCGTGCGTCACTCGGGGTAGGCGCGGCGCTTCACCTGAGGCTTGGGCAGACGCGAGCGGCGCAGCTGGAAGGCCCGCATCACCGCGTACATGAGCGTCCCGCGCGGGACCTCGCCGAACTTGGCGACCAGGCGCCGCTTGAGGCGGAACCACAGCACGACCGCGTCGAGGATCGCCGCGATGACGTACGCGTACAGCAGGAACAGCGCGATGACCGACACGTACGCGTTGATCTGCGCGAACGAGAGCTGCACGACGAGGCAGACGGCGGCGATGGGCAGGAACATCTCGCCGAGGTTGATGCGCGCGTCCACGTAGTCGCGCACGTAGCGCCGCACGGGCCCACGGTCACGCGGGGGCATGGCCTTCTCGTCGCCCGCCTGCAGCGCCTTGTACTCGCGGTCGCGCTGCTCACGCTGCGCGGCCCTCGCGGCCTTCGCGGCGCTCTGCCGGTCCGCGGGCACGAGCGGGCGCCGGTTGGCGGCCTCCGCCTCCTTGCGGCGCGGCGTCGGGCGGCCCTTGCCCTCCTCGATGACGCCGACCGGCCGGTCGTCGCTCGGGTCGGGGGTCGTCACGGGGGGCTTCTGGCGTCCGAACACCACTCCAGGGTAGTCGAGTAGCGTGACTGGCCGTGACGACCGACCACGCCCTGTCCGCCCTGCCCACCCCCGAGCGCGTCGCCGAGCTCCGGGCCCGCACCGCCGCCGCGTTCCCCGCGCTGCGCGCCGAGCTCGAGGCGCTCGTGCGCATCCCGAGCGTCTCGAACGCGGAGTTCGACCAGGGGCACGTCGCGACGAGCGCCGCGCACGTCGCCGAGCTCCTGCGCGGGGCCGGTCTGCCCGACGTGCGCGTGGTGCACGCCGCAGGTGCCGATGGTCGTCGCAGCCGTCCCGCCGTCCTCGCCACGCGCCCCGCGGCTCCCGGTGCGCCCACCGTGCTGCTGTACGCGCACCACGACGTGCAGCCCCCGGGCGACGAGGCCGAGTGGGAGACCGCGCCGTTCGAGCCGGTCGAGCGCGACGGGCGCCTGTACGGGCGCGGCGCGGCCGACGACAAGGCCGGCATCGTGGCGCACGTCGGTGCGCTGCGCGTGCTCGGCGACGAGCTCGGCGTGGGCCTCGTCGTCTTCGTCGAGGGGGAAGAGGAGATCGGCTCGCCCACGTTCGCCGACTTCCTGCGCGCGCACCACGACGAGCTCGCGGTCGCCGACGTCATGGTCGTCGCGGACTCGTCCAACTGGGCCGTCGGGACGCCCGGCCTGACGACGTCGCTGAGGGGACTCGTGGACCTCGAGGTCGAGGTCCAGGCCGTCGACCATGCGATCCACTCCGGCATGTACGGCGGCCCGGTGCTCGACGCGCCCACGCTGCTCGCGCGGCTCGTCGCCACGCTGCACGACGAGAACGGCGACGTCGCGGTCGCCGGGCTGCACCGCGCCGCCGACCCGAGCGTCGACTACGACGAGGCCGCGCTGCGTGCCGACGCGGGCGTGCTGGACGGCGTCCGACTCGCCGGTACCGGCCCCCTCACCGCGCGGCTGTGGACCCGCCCGGCGATCAGCGTGATCGGGTTCGACGCGCCGCGTGTCGCGAGCGCGTCCAACACCATCGCGCCGCGCGCCACCGCCAAGCTCTCGGTGCGCATCGCGCCCGGGAGCGACCCCGCGCAGGCGATGGCCGCGATGCGCGCGCACCTCGAGGCGCACGCGCCGTTCGGCGCGCGCGTGACCGTGCGCGAGGGCGAGCAGGGCAGGCCGTTCCAGGCTCCGGCCGACTCGCCTGCGATGCAGGCCGCCCGCTGGGCGTTCGCGCAGGCGTGGGGGACCGACCCCGTCGACATCGGCATCGGCGGCTCGATCCCGTTCATCGCGGACCTGCTCGAGCTGCGGCCGGACGCGGCGATCCTCGTGACCGGCGTCGAGGACCCCGACTCGCGCGCGCACGGCGCCAACGAGTCCGTACATCTGGGCGAGCTCGAGAACGTCGTCCTGGCCGAAGCGCTCCTCCTGGACCGCCTCGCCCGTTGACACGGGGACGCGCGGCGTTCGCCGGGGATCGGACGATCTCCGGTGATGCTGCCCGTGGTCGGCGCGCCGACGAGCAACGCCCACGAACGATCTCCGGGTGCGCTTCCCCGTGAGCCCGAGCGTCGGGGCGATCGACCATCGGTACGGCAACTAGCTCCGAGCGCTTCGGTGACCGAGCCCGGTCCGCGAGCGCTCAGCGGGCGGCGACGTCCACCGCGCGGGCCCAGGCCGCGACGTCGTCGGGGACGGGCGGGCTCGGGACGGGGGAGCCGGCGAGGAGCTCGACCACGTCGGGCGCTGCGACGCGGGTGCCGTCGCGGCCCAGGAACCGCCCTGCGACCACGCCCCGCGCCACGTGCTCGGGCAGGCCGTCGCGGCCCCGTCGGGAGAACGCCTGCTCGAGGTAGACCACGCGCGCGTCCCAGCCGAGCACGGTCGTCGTGATCTCGAACCGCTGGCGGAACGTGAGCGAGCGGCGGTACTTGATCGTCTGCGCGGCGACGACGGGGTACCAGCCGCGCTCGTTGAGCGCGTCGAACGAGCCGAGGTCGGCCAGGTAGTTCGACCGGGCCACGTCCATGCACTGCAGGTAGATGCCGTTGTTGACGTGGCGGTACAGGTCGAGGTCGGACAGGTGCACGCGCATGCGGGTGACGGAGGGGCTGAACAGGTCCTGACCGGGGACCGGGCGGCGCGGACGGTAGGTGGCGGCCGCGAGCTGGAGGGTGCGGATCACGTCGCGATGTTACTCACCGGTACGCGCCGGGTCCCGTGTCGGGTCAGACCGGCGGGTGCGGGTCGTACTGGATGCCACGGCGCACGGCCCGCGCCGCCTCGACCGAGTCGAGCCGCGCCACGAGGTGCAGCGCCATGTCGATGCCCGCGGACACGCCCGCCGAGGTGACGACGTCGCCGTCGTCGACGAACCGGGCCGCCCGGTCCACCTGCACACTCGGGTCGATCTCGGCCAAGAGGTCGAGCGACGCCCAGTGCGTGGTCGCAGGCCGACCGGCGAGCAGCCCCGCCGCGGCGAGCACGAGCGCCCCCGTGCACACGCTCGCGACGAGCGGCGTGCGGGCACGCATCTGCCGGACCCACGCGAGGTGCTCCTCGTCGCGCATCAGCACCCGGGTGCCCTGCCCGCCCGGGTACACCAGGACGTGCAGGTTCTGGGCGCCCTCCGCGTCGGTGTCCGGCACGAGGCCCAGGCCCTTGGCGCAGCGCACCGCCAGCCCGTCCGACGAGAACGTCAGGACCTCGGTGTCCGAGCGCCCGTGGTGCGCCCACGACGCGAGCACGTCGTAGGGCCCGACGACGTCGAGCTCCTCGCAGCCGTCGAACACGAACAGGCCGATGCGGATGGGCTTCTCGGTGGACACGACTTCTCCTGGATGCCGGGCCGGGGTCGAGGGCGGCGTCAGTAACCGGGCAGCGCGAGCATCTGGTCGAGCGCGACCCGCGCCCAGTGCGCGTCGTCGGGGTCGACGACGATCCGGTTGACGACGCGTCCGGCGGCGAGCGACTCGAGCGTCCACACCAGGTGCGGCAGGTCGATGCGGTTCATCGTCGAGCAGAAGCACACCGTCGAGTCGAGGTAGTGCACCGTCTTGTCGGGGTGCGCCGCCGCGAGGCGACGCACGAGGTTCAGCTCGGTGCCGATCGCCCACGACGATCCCGCGGGGGCCGCGTCGAGCGCCTTGATGATGTACTCCGTCGAGCCCACCATGTCCGCCGCGGTGACGACCTCGTGCTTGCACTCGGGGTGCACCAGCACCGTGACGCCCGGGTCGGCCGCGCGCACGTCCGCGACGTTGCGCTCCGAGAACCGCCCGTGCACCGAGCAGTGCCCGCGCCACAGGATCATCCGCGCGTCGCGCAGCTGCTGCGTCGTCAGCCCGCCGCCGGGACGCCGCGGGTCGAACACCACGCAGTCGTCGAGCGACAGGCCGAGCTGCTGCACCGCCGTGTTGCGGCCCAGGTGCTGGTCGGGCATGAACAGCACCTTGCCGGTGCCGTCGACGCCGCCGACCTTCTCGAACGCCCAGCGCAGCGCGACGTGCGCGTTCGACGATGTGCAGACCGTGCCGCCGTGGCGGCCCGTGAAGGCCTTGATCGCCGCGGTGGAGTTCATGTAGGTCACCGGGACGGTGTCGTCCGCGACGCCCGCGTCGACGAGCACGTCCCACGCGTCCTCGACCTGGTCGATCGCGGCCATGTCGGCCATCGAGCAGCCCGCCGCCAGGTCCGGCAGGACGACCTGCTGGGCGTCCGAGGTGAGGATGTCGGCCGACTCGGCCATGAAGTGCACGCCGCAGAACACGACGAACTCCGCCTCGGGACGCGCCGCCGCCTCGCGTGCGAGCTTGAACGAGTCGCCCGTGACGTCGGCGAACGCGATCACCTCGTCGCGCTGGTAGTGGTGCCCGAGGACGAACGCCCGGTCGCCGAGCGCCGCGCGCGCCGCGCGCGCCCGTTCGACGAGGTCGGGGTCGCTGGGCGCCGGCAGGGCTCCCGCGCACTCGACCCCGCGCTCGGACGTGAGGTCCACGCCGCGGCCCAGCAGCAGGAGGGCCGAGGGGGCCGGCTCGACGAACGCGCCGGTGGCCGGCTCGGACGTGCCAGTGGTCGTCAGGCTCACGGGGCGATCCTCGCACAACGCACCCGCGCGCCCGCGAGGACTGCGCGTGCTCGCGGGCGTGGGCGACGTCACACTCCGCCCGCACGTGCGACGATGCGCGGCGTGCGAGTGCTGGTGGCCCCCGACTGCTTCGGCTCGAGCCTGACGTCCGCGCAGGCCACGACGACCGTCGTCGACGCGTGGCGCGCGGCCGCGCCGCACGACGAGGTGACCGGCTGCCCCCTGTCGGACGGCGGGCCGGGGTTCGTCGAGACGCTGCGCGCGACTCTCGGCGGCGAGCTCGTCGCGGTGACCGTGGCCGGACCGCTCGCAGACCCCGCGCCCGCCGCGGTGCTGGTCGTCGACGACGAGCGCGGCCGCACCGCGTACGTGGAGTCCGCGCACGCCGTGGGCCTCGCGCTCGTGCCCGCCGACCGCCGCGACCCCACGCGCACCACCACGCGCGGCCTCGGTGAGCTGCTCGCCGCCGCGCGAACCACCGGGGCCCGCCGCGTCGTCGTCGGCCTCGGCGGGTCCGCGACCAACGACGCCGGCGCGGGCCTGCTCGTCGGTCTCGGCCACCCGGACCCCCGCGACGTCCTCGGCCACGGCGGCGGTGCGCTCACGGACGTCCGTCCCGACGACCTGCACGGGCTGCGTGCGCTGCGCGACTCCTGGCGCGACGTCGACCTGCTCGTCGCGACCGACGTCGACGTCCCGCTGCTCGGCCTGCAGGGCGCGAGCGCAGGCTTCGCCCCGCAGAAGGGCGCGACCCCCGAGCAGGCGCAGGACCTCGAGCGCGCGCTCGCCACGTTCTCGCGCGCCGCCGTCGACGCGCTCGGCGCGGACCTGCGGCCCGACCTGCTCGCGGGACCCGCGGGCCCGGCCGCCGCGGCGAAGCGGCTCACGCACGCGCCCGGCGCCGGCGCGGCGGGGGGCCTGGGCTTCGGGCTCGCGCTGGTCGGCGGGCGGGTGGTGCCCGGTGCCGCGCTCGTCGCGGACGTCGTCGGCCTCGACGCGCGCATCGCCGCGAGCGACCTCGTCGTGACGGGGGAGGGACGCTTCGACTGGCAGTCGCTGCACGGCAAGGTCGCCGCGCTCGTCGCGGAGCGCGCCCTGCCGCACGCCGTCCCGACGATCGTCGTCGCCGGTCAGGTCGAGGTCGGGCGCCGCGAGTGGGCCGCCGCCGGGCTCGCCGGTGCGTACGCGGTCGCCGACCGGGACGACCTCGTCGCGCCCGCGCTCGCCGACCCCGCGGGCACGCTCGCGGCGCGGGTCGCGCGTGTCGCACGCACGTGGTCGCCCGCCTGAGCCTCGCCACGCTGTGGCGTGCCTCTCGGTCCCGCGGCTCACCGGGCGTGCGGGCGTACGCTTGTCGCCAGGATCCGCACCCGCCCACCGGGAACATCTGCCGCGCCGGCGGGGTTGGGTCCTGCGAAGAACGTTCGTCTTCCGTCAGGAGTGCTCATGAGCGAGACCACCGAGGTCGCCACGCACGGCGTGAACCTCACCGACGTCGCGGCGGACAAGGTTCGCAGCCTGCTCGAGCAGGAGGGTCGTGACGACCTGCGCCTGCGCGTGGCCGTGCAGCCCGGCGGCTGCTCCGGCCTCATCTACCAGCTGTACTTCGACGAGCGCCTGCTCGACGGTGACGCGGTGCGCGACTACGACGGCGTCGAGGTCGTCGTGGACCGCATGTCGGTGCCGTACCTCGAGGGCGCGACGATCGACTTCGCGGACACCATCGAGAAGCAGGGCTTCACGATCGACAACCCGAACGCGGGCAGCGCCTGCGCGTGCGGCGGCTCCTTCAGCTGACGCCTCGGACCTGGTCCGACGACGGCCCGTTCCTCGCCCCGGCGAGCGAGCGGGCCTTCGTCGTCCCTGCGGTCCTCGTCGTCCTTGCGGGTGCTCCCGTCAGACCACGCCGAGGCTCGCGCGCAGCTCCGCGACGACGCCCGGCAGCACGGCCAGGAAGTCGGTGACGTCCTGCGCCGTGGTGGCGTGGTGCAGCGCCACGCGCACGTTGCCCTGGGTGAGCGCGCCCATGGCGGCGAGCACGTGCGACGGCTCCAGGGTGCTCGACGAGCACGCCGAGCCCGAGCCGACCGCGAAGCCGTGGCGGTCCAGCTCGGAGACGATCGCCTCACCGTCCACGTACAGGCACGAGAACGTCAGCACGTGGGGGAGCCGGTGCACCGGGTCGCCGACGACGTCGACATCGGGGACGCGCGCCGCGACCGTCGCGCGGATCGTGTCGACGAGCGGGCGCAGCCGCTGGTCCTCCTCGCGCGCGGCCGCGACCGCGTCCTGCAGCGCGACCGCCGCGGCGAGCGCCGCGGGGACCGACACACCGCCCGGGAACCATCGGTCCTCGTCCTGCGGCCAGTCCGGTGCACGCCGCACGCCCGTGCGCGTGACCAGCACGCCGAGACCACCCGGGCCGCCCCAGTCACCCGGGTCCGCTGCGAGCACGTCCCACGACGATCCCGTGGGCACGTGTCCCACGCTCGCGCCGGCGTCGACGAGCAGCGGCACACCCGCCGAGCGCGCGGCGGCGTGCACCGCGTCGAGGGGCTGGAGCGTGCCGACCTCCCCGTTCGCGTGCTGCAGCGCGGCGAGCGCGACGCCCGGCGCGCGCAGTGCGGCCGCGAGAGCGTCGGGGTCGACCGCGCCCGACCGGTCGACCGGTACGGTGACGTGCTCGCCGGCCGAGCGTTGCGTGACGAAGTCCGCCGCGTGCAGGACGGCCGCGCGCTCCACGGCGCTCGTGACCACGTCCGCGCCGACGCGGCGCCGCCCGCGCGCGACCATGAGCACCGCAGCGTGCAGCGCGGCGGTGTGCGACCCGGCGAGGTCGACGTCCTGCGTCCGCGCGCCGAGCGCACCCGCGATCGCCTCCCGCGCGCCGTCGAGCAGCGCGCGGGCCCGGCGGCCCTCGGCGTGCAGGCGGCGCGGGTCGGCCCAGCCCTGGTCCAGCGCCTCGACGAACGCGGCGCGCGCACTCGGACGCAGGGGAGCGCGCCCGCCGGCGTCGAGCACCACGCGCCGCGGGGCAGCGGGGCCAGCGCTGAGGTCGTCGTCCACGGCGCCACGCTAGCGGGAGGCGGCGTGGACACCCGTGCACACGTGCACGGGTGGTCGGCCGCAGGGGGTGGCACGGCGGGCGGCACGGTCGAGCGAGTGTGACGGTGCTGACACGGCGTCGTCATCGCGCGCCGCGAGCGACCAGCAGGGCGGTTCGCGCGCTAGGCTGCACGAGTCGAGGACGAAGGTCCCAGGTGCGTGACGCCCTCGCGGGCGCCGCGGATCGGGGACGCGAGCGAGAGGTCCCCCGTTGCACCCGGAAACCCCCCGCCGGACGCGGCGCCCGGCCCTGAAGTGGGCAGGCATCGCGGCCGTCGCAGCTGTCGCACTGAGCGGATGCTCCGAGCAGGTCGAGCGCGGCTGGCTGCCCGGCAGCTCTGACGCCGAGGTCACGAACCAGACGGGCCGCATCACCGACCTGTGGGTCGGCTCGTGGATCGCGGCGCTCGTCGTCGGCCTCATCACGTGGGGCCTGATGCTCTGGTGCGTCGCCGTGTACCGCAAGCGCAAGTCGGACGACGTGCTGCCCGTCCAGCTCCGCTACCACGTGCCGCTCGAGATCATGTACGTGATCCTCCCGATCGTCATGGTCGGCGTGCTGTTCTTCTTCACGAACCGCGACATGACCGAGATCACCGACACGTCCGGCGAGGCCGACGTGCACGTGCAGGCCATCGGCAAGCAGTGGAGCTGGGACTTCAACTACCTCGACGACGACGTGTACGACACGGGCCAGCACGCCCAGAACGTCGGCACGACCGAGGGCGTCCTCGACGACCAGATCACGCTCTACCTGCCCGTCGGCGAGTCCGTCGAGTTCACGCTGGACTCGCGCGACGTCATCCACTCGTTCTGGGTCCCCGCGTTCCTCTACAAGCTGGACATGATCCCGGGCAAGACCAACCACTTCCAGGTCACGCCTCAGCAGGAGGGGCTCTACCGCGGCAAGTGCGCCGAGCTCTGCGGCGAGGAGCACTCCTCGATGCTCTTCAACGTCAAGGTCGTCTCGCGCGAGGAGTACGACGCGCACATCGACGAGCTCCGTGCCAAGGGGCAGACCGGTGCGCTCGGGCTCGAGTACAGCCGCAAGCAGGACCTGAACAGCGCGACGCAGGAGGACGAGAACTGATGGCCGCGGTCGTGGAGAACATCCCGGGCCTGGCGCCGTCGCGCCAGGGTCTCGGTCGCACCGTGGTCAAGTGGGTCACCTCCACCGACCACAAGACGATCGGGTACATGTACCTGATCACGAGCTTCGTGTGGTTCATCGTCGGAGGCCTGCTGGCGCTGCTGATCCGCGCCGAGCTCTTCACGCCGGGAATGGACCTGTTCCAGTCCAAGGAGCAGTACAACCAGGCGTTCACGATGCACGGCACGATCATGCTGCTGCTGTTCGCGACGCCCCTGTTCGCGGGCTTCGCGAACGTCATCATGCCGCTGCAGATCGGCGCGCCCGACGTGGCGTTCCCGCGCCTGAACATGTTCGCGTTCTGGCTGTTCTTCTTCGGCGGGCTCATCGCCGCCGCCGGCTTCCTCACGCCGCAGGGCGCCGCCTCGTTCGGCTGGTTCGCCTACGCGCCGCTGTCCAACACCGTGTACTCGCCGGGGCTCGGCGGTGACCTGTGGGTGTTCGGCCTCGCGCTCGGTGGCTTCGGCACCATCCTCGGTGCGGTCAACTTCATCACCACGATCGTCACGATGCGCGCGCCCGGCATGACGATGTTCCGGATGCCGATCTTCACGTGGAACACCCTCGTGACGTCGCTGCTCGTGCTCATGGCGTTCCCGCCGCTGGCCGCCGCGCTGTTCGCGCTGGGCGCCGACCGCCGCCTCGGCGCGCAGGTCTTCAACCCGGACAACGGCGGCGCGCTGCTCTGGCAGCACCTGTTCTGGTTCTTCGGGCACCCCGAGGTCTACATCATCGCCCTGCCGTTCTTCGGCATCGTCACCGAGATCCTGCCGGTGTTCAGCCGCAAGCCGATCTTCGGCTACAAGGGCCTCGTCTACGCGACCATCGCGATCGCCGCGCTGTCCGTCACCGTGTGGGCCCACCACATGTACGTGACCGGGTCGGTCCTGCTGCCGTTCTTCGCGTTCATGACGATGCTGATCGCGGTGCCGACCGGCGTGAAGTTCTTCAACTGGATCGGCACGATGTGGCGCGGGAAGCTCACGTTCGAGACCCCGATGCTCTGGACCATCGGCTTCCTCGTGACGTTCCTGTTCGGCGGTCTGACGGGCATCATCCTGTCCAGCCCGGCGCTCGACTTCCACCTGTCCGACACGTACTTCGTGGTCGCGCACTTCCACTACGTGGTGTTCGGGACCGTCGTGTTCGCGATGTTCGCGGGCTTCTACTTCTGGTGGCCCAAGTTCACCGGGAAGATGCTCGACGAGCGCCTGGGCAAGATCCACTTCTGGACGCTGTTCATCGGCTTCCACACGACGTTCCTGGTGCAGCACTGGCTCGGCGTCGTCGGCATGCCGCGTCGTTACGCGGACTACGCCGAGGCGGACGGGTTCACGTGGATGAACCAGCTGTCGACCGTCGGCGCGGTGATCCTCGGCGCCTCGATGCTGCCGTTCTTCTGGAACGTCTACACCACCGCGCGCAACGCGCCGAAGGTGACCGTCGACGACCCGTGGGGCTTCGGCGCCTCGCTCGAGTGGGCCACGTCCTGCCCGCCGCCGCGGCACAACTTCACCTCGCTGCCGCGCATCCGCTCGGAGCGCCCCGCGTTCGACCTGCACCACCCCGAGGTCGCCGCGATGGACTTCGTCGAGCCCGACCCGGGTCCGCTCGACTGGGAGGCCCAGCGCACCGGTGAGACCAGCACGGCCGCCGAGCGTGTCGCCAACGGCACCGGTGAGCCCGAGCAGTCCACGACCGAGATCGTCGACGAGCCGCGCACCAACCCGAACGAGGAGGGGACGAAGTGAAGCTCGAGGCCAAGCTCTTCGGCTACGGGATCGCGTTCTTCGTCCCGGTCGGGCTCGTCTACGCGCTGTGGAGCGACGGTGAGCCGGTCGGTACCGTCGCCATCCCGCTCGTCGGTGGCCTCGTGGGCATGATCGGCGCGTACTTCGCGCTCCTCGCCCGCCGCATCGACCCGCGCCCCGAGGACGACGAGCACGGCGAGATCGAGCAGGGCGCCGGCGACCAGGGCGTCTATGCGCCGTGGTCGTGGTGGCCGCTCGCGATCGGCGCGGCGTCGGCGATCGTGTTCCTCGGCCTCGCGGTCGGCTGGTGGCTCGTCTTCATCGGGGTCGCGGTCGGCGTGGTCGGGCTCGTCGGCTGGGTGTTCGAGTTCTCCCGCGGACAGCACGCGCACTGACCTCCAGCCACGTGCACTGACAGCACACCACAACGCACGAGGCCCGACCGGCACAGCCGGCCGGGCCTCGTCGTCTCTCCGTCGAGCCCTGCGATTCCGCGGTGCCACGGCGCGGAGTGCTGCCGACCCCGTGGTTGCTCCGGCTCAGCGGTCCGCAACCCGGAGGATCCGCGGGGTCGTCGCGCGGCGTGCTGCCGAGCCCGTGGTTACTCCGGCTCTGCGGTCCGTAACCCCGAGGATCCGCGGGGTCGTGATGCGGCGTGTGCCGACCCCGTGGTTGCTCCGGCTTACCGGCCGCTTGCCCGGAGGAATCGCGGGGT
This sequence comes from Cellulomonas uda, assembly GCF_006538705.1. Classification (GTDB taxonomy): domain Bacteria; phylum Actinomycetota; class Actinomycetes; order Actinomycetales; family Cellulomonadaceae; genus Cellulomonas; species Cellulomonas uda. Next base: position 20,632 of record NZ_BJLP01000014.1, read on the forward strand.
CGTTGCGTCTGCGCGCCGCTGCGGACGCGGCCAGGGGTGTGCGGGTATGCCGAAGGCCGCCACGCAGGGCGTGACGGCCTTCGGCGGGAGGGTGTCAGACGGCCGGGACGATGAGGCCCGAGGTCTGCGAGCGGGCGCGCTCGAAGCGCGACGCGGCGTCCGCCCAGTTGACGATGTTCCACCACGCCTTGACGTAGTCCGCCTTGACGTTGACGTAGTCCAGGTAGAACGCGTGCTCCCACATGTCGAGCACCACGATCGGGACGAGGCCGAGCGGGAAGTTGCTCTGCTGGTCGTAGAGCTGGAAGATCGCGAGCTTCTGCCCGATCGAGTCCCAACCGAGGATCGACCAGCCGGAGCCCTGGATGCCCACGGCGTTGGCCGCGAAGTGCTTCTGGAAGGCGTCGAAGGACCCGAAGAACTCGTCGATGGCTGCCGCGAGCTCGCCCGTCGGCTTGTCGCCGCCCTCGGGGGAGAGGTTCTGCCAGAAGACCGAGTGGTTCACGTGCCCACCGAGGTTGAACGCGAGGTTCTTCTCGTGGAGGTTGACCGCACCGAGGTCACCGGACTCGCGAGCCTCGGCCAGCTTCTCGAGCGCCGTGTTGGCACCGGTGACGTAGGCGGCGTGGTGCTTGTCGTGGTGCAGCTCCATGATCCGGCCGGAGATGTGCGGCTCGAGCGCCGCGTAGTCGTACGGCAGGTCCGGAAGCGTGTAGTCAGCCATGCGTGAGTACCTCTCCTGCGTCGCGCGGGGGCGAGTGGCTCCCGCTGGGTACGAGTAGGGCGGCCCGCCGGAGTGGCGAGCCGCCCGACCCGGTCAACTCTGGTCCGGGATCAGTGATTCCGCTCGTCGGCGGCCGTCTCGGATGCTGGAGCCCCGGCGCCGACCTGCGCGGGCACCCCGTGCGGGGTCTCGACGGCGTGGTCGTCGTGGTGGCCGTGCGCGGCGTGGGCCGCGGCGAGCTCGGCAGGTGTGACGGGCTCGACCCGGTCCTCGTAGAACAGCTGCGAGAGCCGCTGCCGCAGACGGTCCGCCTTGTAGCCCTTGCGACGCACGCCGCGCGAGTCCTCGGCCGGCTCGATCTCGAGCGGGCGGATGGCCTCGTGCTGCACCCGCAGCCAGCGCTCGTGCGCGTCGAGAGGCTTGTGAACCTCGATGTACTCACCCGACGCGTAGCGGACGATGCGACCGGTCTCGTGACCGTGGAGCACGAGCTCACGGTCCTTGCGCTGCAGGCCGAGGCAGATCCGCTTGGTGATCAGGAACGCGAGCCACGGGCCGACGAAGATCAGCACCCGGAACGCCCACGTGATGTCGTTGATCGACATGTGGAAGTGGGTCGCGATGAGGTCGTTCGAGCCCGCCAGCACGAGGATGCCGAACGCGACGAGGAGCGAGACACCGAACGCCGTACGGAACGGGCGGTTGCGCGGGCGGTCCAGCACGTGGTGCTCGCTCTTGTCGCCGGTCGCGAACGCCTCGATGAACGGGTACGCGCCCAGGAGCGTGAACAGGATGCCCGGCACGATCATCGCCGGGATGATCACGTTCAGGCTCAGCGTGTAGCTGCCGAGCATGATCTCGGTGCCGCCCGGCATCAGTCGCAGGGACCCTTCGAGGAACAGCATGTACCAGTCGGGCTGGGCGCCCGCGGACACGGGGGACGGGTCGTACGGCCCGTAGTTCCACACGGGGTTGATCGACATCGTGCCCGCCATGAGGGCGATCACGCCGAACACCACGAAGAAGTTGAAGAGCAGCTTGCCGGCGTACGCCGGGAGTGCCGGGTAGCCCACCACGTTGGTGTTGCTGCGGCCCGAGCCCGGGTACTGGGTGTGCTTGTGCATCACCATGAGGAACAGGTGCAGGCCGATGAGGGCGAGGATCAGGCCCGGCACCAGCAGGATGTGCACGGTGAACAGGCGGGGGATCAGGTCGGTCCCCGGGAACTCGCCGCCGAAGATGAAGTACGACAGGTAGGACCCGATGATCGGGATCGCCTTGACGACGCCGTCGGTGATGCGCAGGCCGTTGCCGGACAGGACGTCGTCCGGGAGCGAGTAGCCCGAGAACCCGGCCGCGAGGCCCAGGATCAGCAGCACGAAGCCGACGACCCAGTTGATCTCACGCGGCTTGCGGAACGCGCCCGTGAAGAAGACACGGAACATGTGGACGACGATCGACGCCATGAAGATCAGCGCCGCCCAGTGGTGGATCTGCCGCATGAGCAGACCGCCACGGACCTCGAACGACAGGCGCAGCGTCGAGGAGAACGCCTCGGACATCTCCACGCCGTTCATCGAGGGCCACGGGCCCTCGTAGTGCGTCTCGGCCATGCTCGGCACGAAGAACAGCGTCAGGAACACGCCCGAGATGAGCAGCGTGACGAAGCTGTAGAGCGCGATCTCGCCGAGGAAGAAGGACCAGTGGTCCGGGAACACCTTGCGCGCGAAGAACTTGACCGCGTTGCCGACGCCGGTGCGCTGGTCGAGGTAGTCCGCCGTCGCGCCCGCGGCCTTCGCGCCGCGGGACGGGGCCGTCTTGAGGTCGCTCACTTGGTCGCACGCTCCCAGAAGCTCGGGCCGATGGGCTCGGCGAAGTCGCCCTGCGCGACGAGGTAGCCCTCGTCGTCCACGGTGATCGGCAGCTGCGGCAGGGGACGCTTCGCGGGGCCGAAGACGACCTTGCAGCTGTCCGCCACGTCGAACGTCGACTGGTGGCACGGGCACAGCAGGTGGTGGGTCTGCTGCTCGTACAGCGCCACGGGGCACCCGACGTGCGTGCAGATCTTCGAGTAGGCGACGATGCCGTCGTGCGACCAGGTCTCGCCCTCGGGCGACTGGTCGGACTTGAGGTCGCGCGGGTCGAGCCGCACGAGCAGGACGACGGCCTTGGCCTTCTCGTCGAGCTTGCCCTCGTGCAGGTCCTCGAGGCTCTCGGGGATGACGTGCCAGACGTCGCCGATCGTCACGTCCGACGCCTTGATCGGGCGGCCGGTCGGGTCGGTCGCGAGGCGCGTGCCCTTCTTCCAGATCGTGTGCTTGAACTTGCGCACGTTCCAGTCCTCGCCGACGTTGCCGATCAGCGGGACGAGGAGGGACAGCGGGAACAGGGCGAGCGCGGTGACGCCTGCGCCGATGATCGCGCCGCGACGCGTCAGGCCGGAGTCCTCGCCGCCGTCCTTGAGCATCTGGACGGCGATCTCGCGGGTCTCGTCGGACGAGCGGATCTCGTGCCGCTCCTCGACGTACTCGCGGTTGCTCATGAGGAGCTTGATGTAGTAGTTGCCACCGATGCCGATGCCGAGGAGGCACACGGCGAGGCCGACGCCCAGCACGAGGTTCGACAGCCGCATCGAGCCCACGGTGTCGCCCGGGGGGAGCGCGAAGTACGCCCAGACCACGGCGATCGTGCCGAGGATCGACAGCGTGAGCAGCAGGAGGACCTGACGCTCGACGCGCTTGGTGACCCGGGGGTCCACGTCCGCCTGACGCGGCTTGTGCTCGTGCAGCCCGGGGTTCTCGAACCGCGCGGGCGGCTGAGCCTGACCGCCGGAGACGCTGAGCTCCTGGTGGGAGTCGTGGGGGGTGCTCACGAGGACTTCGCTCCGATCCAGACAGAGAGGCCCAGCAGCAGGCCGAGGCCGACGACCCAGGCCCACAGGCCCTCGCTCACGGGGCCGAGCGAGCCGAGGTCGAGACCGCCCGGGGAGCCGTTGCCCTGCTCGTCGATGAACGCGATGATGTCGCGCTTCTCCTCGGGCGTGAGGTTGGCGTCGTTGAACACCGGCATCGACTGCGGACCCGTGAGCATCGCCTCGTACAGGTGCGTCGGCGTCGTGCCCCACAGGTTCGGGGCGAACTTGCCCTGCGAGAGCGCGCCGCCCGCGCCGATGGCGTTGTGGCACATCGCGCAGTTGGTGCGGAAGAGCGCCATGCCGGACGCCGAGTCGCCGAGCGCGGGGTCGACCATCTCGGACGTCGGGATGGACGGGCCCGCGCCGAGCGACGCGACGTAGGCCGCGAGCTGCGCGATCTGCTCGTCCGTGAACTGCACGGGCTTCGCCTGGGCCTGCGGGCCGCTCATCTGCATCGGCATGCGACCGGTGCCGACCTGGAAGTCGACGGCGGCGGCGCCCACGCCGATCAGCGACGGTGCGCTGTCGGTGCCGGCCGCGGACGGTCCGTGGCAGGTGGAGCAGTTGGCCTGGAACAGCTTCTCGCCGGCGGCGATGTCGTCAGCGGTCGCGGTCTTCGTGGCGGCCTGGGCCGACGAAGGGGCGACCACGGCGTACACCGCACCGACCAGCAGCAGCGCCAGCAGGAGCAGCAAGGCCGGTGCGCGCCGGTCGTGCCTGCGGGCTGCGAGTGCCTTCACGGATCGATCCTCGTCTCGCAAGTAAGGGGGCAGGGGCGGTGCTGCGTCAGCGCAGCAGGTAGATGACCGCGAACAGCGCGATCCAGACGACGTCGACGAAGTGCCAGTAGTACGAGGTCACGATCGCCGTCGTCGCCTCGTGGTGCCCGAACCGCTTGGCCGAGAACGAGCGGCCGAGCAGGAACAGGAAGGCGATGAGGCCGCCCACGACGTGCAGGCCGTGGAAGCCGGTCGTCAGGTAGAACACGGAGCCGTAGGCGCTGGACGAGATCGTCAGGCCCTCGTGCACCAGCTCGGCGTACTCGAAGACCTGGCCGCCGATGAAGAAGGCGCCCATGAGGTACGTGAGCGTCATCCACTCGTTCATGCCCCAGCGGTTGACCTGCAGGAGCGAGCCGCTCCGCACGGGCTGGAAGCGCTCGGCGGCCCACACGCCCATCTGGCACGTCACCGACGACAGCACCAGGACGGTCGTGTTGATCGCCGCGAAGGTGAGGTTGAGCTTGGCGGTCTGCTCCGCGAACTCCTCGGGCACGGCAGCGCGCACGGTGAAGTACATGGCGAAGAGTCCGGCGAAGAACATGAGCTCGCTGGCGAGCCACACGATCGTGCCGACCGAGACGGGGTTCGGTCGGTTGACGCTCACGTGGGGGGCAGAGCGAGGGGCAGCCGTTGCGGTCGACACGCTGGCCATTATGGCCGATGCGGCGTCCGCATGGGTCATTGGGCCCAGGCGCGGCGGGCGGTAAATGTCACATCGTCATGAACTCCCGGCGTGTCGGGCCGTGCGTCCGTCCGGTGGAGCCGCTGCGCGCGTCCCGTGCGGACCCGGTGAACAGGCGGCGACGGGGTCTCGCGAGGACCTGCGGGCCGGTCCGGGCGCCCGCCGCCCCGCCGGGGTCGTCGTGTCCCGCGTCACGCCGTGCCAAGATGCGTTCGACGCACGTCGACGACGAGTGAGGAAGCACCATGAGCACCGCCCAGGACCAGGCCGCCGCGACCCCCGGACCGCGGATCGTCCTCTACAGCGACGACGTGGACGTGCGCGCCCAGGTGCGGCTCGCGCTCGGTCCGCGCCTGCAGCACGGGGCCCCTGCTATCGACTGGGTCGAGACCGCGACCCCCGCGGCGGTCGTCGCCGCGACCGAGGCCGGCGGCGTCGACCTGCTCGTGCTCGACGGCGAGGCCGACAAGCTCGGCGGCATGGGTCTGGGTCGCCAGCTGAAGGAGGAGGTCTACCGCTGCCCTCCGGTGCTGGTGCTGACCGGCCGCCCGCAGGACGCGTGGCTCGCGTCGTGGTCGAACGCCGACGCGACCGTCAGCCGGCCCCTCGACCCGCTGGAGCTGCACCGCACGGTCGTCGAGCTGCTCGCCGCGCAGGCCGTCGCCGGATGAGCCCCGCCGCCACGTGGCCGGACCTCCTGACGGGTCTCGTCGCCGGTCAGGACCTCACCGCGCAGCAGGCGTCATGGGCGATGGACGAGATCATGCGCGGCGAGGCGTCGCCGGTGCAGATCGCGGGGTTCCTCGTGGGCCTGCGGGCCAAGGGTGAGACCGTCGACGAGCTCACCGGGCTCGCCGAGACCATGCTCGCGCACGCCCACCGCATCGAGGTGCCCGGCCGGACGGTCGACATCGTCGGCACGGGCGGCGACCGCGCGCACACCGTCAACATCTCGACGATGGCGTCCCTCGCCATCGCGGGCACGGGGCTGCGCGTCGTCAAGCACGGCAACCGGGCCGCGTCGTCCTCGTCGGGCTCCGCGGACGTCCTCGAGCAGCTCGGGATCCGCCTGGACCACACGCCCGAGCGCGTCGCGCAGATCGCGGCCGAGGCGGGCATCACGTTCTGCTTCGCGCAGGTGTTCCACCCGTCCTTCCGGCACACCGCCGTGGCGCGCGCCGGTCTGGGCATCGCCACGGCTTTCAACTTCCTCGGTCCGCTGACGAACCCGGCGCAGCCACCGGCGGCCGCGATCGGCGTCGGGGACGGGCGGATGGGGCCGCTCATCGCGGGCGTGCTCGCGCGCCGCGGCGTCAGCGCGCTCGTGTTCCGCGGCGAGGACGGCCTCGACGAGATCGCCCCGACGGCCCCGACCCGCATCTGGCACGTGTCCGACGGTGAGGTTGTCGAGCACGTCGTCGACTGGGCTGACCTCGGGGTCGCGCGCGTCGAGCTGGCGGAGCTGCGCGGCGCCGACGCGGGCTACAACGCCGGCGTCGCCCGGGCACTGCTCGACGGCGCGCCGGGACCGGTGCGCGAGACCGTGCTGCTCAACGCGGCGGCCGCGCTCGTCGCGGACGGCACGCTGCCCGGGACGGGCGAGGGCACGCTCCTCGAGCGTCTGGCCGCGGGCGTGGAGCACGCACGCGCGTCCGTCGACTCGGGGGCCGCGCGCGAGTCGCTGGAGCGCTGGCGGCGCGCGAGCGCCTGATCTCGCGGCAGACGCGGCCGGGGAGCGCCGGGCGACGTCAGTCCTCGAGCCCCAGCGCGAACGCCTGGTCGAGGTCGTGCTGGCTGTAGGTGCGGAACGCGATGTAGGTCTGCGTGCGCAGCACACCCTCGACCTTGCTCACCCTGTCGGCGATGACGTCGGCGAGGTCGTCGTGCTCGCGCACGCGGACGAGGGCGATGAGGTCCACCTCGCCGGTCACCGAGTAGACCTCGCTGACGCCGCGGATGTCGGCGATCTGCGAGGCGACCTCGGGGATCCGGGCGGCGTCGGTCTCGATGAGGACGATGGCGGTCAGCATGGCGCCATCATGCCGCGCACCGGTCAGGCCGTGCGCGGCATCACGCCCGGCGCGTCGGCCACCGCGCGTGCGAGGTCCACGGGCGTCGTGCCGTCGGCGGAGGGCCGCAGAGCGACCTCGGCGCTCGCCACGTCGTGGCCCGCGACCGCGGCGGCGTGCGCGGCGATCGCGGCCGCCGGCTCGACGTCACCGAGCGCTGTGCGCACCGGGAGCGCCCAGACGCCCACGACGTCGACGATGCGGACGCCCGGACGCTCGAGCCAGTCGAGCACGAGGTCTGCCTCCTCGGGGTGCGCGGCTGCCGCCGGGGGCACAGGTACCGGGACGTGCTCGGCGGTGGCGCGCAGCGTCGCGATGGTGGGCCGCGGGTCCGTGGCGCGGTCGACGCGGGCCGTCGCGGCGAGCCGGCCGTGGCGGACCAGGACGATCTCCCAGCCCCCGTCGTCGCTGCGGCGCGCCGCGACCACCTCGGCACACCGCGCGACGGGGCCGACCCGCTGCGCGCGAGCGGCACCGCGCAGGAACGCGCCCAGCCGGTCGCGCACGGTGGCGGCCTCCTCGTAGCGCTGCTGCGCGACGAGCGCGTCGATCCGCTCGGCGTGCGCCCCGACGACGGGCGCGGGGTCGCCCAGCATGGCGGAGCGCACCCGGTCGGTGACCGCCGCGTACCCGGTGGCGTCCTGCCCGCCGACGCAGGGCGCACCGCACCGGCCCATGTCGGCGAGCGCGCACGCGGACGCGCCGGGGGTGGCGACGAGCGGCAGGCGGCGCGTGCACTGCCGCACCGGGAAGGACTCGTGCAGCGCCTCGAGCGCGAGCTGCGCGGACGACTGCGAGCCGAACGGGCCGATGTAGGCGGCGCCCGGCTCGTCGCGCACCTCGCGCACCACGGACAGGCGGGGGTACGGCTCGCTCGTCAGCCGGACCCACGGCATCCGCTCGGGGAACCGCGAGCGACGGTTGTAGCGCGGCGAGTGCTCGGCGATGAGCCGGAGCTCGCGCACGCGCGCCTCCAGCGGCGTCGCGCAGACCACGGGGTCGACGCGCTCGGCGATGCGCACCATCTCCTGGATGCGACCACGCTTCTCCGACGACGTGAAGTACGAGCGCACGCGCGTGCGCAACGACGTCGTCGAGGTCCCGACGTACAGGACCTCCTCGTTCGGGCCGCGGAACAGGTAGACACCGGGCGCGTCGGGCAGCCCGTCGGCGAGCGTGCGCTTGCGCCGGACCTCCTGGGGGACCGGGTCGGTCGCGGTCGCGAGATCCTCGAGGTGCGTGACGCCCAGCGGGCCGAGGCGTCCGAGCAGCGCGTGGAGCACGTCGACCGTCGCGCGCGCGTCCTCGAGCGCGCGGTGGTTCGGCGTCACCCGCGCGCCGAACAGTGCGGCGAGCGTCCCGAGCTTGTGGTTGGGGGCCTCGTCGCGGGTCACGACGCGGCGCGCGAGGCGCACCGTGTCGACGACCCGGTAGCCGGGCCACGGATGCCCCGTGCGCGCGGCCGCGGCCCGCAGGAACCCGACGTCGAACGGCGCGTTGTGCGCGACGAGGACGCTGCCGCGGGCGAACTCCAGGAACGAGGGCAGGACCTCCTCGACGGGCGGGGCTCCGACGAGCATCGACGACGTGATGCCGGTGAGGACCTGGATGAACGGGGGCACGGGGCCGCCGGGGTCCACCAGGGTCTGGAACTCGCCGAGCACCTCGCCGCCGCGCACCTTGACCGCACCGATCTCCGTGATGCCGCACTCCGCGGGCGTGCCGCCCGTCGTCTCGAGGTCGACGACCACGAACGTCACCTCGGAGAGCGGCGTGCCGATCTCGTCGAGCGCGAGCTGCACGGGCGCCGGCCCGCCCGCGCCCGGCGTCGCACCGGGTCCCGGCACCGGGTCCCCGACCCAGACGGGTCGCAGGCGGTGCAGGCTCGAGCGCATGTCCCGGACCGTACCCCCGCGCTCCGACACGCCCCGCCGGGCGTGCGTCGCGTGTCGCGTCCCGGTCGGCTCCCCCCGACGCGCCCGCGGACTGCGCGCGTGCCCCCGCGGAGCGGCCTAGGGTGACGCCATGGTGGTCGACGCGCAGGTCCCGGCGTCGCTGCGGGCCGAGCTCGTCGCGGTCGCCGCCCGCACGCTCGCGGGGTACGACCCGACCGCGGTCCCGGCGTCGCTGCGGCGCGTCGCGGCGTTCGCCCCGGCGAAGCGCGCGTCCGCGGGTGCCGTCCCGTTGTGGTCCGCGCTGGACGACGAGCACTTCCGCTCGCGCGCCGCGCGCACGTGGGCGGGTGAGCACCCGGACCTCGCGGCCGCGCTGGGCGCGCCCGCGAGACCCCACGAGCCGGACGACGAGCCCGGCGACCAGCCGGAACACGAGCCCGACGACGAGCCCGGCGACCAGCCGGAGCACGAGCCCGACCGTGAGCAGGACCGTGAGCCGCAGGGGCCGCCCGTCGCGGCCCCTGCGCCGTCCCTCGCTGCCGCGGCCGGGGCGTGGCTGCTGGGCGCCGACTGGCGCGCGCTGCTGCCGTCCACCGCGACCGCACCGCACCGCACCGGCCCCGCCACGCCGCCCGACGCGGCCGCGCGCGCCCGGGACGAGCTCGAACGCGTGCGTGCCGAGCGCGACGCCGCACTCGAGGAGCTGGCCACGCTGCGCAAGCAGGCGCGCAGGCTCCGCTCGGACGCCGACCGCGCGCGTGCGGAGGGACGTCGCGCGCTCGAGCAGGCCGCCGAGGAGCTCGCGCAGGCCCGTGCCGCGCGTGACGAGGCGGCGACCGCGCTCGAGGTGGCGGGTGACGAGCGACGAGCGGCCGACGCGGAGCGGACCGCGGCGCGCGCCGAGCTGCGGGTGGCCCGCAAGCTCGCCGACGCGCGCGTGCGGCTGCTGCTGGACACGATCGTCGACGCGGCGAGCGGGTTGCGCACCGAGCTGGCGCTCCCACCGGCGAGCGAGCTGCCCGCGGACCTCGTCGCACCGGCGCAGGAGGCTGCCCCCGCGCGGCTGGGGTCGCGCGGGCGGCACGTCGACGACCCCGGGCTGCTCGACGAGCTGCTGCGGCAGCCGCGCGCGCACCTCGTCGTGGATGGTTACAACGTCACGAAGACGGGGTACGCCGAGCTCACGCTGGAGCGGCAGCGACGCATGCTCGTCGACGGCCTCGCGGGCCTCGCGACGCGCACCGGGGCGGAGGTCACGTGCTGCTTCGACGGTCGCCCGACGCCGCTCGCACCGGGCACGCTCGCCCACGGCGTGCGGGTGCGGTTCTCGGTGGGGGAGATCGCCGACGACCTCATCCGTCGGCTGGTGCAGGCCGAGCCGACCGGACGTGTGGTGGTCGTCGTCACGAGCGACCAGGAGGTGGCGCGCGACGTCGAGGCGCGGGGTGCGTACGTGGTGCCGTCGGCCACGCTCGTCGCACGGCTGCGGCACGCCTGAGCGACCGGCGCCACGCGCGGGCGCCAGGCGTGTCCCGGGCGTGTCGGAGGTCGGCCCTAGCGTCCGGCTCATGATCATCGACTGCGAGGGGTGCACCGCCCGCCCGGCCGCCTGCGCCGACTGCGTCGTCACGTTCGTCCTCGAGGTGCCCCGCCGGCGCGGCGCCGAGCGCACCGGCGGTGGGGACGCGGCCGCGCGGGTCGGCCCGCCGGCGTTCGAGCTCGACGAGGCGGAGCGGGCGGCCCTGGGCACGTTGTCCGACCTGCGGCTGGTGCCGCCGCTGCGCATGGCCGAGGGCGGCTGACGCGCGAGGCAGGACGACGGGTGCGACGACGAGGGTTGCGACGACGACGGTCGCGACGACGACGGGCGGGCGGGAGATCCGTGGGACCTCGCCGCCCGCCCGTCGTCAGTGCACCCGACGCGCGGCGCGGTCAGCCGACGTCGTGCCCGCCGGTCGTCGGGTCGTACAGCGCCTCGACGTCCGCCGCGAAGTCCTTGAGGACGACCGCGCGCTTCACGCTGAGCTTCGGCGTGAGGTACCCGTTCGCGATGGTGAGGTCGGTGTCGAGGATGCGGTAGCGGCGGATCGACTCGGCACGCGAGACGGCCTTGTTCGCGCGTGCGACGGCCTTGTCGATCGAGGCGAGGACGTCGGGGTCCTGCGCGGCCTCCTCGAGCGTGAGGGCGGGCTTGCCGTGCGCGGTCAGCCAGCCGGGGACGCCCTCGGGGTCGAGCGTGACGAGCGCCCCGATGTAGGCGCGCTGGTCGCCCACGACGACGACCTGGCTGATCAGCGGGTGCCCACGCAGCCGGTCCTCGAGCACCGCGGGCGCGACGTTCTTGCCGCCGGCGGTCACGATGATCTCCTTCTTGCGGCCCGTGATGGCCAGGAAGCCCTCGTCGTCGAGCGAGCCGAGGCCGCCGGTGCGGAACCAGCCGTCCGAGAGGGACTCCGTGGTCGCCGCCTCGTTGGCGTGGTAGGCGCGGAACACCTGGATGCCCTTGACCTCGACCTCGCCGTCGTCGGCGATGCGCACGGACGTGCCGGGCAGCGGCACGCCGACGGTCCCGATCTTCGTCCGGGAGGGCAGGTTGACCGTGGCGGGCGCGGTCGTCTCGGTGAGGCCGTAGCCCTCGAGGACGTTGAGCCCCACGCCCCGGTAGAAGTGCCCGAGCCGCTCGCCGAGCGGGGCGCCCCCCGAGATCGCCCACCGTGCCTGCCCGCCGAGCAGCGCCCGGATCTTGTGCAGGACGAGCACGTCGGCGACCTTGTGCTGCAGGCGCAGCCACGGGCTGGGGCCCTTGGGGTCGTCGAGCGCACGCGAGTAGACGATCGAGGTCTTGGCGGCGCGCTGGAAGATCGCGGCCTTGCCGCCCGCGGCGGCCTTCTGCTCGGCGCCGTTGTAGACCTTCTCGAACACGCGGGGGACCGCGAGCACGAACGTCGGCCGGAAGCTGCCGAGGTCCTCGAGCAGCGTGCGCGTGTCGGACGAGTGGCCGAGCACCGCGCCCGCGGGGATGCACAGCACGTGGATGAACCGCGCGAACACGTGCGCCATGGGGAGGAACAGCAGCGTGCGCGCGCCCGGGTCGGAGACGACCTCTTTGAGCCCCTCGACCGCGTTGACGGTGAGCTCGTAGAAGTTGCCGTGCGTCAGCTCGACGCCCTTGGGGCGACCGGTCGTGCCCGAGGTGTAGATCACGGTCGCGACGCTCGACAGCTCGGCGGACGACCGGCGGCGCGCGACCTCGTCGTCGGCGACCTGGGCACCCGCGGCGACCAGCGTCTCGATCGCGCCCGCGTCGATCGTCAGCACCTCGCGGAGCCCGGGCGCCTCGGCGCGGACCTCGTCGACCGTCGCCGCGTTCGCCTCGTTCTCGACGACGAGCACGCTGACGTCGGCGTCCGTGAGGATCCAGGACACCTGCTCGGCCGACGACGTCTCGTAGATCGGCACCGGGATGGCGCCGGCCGCCCAGATCGCCCAGTCGAGCAGCGTCCACTCGTAGCGGGTGCGCGACATGATGCCGACGCGGTCGCCCGGTTCGACGCCCTTGGCGACCAGGCCCTTCGCGACGGCCACGATCTCGGCGTCGAGCTCGCGTGCGGTGATCGGGATCCAGGGGCCGCTCTGCTCCGTCTTGTGCTCGACGACGACGCCGTCCGGGTCCGCGGCGAGGCGCTCGGCGAACAGGTCGTTGAGGTTGCGGTCAGGCGCGATCTCGACGAGCAGAGGTGTGCTGAACTCGACCATTCTGGCTCCATTGGCAGTGGCGACGGGTCCGACGAGGATACGGGACGTCCGTCCAGGTGGTCGGCCTCCGGCGCGCGTTAGCCTCACGAGGTCGCCCGGACGGACTCACGCACGACCCCCCGCGGGTTGGCGCTAGCGTGGGGGCGCCGGGGATGCGCCGTCAACGCGTCCGCCGAGGCCTCGCAGCACGCGGCCGCACACCACCGACCACGGCTCCTGCCGTGGCCGCAGCACACACTCATCGGGAGCACGAGACGCATGCACGCCATCGGGGTGGACATCGGCGGGACGAAGATCGCCGTCGGTGTGGTCGACGACGAGGGTCGGATCCTGGCGCAGACGCGACGTGACACCGAGCCCGACGACGTCGCGAGCATCGACGCGGCGATCGCGGACGCGTACGCCGAGCTCGCGGTCGAGCACAAGGTCGGCGCGATCGGTCTCGCCGCTGCGGGCTTCGTCGCGGCGGACCGCTCGGGTGTGCTGTTCGCGCCGAACATCGCGTGGCGTGACTACCCGCTGCGGGACCGGATCGCCGCGCTCGTCGAGGACAAGGTCGAGATCGTCGTCGAGAACGACGCGAACGCCGCGGGCTGGGCCGAGTTCCGGTTCGGCGCGGCGCGCGACGTGGACGACATGCTGACCCTGACGATCGGCACGGGCCTCGGCGGTGCGGTGGTCTCCAACGGCGCGCTGGTGCGTGGCTTCGCGGGTGTCGCGGCCGAGGTCGGCCACATGCGGGTCGTGCCCGGCGGCCACTACTGCGGCTGCGGGCACGAGGGCTGCTGGGAGCAGTACGCGTCCGGCAGCGCGCTGGTGCGCGACGCGCAGGCGGCCGCGGTCGCCCACCCGGACCGCGCGACCCGCATCCTGGAGCTCGCCGGCGGTTCGGCCGAGAAGATCGTCGGCCCGCACGTGACGCAGGCGGCGCAGGAGGGCGACGAGCTCGCGGTGCACCTGCTCGCGGAGCTCGGCCGGTGGGTGGGGGAGGGCGCGGCGTCCGTCGCGGCGCTGCTCGACCCCGCGATGATCGTGATCGGCGGCGGCGTGGCCGCGGCCGGGGACCTCGTCCTCGAGCCGGCACGCAAGGGGTTCGCGGACCAGCTCTCGGCGCGCGGGCACCGTCCGGAGGCGACCATCGTCGTCGCGTCCATGGGCAACGACGCGGGCATCGTCGGCGCGGCCGACCTCGCCCGCCTCTGACGCCGGTCCGGGGCGGCTAGACGACCGCCCCGTCGTCGTCCTGGCGCTCGCGGCGCTGCGGCATCCGCCACACCAGCACCGCGACGCCCAGGACGAACACGATGCACGCCGCCTGGGCGAGCGCGGCGGGGGCGTCGCGCCACGCGATGAGGATGACGAGCAGGAGCAGGGGCATGCCGGCCGCCGCGAACCAGGCCATCGTGAGGAGCGGGTCCCCGCCGAGCACGGGGCCCGGGTCGGGCGGGACGAAGCCGTCCTGCGAGTCGAGGTCGTCCTCGGCCTCGTCGTACTGCGAGGTGCCGTCCCAGTCGCGTCCGCTGGCGGAGGCGAGCGGGTCGCGCGGCGTGTCTGGGCCCGCAGCGGGGCGGACGACACGCGCGGCGTCGAACGGCGAGTCGACGCCCGGTGCCACCGGGAAGTCGAGGCCGCCCCGGGCCGCGCTCTCCGCCGCGGTCTCGACGTCGCCGAGCTGCGCGACGATGCTCGCCCAGTCGTCGTCGGCGACGGGGGCGTCCGGGTCCGGCCCCGCGGTGCGGCCCGTCGCGTCGTCGTCGGAGGGGTGCGCGGGCGTCCCGTCGGGACGCGCGTCCGCATGTTCGTCGGGTCGCTCGTCGGGTCGCTCGTCGGGTCGGTCGGAGCGAGCAGCCATGAGAGCACTCTAGAGTCGGTCCAGCGGTCCTGGCGGTCCGCACGGGCGGCCGAGGGTCGTCCGGCGGCGGGTGCCGCCGACGGTGCAGGAAGGTGAACCCTTGTTCTACTGGTTGATGAAGCGGGTCTTCGTGGGTCCGTTGCTGCACCTGGTGTACCGGCCGTGGATCCGGGGCGAGCAGAACATCCCCAGCCAGGGCGCGGCGATCCTGGCGAGCAACCACCTCGCGGTGATCGACTCGTTCTTCCTCCCGCTGATGCTGGACCGCGAGCTCGTGTTCATCGGCAAGCAGGAGTACTTCTCGGGCCGCGGCGTCAAAGGCCGGCTGACCGCGGGCTTCATGCGCGGCGTCGGGACGATCCCCGTGGACCGCGGTGGCGGCAAGGCCTCGGAGGCCGCCCTGCGCACCGGCCTGCGCCGCCTCGAGGAGGGCGACCTGTTCGGGATCTACCCGGAGGGCACACGCAGCCCCGACGGCCGGCTGTACCGCGGCAAGACGGGCGTCGCGCGCCTCGCGCTCGAGTCGGGGGCGCCGGTCATCCCCGTCGCCATGATCGGCACGAACGTCGCGCAGCCGCTCGGGCGCACGATCCCCAAGATCATGCGCATCGGCATGGTCGTGGGCGAGCCGCTCGACTTCTCGCGCTACAAGGGCATGGAGAACGACCGCTTCATCCTGCGGTCGGTCACCGACGAGATCATGTACGCGATCATGAGCCTGTCCGGGCAGGAGTACGTCGACGTGTACGCGGCCACGCAGAAGGCGCGCATCGCGGCCGGCGTGGCCGACGCGCAGCCCGCGGACACCGAGCCGCGCACCGCGGCCCCGGGCGGTCGCCCCGCGCCCGACGTCCAGGTTCCGGTCCCCCCGAAGGACGAGGGCGAGCCGTCAGTAGGATGAGCCGGACGTCCGTCGTGCACGGTCGTCGTCGAGCCGCGGGACGTGCCCGCGAGCCCGGCCCCGAGTACAGCCGATAGTCCCGCCGTCCCCCGTAGAAGGTCCCGGTCGCGCCGTGCGGCCGCGGCCTAGGGTCGCGGCGTTCCCGCAGGGTCGTCCTGCAGCTCAACGGAAGGTGCCTGTCATGTCGGTCCGTCGCGTCGCCCTCCTCACCGCGGGTGGCTTCGCCCCGTGCCTCTCGTCCGCCGTCGGTGGGCTCATCGAGCGCTACACCGAGATCGCGCCCGACGTCGAGATCATCGCGTACGAGCACGGGTACTACGGGCTGCTGCGGGGCGACAAGATCGTCGTCGACGCCGAGACCCGCAAGAACGCCGGCATCCTGCACCGCTTCGGTGGCTCGCCGATCGGCAACTCGCGCGTCAAGCTGACGAACGCGAAGGACTGCGTCAAGCGCGGCCTCGTCGCCGAGGGCCAGGACCCGCTGCAGGTCGCGGCCGAGCAGCTCAAGGCGGACGGCGTCGACGTGCTCCACACGATCGGTGGCGACGACACCAACACGACCGCGGCGGACCTCGCCGCCTACCTCGCGGACAACGGCTACGGCCTGACCGTCGTGGGCCTGCCCAAGACGATCGACAACGACGTGGTGCCGATCCGTCAGTCGCTGGGCGCCTGGACCGCCGCCGAGGAGGCCGCGGGCTTCGCGGCGAACATCATCGGCGAGCACCGCAGCGGCCCCCGCATGCTCATCGTGCACGAGGTCATGGGCCGGCACTGCGGCTGGCTGACCGCGGCCGCCGCGGTCGAGTACCGCAAGTGGCTCGACCAGCAGCAGTGGGTCCCCGGCATCGGCCTGACGCGTGAGCGCTGGGACGTCCACGCCGTCTTCGTGCCCGAGCTCGCGATCGACATCGACGCCGAGGCGGAGCGCCTCAAGGCCGTCATGGACACGCAGGGCAACGTCAACATCTTCCTGTCGGAGGGTGCGGGCATGCACGAGATCGTCGAGCAGCTCACGGCCGCGGGCACGCCCCCGGAGCGGGACCCGTTCGGCCACGTCAAGCTCGACACGATCAACCCGGGCCAGTGGTTCGCGAAGCAGTTCGCGGAGAAGCTCGGCGCCGAGAAGGTCATGGTCCAGAAGTCGGGCTACTACTCGCGCGCCGCTGCGGCGAACGCCGAGGACCTGCGCCTCATCAAGTCGATGACGGACCTCGCGGTCGAGTGCGCCCTGCGCGGCGAGGCCGGTGTGATCGGGCACGACGAGGAGCGCGGCGACGTGCTGCGCGCGATCGAGTTCCCGCGCATCGCGGGCGGCAAGGCGTTCGACGTGTCGCAGCCCTGGTTCGGTGAGCTGCTGGCGGACATCGGCCAGCCCCTGGTCCCGGCGAGTCACGAGTGAGCGTCACCCCCGACCCCACGGTCGTCGAGGGGCTCGACGCGTGGCGCTCACTGCCCGTCGTGCAGCAACCGGTCTGGCCCGACGCGGACGCGCTGACGCGCGCGACCGACAAGCTCGCGTCGCTCCCGCCGCTCGTGTTCGCGGGCGAGGCCGACGCGCTGCGCGCCCAGCTCGCGGCCGCGGGCCGGGGTGAGGCGTTCGTCCTCGTCGGGGGCGACTGCGCCGAGACGTTCGCCGAGGCGACCGCCGACAACATCCGCAACAAGATCAAGACGATCCTGCAGATGGCGGTCGTGCTGACGTACGGCGCGAGCATGCCGGTCGTGAAGATCGGGCGCATGGCGGGCCAGTACGCCAAGCCGCGCTCGTCGGACACGGAGACACGCGACGGGGTGACGCTGCCGGCGTTCCGCGGCGACATCGTCAACGGGTTCGACTTCACGCCCGAGGCGCGCACGCCGGACCCGCAGCGGTTGCTCGAGGCGTACCACACGTCCGCCGCGACGCTGAACCTCATCCGTGCGTTCACGACGGGCGGCTTCGCGTCGCTCCTGCGGGTGCACGAGTGGAACCGCGGCTTCACCAAGACCCCCGCATACGCGCGGTACGAGGTGCTGGCCGCGGAGATCGACCGCGCCATCCGGTTCATGGCGGCGTGCGGCGCCGACTTCGACCAGCTGCGCACGGTCGACTTCTACTCCAGCCACGAGGGGCTGCTGCTCGACTACGAGCGGCCGCTCACGCGGATCGACTCGCGCACGGGCCTGCCATACGACTGCTCGGCCCACTTCGTGTGGATCGGCGAGCGCACGCGTCAGCTCGACGGGGCGCACGTCGACTTCTTCTCGCGCCTGCAGAACCCGATCGGTGTGAAGCTCGGCCCGACCGCCTCGGCGGACGACGCGCTCGCTCTGCTCGACAAGCTCAACCCGACCGGTGAGGCCGGCCGGATCACGTTCGTGACCCGTATGGGTGCGGGTAAGGTCCGTGACCTGCTGCCGGGCCTCGTCGAGAAGGTCGCGGCCGACGGGCGCCCGGTCACCTGGGTGTGCGACCCGATGCACGGCAACGGGATCACGTCCGCGACCGGGTACAAGACGCGCCGGTTCACGGACGTCATGGACGAGGTCGCGGGGTTCTTCGAGGTGCACCGCGCGCTCGGCACCGTGCCCGGCGGCCTGCTCATCGAGCTCACCGGTGACGACGTGACCGAGGTGCTCGGCGGTTCGGTCGAGATCGACGACGAGCGGCTCGCGGAGCGGTACGAGACCCTCGTGGACCCGCGT
This sequence comes from Cellulomonas uda, assembly GCF_006538705.1. GTDB lineage: Bacteria > Actinomycetota > Actinomycetes > Actinomycetales > Cellulomonadaceae > Cellulomonas > Cellulomonas uda. The sequence goes on from NZ_BJLP01000014.1 coordinate 38,895, forward strand.
CTGAACCACCAGCAGTCGCTGGAGCTGGCGTTCCAGGTGGGCGAGCTGCTGCGCTCGGCCTGACACGTGCGCTGACCACGTGCGCTGAGCTGCGCGCGTGCGACGGAGGGTCGGGTCCGCTCTCGGGCGGTCCGACCCTCCGTCGTCGTCAGGTGATCGTGAGGACGACGACCGTGCCCTTGGGGTGCATCGACCCGCCCCCGGGCTCCTGACCGACCACGAACCCGAGGCCGAAGTACGTCGCGGCGTGCCTGACCTCGACCTCGAAGCCGGCGGCCTTGAGCGTGTCCGTCGCCGACCCGATGCCGTTGCGCATGACGTCCGGCACCTTGAACAGCTCGGGTCCCTTCGACACGACGAGCGTCACGGTGTCGCCCCGGTGCCCCCGGGTGCCGCCCTCGGGCGACTGCCGGATCACGACGCCGGCCTTGACGTCGGAGCTGAACTCCTCGGTCGTGCGGACCTTGAGGCCGTCGCCCTTGAGCTGCTTCGCGGCCGCGTCGGCGGCGGCGCCGACCTGGGAGGTGACGGTCACGGGCGCAGGACCCTTGGAGGTGGTCAGCGTCACGACGGTGTGCCGGATCGTGCGCTCACCGGCCTTCGCCGGGGTGCCGTCGGGGAGCTCGGCCGCGACGACGACGCCCAGCCCCGCCTTGTCGTCGTAGACCGGGTCGGCGTACTCGACCTCGAGGTCCGCCGCCACGAGCGCGGCCTCGGCGTCCGCCTGGAGCGTGCCGACGACCCCGTCCGGGACGTCCACGTAGTCGGGTCCCTTGGAGAGGGTGACCTCGACCGTCCCGTCCTTGCGGACCTTGTCGCCCGGCGCGGGATCGCTCGTGACGACGAGGCCCTTGGCGACGTCGCTCGAGAACTCGGAGGTGGTCGTGGACTCGAGCCCGACGGCGGTGAGCGCGGCACGCGCGGCCTCGGCGCTCGATCCCGCGATCTCGGGCACGGTCGTGTAGGCGCCGGGCCCGGCCACCACGTACCACCAGCCCGCGCCCCCGAGCCCGAGCGCCACGAGCAGGGCGAGCACCGCGGCGAGCAGCCGGCGACGCGGTCGACGAGCGGGAGCGGGCGCGGCGGCGGCCGGCGCGATCGCGCGAGGTCCGGAGCCGCCGGTGCCCAGCCCGATCGGGAGCGCGACCGTCGAGCCGCGCGGCAGGTCCTCGATGCGGACGGTCGAGCCGTCGTCGCCGGGGACCGCGTCCGCGCCGTCGGGCAGGGGCGTCTCGTCGGGGTCCGTCGCGGCGGGGAGCACGATCGACGGGGCGACGTCCGCGCGGCGCGAGAGCGTGGCGTCGTCGAGCTCACCGCGGGCGCGGCGCAGGAGGCCGACCGCGGCGGCCGCGTCGACCGGCCGGTCGTCGGGATCGCGTGCGGCGAGCGCGCGGACCAGGTCGTCGACCTCGACGGGGAGCCACTCGAGGTCGTCGGACGGTGCGGGCACGTCGCTGTTGACGTGCTGGTAGGCGACCTGGATGGGCGTCTCGCCGACGAAGGGCTGGCGGCCCGTGAGCATCTCGAACAGCAGGATCCCGCAGGCGTAGACGTCGGTGCGGGCGTCGCTCGCGCCGCGCACGACGAGCTCGGGCGCGAGGTACGCGACCGTGCCCAGGACCGTTCCCGTGGTGGTCGAGGTGACCTCGGTGACGGCGCGTGCCAGCCCGAAGTCGGCGAGCTTGATGCGACCGTCCGTGGCCAGCAGCACGTTCTCGGGCTTGATGTCCCGGTGGACGAGGTCGCCCCGGTGCGCCGCGGCGAGCGCGTCCAGCACCGACTCGGTGATGCGCAGCGCCTCGGAGACGGTGAGCGCACCCTGCTCCGCGAGGCGTCGGCGCAGGTTGGACCCGTCGACGTACTCCATCGTGAGGTAGCTGGTCTCGCCGTCGACGCCCTGGTCGTACACCGCGACGAGGCCGGGGTGGGTGAGGCGTGCGGCGGCTCGCGCCTCGCGCCGGAACCGCGCGACGAAGTCCGCCCCGGAGCCGCCCTCCGCGAGGTGGGGGTGCATGACCTTGAGCGCCACGTCACGGTCGAGCCGTCGGTCCACCGCGAGGTAGACGGTCGCCATGCCGCCGCGCGCGATCCGGGAGACGACCTCGTACCGGCCGTCGACCAGACGGCCGACGAGCGGATCGGTGACGGCGGTTCCCACGCGGCGAGTCTACGTTCGGCGGGCGCTCGGCCCGGGTATTGGGGCGAGCGTCACGCGCGCGTCGCCCGGCCCGGAGCCCGGCGTCACCGCGTCCCTCACGGGTCCCCGACCGGTGCGTCGCCGGTCAGCGGAAGCGGGTCATGAGGGTCTGGACGTTCGCGGCGTAGCGACGCGTGTCCGAGAACATGCCGTACTTCCGCACCGAGGCCGCGCCCTGGTAGTAGCCGGCGATCGCGCTGGGCAGGTCCGGCGACATGCGCACGAGCGCACGCAGGATGACGACACCCGCGGTGACGTTGTCGTCGGGGTCCAGCAGGTCGAGCTGACGCCCGACGATGCTCGACGCCCAGTCGCCCGAGCTCGGGATCACCTGCATGGTGCCGATCGCGTTGGCAGGGGAGACGGCCGTGTGGTTGAACCCGGACTCCTGGAACGCGATGGCCTGCGCGAGCGCCGGGTCGAGGCCGTAGGCCCGTGCGGTCGCGGCGACCTTCGCCTGCATCTGCGCCGTCGAGGGGACGCCGGCGGCGAGCAGCGCGCGCTTGTTGGCGTTGGCGGCGTCGACGACGTCACGCGCGTAGGTGCGGCCCTCGAACGTCGAGCCGACGAGCGGGCGTCCCGTCGAGGGGGCAGGCGTCGACGAGGCGGCGCCGCCGAGGCGCAGCGTCTGCCCGACCCGGATCATGGCGTTCGCGCCGAGGCCGTTGGCGGAGACGATGGCGGAGACGCTCGTGCCGAACCGCGCCGCCACGCCGGAGACGGTGTCGCCGGCGCGGACGGTGTAGGTCCGCCCCGGGGCGGTCGTGCGTGCCTGCGGCGCGGTGCTGCCGCTGCCGGGGATCGTCAGGGTCTGGCCCTCGATGATGAGGCCGTCGGCGCGCAGGCGGTTGGCCGCGATGATCGCCCGGACGCTCGTGCCGGTCCGCGCGGCGATGCCCGACACGGTCTCACCCGCGCGCACGACGTGCCGCGCCACGGGCGCCTGCGCCGGGGTGCTCGTCGGGCGCGCGGCCGAGCGGGACGACGTGGTCGGGATCGTCAACACCTGCCCGGCGCGGATGCGCGAGGGGTCGGCGAGGGCGTTGGCGCGCGTGATCGCGGCGATGCTCGCGCCGGTGCGGGTGGCGATGTGGCTCACGGTGTCGCCGTCGCGCACGGTGTAGGAGTCGTCCGCGTGCGCGGCTCCGGAGGTGGAGACCGAGATCGCGACGAGCGCGAGCGTGGCACCCGTCCCGCTCGCGGCCCGGCGTGCGGTCCGCCGACGACCGTCGCGCTCGGCGCGGGCGGTCTGCGAACGGCGTGCGGCTGCGGTGCTCGAGGCCATGACGCCCCCCTGAACGGTGTGACACGAGTCAAGACGCGTGACTGGTGTGGCTGATGTGACAGAAGTGAAACTAGCCGACACGCCCGGAGGAGGAAACCCCGAGCCCCGCGCGCCACCCGGACGGCGGGTGCGCGGCGACGGCCCGGACGCTGCGTAGTCTGGGCACCGTGAGCGAGACCCTGGACCCGCACGCGGCTGCTGCCGACGCCCTCGTCGACTCCTGGTTGACCCTGCCCGACGTCGCCGAGCGCGTCGGCCTCGACGTCGGCAAGGTCCGGCGCCTGCTGCAGGAGCGCAAGCTCGTCGGCATGCGCCGGGGCGAGCCCCGCGTCCTGTCGGTGCCGGAGCGTTTCCTGGTGCCCGGTCACCAGGGCGCCGGCGCGACCGGCGAGTGGGCCGCGCTGCCGTGGCTCCAGGGCACGCTGACGGTGCTCGCCGACGCGGGCTTCTCCGACGAGGAGGCGATCGTCTGGCTCTTCACGCCGGACGACTCCCTGCCCGGCGCGCCGATCGACGCGCTGCGGGCAGGCCAGAAGACCGAGGTCCGACGCCGCGCCCAGGCCGAGCTCTAGCTCCCGCCCGCCGGCGCGTCCACCGCGACCGGGGCCTCCGCGACGCGGTGACCGTCAGGTAACGGTCAGGCGCGCCGGTCGACCGCCGCGTGCGCGAGCCGCGTCAGCACGTCCGCGGCGGGCGCGGGCCAGGGCTGCTCGGCGAGCAGCGAGAGGGCCTCGTGCGCCAGGTCGTCGATCAGTCGCTCGACCTCGTCCACGGCACCCGTCGCGCGGATCGCCCGCGCCACGCGCGCGACCTGCGCGTCGTCGAGCGTGCGGTCGCCGAGGCTCGCGCCGAGCAGGTCACCCGTCGCGGCGTCGCCACGCTCGCGTGCTCGCCGCGCCGCACGCGCGACGAGAACCGTGCGCTTGCCCTCGCGCACGTCGTCACCCGCCGGCTTCCCCGTCGTCGCGGGGTCGCCGAACACGCCCAGCACGTCGTCCCGGAGCTGGAACGCCTCGCCCAGCGGGAGCCCGACGGCCCGCACCGTCGCGAGCGCGTCGTCGTCCGCGTCCGCCAGGGCAGCCCCCAGCGAGAGCGGGTGCTCGACGCTGTACCGCGCCGACTTGGCCCGGATGACCTCGCGAGCCCGTCGCTCGTCGGCGGCCGGGTCTCGACCCCACGGCTGGGACTGCGCGAGCACGTCGAGGTACTGGCCCACCGTGACCTCGGTGCGCATGAGGTCGAACACGGCCCGGGCCCGCTGCTGGCGCGCGAGGGGCAGCGGCTCGAGCGCGCGCGCGAACTCCTGCTCGCTCGCGACGAGCGCGAGGTCGCCCAGGAGGATCGCCGCGGAGGTGCCGAACCGGACGGCGTCGCCGTGCAGGCCCTGCTCGACGTGGAGGTCCGCGAACGCGCGGTGCGCGGCGGGCAGGCCGCGGCGCGTGTCGGAGTCGTCCATGACGTCGTCGTGGAACAGCGCCGCCGCCTGGAACAGCTCCAGGGCCGCGCCCACGCGCAGGACCGCCGCGGCGTCCGGTCCGTCCGGCTCGCCGCCGTGCGCGCGCCAGGACCACCAGCAGAACGCCGCGCGCAGGCGCTTGCCGCCCGACAGCATCCTCTCGACCGCGTCGGCGAGGAGGTCGGCCTCCGGGCTGATCGCCGCGAGCGTGCCGCGCAGCTGCGTGACGTGCTCCGCCAGCAGCGCGTCGACCCCGCCGCGGACGTCCTCGAGGTCGACGAGCGTGCGCACGTCGGACGTGGACTCGGACGAGGGGTCGGTGTGGCGGGTCACCACGGCAGCCTAGGGGACCACCACGCGGCCGCCGAGCGTGAGCGTGCGGACACCGTCACGGTCGAGGACCGCGACGGTGAGGACCTCGCCGGACCTGCGCGCGAACGTCGACTCCGCCGCGACCCCCGCCGGCGGCGTCGCGACCGGTGCCTCCGTGAAGCCGGCGTCCGTGAGCGCGCGCCGCAGGTCCGTCATGAGCGTGGTGGCCTCGACCGCCGTGCGCAGGTTGAGGCTGAGGGTCGTGGTCCCGCCGTCGGCGTCGACCTCGGCGGACGACACGAGGATCTGCGCGTCGGCAGGCAGCGGCACCAGGTCCGCAGGGAAGCCGTCGGCGAGCTCGCCGACGGCCGCGTGCTCGTCGTCCGGCGTGTCGAACGTCGCCTCGGCGGTGACAGCGGGCTCGGCGAGCAGGGAGTGCTCGTCCGCCTCCTGCGACGGGTCCAGCCGCGCGGGCTGCGAGCTCGTGCAGCCGCTGACGGCGAGCAGCGCGGCGACCGCCAGGGCGGCGACGCGTGATGTGGTCCGGAGCACCGCGACAGCGTAGCCGCGACCCGACCCCAGGCCGCCGGGCCGCCCGCACGTTCCACAGGCCGGGGGAGCGGCGCCCCGCGTGCCCCCCCGCGTGCGGTGTGCTGCGGCCATGACGGCGACCACGACGCTGCGGGTGAACGAGCCCCGCGAGATCCTCTCCCTGCTCCCGTACCGGCTCGGCTTCCGGCCGCGCGACAGCGCGGTCGCGGTCAGCCTGCGCGCACCGCGCGGACGCGTCGGCGTGGTGATGCGTGTCGACCTGCCCGCGCTCGCCGACCCGGACGTGGGGGCGCAGGTCGCGCGGGCGACGGTGGCCGTCATGGGCCGCGACCGAGCGCAGGGCACGATCCTCGTCGTCTACACCGACGCCGACCCGCGGCTGGCCGACGACGACGAGGCGCGCGCGCTGGCGCGTGCGGTCATGCACTACCGCGAGGCGGCGGACGCCCCGCTCGGCGAGGTCGCCGTGTGGGTGGTGACGTCGACCGGCTACCTGTCCTACGACTGCGCGCGCTCGTGCTGCCCGCCGGGTGGCCGCCCGCTGCGCGAGCTCGAGTCGACGCAGGTCTCGGCGCGCATGGTGCTCGAGGGTGCCACCGTCGCGAGCTCGCGCGACGACCTCGTGCGCATCCCGCTGGCGGATCCGCAGCGTCGGCGCGTCGTCGCCCGCGCCCGCCAACGGTGGGAGCGACGCGCCGCGCAGGCGCAGACCGACGGGCCGGCCGCGTGCGAGCACTGGCGGCTCGGGGCGGTGGCCGCGTGGCGGTCGGCGGTCGACCTCGTCGCGGGACGCGCGCCGGCGGGGACGCCCGCGCCGTGGGGTCGGCTGGAGGCCGGGCTCCAGGACCGCCGGGTGCGGGACGCGGTGCTCGCCTCGTTCGTGCCCGGTGTCGGCGACCTGCCGGAGCGCAGCGTGCGGGGCGAGCGGCCCAGCGTCTCGGTGGACGCGGCGATGCAGCAGGTGACCGCGCGGATCGTGCGCTCGGACGCGGCGCTGCCCCCGCCCGAGACGCTCGTCCGGCTGCACGAGGAGACGCTCGAGGCGCTCGTCGCGCACGGGCGACGTGACGCGCAGGCCCCCGCGCTGTCCCTGCTCGCGCTCCTCGCGTGGTGGCGCGGTGACGGGGCGCGCGCGCAGATCCTGCTCGACCGTGCCCTGCGCGACGACCCGGGCTACCGGCTCGCGGCGCTGCTGGCATCCGCGCTCTCGGCGGGGCTCGGCCCGGGCTGGACGCGTGACGACGTGCCGGAGGACGCGGGCACGCCCGACGACGTGCCGGGTCCCGACGCCGGCGTCGACGGTGGGATCGACGACGGCCGCGCGGACCACGCGCCCGACCCTCGGGACGTCCCGCCGAGGTAGCGGCGCGCGGGTGCGGCACGCCGGTGCGAGGTGCGACGCGCCACGCCACGCGCGTCGCCGCAGGTGGAGCCACGGGCCGCGCGGCGGTACGGTCCTCGCACGGGCGTCGAAAGGAGCTCAGCATGGGCATCGTGGTCGGCTACCTGGCGACGCCGGAGGGTCGCGCCGCCCTGGACGCGGCGGTCCAGGAGGCGAACATCCGTGGTCGTAGCGTGGTGGTCGTCGTGAGCTCGCGTGCCGACGAGCCCGCGGAGCAGCGCGCGCTGGTCGAGTCGGAGCTCGCGAGCGTCGCGGCGAACCTCACGTCACAGGGTGTGCCGCACGAGGTGCGGCTGCTCGACGGCGGGGACGTCGCGGACGACCTCATCGCGACGGCGGAGGAGACCGGGGCGGAGCTGGTGGTGCTCGGCCTGCGGCAGCGCAGCCCCGTGGGCAAGCTGATCCTCGGGGCCAACGCCCAGCGCGTGCTGTTCGACGCCCCCTGCCCCGTCCTGACGGTCAAGCCCAAGCACTGACGCGTCAGGGGCTTCGGGTCCCAGACGTCGCGGGGGCCTCGGTCCGTCGCGCTCGGTGCGCCCGTTCGGGTGATCGGCGGCACGTCTTCCCGGGCCGGGAATCCTCCGGGCCGTCCGTGCGTTGGGTGGGGGTGGAGGTCCCGGCGTCGCCACCGACCGGCCGCGTGAGAGGACTCCACCTGCGTGCCGCGCGCGCCGACGACGGTCCGACCGCTCGTCCCCCCGCGGCGCCAACGAGGCTCCCGCCGAGAACTCCACCCGGTCGTCGCGCACACGTGTGCGCAGGACGACTCTGCGGTGGCGTCGGCTCGGTACAATATCCGTCTACCACCCGGCCTCGTCGCCGGTGTCGTGCTGCCGAAAGGTCGTTCGTGTCGTCCCAGACCCCGCATCCCGCACTCCCTCGTGAGTTCGAGCACCCTGCGCTGCAGGACCTCGTGGTCAGGGGCCGTACCCACGGCTCCGTCGGAGCCGCCGAGGTCCGCTCGGCGTGCGAGCAGGCCGGCGTCGAGGACGCCAAGCGGCTCAAGGCCGTCGTCCGGGGCCTGGCCACGGCGGGCGTCACGGTGAGTGACGCGGCCGCTCCGCGGGTCGCCGCTGCGACCAGCGCCAAGACCCGCACCACCGCGAAGGCGGCGGTCGCCGCCGCGCCCGCGACGAAGTCGGCATCGAAGGCCGTCAAGGCGGTCGCGACCGCCGACGACGACGAGCCGGCTGCGAAGCCAGCCGCGAAGCCGGCGGGCAAGGCGGCCGCCAAGCCTGCGGCGAAGGGCGGCGCGAAGACGACCGCCAAGGGCGCGAAGTCCGCGGCCAAGGGCACCGACGACGACGCGCCGGCCGAGGACGACGAGGACGTCGAGATCGAGGAGATCGACGAGGCGGAGCTCGAGGTCGAGGCCGACGCCGAGCCGGACGCCGAGGCGACCGACGAGGACGCCGAGGAGGAGAAGCCCGCCGCACCGGCGGCCAAGGCCACCGAGGAGTCCGAGGACTCGGGCTTCGTCTACTCCGACGCGGACGACGACGACGCACCCGCGCAGCAGGTCGTCACCGCGGGTGCCACGGCCGACCCGGTCAAGGACTACCTCAAGCAGATCGGCAAGGTCGCGCTGCTGAACGCCGAGCAGGAGGTCGAGCTCGCCAAGCGCATCGAGGCCGGCCTGTTCGCGGAGGAGCGCCTCGGCTCGGGCGTGTCGATGGAGCCCAAGCTGCGGCGCGAGCTCGAGTGGATCGCGGGCGACGGTCGCCGCGCCAAGAACCACCTGCTCGAGGCGAACCTGCGCCTCGTCGTCTCGCTCGCCAAGCGGTACACGGGCCGCGGCATGCTCTTCCTGGACCTGATCCAGGAGGGCAACCTCGGTCTGATCCGTGCGGTCGAGAAGTTCGACTACACCAAGGGCTACAAGTTCTCGACCTACGCGACGTGGTGGATCCGCCAGGCGATCACGCGTGCGATGGCCGACCAGGCGCGCACCATCCGCATCCCCGTGCACATGGTCGAGGTCATCAACAAGCTCGCCCGCGTGCAGCGCCAGATGCTCCAGGACCTGGGCCGCGAGCCCACGCCGGAGGAGCTGGCCAAGGAGCTGGACATGACGCCCGAGAAGGTCGTCGAGGTCCAGAAGTACGGCCGCGAGCCGATCTCGCTGCACACGCCTCTCGGCGAGGACGGCGACAGCGAGTTCGGTGACCTCATCGAGGACTCCGAGGCCGTCGTGCCCGCGGACGCCGTGAGCTTCACGCTCCTGCAGGAGCAGCTGCACCAGGTCCTCGACACGCTCAGCGAGCGCGAGGCGGGCGTCGTGTCGATGCGCTTCGGCCTGACCGACGGCCAGCCCAAGACGCTCGACGAGATCGGCAAGGTCTACGGCGTGACGCGTGAGCGGATCCGTCAGATCGAGTCCAAGACGATGTCCAAGCTGCGCCACCCGTCGCGCTCGCAGGTCCTGCGCGACTACCTGGACTGACGCGTCGGCCCGTCGGCCCTCAGGGCCGTCGCACCGCACGCACGCCGAACGAGCCCCCGCACCAGTCCGGTGCGGGGGCTCGTGCCGTCACGGGTCGTGCCGTCACGGGTCATTCCCTCACAGGTCGTGCCGGGCTGCGAGACGCTCATGTGCCGACCGGGGCGCGCGACGGGCGGGCGGCCGGACACGGGCGTGCGACACGAGGGGTGGACGACGACGAGGCCCGGACCTTCGCGGTCCGGGCCTCGTCGTCGAGACAGTCGTCGAGAGCGCTCGTCGAGCGGGTCGACGAGAACGCGTCAGCGCACTGCGCCGGCGCCGTGCTCCTCGAGAAGTCGGTCGGTCTCGTCGTGCACCTCGGTCGCCAGCTCGGCGAACTTCGGGGCGTGCTCGCGCGCGTGGTGCGCGCAGAACAGCAGCTCGCCCACGGGGAGCACGACGCGGACATAGGCCTGTGCACCGCACCGGTCGCAGCGGTCGGCGGCGGTGAGCTGGGGGGTCGTCGTCGCTGTCACATCCCCATACAACCATCCGGGCGCTGGATCCATCCCCTCGAGGGCGGGTGGTTCGCTCACCGCGTACCCAAACGTCACACGATCGTGACGGACGCGACACGCAAGGGACCTTCGGCGCACGCCGCGCAGGTCGCCGGGCTGCGGGTGCGGACGTCCCGCGTGTCGCGGTACGTCGTGCCCGGCATGGCGAGCGGGGGAGCGTGGGTGGGCGCGACTACCATCGCACGCGTGACGACGACCTCCTCCCGCTCGGACTACACCGCTCGGCACCTGTCGGTGCTGGAAGGTCTCGAGGCCGTCCGCAAGCGCCCGGGCATGTACATCGGCACGACGGACAGCCGCGGGCTCATGCACTGCCTCTGGGAGATCATCGACAACGCGGTCGACGAGGCGCTCGCCGGCCACGGCGACCGCATCGACATCGTGCTGCACGCGGACTCGTCGGTCGAGGTCCGGGACAACGCACGTGGCATCCCCGTCGACGTCGAGCCCAAGACGGGGCTCACGGGCGTCGAGGTCGTGTTCACCAAGCTGCACGCGGGCGGCAAGTTCGGCGGCGGCTCGTACGGCGCGTCGGGCGGTCTGCACGGCGTGGGCGCCTCGGTCGTCAACGCGTTGTCGTCGCGTCTCGACGTGGAGGTCGACCGCGAGGGCCGGACGCACCGCATGACGTTCCACCGCGGCGAGCCGGGCGTCTACGACGACTCGGCGGGCCGGACACCCGAGTCGCCGTTCGAGCCGTTCGTCTCGGGCTCGGAGCTCGCGGTCGTCGGCAAGGTCGCGAAGGCGCGCACCGGGACGCGCGTGCGGTACTGGGCCGACCGGCAGATCTTCCCGAAGTCCGCGGTGTTCGCGTACGACGAGCTCGTGACGCGCGCCCGGCAGACGAGCTTCCTGGTCCCGGGCCTGACGATCGTCGTGCGCGACGAGCGCGGGCTCGCCGGCACGCCGGGCGAGCACGGGCCGCACGAGGAGACGTTCTGCCACACGGGTGGCGTCGTCGACTTCGTCGACCACCTCGCGCCCGACGCACCGGTGACCGACACGTGGCACCTCACGGGCTCGGGCACGTTCACCGAGACGGTCCCGGTGCTCGACGAGAAGGGCCACATGACGCCGCGCGAGGTGCAGCGCACGTGCGAGGTCGACGTCGCGCTGCGCTGGGGCACCGGCTACGACACGGAGCTGCGCACGTTCGTCAACATCATCTCGACGCCCAAGGGCGGCACGCACCAGGCCGGCTTCGAGGCGGGGCTGCTCAAGACGCTGCGCAAGCAGGTCGAGGCGAACGCGCGCAAGCTCAAGATCAGCGCGAAGGACGCGGCGACCGAGCGCATCGAGAAGGAGGACGTGCTCGCGGGGATGACCGCGGTGCTGACGGTCCGCCTCGCGGAGCCGCAGTTCGAGGGCCAGACCAAGGAGGTCCTGGGCACGGGACCGGTGCGCGGCATCGTGAGCAAGGTCGTCGAGAGCGAGATCACGGCGCTGTTCTCCTCGAGCAGGCGTGAGCACAAGGCGCACTCGGCGGCGCTGCTCGAGAAGGTCGTCGGCGAGATGCGCGCGCGCCTGTCCGCGCGCAAGCAGAAGGAGATCTCGCGGCGCAAGAACGCGCTGGAGTCGTCGTCGCTGCCGGCCAAGCTCGCGGACTGCCGCATCGACGACGTGGAGCGCAGCGAGCTGTTCATCGTCGAGGGAGACTCGGCGCTCGGCACCGCCAAGCTCGCGCGCTCGTCGGACTTCCAGGCGCTGCTGCCGATCCGCGGCAAGATCCTCAACGTCCAGAAGGCGTCCGTCACGGACATGCTGAAGAACGCGGAGTGCGCGGCGATCATCCAGGTGATCGGCGCGGGCTCGGGGCGCACGTTCGACCTGGAGGCGGCGCGCTACGGCAAGATCGTGCTGATGACGGACGCCGACGTCGACGGTGCGCACATCCGCACGCTGCTGCTGACGCTGTTCTTCCGGTACATGCGCCCGCTCGTGGAGAACGGTCGGGTGTACGCGGCGGTCCCGCCGCTGCACCGCATCGAGCTCACGGGCGTGCGCGGCGACGGCGACAAGTACATCTACACGTACTCGGAGGCCGAGCTCGCGGCGACGCTCAAGAAGCTCGACAAGGCCGGTAAGCGATACAAGGACGACATCCAGCGCTACAAGGGCCTCGGAGAGATGGACGCCGACCAACTGGCGGAGACGACGATGGACCCGCGCCACCGGACCCTGCGCCGGGTCACGGTCGAGGCCGCGCAGCGCGCCGAGGAGATCTTCGAGCTGCTGATGGGCTCGGACGTCGCGCCGCGCAAGGACTTCATCGTGGCGGGCGCGCACGCGCTCGACCGCGCGCGCATCGACGCCTGACCCACCCCAATTCCGGTTGCCCGTGAGCCGGTCGAGGCCCGAGCCTGGGCGCATGTCCTCCGACACCACCACGCTGCGCCCGATCGCGGAGCGCGCTCAGGCGCCCGCCGAGGTCCGGGTGCCGTCCACCGCGACCGGCCTCACCTGGCGTCCGCTCACGCCGTCCGACACGCCCGCGCTGACCCGGCTCGTCAACGACATCGAGGTCGCCGACGCGGAGCCGTTCCGCACGTCGGACGAGGAGATCGCCGAGCGCTTCGACGGCTCGGGCAAGGACATCGCACGGGACACGCTCGCGGGCGTCGACGAGGACGGTGAGCTGCGGGCGTGGGCGTTCGTCGTCCAGCCGCCCGGCGACGTGAGCGTGGTACGCACGTTCCTGGAGGGCGGCGTGCACCCGCGGTGGCGCGGCCGCGGCATCGGGCGCGAGGTGCTCGCGTGGGAGGTCGACCGGGCGCGCCAGCTCCTCGCCGCGACCGGGAAGGACGTGCCGGCGCGCATCGGTGCGTTCGCGTCCGAGCAGGCGGCCGCCACGGTGGGCCTTCTGCGGTCCGCGGGGCTGACGCCCGTGCGGGTGTACTTCGAGATGCGTCGGCCGCTCGACGTCGCCCTCCCGGACGCGCCCCTGCCGCCCGGCCTGCGCGTCGAGGCGTGGTCCGACGCGCGCGACGAGGACGCGCGGCTCGCGCACAACGACGCATTCGCGTCGCACTGGGGGAGCGAGCCCCGCACTCCCGAGTCGTGGCAGGAGGGCCGTGCACAGTTCGCGCCCGGGTGGAGCCTGCTCGCGGTGGACGATGCGACCGACGAGATCGCGGGCTACCTCGTGGCCGGGCGGTACGAGCAGGACTGGGAGGTCGCCGGCTACAGCTCCGGCTACGTCGAGCTGCTCGGCGTCCGGCCTGCGTGGCGAGGGCGGGGCATCGCCCCGGCGCTGCTGACCGCGTTCATGGCGCGGCTGCGGGAGGAGGGCATCCAGGTCGCCGAGCTCGGGGTCGACACCGAGAACCGGTCCGGGGCGCTCGGGCTGTACACGCGGCTGGGGTTCGAGGCGTTCCACAGCTCGACGCTGTACTCGATCGAGCTCTGAGCGTCGAAGCCCTGACCGGGCGTCCCGGCGCGTGCGTCGGCCCGGGTAGCATCCCGTCCGGCGGACGACGAGGTCCGCCGTCGTGCTGCCGGGACACCGGCGGGAAGGACGCCCGATGCTCTCGTCGGCCGTGCTGCGGTCGTGGTCCGTCGCCTACGTCGTGCTCGTCGCGACCCACCTCGGCGCGCTGCTCGCGGATGCCGACGCGCTCGCCGACCTCACGCAGTGTCTGGTGATGCCCGCGCTCGCGGGTGTGCTCGCGGCCGCGACCCGCTGGCCGCGCGGGCGCGTCGTGACGTGGGCCTTCGCGGCGCTCGCGGCGTCGTTCCTGGGGGACTCGCTGCCGCGGCTGCTCGACGGTGACGCCGCGTTCCTCGCGATGGTCGGGTGCTTCCTGCTCGCGCAGGTCGCCTACGTGGTCGCGTTCGCCCCGCGCGTGCGCCGCAGCGTGGTGCGCACGGCGCCCGGCCGGCTCGCGGCGTACGCGGGCGTGCTCGTCGTCCTGGTCGCGGTGTGCGCCCCGCACGCGGGCGCGCTGCTCGTGCCGGTGGCGGTGTACGGGGGCGTCCTGACCGCCATGGCGGTGCTCGCCACCGGGCTCGGGCGGCTCGGCGCGGTGGGCGGTGCGGTGTTCCTGGTGTCCGACGCGCTCATCGCGCTGGGGCGGTTCGTGCCCGGCTGGGACCTCGCGGGCCACGACGTCTGGGTCATGCTCACGTACACCGTGGGCCAGGCGCTGCTCGTCGTCGCGGTCGCGCGGGACAACCGCGAGCGTCGCCGCGTGCGTCCCGCCCCGGCCCGCGAGGTGCGCGCCGCGCGGCCGCCCGACAACGTCGTGGCGCTCGTCGCGGCGCGCCGGGGGCTTCAGGTCTGAGCGCGCGGTCGGACGCCGCCCCGACGCCTCACCCGATGGCGTGCACGGGCGCGTGCAGGGGGACGCCGGACATGTCGCGGCGGGGGTCCACCGCCGGCAGCTCGACAGGCTGCCCCGCCGAGCCGCACGCCCACGCGGGAGCGGGTCCGACCCACGCGAGGATCAGCGCGTCCTCGCCCTTGAGGAACCGGTGCGAGCGCACGCCGCCCGTCGCGCGGCCCTTGCCGGGGTAGACCTCGAACGGCGAGACCTTCGCGGATCCCGCCTGCGTGCCCGGCAGCGCCGACGACGACCCCGCGACGGTCACCACGACGGCCTCACCGGCGCGTGCGGCGGGCACGCTCGCGAACGCGACCACGCGCTGGCCCGCGGCGAGCTTGATGCCCGCCATGCCGCCTGCCGCGCGGCCCTGCGGCCGGACCTGCGAGGCGGTGAAGTGCAGCAGGGACGTGTCGGACGAGACGAGCACGAGCTCGTCGTCGTCCGTGACGTGCGCGGCGCCGACGACCTCGTCCCCGTCCTTGAGGGAGACGACCTCCCACGCGTCCTTGTTGCCCGGCACGTCCCCCTGCGCGACGCGCTTGACGACGCCCTGCGCGGTCGCGAGCGCGAGCGTCGGGGCGTCGTCGGCGAGCGACGCGAGCGCGACGACGCGCTCGCCCGCCTCGAGCGCGACGACCTCGCCGAGCGGGACACCGCCCCCGAGCGACGGCGCGCCGTTCGTCGGCGGCAGCGCGGGCAGGTCGAGCACCGAGAGCCGCACGACCCGGCCACGCGAGGTGACCGCGCCGATCTCGGCACGCGCGCTGGTCGCGACGACCGAGGCCAGCACGTCGTGCTTCGAACGCCGCGCGTCGGCGGCACGCTCGAGCGGTTCGTCGGTCGCGGTGCGCGCGAGCAGGCCGGTGCCGGACAGCAGCGCCCAGCACGGGGTGTCGGCGATCTCGAGCGACGGTGCGGCGGCGCGGGACGAGCCCTTCGCAGCGGGCGCACCGCTGAGCGCCGTGCCGCCCGCGGACTCGAGGAGGATCGTGCGGCGGGGCGTGCCGTAGGTCGCGGCGGCCTGCGCCATCTCGTCGGAGACGAGCTCGCGCAGCCGCGCGTCGTCCGCGAGGATCGCGCGCAGCTCGGCGATCTCGGACTCCAGCTGCTCCTTCTCGCGCTCGAGCTCGAGGCGCGAGAACTTCGTCAGCCGGCGCAGGCGCAGCTCGAGGATGTACTCCGCCTGCGGCTCCGACAGGTCGAACACGACACGCAGGCGCGAGCGGGCGGCCTCCGCGTCGTCCGACGACCGGATGACCTGGATGACCTCGTCGATGTCGAGGATCGCGACGAGCAGGCCCTCGACCAGGTGCAGGCGCTCGAGGCGCTTGTCGAGCCGGTGCTGCGAGCGGCGGCGCACGACGGACAGCCGGTGCGCCACCCAGACCTCGAGCAGCTCGCGCAGGCCGAGCGTGCGCGGCTGGCCGTCGACGAGCGCGACGTTGTTGATCGAGAACGAGTCCTCGAGCGGGGTCGCGCGGTAGAGCTGCTCGAGCACGGCGTCGGGGTCGAAGCCCGTCTTGACCTCGATCACCAGGCGCAGGCCGTGCGCGCGGTCGGTGAGGTCCACGACGTCCGAGATGCCGGAGAGCTTCTTCGCCTGGACGCCCTCCTTGATCTTCTCGATGACCTTCTCGGGACCGACCGTGTAGGGCAGCTCCGTCACGACGATGCCCTTGCGGCGTGGCGTGACGTTCTCGATCCGCGCGGTCGCCCGGGTGCGGAACGCGCCGCGGCCCGTGCGGTACGCGTCGCGCACGCCGTCGAGCCCGACGATCTTGCCGCCGGTCGGCAGGTCGGGACCCGGCACGAACCGCATGAGGTCCTCGAGCGTCGCGTCGGGGTGCATCACGAGGTGGCGGGCCGCGGCGACGACCTCGACGAGGTTGTGCGGGGCCATGTTCGTCGCCATGCCGACCGCGATGCCGGACGCGCCGTTGACCAGCAGGTTCGGCAGCGCGGCGGGCAGGACCTCGGGCTGCGTGAGCTTGTTGTCGTAGTTCGGGACGAAGTCGACGACGTCCTCGTCGAGGTCCGCGGTCATCGCCGTGGCGGCCGGCGCCATGCGCGCCTCGGTGTACCGCGGTGCGGCCGGGCCGTCGTCGAGCGAGCCGAAGTTCCCGTGCCCGTCCACGAGCGGCAGGCGCAGGCTGAACGGCTGCGCGAGGCGCACCATCGCGTCGTAGATCGCGGCGTCCCCGTGCGGGTGGAGCTTGCCCATGACCTCGCCGACGACGCGTGCCGACTTCACGTACGGCCGGTCGGGACGCAGGCCCATGTCGGCCATCTGGAACAGGATGCGCCGCTGCACGGGCTTGAGCCCGTCGCGGGCGTCGGGCAGCGCGCGCGAGTAGATGACCGAGTACGCGTACTCGAGGAACGAGCCCTCCATCTCGGTCGCGACGTCGATGTCGACGATCTTCTCGACGAGGTCCTCGGGCGGGAGGTTCGGGGTCGCGGGGCGACGCGCCATGGGTGGATGCGCTCCTCGGGTGCTGCGGCTGCGGCGTGGTCCGGCGTGGGGTCGACCCACATTGTCGCGTGCGGGACGAGGTGGACGTGCCAGGCGCGCGGGATCGCTAGCCTGACGGGATGGACGAGCAGGTGGCCCGCGACGAGGCGGAGGCACGGTACCCGGCCGCGTGGGAGGCCGACGTCGTCCTCCAGGACGGCGGGACCGCGCGCGTGCGCCCGATCCGCCCGTCCGACGCCGACGCGCTCCAGGCGTTCCACGTCGCGCAGTCCGAGCGCTCGACGTACCTGCGGTTCTTCGCGCACCTCGAGCGGTTGCCGGAGCGTGACCTGCGGCGGCTCGTGACGGTCGACCACGACGCGCGGGTCGCGCTCGTCGCGACCGTCGACGACGACGAGGCACCCGGGTACCGGATCATCGGCGTCGCGCGGTACGACCGGCTGGACGACGACGAGGCCGAGGTGGCGTTCAACGTGTCCGACGCGCACCAGGGCCGGGGCGTCGGGTCCGTGCTGCTCGAGCACCTCGCCGCGGCGGCGCGCGAGCGCGGTGTGCGGCGGTTCGTGGCGGAGGTGCTGCCGCAGAACGGTCGCATGCTCGCGGTGTTCCGCGACGCCGGGTACGAGGTCCGCCAGCACGCCGAGGACGGCGTGGTCGCGCTCGGGTTCGACATCGACCCCACGGACCGCTCGCTCGCGGTCATGGCGGACCGGGAGCACCGCTCCGAGGCGCGCTCGATGCGTGCGGTGCTGGGTGCGCGGTCGGTGCTCGTCGTCG
Organism: Cellulomonas uda; assembly: GCF_006538705.1. Taxonomy (GTDB): domain Bacteria; phylum Actinomycetota; class Actinomycetes; order Actinomycetales; family Cellulomonadaceae; genus Cellulomonas; species Cellulomonas uda. The sequence goes on from NZ_BJLP01000014.1 coordinate 56,671, forward strand.
GACCCGCCCTCCCGGGTACCGCGCACCCGCGCCGGCTGCACCTGGGCATCGCCCGCGCGCTCGTCGCGCACCTCGCGCTCGCGGACCCGGCCGTGCGGGTGCAGTCGGTGGGCACGGACCCGCTGCCGGAGGGCGCGCCCGACGAGAACGGCGGGGACGAGGCCGACCACGGCGCTGCGTTCACGGCGGCGTTCACGGCGGCGTTCGCGCACGTCACCGGCCCGGTCGACCTGGCGGTCCTGGCGGTACCCGCCGCCCGCGCGCCGGCGGTCGTGCGCGCGGTCGCGCAGACAGGCGCCCGCGCGGTCGTCCTGACGAGCACCGGGTTCGCCGAGACCGGGCCCGACGGGCTCGCGCTGCAGCGCGAGGTGCTCGCCGCCGCGCACGGCGCGGGGCTGCGCGTCATCGGGCCGGGGTCCTACGGCGTCGTGTCGCTCGGCGAGGACGGTGCGCTCAACGCCTCACTCGCCGACGAGCTCCCGCGCCCCGGGCGGCTCGGCCTGTTCAGCCAGTCCGCCGCGCTCGCCGTCCCGCTGCTCGCCGCGGTGCGCCGCCGAGGGCTCGGGCTCGCGGAGTTCGTCTCGGCCGGGCACCGCGCGGACGTGTCGGGCAACGACCTGATGCAGTTCTGGGCGGACGACGACGGCACGGACGTCGTCGGCCTCTACCTCGAGTCGATCGGCAACCCCCGCAAGTTCTCCCGCGTCGCGCGGCGCCTCGCGCTCGCCAAGCCCGTGATCGTGCTGACCGCGGGCCGCTCCGGCCACGTGGTGCCGCCCGGGCACGCGGTCCGCGCGACCCAGGCGCCCGCCCGCGTCGTCGACGAGCTCATGCGGCAGTCGGGGGTGATCCGCGTCGAGAACACGCACCAGATGCTCGACGTCGCGCAGGTCCTCGGCGCGCAGCCCCTGCCTGCGGGACGGCGCGTCGCGGTGGTGTCCAGCTCGTCGTCCGTCGCGGCGCTCGTCGCGGAGGCCGCCTCGACGGCCGGGCTCGTCGTCGCGGGCGCCCAGGTCCTGCCGGAGGACGCGAGCGACGAGGCGGCGCACGCCCAGGTGCGCGCCGCGCTCGAGGACGACGACGTGGACGTCGCGATCGTCGTGCGGATCCCGCTCGTCGGCGGACCGGACCTCGCGTTCGCCCGCACCCTGGCGAGCGTCGCCGCGAGCAGCGGCAAGACGGTCGTCGCCTGCATGCTCGGCCTGCACGGGCTGACCGACGAGCTCACGGCGCCGGACGCCGACGGGACGCCGCGCACCGTGCCCGCCTACGCGACGCCCGAGGACGCGGCCCTCGCGCTCGGTCTCGCGGCGCGCTACGCCTCCTGGCGCGCGCGCGACCACGGCCGGCCTCTGCACCCCGAGGGCGCGGACCTGCGTGCCGCGGGACGCCTCGTGCGCGGGTGGTTGCCCGCGGCGGCGGAGCGCGAGGTCGAGCTGACCGCCGCGCAGACCGCGCAGCTCCTCGCGACCGTCGGCGTGGACGTGCTCGCGTCGACACCCGTGCACGACGCCGACGAGGCGGTGGCCGCCGCCCGCGCGATCGGCTACCCGGTCGCGCTCAAGACCACCGTCCCGGCGCTGCGGCACCGGGCCGACCTGGGCGGGATCCGGCTCGACGTGGCGGACGACGTCGAGCTGCGCGCGGACGTCGCCGAGGTGCTCGCGCTCGCGGCGCAGCACCGCTCCGAGGCGGGCGTCGCCCCGCTCGAGGTGCAGGCGATGGCGCCGCGCGGGTCGTCGTGCGTGCTGCGCACCGTCGAGGACCCGCTGTACGGGCCCGTGCTCAGCCTCGGGATGTCGGGCGACGCGTCCGACCTGCTCGGCGACGTGTCGTACGGCATCCCGCCGCTGACCGACGTCGACGTGGCCGACCTCGTGCGCGCGCCGCGCGCCGCGCCGCGGCTCTTCGGGTACCGCGGGCTGCCGCCGCTCGACGTGGCCGCGCTCGAGGACGTCGTCGCGCGCGTCGCCGTCCTGTCCGACGCGCTGCCCGAGCTGCGCAGCCTCGAGCTCAACCCGGTCGTCGTCGCGGAACGGGGAGCGGTCGCGCTCGCGGCCCGCGCGACGCTCGCGCACGCGGACCGCGCCGACGCGACCCGCCGCCTGCAGCGCGGCTGACGCCCGTGTGTCCACATCCACGCCCCGCGCGCTGGGGCGCAGCGGCCGACCGGTGCGAGGATGTGCAGATGCCCGCAGCTTCTCGCTCCCTCCACGAGGACCTGTACCGCGCCGGGTACTACCCGGAGCTCGTCGCCGACGTCCTCGACGTCGCACTCGCCGACGAGCCGGTCATGGCGCACCTCGTCCACCCCGAGACGACGTTCGACTCCGCCGAGGTGCGCCGGCACGTGACGGTGCTCGTCCTGACCCCGACGCGCCTGGTCTGCGCGCACGTCGACGACCACCCCGCCGACTCCGAGCACCCGTCGTCCGCCGCCTCCGCGACCACCGAGTCCGTGCCCCTGAGCGAGCTGCGCTCGGTGGTGCTCACGCACGTCGTCGAGCGGCCCGAGCGGCACAGCGCGGGCAAGCCCACGCTGGAGCTCACGCTGGCGATCGGCTGGGGCGCGGTCTCGCGCGTGGACCTCGAGCCCGCGTCGTGCGGCGACCCGGCGTGCGAGGCCGACCACGGCTACACCGGCACGCTGGCGCCCGACGACGTGGTCGTGCGCGTGAGCGCCGCTGCCGAGGGCGCCGAGTCCGTGCGCGCGGCGACCCAGTTCGCGCGCACGCTCTCCGCGGCCAGCGCGGCTCGCTGACGTGGTGACCCACGTGGAGGGCCGGGCTCTGCCCGCGGTCCTCGAGGAAGCCGTCGAGCAGCACGGTTTCGTGCTCCCCGGCTCCGACGCGCGTGCGGGCCTCGGCTCGGTCCTCGTCGGGGCGGCGGGTGCGGTGCTGACCGGGACGGCGCCCGCGGGTGCCACCTCGCTCGACGCGGTCGCGGGCGCGTGGCACGCCGCGCAGGAGCGGCTCGGCCTGCCCGCCGCGCCGCGCGTGTGCGTCGTGCTCGTCGACGGGCTCGGCCACCTCAACCTCGCCGAGCGCAGCGGCCACGCGCCGTTCCTGCGCCGCGCCAGCGCCGGCTGCGAGCCTGTGACCAGCACGTTCCCGTCGACGACCGCCACCGCGCTCGGCACGTTCGGCACGGGCGTCGAGCCCGGCGGGACCGGGATGCTCGGCTACACCGTGCGCGTTCCGGGCACGGGCGCGCTCGCGAACCTCGTGCAGTGGAGCGGCGCGCCCGAGCCGGAGGAGTTCCAGCCGCACGCGAGCACGCTCGAGCTGCTCGCGGGCGCCGGAGTCACCGTCACCAGCGTCGGGCCCGCGCGGTTCGCCGGGTCGGGACTCACGCGCGCCGCGCTGCGCGGCGCGCGCTACGTGCCCGCGGAGTCCCTCGCGGACCGCGTCGACGCCGCGGTGCGCGCGCTGCGCGAGCCCGGTCTCGCCTACCTGTACTGGGGCGACGTCGACAAGGTCGGGCACCACCAGGGGGTCGGCTCGCACGCGTGGGGCGACGCGCTCGCGGACGCCGACTCGGAGCTCGCCCGGCTGGCGCGCTCGCTGCCGCGCGGCACCGTGCTCGTCGTGACCGCGGACCACGGGATGGTCGACGTCGACCCTCGGCTGCGCTGGGACGTGGCGACGGACCCACGACTCGCTGCGGGCGTCGCGCTCGTGGCGGGGGAGCCGCGCGCGAGCCACGTGCACCTCGAGACGGGCGCCTCGCTCGAGCGTGTGCGGGACGCGTGGCGCGACGTGCTCGGCGACGCGGCAGTGGTCCTCACGCGCGGGGAGGTCGTGGACGGCGGGCTGCTCGGTCCCGTCGCGGACCGTGTGCTGCCCGTCGTGGGGGACCTCATGGTCGCCATGACGGGTGTGGCGACCGTCGTGGACACGCGCACGCAGACCGCCGCGTCGCTCGAGATGGTCGGCGTGCACGGGTCGCTCACGCCGCAGGAGATGCTGGTGCCGTGCATCGTCGTGGCATGACGCAGGGGTGGGGGTAACGGTGGCCGAGCTCGTCTTCTTCTCGGGCACGATGGACTGCGGGAAGTCGACCCTCGCGCTCCAGATGCACCACAACCACGCGGCGCGGGGCCGTGACGGACTGCTCTTCACCCGCCAGGACCGTGCGGGCTCCGCCACGATCTCGTCCCGGCTCGGCCTGACCAAGCGCGCGTACGAGGTCGACGACCGCACCGACTTCTGGGTCGAGGTGCTCGGCCGCCGCACGCAGGGCCGGCCCGTGGACTACCTCATCGGCGACGAGGCGCAGTTCTACACCGCGGCGCAGGTCGAGCAGCTCGCTCGCGTGGTCGACGAGCTCGGCGTCGACGCGTACGCGTTCGGGATCTCGTCGGACTTCCGTGCGCGCCTGTTCCCCGGCGCGCAACGGCTCGTCGAGCTCGCCGACCGCGTCGAGATCCTCCAGGTGCGAGCCCTGTGCTGGTGCGGTGCGCGCGCGACGCACAACGCCCGCACGGTCGACGGCGTCATGGTCGTCGAGGGCGAGCAGGTGGTCGTCGGCGACGTCGCGGGGGCGTCCGACCCGCACCACGGCGAGGTGCAGTACGAGGTGCTGTGCCGGCGCCACCACATGCGCCGCATGACGGCCGCCGCGTCGCGCGCGCTCGCGCCGGACGCGGCGCCCGCCCCCCAGCCCGTGCTCGCGGAGCAGCCGACGCTCGACGTGTGACGCGGGGGACCGCCGGGGGACCGCCGGGGCGCTCGCCCCGGCGCGGGCCTCACTCGGGGCGGGCCCCGAACACGATCTCGTCCCAGCTCGGCACCTTCGCGCGGCCCTTGCGGGCTCGCGGGCGCTCCTCGGCCGCCGGCTCCGCCACGGGCTCGGCCGTCGGCTCCGACGCAGGCGCGGTCTCGTCGGCCACCGCGACGGTCGAGTCGGCCTTGTCGGCCCGGGCGGGCAGGTCGTGCGACCCCGCGACGGGAGGCATCGACGGGCGGCGCGGGTGCAGCACGACGGCCTCGCGCTGCGGGTCCGCGTCCGCCGGGTGCGCACCCGGGACGTCGTCGAGCCGCGTGAAGTCGAACGCGTGCTGCGGCCCGAACCCCTCGAACGTGCCGTCGTCCTCGTCGTCGTCGCCCTCGGCGACGCTCTGCCGCACGCCCCGCCGCGCCTGCAGGTCGTCGAGCAGCGCGTGCGTGCGCTCGTCGGCGTCCACCGCCGGCTGCTCGTGGGTGTCGTCGTCGACCGGCCCGTCGCCGACGTGGCGCACCGAGCCCACCGACTCGAAGTCGAAGACCACGTCCCGCACCGCCGACAGGTGCCGACGTGCCACGGGCTCGTCGGGCAGCTCCGTCTCGGACAGCCACCGGGCCTCGTCCTCGTCCGCGACGAGCGTTCGCGCGCCCGGGTCGAACGTCCAGCGGGCCTCGCGCGGCGAGTCGTCCACCGAGAACCGCGCGAGCACGCACCAGGGGCCGTGCGGCTCACGCGCCGCGTCCCACGAGAGCGAGCCGAGGTCCACCCCGCGCGCGGCGAGCCGGTCCGTGACGAGGTCGCCCAGCACCGGGGCGCCGTGGTCACGCCCGACGCGCGTCGCGCGCGCCTGCTCCGCGACGTACTCGCGCTCCGCGAGGACCGGGCCCTCGTAGCGGCGCACGTGCGCGACCGGCAGGCCGGACGCGTCCGCGACCTCCTGCGTCGTCGCACCGGCCCGGATGCGCGCCTGGATCTCACGCGGGCTGAGCGAGCTCGCTCCCTCGGCCCGCAGCTGCTCGAGCTGTGGGCGGTCGCGCCGCACCGCGGCGCGCAGCGGTTCGTCGATGCGGACGCGGAAGCGCTGGCCGTCCGCGCGCGCGAGCACCAGGTGCTCGCCGTCGTCGTGCAGGCCCACCAGCTCGAGCTCGTCCATGCGTCCTCCTACTGCGTCACGGTCGAGGGTGCCACCTTCCGGGTGTCTCGCGGCGGAGGTGCGCCCGGTGTGCCGCCTGTCGTCGTGATCGTCACACCGCGACACACCAGGACGGTGCCCGCGACCGCCCCGGCTGTCATCATGCCCTCGTGGTGGAGGACATCCCGTTCGAACCGGTGCTCGAGCTCGTCGGTGTGCTCGTGGGCGCGATGTCCGGAGCCCTCGCGGCCGTGCGCAAGCAGTTCGACGTGTTCGGGATCGTCGTGCTCGGCTGGGCCGCAGGGCTGGGCGGCGGCATGCTGCGCGACGTCCTGATCGGCGCCGTGCCTCCGGTCGGGATCGCGGACTGGCGGCTGATCACGACAGCGGTGCTCGGGGCGTTCCTCATGTACTTCTTCCACCCGCGGCTGGAGCGCGCGCGACGGGTCATCGTCGTGCTGGACGCCGGTGCGCTCGCCGTGTTCACCGTCGTCGGCACCGTCAAGGGCCTCGAGTACGGCACCACGGCCGTGGCGGCGGTCATCGTGGGCGTGATGACCGGCGCCGGCGGGGGAGTGCTGCGTGACGTGCTCTCGGGCGAGGTGCCGGTCGTCCTGCACGACCGTCAGCTCTACGCCATCCCGTCGATGCTGGGCGCGATCGGGGTCGCGGTCTGCTGGTCCGTGGGGTGGCGGACGCCCGTCGTCCTGTCGGCGGTGGTGGTCGGGATCTTCGCGCTGCGGGTGCTGTCGCTGCGGTTCAGGCTGCACGCGCCGGGCCCGTGGCGGGGCCGCCCCGGCGGGCAGGCAGGATGGTCGCCATGACGACCTCCGCACCGCACGACGTCCAGGCCCTCGTCGAGACGGCCGCCACCCTCGCGCGTGAGGCCGGTGCGCTGGTCCACGACGGACGGCCCGACACGGTCCAGGTGCACGCCACCAAGTCGAGCCCGGTCGACGTCGTCACCGCGATGGACCTCGCGTCGGAGGCGCTGCTGCGGCGACGGCTCGCCGAGCTGCGGCCCGGTGACGGGATCCTCGGCGAGGAGCAGGGGTACGAGCCGGGCACGACCGGTGTGACGTGGGTCGTCGACCCGATCGACGGGACCGTGAACTACCTGTACGGGCTCTCGTCGTGGTCGGTGTCCGTCGCGGCGGTCGTCGGGGAGCACGGTGCGCCGCTGGACGTCGCTCCCGGACCGCGGACGTGGACCGTGCTCGCCGGTGCGGTGCACGCGCCGGTCGAGGGCCGCACGTTCCTCGCCGGCCGAGGTCTGGGCGCGACCCGCGACGGCGTGCCGCTGCGCGCGAACGACGCCCGGCCGCTCGACCGCTGCCTGGTCGGGACGGGCTTCGGCTACCTGGTGGAGCGGCGCCGGGCGCAGGCCGCGGTCGTCGCCGAGCTGCTCCCGCTCGTGCGTGACATCCGTCGTCTCGGGTCCGCCGCGCTCGACCTGTGCGCGGTCGCGTCGGGCACCCTCGACCTCTACTACGAGCGTGGGCTGCAGCCGTGGGACCTCGCGGCGGGGGCGCTCGTCGCGCAGGAGGCGGGCGCGGTGGTGACGGGTCTGCGGGGGCGTCCGGCGGACCAGGAGATGACCGTCGCCGGGCCGCGCGGCGCCGTGGAGCCGCTGGTAGCGTTCCTCGAGGCGAAGGGTGCCGACACGACGGCGTGAGCGGTATCACTCGTCCGAGTGATCCCGAGTGTGCAGGTTGCGCTCGCACGCGTCCCGGAAGTGGTGCACAATCCCCTCCGCGCGGGAACAAACGGCTCCAGTCATGCATTGATCACGCGTACTCATCAGCCTGCAACACCAAGACGGAGTGTGACGCCCCACATGGCTACCGACTACGACGCCCCGCGCAAGACCGAGGAAGACCTCAGCGAGGACTCCCTCCAGGAGCTTCAGGCGCGGCGTGCGGACAAGAACTCGGGCGTGGTCGACGAGGACGAGACGGAGGCCGCCGAAGGGTTCGAGCTCCCGGGTGCCGACCTGTCCGGCGAGGAGCTCTCGGTCCGCGTCCTGCCGCGCCAGGCGGACGAGTTCACGTGCTCGCGCTGCTTCCTCGTGCATCACCGCAGCCAGCTCGCGTACGAGCGCGACGGCCAGCAGGTCTGCTCGGAGTGCGCTGCCTGACGTCCTTCGTCACCGCAGGCGCCCGTACGACGACGGCCGGCCCCTCCGGGGGTCGGCCGTCGTCGTGTCCGGGCCGGCCGGGTCAGTCGCGCGTGAGCGCGGCGACGAGCGCGGTGGGGCGGCGGGTCGAGACGAGCCAGTACGGCGTCGGGTCCTGCGGGTCCTCGACGTCCACGCGCACGGCCGTGCGGATCCACCCGCGCAGGCACACGTAGGCGCGTGCGTCGAGGCCGGGGCCGAGCGCCTCGCGCAGCGCGGGCCCCTCGAGCACGACCGGGTCGCGCAGGAGGTCCAGCGGGATGTGCGCGCGGCCGGCGTGCAGCTCGCCGGCGTGGACGCGCACACGGGGCGTCCACCGCAGCACCAGCACGACCGTGACGACGGCGACGACGAGCGCGACGACGGTCGCGAGCACGGCGTCCACGGGCAGCAGCGCGACCCACACCGTCAGCGCGAGCCCGACGACCGCGAGCCACCCCAGCGGGGCGGGGCGCAGCCGCTCGTCGAACGATGCGCCCGGCACGGGGGAGGGAGCGGACGCGGGACGCGTCGTCTCGTCGGACGCCGGGCGTGCGGGGTCGGGGCTCGCGGACATGGCACCAGCATCCCAGACCGGGGCCGGTAGGGTCGGCGCCGTGACGACCGACCCCGCGCTCGAGGTGCTGCTGCAGCGCCTCGACCCCGACCTGCCCGTCCCGTCGTACGCCCACCCGGGCGACGCGGGCGCCGACCTCGTGACCAGGGTCGACGTCGTGATCCCGCCGCAGGGTCGGGTCACGGTGCCGACGGGCACGGCGATCGCGCTGCCCGACGGCTACGCCGCGTTCGTGCACCCCCGATCGGGCCTCGCGGCGCGCCACGGCCTGACCATCGTCAACGCGCCCGGGACCGTGGACGCGGGCTACCGGGGCGAGATCGCGGTGACCCTGCTGAACACCGACGTCGAGCACCCCGTCGAGCTGCACCGCGGAGACCGCGTCGCGCAGCTCGTGGTGCAGAAGGTCGAGCGCGTGCGCTTCGTCGAGGTCGAGCGCCTGCCCGGCTCGCACCGCGGCGAGGGTGGGTTCGGGTCGAGCGGCGGGTGGAGGTCCGCGGCCGCGGCGGCACCGGCCGAGCAGGCGGCAGGCCCGGACGCCTGACGAGGGCCCGTCTGCGGCTAGGTTCGGGACGCCGCGCGGGCTAGTGTCGAACGAGGAGCACCAGTGCAGGCTGCCCGCCGCCGGACGGCGCGGGCGCGCGACGGGCGCGACAGCGCCCGAGGAGGAGTGACACGTGGCGATTTTCCGGCGCCGCCCGCAGGGCGACGACGAGCCCCAGGTGGCCGACGAGCGGCTCGACGCCGAGCCGACCGGGGACGAGGAGGCGGACGCGTCCGCCTCCGACGACGCGCTCGACACCGTCACCGCGGAGCGTCCGGCCGGCGGGCCGTGGGACGTCGACGACGAGGCGACCGCACTGCCGCGGCTCGACCTCGGCGCGCTGCGGCTGCCCGGCGTGCCCGGCATGGAGCTGCGCATGGAGGTCGACAAGACCACGAACGCGGTGTCCGCGGCGGCGGTCTCGATCGACGGGTCGACGCTGCAGCTGCAGGCGTACGCCGCACCGCGCACCGAGGGCATCTGGGACGAGATCCGTCAGGAGATCCAGCAGTCCGTGGTGCAGCAGGGCGGCGCAGCCGACGACCTGCCCGGCCCGTTCGGGCGCGAGCTGCTGGCCCGGCTCCCCGCGCGCACGCCGGAGGGCCGCACGGCCCACCGCCCGGCGCGCTTCCTGGGCGTCGACGGGCCGCGCTGGTTCCTGCGCGGCGTCATCACGGGTCGCGCGGCGGTCGAGCCGGACGCCGCCCAGGTGCTCGAGCGGGTCTTCGGCGAGGTCGTGGTCGTCCGGGGCACCGACGCCCGCCCGCCGCGCGACCTGCTCACCCTCACGCTGCCCAACCGGCAGGAGCCCGGCGCGGCGCCGGTGGCCGACGAGCCGCCCGCAGCGCAGGAGCCCGACTTCGACCCGCTCACGCGGGGTCCGGAGATCACGGAGATCCGATGACGCTCAAGGAGCTGCTGCACACGCTCTCGGCCTCGCAGGCCGAGGTCGAGGCCGCGGAGGAGCGGGTCGAGGCCGGGCGGTCCGTGGGCTGCACGACCGTCGAGAGCGCCCCGCCGCGGCGTCGCGCCAAGGTGAGCGGCGTCCTGCGCTCGGTGACGTTCCGTCCCCGGCAGGGTGTGCCCGCGCTCGAGGCCGAGCTGTACGACGGCTCGGGCTCGCTCGCGCTCGTGTGGTTGGGACGCCGCGAGATCGCCGGCATCATCCCCGGCCGCCGCCTGACGGCGGAGGGCATGGTGTGCCTCGTCGACGGGCGCCGCGCGATCTTCAACCCGCGCTACGAGCTGCGCCCCCGGCCGGGCGAGTGAGCACGCCCGACGAGCGGCCCCCGGCCGCACCGCTCGACGCGGTCGACGACGTGGTCCCGCCCGAGGAGGGCGGGGCACGCGGCATGCGCGTGCTGGCCTCCGAGACGTTCTCGGCGTCGGACGCCGTCGGCGGGGTGCGGGGCGTGGTCGAGTCCGTCGCGCCGGGGCTGCTGTTCGTCGTCGTGTACCTCGCCACCGGGCAGCGGCTGACGCCCGCGCTGGTCGCCGCGGCCGGCGCCGCGCTCGTCGCGGTCGTCGTGCGGCTCGCGCAGCGCACGCCCGTGACGCAGGCGCTGTCGGGCGTGATCGGCGTCGGCGTGGGTGTCGTGTGGGCGTGGCGGACGGGCGACGCGAGCGACTACTTCGCGTACGGGCTGTGGGTCAACGCGGCCTACCTCGTCGGCACGCTCGCCACGGTTCTCGTCGGGTGGCCGCTCGTCGGCCTCGTCATGGGGCTGTTCGCGGCCGACGGGCCGCTGTCGGGCGGTCCCTGGCGCAACGTCGTCGCGTGGCACGACGACCGCGGGGTGCGCCGCGCCTACACGCTCGCGACGCTGCCGTGGGTCGGGATGTTCGCACTGCGGCTCGTCGTGCAGGTCCCGCTGTACCTCAACGACGACGTCGCGTGGCTCGGCACGGCGAAGCTGGCGATGGGTGTGCCGCTCACGGCGCTCGTGCTGTGGGTCAGCTGGGTGCTGGTGCGTCCGGTGCAGCGAGCCGTCAGGGCGCGCTCCGCGCAGGACCCGCAGGACCAGCAGGAGCAGGCACCTTCGTCGCACCCGTGAGCAGGGCCTCGAGGGCGCCCTCGTCGGCCTCGCGGCTCGTCACGAACAGCAGCTCGTCGCGCCCCTCGAGCGTGTCGTCGACGCTGGGTGCGATCGGGCGGCCGTCGCGCACGATGCAGGCGAGCACCACGTCGGTCGGCCACGCCACCTGACCCACGCGCACCCCGACGAGCGGGGCGTCCAGCGGGAGCGTGATCTCGAGGATGTCGGCACCCGACTGGTGGAACGTGAAGATCCGCACCAGGTCGCCGACAGCCACGGCCTCCTCGACCATCGCCGTCATGATGCGCGGCGTGGAGACCGCGACGTCCACGCCCCACGCCTCGTCGAACATCCACTCGTTCTTCGGGTTGTTCACGCGGGCGACCGTGCGCGGCACGCCGAACTCGGTCTTCGCGAGCAGGGAGATGACGAGGTTCGCCTTGTCGTCGCCCGTGGCGGCCACCATGACGTCGCACTCGTCGGCGCGTGCCTCGCGCAGCGTCGGCAGCTCGCACGCGTCCGCGAGCAGCCAGTCGGCCTCCGCGACCTGCGCCACCCGCATCGCCGTCGGCTGCCGGTCGATCAGCGTGACCTCGTGCTCGTGCGCGAGGAGCTCGCGCGCGATCGAGCGGCCCACGGACCCCGCACCTGCGATGACGACCCTCATTCGGACACTCCCGGCTCGGCGGTCAGCACGCGCTCGACGTGCGCGAGGCCGTCGACACGGGCCATGACGTGCACGACGTCGTTCTCCTGCAGGACGGTCGACGCGTCCGGCAGCACGCCGTCGCCGTACCGCGTGAGGTACGCGACGCGCACGCCCGCGGCGGCCTCGAGCTGCGTGACGGGCCGGCCGACCCAGCCCGTGTGGACGTCGACCTGGGCGAGCGTGAGCTGCCCCGACGAGTCGCGGAACTCGTCCGTGGCGCCGAGCGGCAGCAGGCGGCGCAGCACCTGGTGCGCCGTCCAGCGCACGGTCGCGACCGTCGGGATGCCGAGCCGCTGGTAGATCTCGGCCCGGTGCGGGTCGTAGATGCGGGCCACGACATTCTCGATCTTGTACGTCTCGCGTGCGACCCGCGCCGCCAGGATGTTCGAGTTGTCGCCGTCCGCGACGGCCGCGAAGCCGTACGCGTCGTCGATCCCGGCCTTCACGAGGGTGTCCCGGTCGAAGCCGAGACCCGTGACCTTGTGCCCCGCGAAGCCGCCGGACAACCGGCGGAACGCCTCGGGGTTCTGGTCGATCACGGCGACGGAGTGGCCGTTCTCCTCGAGCGTCTGCGCGAGGTTCGCGCCCACCCGACCGCAGCCCATGATGACGAAGTGCACAGCGCGTCACGCTATACCCCCGCAGGTGCACCCGCAGCCACCGGGGCGCGTCGCACGCGCACGGCCGGGTACGCCTACGATGGGGCATCGTGTCGGACCTCGCGGATGCCGCCAAGAGACTTCTCCTCGGACGCCCCGTCCGCAGCGACAGGCTCGGCCACACGCTCCTGCCGAAGCGGGTCGCGCTGCCGGTGTTCGCCTCGGACGCGCTCTCGTCCGTCGCGTACGCCCCCGACGAGATCCTGCTGACGCTGTCGCTCGCCGGCATGTCGGCGCTCGTGATCTCGCCGTGGGTCGGTCTGGCCGTCGTGGTCGTGATGATCACCGTCGTCGCCAGCTACCGGCAGAACGTCCACGCCTACCCCTCGGGCGGCGGTGACTACGAGGTCGCGACGGTGAACCTCGGGCCGAACGCCGGCGTGACCGTCGCGAGCGCCCTGCTCGTGGACTACGTGCTGACCGTCGCGGTGTCGATCTCGTCGGGCGCGCAGTACGCCGCCGCGGCGGTCCCGGCCCTCAAGGGGCACGAGGCCGTGTTCGCGATCGGGCTCGTCGTGCTCCTCACGCTGGTCAACCTGCGCGGCGTGAAGGAGTCCGGCAGCGCGTTCGCCGTCCCCGTGTACCTGTTCATGCTCGCGATCGGCATGATCGCGGTGGTCGGCTCGGTGCGCTACGCCATGGGCACGCTGCCCATGGCCGAGAGCGCGGGCTTCGAGGTGGCCGCCGAGGCCGGGTTCGAGAACGGGCTCACCGGCCTCGCCGGGTTCTTCCTCGTCCTGCGCTCGTTCGCGTCGGGGTGCGCGGCGCTCACCGGTGTCGAGGCGATCAGCAACGGCGTGCCGGCGTTCCGCAAGCCCAAGTCGCGCAACGCGGCGACCACGCTGGCGCTGCTCGGCGCCATCTCGGTGACGATGATCCTGTCGATCCTCATGCTCGCGCGCGCCACGGGCGTGAAGTTCGCCGACGACCCGCACGAGCAGCTGCTGGTCGACGGCGTGCCCGTGGGAGCCGACTACGAGCAGCACCCGGTGATCGCGCAGCTCGCGTCGGCGGTGTTCGAGGGTGCACCCGTGCTGGTCGCGGTCATCGCGATCGTCACCGGCCTCATCCTCGTGCTCGCCGCGAACACCGCGTTCAACGGCTTCCCGGTGCTCGGCTCGATCCTCGCGCGGGACGGGTACCTGCCGCGCCAGCTCCACACGCGCGGCGACCGGCTCGCGTTCTCCAACGGCATCGTCACGCTCGCCGTGGTCGCGATCGGGCTCATCTGGGCGTTCGACGCCGAGGTCACGCGGCTCATCCAGCTCTACATCGTCGGCGTGTTCGTGTCGTTCACGCTCAGCCAGCTCGGGATGGTCCGGCACTGGACGCGCGCGCTGCGCACCGAGCCGAACCCGACCACGCGAGCCCGCATGAAGCGTTCGCGGGTGGTCAACGCGATCGGTCTCGGGATGACGGCGACCGTGCTCCTGGTCGTCCTGGCCACCAAGTTCACGCACGGCGCGTGGATCGCGATCCTCGCGATGGTCGTCGTGTTCGTGCTCATGCAGGCGATCCACCAGCACTACGTGACCGTGCGGCGCGAGCTCGCGCTGGGCGAGGACGCCGCCGCGGCGCGCGCGCTGCCGAGCCGGGTGCACGCGATCGTCCTCGTCTCCCACCTGCACCGTCCGACGATGCGCGCGCTCGCCTACGCGCGAGCCGCGCGGCCGCAGGTCCTCGAGGCGGTCACGGTGGGCGTCGACGAGGAGGACGTCGCGCGGCTGCGCGCGCAGTGGGACGAGATGGACCTGCCCGTGCCGCTGCGTGTCCTCGACTCGCCGTTCCGCGAGATCACGCGCCCGGTGCTGCAGTACGTGCGCTCCGTGCGCCGCGACAGCCCGCGCGACCTCGTCGTCGTGTACATCCCCGAGTACGTCGTCGGGCACTGGTGGGAGCAGCTCCTGCACAACCAGAGCGCGCTGCGGCTCAAGGGGCGCCTGCTGTTCACGCCCGGCGTGGTGGTCGCGTCGGTGCCCTGGCAGCTTGCGTCCTCCGAGGGCCACACCGGCCTCGAGGACCGCGTGCGCCCGGCGGTGCCGCGTGACTGAGAGGGCCACCGACGAGAAGGAGACGGACATCATCGAGCTCGAGATCGAGCGGGTCGCCCATGGCGGCCACTGCGTCGCACGGCACGAGGGGCGCGTGGTGTTCGTGCGCCACACGCTGCCGGGCGAGCGCGTGCGCGCGCGCCTCACCGACGCCGAGCCGGACGCCACGTTCTGGCGCGCCGACGCGGTCGAGGTCCTGGCGGCCTCGCCCGACCGCGTGGCGAGCGCGTGGCCGGCGGCCGGGCCGGACGGGGTCGGCGGTGGCGAGCTCGCGCACGTCGCGCTCCCCGCGCAGCGCCAGTGGAAGGCGGCCGTGCTCCGCGAGCAGCTGCAGCGGCTCGGCGGCGTCGAGCGTGACGTCGTCGTGCACGCGGCGCCGGGCGACGACGAGCGCGGCGGGCTCGCGTGGCGCACGCGCATCGACCTCGTGACGGACGACGAGGGCCGGGCGGGGATGCGACGCCACCGCTCGCACGACGTCGTCGCGCTCGACACGATGCCGCTCGCGGTCGAGGCGATCGCCGAGCTCGACCTGTTCTCGCGGCGCTGGCCGGCGGGTGTGCGCGTCGAGGCGGTCGCGCCGGTCGGCGGGGACCGGCCCCTGGTGCTCGTCGACGGCACGCCGTTCGACCTGGGCCGACGCCGCCCCGACACGCGGCCCAACGCACGCTCGTCCGTGCGCGAGGTGGTCGAGGCCGCCGGGTCGCGGTGGGAGTACCGCGTCGCGGCGGCCGGGTTCTGGCAGGTGCACCGCACGGCGCCCGCGACGCTCGTCGACGCGGTGCTGCGGGGTGCCGGTGACGTCGCCGGGGCCACCGTCGTGGACCTGTACGCGGGGGCGGGCCTGTTCACGGCGCCGCTCGCGGACGCCGTCGGTCCCGAGGGGCGTGTCGTGTCGGTCGAGGGCGACGCGCGGGCCGTGCGCGACGCGCGGCGCAACCTGCACGACCGGGAGCAGGTGACGCTGCACGTCGGTGACGTCGCGCGCACGCTCACGGGCGGTCGCGGGCAGGAGCCCGCCGTCGCGCACGCGGACGTCGTCGTGCTCGACCCGCCGCGCGCGGGGGCGGGCCGCAAGGTCGTCGACGCTCTCGTGTCGCTCGAGCCGCAGCGGGTCGTGTACGTCGCGTGCGACCCGGCCGCTCTCGGGCGCGACGTGGCGCTGCTCGCCGCCGCCGGGTACGAGCTCGTCGACGTCGCCGGTCACGACCTGTTCCCGATGACGCACCACGTCGAGGCGGTGGCCGTCTTCTCCCGCTGAGCCCCGGCGCACGCCGCGACGCCCGCCGAGCCCCTGGGCCGGCGGG
>NZ_BJLP01000015.1 GCF_006538705.1 Cellulomonas uda
TGCCGACCTTCGAACCGTTGCGGTAGATGTCGTAGCCCGTCACGCCGACGTTGTCGGTCGAGGCGGTCCAGGACAGCGCCACCGAGGTCTCCGTGACCGTGCCAGCCGTCACGCCGCTGGGCGCGGTGGGCGCCTGCGTGTCGACCGGGTCCTGCGTCGGGTCGTCGGTCGGGTCGTCCGTGGGGTCGTCCGTCGGGTCGTCCGTCGGGTCGTCCGTCGGGTCGTCGGTCGGGTCGTCCGTGGGCTCGTCGGTCGGGTCGGGGCCCGGGTCGTCGGAGCCGGAGATGGCCGGGTAGGCGTTCTTCACGAGCGTGACGAACTGGTCCTCGAACCACTGGCCGGCGAGCGGCGCGTTGGGCGTGGCGCCCGTGAGCTGGTTCGACAGCTTCGGCGAGACGAAGGTCGGGTCGCACATGCGGTCGAATCGCTTGCCCTGGTCGTTCTCGATCTCCGTCGACGCGCCGTCGGACTCACCCGGGGGCTTGATCCAGACGAACGCGTCGAGGTGCGACGCGGTGTAGCCGGACGGCGACGCCTTCGGGAGCTCGCCGATGCCCGCGCCGAGCGGGTTGCACCACGCGCCGCGGTGCACGCGACGGTCGACGCGCGACTCGTTGACGTAGGTGTCGACGTTGGTGCTGGTCGAGACCTTCGTCGGACGGTTCGGGCCGCCCCAGCCGTTGCGCGACGTGTCGATGAGCATGCCGAGGCTCGTCGGGAAGCCCTCGGCGACGAGCAGCCGGTGCATGTGCGCCGTGAAGTCGACCTCGTCGAAGTCGTTGTTCCACTCGTAGAACTTGCTCGAGCGGATCGGGTTGCCACCGAGCGAGAGCGTCGGGTCCGTGAGGAACGGCTCCTCGAGCGGCGTGGTGTTCGCGACGTCGGAGACGAAGCCGTCGATCGACGCGAAACCGGCGACGGTCGACTTGGCGACCTCGGCGAAGAGCTTCGCCGCGGGGCCGGCGTTCGAGTCCCAGCCGAGCCAGCCCGAGTGGCCGATGTCGATGTAGTTGTAGACGTTGCCCAGCGCGTGCAGCTTGTCGAGCGCGTACTTCACGCCCTGCCGGTAGTACGGCGCGGCCTGCTGGCACGCGGCCTCGCTGTTGTTCGTCACGAGGTTCGGCAGCGAGTCGGGCTCGATCGTCGCGGCGATCCGCAGGTTCGAGTACTCGGACTTGCCGAGCAGCGCGGCGATCGCGTCGATGTACTCGGTCTTGTAGCGCGCGAGGCCCGCGTCGGTGGCGGGCAGCTCACCGTTCGAGGCGAGCGCGTAGCAGTCACGGCCGGGCAGGTCGTAGATGACGAGGTTGAAGACCAGCGGCTTGCCCGCGGCCTTCTGCTGCTGCACCGCGTTGTCGAGGTGGAACTTCAGGCCCTTGCCGTCGGCGTTGCCGGTGATCGCGCTGATGCGGTCCATCCAGACCGCCGTCGGCTGCTTGGCGACGGTCTGCATCTTCGCCGCGAGCGACGCGTCGCTCTGCTTGGCCGCCGACGCGCGCACCGAGCTCGCCCACGTCGGGTTCACGTACTGGACGGCCCCGGCGTAGGGGTTGTCGACCCGCGCCTCGGCAGCCGAGGCCGGCGACAGGAACGACAGGGTGAGGGGAACTGCGACGAGTGCGGCCGTCGTGGCTGCGCCGACGGTACGACGGCGCCGCCTGGCGACGCTGGGTCCGTGTCGGGACACGTGGTCCTCCGTGTGGTCGAACGGCACTCCCGCGCGACAGTGCGCGGGCGAGGGTCGCCGGGGTCGTCGGTGACCAGGACTCAACCCACCACGCGTGCGTACTCCAGGGGAGGCCCTAATCGATTCGCCGATACCGGACACCTCCGGAAGCGGTTCCGTGACACGGTTCAGCGGGGTCCGTCACGGTTCGTCCCGCGCCCGGACCACCCCGAGGAGCGCGCCGAGGACCCCCGGCGGCCCCCGCGGGGCGGCGCTCAGTGCGCGTGGGGAGCCGTGCTCCCACGCACCGCGAGGGCGCCCACCGCGAGCGGGACGCGCGTCGGCTCGCCGTCGCCACCCGCGTCCAGGGTCCCTGTCACCGCCGCCGCGAGCGCGGCACCCAGGTCGTGCGCGAGCGCGGGCAGGCTCGTGAGCGCGGGCGTCGCCAGGCGGCACAGCACGCTGTCCGCACCCGCCACGACCGACACGTCCCACGGCACGACGAGGCCCGTGCGACGTGCCACGTCCAGCCCCGCGAGCGCCATGACGTCGCTCGCCAGCACCACCGCCGTCGGCCGCACCGACTGCGTGAGCAGCCGTCGGGTCGCGCCCGCCGCACCCTCGACGCTGCCGTCCGTCACCACGACGTCCACGGACACGTCACCGTCACCGAGACCCTCCCGCATGCCCCGCTCGCACGCGGCCGTGCGCAGCCGGTCCGCGGGGTCCGCCACGAGCGCCACCCGGGCGTGCCCGAGGCCCCGCAGGTAGCGGGCGACACGCGCGTACGCCTCCTCGTCGTCCACCTCGACGGCCGCGAGACCGGGCGCGACGCCGACGGGTCCGATGGCCACGGGCCGCAGCCCCGCCTCGGTCGCGGCGCGCAGGCGCACGTCGTCGGAGCGCACCTCGGGGACGACGACGACCTCGCACCGCCGCTCCGCGCCCCACCGGCGGTACAGCTCCGCCGCCGCGGCCACGTCGGGGACCACCCGCAGGTCCACCCCGAGCCCGCGGTCGTGCAGCGCGCGCTGCAGCACCGCGACGACGTCGAGCACGGGCGCGCCGTGCAACGTCTCGCCGGCGACGACCGCGAGGCCCACGGCCTGGGCACCCGCACGCATGGAGCGTGCGGCGGGGTTGGGGCGCCAGCCGAGCTCGTCGGCCACGCGCAGCACGCGTTCCCGAGTCGCCACGGAGACGCCGCGTCGGTCGTTGAGGGCGTACGACACGACCGCCGTCGACACGCCCGCGGCGCGAGCCACGTCGGCGATGGTCGGTCGTCGTCCTGATCTGGGGGCTGCCGGAGTTGCCACGATCACCTAGTCTGTCGCCCGATGCGGACGAATGGCATCATCTCGGCTCCGACGATGTGGACGGGGTGACCGGTGACGGCAGCGACACCAGCGCGGCGGGGGACCCTCCCCGGGCCTGCGCGGAGGACGGTCGGCGTACTCGCCCCCGTCGTGGGGGGCTTCTACTTCGGCGCGGTGATCGCCGGGGTCGCGCGCGCGTGCAGGGCAGGCGGGCACCGGGTCGTCGCAGTCCAGACGTACCGGGCCGGACTCGAGCGGGAACCCGTCGTGACCTCGGACGACGTCCCCGTGGCGATCGACGCGGTCGACGGTCTCGTGGTGCTCTCGGGCGCCCTGCCGGCCGACCGGCTCCTCGCCCTCGAGCACTCCGGGATCCCGGTCGTACTGGTCAGCGAGGACGAGTCCACGGGCACCGCGCCGGTGGTGCTGCCCGACAACGCGCACGGCGTGCGCGCGTCCGTCGAGCACCTGGTCGCGCACGGTCACAGGTCCATCGGGTTCATCGGCTGTCTCGACCAGCGGGACATGAGAGAGCGGTTCGAGGCCTACCGCGAGACGCTGCTGGCCAACGACATCGCCCCTGACGACGGCTGGGTGTACCCCGCGAGCGACAACAACGAGGCCGGCGGCCAGGCCGCCGCCCGGCTCATGCTCGCCGACGGCATGCGGACCACCGCGGTCGTCGTCGCGACCGACCGCAACGCCTCGGGGTTCGTCGCCGGGCTGCGCCAGGCCGGCCTGTCGGTCCCGCGCGACCAGGCGGTGGTCGCGTTCGACCACGCCGACTTCGGCGCACGGCTCACCCCGCGCCTGACCACCGTGGACGCGCACTTCGACCGCGTCGGCGAGGCCGCCGTCCGCCTCCTGCTCGCGCGGCTGCGCGGCGAGGCGGTGCCCGTCGGCGAGCACCGGACGCCGACGTCGCTCGTGGTGCGCGAGTCGTGCGGGTGCACGCCGCTGCGCCGCATCGAGGACTCGGGCACCGACTGGCGCGACGAGCTGCTCGACCTGGTGCGCACCGCGTTCGCGGGCGGACGGGTCACCGTGCCGGCCCCGCACGCCGCGCGCGGGCACCGCGACAGCCACACCGACGGCCGCGGGGTGCGCGGTGGTGAGCGCCACGAGCGGCGGTCGCCCCAGGAGGCGTGGTGGCGCGCGGTCGTCGAGCCGCTCACCGCGGCCCGCGGGGGAGTGCTGCCCGAGGACCTCGCGATGTCCCGCCTCACCGAGCTCACCACCGGCCTGCAGCCCTACCCGGACGCTCTCGAGCTCCTGGTCGCGGTCGTGCGGCGGGCGCACGACGCCCTCCTCGCGGGCGACGAGCTCGACGCGCGCGCCCGCGAGGCCGTCGAGTCCGCGACGACCGAGGTCATCCTCGCCCTGACGCGCGGCTGCACTGCCGCGCTCCTGCAGCGCGCCGGGCGGCTCGAGTCGACCCTCGTGCACCAGTACGAGGTCGCGACCGACCTGCTGCGCAGCGACGGCGCCGACCCGCGCACGCTCGACTGGCTGCCGCGCTCGCTGCGCGGCCGTGCGTGCCTCGCGCTGTGGGCGGACGACTCGTCCGGCCCGGACCGCCCGCTCGAGATCGTCGGGGTCCGCGACGGGTCCGGCGGGCTCGCGCGGCTCGTCGGCAGCCGCACGGTCGCCGCGGAGTTCCCGCCCGCCGCGATGCTGCGTGGCGGCATGACGGCAGAGGCGACGTTCGTCGTGCCTGTGACCTGTGGGAACAGCGACTGGGGGCTGCTCGCGCTCGAGGGCGCCGTCGACGCCCGGTCCACCACGGCCCGGGACCGCGCCAACCACTGGGCCGCGCTGCTCGCGGTCGCGCTCGACCAGCAGAGCATGCTCGAGTCGCTGCACGAGCAGCGCGTGCAGCTCGAGCAGGCCGCCGCCCGCGAGCGTGCGCTGGCCGACGCGGTCCGGGCGAGCGAGGAGCACTACGCGCTCGCGTCGATGGCCGCCGACGACGGCACGTGGGACTGGGACGTCTCGGCCGGCACGGTCTACTACTCGCCACGCTGGAAGCGCACGCTCGGTTACGACGACGACGCCGTGGGCTCCTCGCCGACCGAGTGGCTCGAGCGCGTGCACCCGGCGGACCGGGACGAGGTCTCGACCGCGATCGCCGCCGCGCTCGCCGGGGTCGACACGACGCTCGAGCTCGAGCACCGCGTGCGCTCCGCGACCGGCGACTACCGCTGGCTGATGTGCCGTGCGATGACCGTGCTCGACGACGCGGGCTGCCCCGCGCGCGTCGTCGGGACCATCGTCGACGTCACCGAGCGCAAGCAGTCCGAGATCGCGCAGCAGCAGGACGCGCTGCGCGAGTCCGAGACGGGCCTCGCGACCCGGCTGCTGTTCCTCGACCGGCTCGGCGGCGCGGTCGTGCGGGCCCACCGCGTGCACGAGTTCGACTGCGCGCTCGTCGTGGTCCGGCTGCCCGGGCTCGACCAGGTCTCGCGCGGCGAGCCCACGGTCTCGGTCCGCCAGCTCGCCGAGCGGCTGCAGGCCGCGGTCCGCGCGGGCGACACCGCGGCACGCATCGCGGAGGACCAGATCGCGCTGCTGCTGGAGGACACCGCGGGCGCGGGCGTGCCGATGCGCGTGCGCCGTGTGATCGACTCGCTCGAGGCCGAGCTGGGCGAGCGCGTGCGGGTCGGTGTCGTGCCGAGCGTGCGGGGCTGCGCCGACGCGTCGGCCGTGCTGCGCGAGGCCGACATCGCGCTGGCACGCGCGGCGGCGGGGCCGGTGCGCACGCACCTGTGACCGGACGCGAACGGCCTCGCCCGGGAAGGGCGAGGCCGTTCGCGTGTCAGGAGCGGCGCCGGGTCCCGCGCCGCGCCCCAGGGGTCAGGAACGCGGGGTGTCAGGAGCGCGCGCGCGACGGGGCATGCCCGGCGCGGCTCGCACCGTGACCGCCGCGCGGCCCGGAGTCGCCGTGGCCGCCACGCGGGCCCGAGTCCACCCGGATCCGCAGCGGGCGTCCCGCGACGCGCGTGCGGGACAGCCGGTCGACGGCCTCGGCGGACAGGCCGCCGGGGATGTCCACCAGCGCGAAGCTCGGGAAGATGTCGATCTTGCCCACGTCCGCGCCCGTGAGGCCGCCCTCGCCCGTGAGCGCGCCGACGAGCGCGCCCGGCTGGAGGCCGTCGCGGTGCCCGACGGCGACGCGCCACCGCGGCGGACCGCCGGCGATGTGGGTGCTCGTGCGGCGACGCTCGCGCGGCGGGGCTCCGTCGCGGGACGCGCCGACCCGGTCGTGCGACGGGGCCGCCGCGGCACGCGCGAGCGCGTCGTCGAGGTCGTCGGCAGCGCCGGGGCCCTCGTCGCCGACGGCGAGCGCGAGCACGGTGGCGAGCAGGTCGGCCAGGTCGGCTCCCGGGTCCTCGCGCACGAGGTCCGCGACCGCCGTGCGGTACACGTCCAGGCGACCGGCGGACGTGCGCTGCGGCACGCGCTCCAGCAGGGTGCGCACCCGGTGCGCGCTGACCTCGGCGGGCGACGGGATGGTGACCTGCTCGAGCGACGTGCGCGTGGTGCGCTCGATGGTGCGCAGTCGCGACTGCTCGGCGGGCGTGACGAACGTGAGCGCGGTGCCGTCGCGGCCCGCACGGCCGGTGCGACCGATGCGGTGCACGTACGTCTCCGGCTCGCGCGGCACGTCGAAGTTGACGACGAGGCCGATGCGCTCGACGTCGAGCCCGCGCGCCGCGACGTCCGTGGCGACAAGCACGTCGAGGGCGCCGCTGCGCAGCCGCTCGACGATCTTCTCGCGCTCGCCCTGGGCGACGTCGCCCGAGATGTACGCCGCCGAGACCCCGCGCTCCACGAGCGCCGAACCCAGCTCCTCGGCGTTGCCCCGCGTACGGACGAACACGATCGCGGCGTCCGCGTCGGTGACCGCGAGGACGCGCGCGAGCGCACCGGCCTTGTGTCGGAACGGGACGACCGCGTAGGTCTGGCGCACGCTCGTCACGGTCGAGGACTGGCGGGCGACGGTCACCTCGACCGGGTCGACCATGTGCTGCTCGGCGACACGGCGGATCGGCGTCGGCATCGTCGCGGAGAACAGCGCGACCTGACGCTGCCGCGGTGCTCGCGACAGGACCTTGTCGACGTCCTCCGCGAAGCCCATGCGCAGCATCTCGTCGGCCTCGTCGAGGACCAGGAACCGCACCTGGTCGAGCACGAGGGACCCGCGCTCGAGGTGGTCGATCACACGCCCCGGCGTGCCGACGACGACCTGCGCACCGCGCTGCAGCGCACGCTGCTGCGGCAGGTACGGCGAGCCGCCGTACACGGGGACGACGTCGACGCCGGGCAGGTGCTTCGCGAACGACGAGATCGCGTCGGCGACCTGCATCGCGAGCTCGCGCGTCGGGGCGAGGACGACGGCCTGCACGGCACGCAGCGCGGGGTCGACCGCGGCGAGCAGGGGCAGGCCGAACGCGGCGGTCTTGCCGGTGCCGGTCTGCGCGACGCCGAGCAGGTCACGCCCGCCGAGCAGGGCCGGGACGGCGCGCTGCTGGATGGCCGACGGGGTGGTGAAGCCGAGGTCCGTCACCGCGCGGTGCAGCGCGGCGGGCAGGCCGAGGTCGTCGAACGTGGGACCCGACGGGGCGACGGGGGAGTCGGGACCGGCAGGCACGGGGGTGCCCGCGTCGGTCGAGGGGTCGGTGAGGACGTGCGAAGGCGCACGGGTGCCCGAGGGCAGCGACATGGAAGGCCGTTCCGTTCGAGGGAGGACTGAACCGGCGCCCGGATGGCGCACGGCTGTCGCAGCCCCGACACGCACCCGGCAGGTGACTGCAGGTGCCTCACGTACGCGACGCGACGCCGGCTGGCAGCCAGGGCATCGGTCGACTCGAACTTCTGGGGGACGCGACGAACTCCGCGATCGGCGACAGCCTACCCGCCACGGGCGTGCCGGTGCAGGCCACGGCCGGGCGGGACCCGGGTGAGTTCGCGCACACCGGGACCGCAGGCTGCGGTCACAGGCCCCGGGCGCGACCCTCGATCGCGGGGCAGGTGTCCATCACGACGTCCAGTCCGGCGTCCCTCGCCCGGGCCGCCGCGGCCTCGTCGACGACGTCGAGCTGCAGCCAGACCGCACGCGCGCCGCGCGCGATCGCCTCGTCGACGACACCGCCCGCGAGGCCCGCGTTGACGAACACGTCGACGACGTCGAGGTCACCCGGCACCTGGTCGAGCGTCGCGTACCCCGGGGCGCCGTGCACGGTCGCCCCGGACGGGTGCACCGGCACGATCTCGTGGCCGAGCTGCTGCAGGTACGCCGCGACGCCGTACGCCGCGCGGGACGTGTTCTGCGACAGCCCCACGACGGCCCACCGCCCGGGGGCGCGCAGCAGGCGGTCGATCACGTCCGGGTCGTTGGTGTGCACGTCGACAGCCTCGCACGCGCGCCGCGCGGGTGCGCGAGGGTCGCGTGCGGGCCGCATAGGATCGGGCCCGCACACGACGAGGGAACGGCGACCGCGTGACGGAGCAGGCAGAGCAGGGCACCCGGGACGACCACGGCGAGGGTCCGGCCGTGACGACGCGCGTCCTGACGGTGCCCAACGCCATCAGCTTCGCGCGGCTGCTGCTCGTCCCCGTGTTCGGCGTGCTCATCGCGTCCGGTCGGGACGGCTGGGCGGTGGTGGTCCTCGCGGTCTCCGGGGCGAGCGACTGGCTCGACGGCGTGCTCGCCCGTCGGCTCGGTCAGGTCAGCCGGCTCGGCCAGCTCCTCGACCCGGCGGCGGACCGGCTGTTCATCGCTGTCACGCTCGTGGGGCTCGTCTGGCGGGACGTGGTGCCGCTGTGGCTGCTCGTCGTGATCCTGGCGCGCGAGGTCGTGCTCGGGATCATGCTGATCGCGCTCGGGCGCGCGGGCTACCCGCCGCCGCAGGTGCACCTCGCGGGCAAGGCCGGCACGTTCGCCCTCCTGTACGCGTTCCCGCTCCTGCTCCTCGCGTCGTGGGACTCGTGGGTCGGCACGGTCGCGGAGGTCGCCGGATGGGCGTTCGCGCTGTGGGGCGTGGGCCTGTACTGGTTCGCGGGTGCGCTGTACCTGCTCCAGGCCCGCCGGCTGCTGCACGCCCCGCCCACGCGTGAGGCCCCCGCGTGACGACGCGGCACACCACGGCGGAGCGCGGCGGGCGGCGGCCCGACGCGTCGATGACGCTGCTCAACGAGGTCTACAGCTCGTCCCTCGACGAGGGGTACGCGCTCGTGGCTGCGCGCCGCGCGGCCGGGAACGCGACGCGCCCGTACGCCGCGCGCCGGGCCGTGGTCCTCGTCGTCGCCGTCGGGGTGGGCCTCGCCAGCTCCGCCGCGGCGATCGCCCTCCACCAGCCGACCGCGGCCGCGCAGGAGGCGCGTGAGCTGCTCGAGTCGAGCATCGTCGACCGGAGCGAGGAGGCCGCCGCGCTGCAGGAGGAGGTCGCCGCGCTCAGCTCGAACATCACCGCGCTGCAGTCCGCGCTCGTCGGGCCCGAGAGCACCCTGCTGCAGGAGGCGGCCGCGGTCGGCGTCGTCGAGGCCGGTCAGGTGCCGGTGGCCGGCTCCGGGCTGCGCGTCGAGCTCTCGGACGCCCCCGACGCGGACCCGGACGCGGGCGACGACGACGCGCGCGTGCAGGACGTCGACCTCCAGATCCTGGTGAACGGCCTGTGGTCCGCCGGTGCCGAGGCGATCGCGATCAACGACCAGCGTGTGACGGCCACGACCGCGATCCGCAGCGCCGGAAGCGCCGTGCTCGTCGACCTCGTGCCGCTGTCCGGTCCGTACCGCGTCGAGGCGCTCGGCAACCCGGTCGAGCTCCAGACCGGACTGGCCCGGGACACGGCCGGCCAGCTGCTCACCGCGTTGCGCACCACCTACGGCATCGGCGTGGACATCTCCCGGCAGGACGAGCTCTCGCTGCCCGGTGCCGGGCAGGTCACGCTGCGTCACGCGACCGTGCCCGACGACGCGCTGCCCGACGCGCTGCGTCCGACCCCGCCGGCCGCCGACGACCGCGCAACACCCGGCCCGACCACCGACGGCACGCTCGACCACGGCGCCGGCACCGCCGACGGGTCGTCGCTCGACGCCGCGGCGGACCGCCGGGCGGGCGACGCGCCGAGCCGGTCGGTTTCGTCCCGCGGGGCGCGTGTGGCAGGGTCGGCCACGCACGCGGCCGCGCTGCCCGCCGAGCCGCAGGTGGCAACCGTGCGTGAGCCTGGGGAGGGACAGCCGTGATCGCGGTGATCGGACTCGTGATCGGCGTGGTCGCCGGCCTCGTCCTGCAGCCCACCGTGCCCGCCGAGCTGCAGCCGTACCTGCCGATCGCCGTGGTCGCCGCGCTCGACGCGATCTTCGGCGGTGTCCGCGCGATGCTCGACGGCATCTTCGACGACCGCGTCTTCCTCATCTCGTTCCTGTCGAACGTGATCGTCGCGGCGCTGATCGTGTTCCTCGGCGACCAGCTCGGGGTCGGCAGCCAGCTCTCGACGGCCGTCGTCGTCGTCCTCGGCATCCGCATCTTCTCCAACGCCGCGTCGATCCGTCGCCACCTGTTCAAGGCCTGACCGTGACCGCTCGCGACCCCGCCGCCGACCCCGCGCGGGAGGACCGCGTCCGGCCCGCGGTCCCTGACGCGGTCGTGCCCGCGGTGTTCGACCCGCTCGCCGACACGCCCCCGACGGACGACGACGCGCCCCGGCAGCCCGAGCCGCCCGACGACCGGGCCGCCCTGCCGGCGTCGAACGAGGCCGGCGTGTCGGACGACGAGGTCCCCGACGACGGGTTCCTCGACGACGCGCCCGACGGCACGCCCGACGACATGCCCGACGACGTGTCCGAGGAGACGTCCGACCGCAGGCCGGGCGACACAGCGGCGGACGACGAAGCGGAGGACGACGAGGCGGTGGACGACGACGCGGTCGACGCCCGTGTCCCGTCGGACGACGAGCTCGCGCGCCCGTTGTACGACCCGCTGCCGCCGTCCGACGACGAGCTCGACGACCTGCCGGGGGACCCGCGCGGCACGCTCGCCGAGTCCGACGGCGAACCGGCCGACGTGCCGCCGAGCGAGCCGGATGCGGACGAGACGGCGACCGACGACGCAGCCGCCGACGACGCAGCGGTCGACGACGCAGCCGCCGACGAGGGGCTCACCGACGAGCAGGCCGACGAGCAGGCCGCTGCGCAGGCCGCGGTGCCCGCGACGAGCGCCGGGCTGGTCGACGTCCCGTCGCGCAGCGGCTGGGCCACGCTCGCGCGTGCGATGGCACCGCGTGCGACGCGCGCCCAGATCGCCGCCGGCGTGCTCTGCGCGCTGCTCGGGTTCGCGGTCGTCGTGCAGGTGCGTCAGAACGACGAGAGCGCGCTGTCGGGGCTGCGCCAGTCGGAGCTCGTCCGCGTGCTCGACGAGACGACCGAGCGTGGTGACCAGCTGCGTCGCGAGGTCTCGGAGCTGCGCGGCGAGCGCGACCGGCTCGCATCGGGCTCGGACGGTCAGGCCGCGGCGATCGACTCGCTGCGTCGCAGCGCGATCACGCAGGGCATCCTCTCCGGCCGGCTCCCGGCGCAGGGTCCGGGCGTCCAGGTGACGCTGCTCGACCCCGGCCGCGACCTGCAGCCCGTGACGATGCTCAACATGCTCGAGGAGCTGCGGAACGCGGGCGCGGAGGCGATCCAGCTCAACGACCGCCGCATCACCGCCAGCTCGGCGTTCACGGGGACGCGCGGTGACGTGCTGCTGGACGGGGAGCGCCTCGAGCCGCCGTACGTGTGGTCGGCGATCGGCGACCCGTCGACGCTGTCGATCGCGCTGCAGATCCCGGGCGGGGCGATGGCGACGGTCCGTGGCACGGGCGCGACCGGGACGGTCGAGGAGCGCGACGAGGTCGTGGTGTCCGCGGTCCGTACGCTGCCCGACCCGGCGTACGCGAGCCCGGTACCGATCGAGGCGGGCTGACGATCGGGGCGCGACGCGGCCGGAGGGCTGCGCTCGGGCCCGCCGATTGCATAGGGTGGACCGATCGGGACGCGACCCGACGGTGGGTTCGACGACACAACCGATGACGGACACGGGAGGCCTTGATGACCGACGACGAGCGGGCGACGCACGCCGCCGGCCCGGAGACGACCGTCAACTTCGGCCAGATCGGCCCGGTCGAGATCGAGCAGGGCGCGCCGGTCGGGCTGACGCCCGACGAGTCGTCCGCGGTGCAGGCGCTGCCGCCGACGTCCGCGCTGCTCGTGATGCAGCGGGGTCCGAGCGCCGGCGCCCGGTTCCTGCTGGACGCGGAGCGCACGGTCGCGGGCCGGTCGACGCAGGCGGACATCTTCCTCGACGACGTGACGGTCTCGCGCAAGCACGCGGAGTTCGTCCGTGAGGGCTCGCACTTCGTCGTGCGGGACATCGGCTCGCTGAACGGTACGTACGTGAACCGCCAGCGGATCGACTCGGCGGCGCTGCGCTCGGGTGACGAGGTGCAGATCGGCAAGTACCGCATGACGTTCCACCCGAGCCCGCACCGCGAGGACGCATGACGCGCACGGGGACCCGGCCGTGAGCGGGACCTCGAGCGCTCGTCGCTCCGCCACCGAGCGGGTCGCCGCCTCGACGGCCGATGTCGGGTCCGTCGACGCCGCGGCGCCCGGCGACGCGACGGGCGAGAGCGCCGCGTCCCGCGAGCAGGAGCCCTGGCCGCGGGGCATCTCGCGCCGGGCGTCCATGCGCATCTCGGACGTGCTGCAGGCGCTGCAGATCGAGTTCCCGGCGGTCACTCCCTCGAAGCTGCGGTTCCTCGAGGAGCAGGGTCTCGTGGAGCCGGTGCGTACCCCGGCGGGCTACCGGCAGTACTCGCCGGCGGACGTCGAGCGCCTGCGCTTCGTGCTGCGCCAGCAGCGCGACCGCTACATGCCGCTCAAGGTCATCGGCGAGCGCCTGGCCGCGTTGGACGCGGGTGAGGAGGACGAGCCGACCCCCCGGGCCCGCCTGGCGGCCGCCGACGGGGTCCTGGCGCGCCCGGACACGCGGCTGTCCGCCGACGCGCTCGCGCGTGACGCCGGGGTCGAGGCGACGTTGGTGGCAGAGCTGGTCGAGGCCGGCGTGCTGACGCCCGGCCCCGGCGGCGGGTTCGAGCCGTGGGCGCGCGAGGTCGTGGTGACCGCCGCGGCGCTCGCCGAGCACGGCATCGACGTGCGGCACCTGCGGCAGTTCCGCGCGGCCGCGGAGCGGCAGGCGGACCTCGTCGAGCAGGCGGTGGCGCCGTGGAAGGGCCAGCGCAACGCGTCGGCGCGCGCGCGTGCGGCGACGATCGCGGCGGAGCTCGGGGAGCTGTGCGCGCGGATGCACACGGCGCTCGTGCGCTCGTCGGTGGCCGACCTCCTGCCGTGACGGCGGCCCGCCCAGGCGCGGAGGACGCGGGCTCACGCGTTCGTCGCGCGTCCGGCGCGAAGCGGCGGCGGGCGACGTAGCGTGGACCCTGTGGACCCGGATCTCGTCGTCGTCGAGGTGGTCGGGGTGCGACGGCACCCGACCGTGGACGAGAACGTCGTGCTGCTCCTGGACCCGGACTCCGAGCTCGTCGTGCCGATCCTCGTCGGCCCGCACGAGGCGGGTGCCATCGCGGCCGCCCAGGCGGGCGTCGTGCCGCCGCGTCCGATGACGCACGACCTGCTGCGGGACGTGATCCTCGCGGAGGGCGACCAGGTGCAGCGCGCGGCGATCACCCGGCTCGAGGACGGCGTCTTCTACGCCGAGCTGCTGCTGGGCAACGGTGCGCGGGTGGACTCGCGCGCCTCGGACGCGATCGCGGTGGCGCTGCGGTTCGGCATCCCGGTGCTGTGCTCGGCCGAGGTGGTCGCGGTCGCGGGTGTCGAGGTGCAGCGCGAGGACAGCCCGGACGACGACGTCGAGCGGTTCCGGGAGTTCCTGGACCAGGTGACGCCGGAGGACTTCGAGACGGGCGACGAGCCCGGCGAGAGGTGATCCGGACGTCAACCTTCAGGTTGAGGTTGAACTTCAGACACGCCCGCCGCGACACGCCCCGCGTGTCGTTGCGTCCGGGGGTCGGGGTCCCTAGCGTTGCCCTCAGGCGGTCGGGCGATCGCACGACCGTACGACGACTGGAGGAAGCGTGGCCAACGAGAACGCGGAGGACGTGACGATCGTCCCGCAGCGCGCGCAGGGCCTCCTGTTCGACGACGACCTGCCGGACCTGGACGACGCGACCGGCTACCGCGGCCCCACCGCGTGCCGCGCCGCGGGCATCACGTACCGGCAGCTGGACTACTGGGCCCGCACGGGCCTGGTGGAGCCCGCCGTCCGCCCGGCCACCGGCTCGGGCACGCAGCGGCTCTACTCGTTCCGCGACATCCTGGTGCTCAAGGTGGTCAAGCGCCTGCTCGACACGGGCGTCTCGCTGCAGCAGATCCGCACCGCGGTCGGGCACCTGCGGGAGCGCGGGGTCGACGACCTGGCCCAGATCACGCTCATGTCCGACGGCGCCTCGGTCTACGAGTGCACGTCGGCGGACGAGGTCATCGACCTGGTCCAGGGCGGGCAGGGTGTCTTCGGCATCGCGGTCGGCCGCGTGTGGCGTGAGGTGGAGGGCTCGCTCGCCGAGCTCCCGACGGAGCGCGCCGAGGAGGAGACCCCCGCGCCCACCGGCCAGGACGTGCACGACGAGCTGGCGCTGCGCCGGCGCGCACGTACCGCGGGCTGAGCCCCAGCATCACCCGACGTCCACGAAGGCCCGCGGTCCCTGCGACCCGGGCCTTCGTCGTGGCCGGGCGCTCGACAGGCGGGGAGCGGTGCTAGCTAGCGACGCGGCGCGCGCAGCGCGCGGTCCAGGAGCGCGTCGAAGATGCCCGACAGCTCGGCGGCGGCCTGGCCGGGCCACGCGTGCACGGGCTGCGCGGCACCCTGCGCCTGCTGCAGCGCCGCCCGCTCGGGCACCGAGGGCGCCAGCAGAAGGGGCCCGTACAGCGAGCCGAGCTCCTCGAGGCGGTACGCCTGCTCGAGCGAGCGCGCCCGCACGCGGTTCACGGTGATGCCGAGCGGCTGCAGCTGCGGCGCCGGCCCGCGCCGCAGCTCGTCGATCGTGCGCATCGCGCGGCCGACGGCCATCACGGCGAACAGCCCGGGCTCCGTGACGACCATGGCCCGGTCGCACGCGGTCAGGCCCGTGCGCGTGAGCGAGCCGAGCGACGGCGGGCAGTCGACCAGGACCAGGTCGTAGTCCTGGACCCACGACAGCGCGAACCGCAGCCGGTCGAGGTCGTCATCGCCGAGGCGGTCGTGCTTGGCGTTGCGCTCCGAGCCGACGAGCACGTCGAGACCGTCCTCGGCCCACGAGCTCGCCACGGTCGCGGACCGCACCGTCTCGGCGTTCGGGGCGTCGAGCACGTCGGACACGTCGCCGCCCTCGGCGCGCGCGCCGAGCGACATGGAGCAGTCGCCCTGCGGGTCCATGTCGACGACGAGGGTGCGCAGCCCTCGTTCGAGGGCCGCGGAGGCCAGGCCGAGCGTCACGGACGTCTTGCCGACGCCACCCTTGAGGCTGCACACACCGAGCACGAGCACCTGGCAACCGTATCGGCTGCGGCGCGCCCGGGGAGACCGTGTCCAGCGGGCACGAACCGGGCGGACCGGGAGGAAGTCGGGCGCGGCGGCGTGCGTCCGCGCTGGTGGGCGCGCAGAATCGCCCCATGACACTGCGCCTGACCCGGTGGGGGCACTCCTGCGTGCGGTTCGACGACGAGACCCGCCACCTCGTCGTCGACCCCGGCGCGTTCTCCCGCCTCGACGACGCCCTCGCGGGCGCCCAGGCGATCCTCGTGACCCACGAGCACGCGGACCACCTCGCGGTCGAGACCGTCGCGGACGCGGTCCGCGGTGGCGTCCCGCTGTGGGGTCCCGCGCCCGTCGTCGCGCTGCTGCGCGAGGCAGGTGCCCCGCAGGAGCGGCTGCACGTCGTGAGCGGCGGGGACCATGTGGAGGCCGCTGGCTTCCAGGTGCGGGTCCTGGGGGAGTGGCACGCCGTCATCCACCCGGACATCCCGCGCATCCCGAACGTCGCATACCTCGTCGCAGGCGTGCTGCACCCCGGCGACGCGCACGTGCAGCCCACGGACGCGCCCGACGTGCTCCTCCTGCCGATCTCCGGCCCGTGGTTCAGCCTGACGGACGCCGTCGACCGGGCGCGCGACATCGGGGCCCGGCGCATCGTGCCGATCCACGACGGGCTCCTCAACGACCGTGGTCTCGGCTTGCTGCACGCCCTCGTCGGCCGTCTGGTGCGCGACAGCGAGCTCGTCGTGCTCACCGCGGGGGAGTCCCTCGAGCTCGCTCACCCCGGAGGTGACGTCATGACCGGCACGCACCCTGACCTGCCGCCCCACGCCGACGAGATCCCGCTGCTCGAGCAGGACGAGACCATCCCGCCCCGCCCGGAGGAGGAGGTCGCGGACGTCGCGCGCGCCGTGCCCGACCCGCTCGGGCACGGCGGTGGCCAGTGAGAGCCGGTTCGTACGGCATCCTGTGAACGTGCAGATCACGCTGGCAACTGAAGACGACTGGGCGCGAGTGCGTGAGATCCGGCTGCGCGCTCTCCGCGAGGACCCGGGCGTCTTCGGCTCGTCGCTCGAGCGCGAGGAGCGGTTCAAGGAGAAGCACTGGCGCATGCGCACCCGCACCGTGCCGACCTGGATCGCGGTCGATGCCGACGGGCTCACCCGCGGGCTCGTCTCGATGCTCCTGGAACCGGGTTCGCCCACGGACGACCGGCACATCGTGAGCCTGTGGGTCGCGCCGGAAGCGCGCCGACGCGGCATCGGGTGGGCGCTGCTCGACACCGTCCGGCAGGCGGCGATCGCCGACAAGGCCCGGACGCTGTCGCTCTGGCTCGTGGACGGCAACAACGCCGCCGGCGACCTGTACGTGCGCGCGGGGTTCGCTCGCACCGGCGAGCGGATGGCGCTGCCGCGAGACCCGGACGTCACCGAGGAGCGCTACGTCCTCAAGCTCCCTCGCCACCGCTGACCCGCACGGCGCCGCCCGCTTCCGAGAACGCTCTGAGAATCGGTCGTCACGATCGTCCCCATGAGCACGATCCTCGAGGGACGACCCCGCACCGCGTCCGCCCGCCTCCCGCGACCCGTCCCGCGTGGCGCCGCACCGGGCGGCGCGGTCGTGCGCGGTGCGCTGGTGGTCGGCTGCCTCCTCGTCGTGGCCTTCTGGTGGAGCGGGACGCCCGCGGCGGCGGGCGCCACGCCCGGCGGCGCGGCCACGGGCGCGGGGGAGCTGGCGGGCCTCCTGGCGGCGTTCCTGGTGTGCGCGCAGCTCCTGCTCATCGGCCGCGTGCCCTGGTTCGAGCGCGCCGTCGGCTTCGACCGCCTCGTCGCGTGGCACCGGTCCCTCGGGACGAGCGTCGTGCTGCTGGTCCTCACGCACGTCGCCCTCATGGTCGTGGGCGGCGCGCTGCTCGACCGGCAGACGCCGTGGGGCGAGGCCGTCTCGATCCTGACGACGCAGCCCGAGATGGTCAGCGCGTTCGTCGGCACCGGGCTGTTCGTGCTCGTCGGCGCGACCAGCGCGAGGCTCGCACGCCGCGTGCTGTCGTACGAGGCCTGGTTCGTCGTGCACCTGTCGGTCTACGTCGGCATCTACCTGACGTTCGGCCACCAGATCGCCGCCGGCGCGCACTTCGTCGCCGATCCCGTGGCGCGCGCCGTGTGGACCGCGCTCTACCTCGCGACCGCGGCCGCGCTGCTCACGTGGCGGGTCCTCGTGCCGCTGCTCGCGCACCGCCGGATGCTCCTGCGCGTCGAGCACGTGGTGCCGGAGGCTCCCGGGGTCGTGAGCGTGTGGCTGCAGGGCCGCGCGGTCGACGAGCTGGAGGCACGTGGCGGGCAGTTCGTGCTGCTGCGGTTCCTCGTGCGCGGGCACCTGACCACGGCGCACCCGTACTCCCTGTCGATGGTGCCGACCGCGCACCGGCTGCGGGTCACGGTCGCGGCGCTCGGTGACCACTCCGCCGACGTGGCGCGGCTGCGGACCGGGACGCGCGTACTCGTCGAGGGTCCGTTCGGGCGGTTCACGGCGGACGCGGCGCGCGGCCACCGGTCGCTCCTCGTCGCGGGCGGCGCGGGGATCGGCCCGATCCGGGCGCTCGCGCAGGAGCTGGTCGCGCGCGGGCACGACGTCGTGGTCGTGCACCGCGCGCACGACGTCGCCGGGCTCGCGCTCGGCCGTGAGCTGACGGGCGTGCCGGGCCTGCGCTACCTGGCGCTCCCGGGACGCCGCGCCCAGCTCGGGTACGACCCGCTGGACCGCGAGCACCTCGCCGCGGCGGTCCCCGACATCGCCGGACGCGACGTGTTCGTGTGCGGTCCCGAGTCCATGACGGCCGCGGTCGTCGACGTCGCACGGGCGCTGGGCGTCCCGCGGCGAGCCATCCACCACGAGGAGCTGAGCCTGGCATGAGTGCAGCACGCTGGCGCGGGACGCTGATCTACACGGGGACGCTGGCGACCATCGGGACCGTCGCGTTCGCGCGGTTCGGCCCGCTGGCGCAGGCCGAGGCGCCCGCCACGGCCGCCGGCGCGTCCAGCGGGAGCATCGGGGGAGCGGCGCCGTCCGTCGTCGGCGCTCCCGGCTCCACGTCCGTCGCGCCGGGTACGGGGACGGACGGGTCCGGCACGTCGGCGACCGACCCGGCGGACCCGCAGACCGGCACGCCGCAGGCCGAGACCGTCACGGTCGTCGGGTCCGTCGCGCAGACCCGGTACGGGCCCGTGCAGGTCCAGGTGACGTTCACCGGGTCCCGGCTCATCGACGTACGCACGCTGCAGGCCCCGAGCTCGCACCCCGAGAGCGCACAGATCTCGGCCCGGGCGACCCCGCTGCTGGCCCGCGAGGTCCTCGCCGCGCAGTCCGCGTCCATCGACACCGTGTCCGGCGCGACGTACACCTCCGAGGGTTACCGCGAGTCGGTCCAGTCGATCCTCGACCAGCGGGGCTGACCGGTGCGGGTGAGCGAGCACGTCATGGGCACGGTCTTCTCGCTCGACGTCCGAGCGACCGCGCCCGACGTCGCGGCGCGTGCGGCCGCGGACGCGTTCGCGCTGCTGCGCGAGGCCGAGGCACGGTTCAGCCCGTTCCTGGCGGACAGCGAGCTGCGCCGGTTCGAGCGGGGCGAGTGCGCGCCCTCGTCGGACCTGCACGAGGTGCTCGCGATCGCGGAGCGCGCGTCGGCGGCCAGCGGCGGCGCGTTCGACGTGCGGGCACCGGACGGGTCCCTCGACACGAACGGCGTGGTCAAGGGCTGGGCGGCCCAGCGGGCAGCCGACGCGCTCGCGGCCGCAGGCTGCGGCGCGTTCTGCCTGAACGCCGGGGGAGACGTCGTCACCCGCGGGGTCCCCGAGCCCGGGCGCGGCTGGCGGACCGGGGTGCGGGACCCGCACGACCCGCGGCGCATGCTCGCGGTCGTCGAGCTGGGTGACGGCGCCGTCGCGACGTCGGGCGTGTACGAGCGGGGCAGCCACGTGTGGGACGGCCGCACGGGTCGCCCGGCGACCGGGCTCCTGGCGGCCACCGTCGTCGCGGAGGACCTCACGACCGCGGACGTGCTCGCGACGAGCGTGCTCGCGCTCGGGCCGGACGGCGTCGCATGGGCACTCGACCACGGCGCGCGCGACGCGTTCGGCGTGCGACCCGACGGCCGGCTCGTCACGGCCGCGCGCGCGGCACCGTCGCCGGGAGCGTGAGCGTGACGGTCGTGCCGGGCCGCCCGTCGGCACGAGGACCGGCGTCGACGGCACCGCCGTGCTGCGCGGCGACCTCGGCGACGAGGGCCAGCCCCAGGCCGTAGTGGCGCGCGCCGTCGTCGCTGCGCGCGCGCCGCGACGCGAACCGCTCGAACACGTCGAGGGAGCCGCCCGCCGGCAGGCCGGGCCCGTCGTCACCGACCTCGACCGTCACCGATGCCCCGGTCGCGCGGGTCGTGACCTCGACGGTCGTCGTCGCATGGTCGAGCGCGTTGTCGACGAGGGCCGTGACGGCGCGCCGCACGGACGTGGGGGAGACCTCGGCGACCGGCCCGGTCCCGGGAGCCCCGAGGTGGACCAACGCCACGCCGCGCTCCTCGGCGGCGGCGGCAGCGGCGTCGACCACCCCGCGCACGAGGGCGTCCAGGTCGGTCGGCTCGGTCTCGGGAGCGCGCGTGTCGGCCGCGACGAGCATGTCCTCGAGGATCGCGGTCAGCGCGCGGGCGTCCGCCAGCACACCGTCGACCGCCTCCGGGACGCGTGAGTCGCGCGCGAGCACCCCC
Organism: Cellulomonas uda; assembly: GCF_006538705.1. Lineage (GTDB taxonomy): Bacteria > Actinomycetota > Actinomycetes > Actinomycetales > Cellulomonadaceae > Cellulomonas > Cellulomonas uda. The sequence continues at coordinate 20,313 of NZ_BJLP01000015.1, forward strand.
TCGCCCTGCAGGCGGCGCCGGAGCAGCTGCACGCGGGTCGTCAGCAGCGTCAGGGGAGTGCGCAGCTCGTGGCTCGCGTCGGCGACGAACCGCCGCTGCAGCGCGAGCGCCTCGACGGTGGGCCGCACCGCACGCCGGCCGAGCCACGCGCCGCCGAGCCCCGCGAGCAGCACCCCCGCAGCGCCCGCGACACCGAGCGCGGCCACGAGCCGCTCGGTCTCCTCGTGCGCGGGGCGCGGGTCGAGCACCGCCTGCGTCACGCCCTCCCGCGCAGGCGCCGTGAGCACGACGAAGGACCCGTCGTCGCCCGCCACGCGCGACCACTGCTCGGTCCCCGTGACTGCCGCCGCACGCAGCGCCGCCACGTCCGGGAGCGGGGTGGGCATGCCGTCGGACACCTCGAGCCCGCGCGGGCCGGCGATCGCGAGCCACACGCCGGCGGGTGCGTCCCGCACGTCGTCGGCGGTCCGGACGGCCGAGCGCAGCCGGTCCTCACCCGCACGAGCCTGCGTCGTCGTGACGACGGCCAGCACGACCGCCGCGACCAGCACGACGCTCGCGAGCACGAGGGCCGCGGTCTGCCACCCGAGCACGGCGGCCGTGCGCCGCAGGCGGGTCTGCTCGGCCGGCGTCAGCCCGCTCACGCGTCACCCAGCCGGTACCCGAGCCCGCGCACCGTCGCGACCGCCGACCGGCCCAGCTTGCGGCGCAGGTAGTAGACGTACGTGTCGACGACGCCCTCGTCGTCGGCGCCGTCGAACACGTGGGTGAGGATGTCCGCGCGCGAGAACACCTGCCGTGGGCGGGTCGCCAGCAGCGCGAGCAGCGAGCACTCGCGCTCGGACAGGTCGACCGCCGTGCCGTCGGGGCCCGTGACGCGCCGCCCGCGGACGTCCAGCTCGCGAGACCCGAGGCGCAGGACGCCCGTGGGCACCGGACCGGCCGCGCGTCGGTGCAGCGCTCGCAGGCGCGCCGCGAGCTCGTCGAGGTCGAACGGCTTGCCCATGTAGTCCTCGGCGCCGGCGTCGAGCCCGGCGACCCGGTCGGCCGGGTTGCCGAGCGCCGACAGGACGAGTGCCGGGGCGGTGACGCCACGTGCCCGCAACCGCGTCAGCAGGTCGAGGCCCTCGAGGGCCGGCAGGCCGCGGTCGAGCACCAGGAGGTCGAACGGCCGGGTCAGGCCGAGGTGCAGACCACGCTGGCCGTCGCGCGCGAGGTCGACCCGGTAGCCCTCGTCCGTCAGGAACTCCTCGAGCATGCCCGCGAGCTCGCGGTCGTCCTCGACGAGCAGCACCCGGACCCCGTCGTTCGTCATCGGCACGCCTCCCGGCCCATCGTAGGCGCCGAGCGCCGCGCGGCCGTCACAGATACCACCGGGGGTATGCGACCTACGTCCCGCGTCGCCCGTCGGCACCCACCACATGGGCGTGCTGCTCTCCGGAGACGGGCCGTTCGGCAAGTCTCAGGACGAGAACGAGCGTGGAGAGCCACTGCCGTGCGAGGCTCCGCCGGCACGGCTCTTCGACGCGTGACCCGCGAACCGCCAGCCGGTCGAGCTGCTCGACAATCTCCCCGCTGCGGTAGAGCTTGTGGGCCCGCACTCCAGTTCGCCACCGTCGTGCAGGCGACAGCGACCTCGCGACCCGCCGTGGCGATCGGCGAATCCCGCGCCCGAAGCTTCACGAAGCGCGCCAGATTTGTACGACTGCCGACGAGACCCGGACCCCCTTCTTCGCACGCCACAACGAGAACAACACGCCCCCAGGATCCAGGACGTGCTGCGGCGTCCACTGGACCCCACCCGTCGCCACGGGTCAGCCTTCAGGCGGCACCGACGATGACGAGGTCTGCGCCCCCGGTGCCCACACGAAGAGGGCCGGACCCGAGTAGTCGGCGCACGCGAGGGGGACCGACTCGATCGGCCAAGTCACCCTACCCGTGTCGAGTGCTCCACCGCCGCCAGCCATCTCGACCGCGTCTCCGAGGTGGTAACGCTCACCGGTCGGGACGGAGGTCAGGGTCTCGGTCTCCGGGTCCCAACTCCAAGACGGATCGAGGACGAGCAACCGGCCGTCCTGATCGGCAAGGCAACCGCTCTGGCTCGAGAGGGTAACCGGGCCCAGCGCCGCGAACATGCGAACGCCAACCTGTCCGGTCACGGCCTCGGTCGGGCCGCTGACAGCCACAACCGTCGGCGCAGTGCTCATCGTGGGTGTCGACGCCGAGCGCAAGCCGCGTGGCCCGTCGCGCATGGTGGAAGCCGCGACGACCGCCCCCACCGCGAGGAACGACGCGACGACGGCTGCGACTGCGATGGGCCTGCCCCAACCTCGTCGGTGGGGCGCGAGCAGCAGTACTCGCTCGTCCGCCTCCGGATGAGGCGCCTGCTTCAGAGCTGCGGACAGTTCTTGGTCAACGGTACGCCGGAAACGATCCGCGAACTCGCTCTCGTCGGGCACGGATGTCACGTCCCTTCGTCGATCTTGAGGACTCGCAGTGCGCGGTGTGCAGTAACCCGTACTGCCACCCGGGAGGTGCCCAGGGCGTCGGCGATCGCAGCGTCGTCGAGGCACTCGATGTACCTGAGCGTGAGCACAGCCCGCGCGCGTGGTGCCAGCTGGTGAAGACGGCGCACAGCCGCATCGAGTTCATCGACCTCGCCGAACGCGTCGCGGTGATCCACCACATCATCGATGAGCGGTAGCGACCGATGATGTGGGTTAGGCCGACTCAGGAAGACGCGCACCATCGTCTGGCGTACGTACGCCCAAGGACTGCGAGCGGAACGCACCATGGGCCACCGGGTCACGAGACGCAACAGCGTGTCCTGGACCAGGTCCTCTGCTGCATCGGGATCTCGACACAGACCCAGCGCGAGCCGAAGCAACTTCGCTCGGTGTCGCTCGGCGAACGCGCCGAGATCGTCCTCCACCTGTGCCGGTACTTCAGTCGTCACCGCACCCCCCTTCGTGTCGCTCGCTTCCATACATGTAGACGGGCCGGCCGGTGCGAAACGTTACGTCGATCACCCGGCGAGAAGCGCTGGCCCATCCCGCGGACATCGTCGGTCACCGACGGCGATGACGCGAACGGCAGGTGACCCAATCGGCGAGCTAGTCCCGTCTCGCTGACCATCGCCCGATGGCCCCCACCGTCATGGTCACGGCGCTGCAGGCCGAGAACTACACCACCCAAGAGCCATCACGCGCAGTCCCGAGACGCGCGGACCTGCGAGACTGCCTCCGTCCGAGGTAGGCAGAGACTTGGGGGTTCGAGATGGTCCGGCTACGGCAACTCGGGATCGCTTCAGCACTCGCGCTGGCCGCGATCGCGTCCACTGTCGCGGCAACGGGCGCGACTGCGGATGCGAGTCCACAGGGACTCGCGGTTGAGGTAGTCGACCGGCTCGAGCCAGATCCGTTCGCGACTCTCACCGACGGCGTGATGGCCGAAGCAGAGCAGGTCATCGATCGGTACGCCGCCGCGATGGCGGTCACCGGCGACGGACGGCTCCCTGACAGGAGCGAGTTCTGGGGATACGACCGCGATGGCTTCGTCACACTCTCCTACAACACGTTCGACACACTCGCAGCCAAGTACCCAGACATCTTCGGGGGTGGCGCCGTCGACCCGCTGAAGCCGATCGCGTACGTGGGTTATGTCGGCGAGAGCGAGAAGGAGATCGCAGACACGCTGCAGGCGCTCGCGCCCGAGCTCGACTACCAGCTCGTCCCGCTGCCCTACAGCTACGCGTACCGAGCGAGTGTCGACGAACGACTTCGGGCGGCGGGGTTCGGATCGATCAGCGGCTCATCGATCTCTAGATACTGGTGGGTAAATGTCGACCCCGAGCGGCTCAAGTCCGACCCGACCGAGGTCGCACAGGCTCTTTCGGAGGCCATCGATATGCCGGGCGTCTCCGCCGCGCTTGAGAACGCACTGGACGTAGCGGCACGCGAAGGCAAGTACGCCGTCGCTGGCCCTGTGGCGCTGATTCCTGAGCGCCCGCGACTGGAGGAATATTCGCTATCAGCGGGCGTGTATGTTGCACGGTCCGACGCGGACGGTGATTCCGCCGGGTACTGCACAAGTGGCTACGCAATGAAGAAGATCTCGAACAACGTCAAGTACCAGACGACCGCGGAACACTGCGTGTACAACGGATTCACCGTGGCGCGTAGTGGAACGACACTTCCCACGTTCCTTGAGGGAATGCGTCTGCAGCCGATGAACTACTACCCGGATGAGGACTGGGCCTACTTGTCGGTGCCTTCACCGATCGCGCCGCCCGTCGGCAAGATCTACGTCTCGGCGACCGAGACCCACCCTGTGGCAGGCGCGTGGCGCTCAACGTGGACGGGCGACGCCCGCTGCGCGATGGGTGCCACCACGGGGAAGGACTGCGGCTTCGACGATGGCGTGTGGTGCGGCTACGGCGCAGCAACCTACTCGATGACCGGCGGCGACTCCGGCGGTCCGGTCTTCTACCCGTATGGCACTGTGCTGGCGGCCGGCCTGACTACCGGAGCATGCAGCCCGGGATCCGGATATCCCGTGAAGAACATCTACACCCGCATTTACAATGTCGAGAAGGCAGGCAGTGCGACGCCGCAGTTTACAGTCATCACCGGCTGACCAGCACTCCGGCATTAACAACAGGTAACCCTGTCGCGGGCCAGACTCGCGACAGGGTTACCTGTCAACATCTTGGTGCACGGATGAGCTGGACCACGGACAACGGCGAGCACGAGCTGTACATCAGCCCGACGTTCGCCGACGGCGCCGTCGGCGGATCGTCGAGCGGGCAGGGAATCCGCGTCGCGCGGCTCGCATCGGGCGAGGACGTGCCGCGGGAGCAGGGGGAGTGGCGGTCGGAGGACGGCGTCGTCGGTTGGGTGGTGTGCTGCGACTGCCGCCCCGGTCTTGCGTGGCGGCCGTCGACGACCGTGCTGGCCCGCTGGAAGCGCGTGCTACCGCCTACGCAGGAGAGCCTGCCCGCTGGCCGGGTCGTTGCGGAAGGGGCGTACGCCGTCGTCGACGTCGGAGACCGCGACGACGTCTACGAGCTCGCGGCTGCGCTGTGGCAGGCACATCTCGAGCCGTCCCAGGCGCTCGAGGCGGGTCCAGGCGGCCGCCGCCGCCGGCGACCACGCGGCGCGCGCCCTCGACGGGGCGGTGCAGAGCGCGCGAGCCGTCGGGGTGTGGGCGGACATCGGCCGAGCGGTCGGCATCACCCCGATAGTCAGCCCGAGAGCGCTGGGACCGGTCGTAGTCCCCGGCTCGCGGCGCCCGAAATGTCATAATGTGCATTATCGGCGTTACGCCGTGATGCTCGTCCGGAGACGACGGACCGGATCGCTGGCACGATGGCCCGATGGAACGCGTCCTCGGGATCGGTGGCTGCTTCGTCCGCTCAGCGGACCCCGACGCGCTGCTCGCGTGGTACCGCGACGCGCTCGGCATGGACCTCGGTCCGTACGGGCTGTGGCACCAGGACGACGGCCCGACGGTCGTCGCGGCGTTCCCGACGGACACCGAGTACCTCGGTGACCCGACGCAGCGCACGATGCTCGGCTTCCGCGTGCGCGACCTGGACGCGATGCTCGAGCAGCTGCGCGCCCTGGGCGCCCGGGTGGACCCGCAGACGCAGGACATGGACGGCGTCGGCCGGTTCGGCTGGGTCACCGATCCGGACGGCAACCGGGTCGAGCTCTGGCAGCCGACGTGACCGCTCCTGGCGCACCCGGCGTCGAACGGGTGTTCGACACCCGGCCGCGGTGTCACGGGACCGCATGACGCGGGACAGCGAGGACGTCAACCGGCGGCTGCTCCGCGCGCGGGACGCCATGGACCGCGACTACGCCGCACCGCTGGACGTCGCCGCCCTCGCGCGGGTCGCGCTGATGTCGTCGTCGCACTTCTCCCGCGAGTTCCGACGCGTGTTCGGCGAGACGCCGTACCGCTATCTCCAGCGCCGCCGTGTGGAGCGTGCGATGTTCCTGCTGCGCACGACACGCGCGAGCGTCACGGACACCTGCATGGCCGTCGGGTTCACGAGCCTGGGCACCTTCAGCCGGACGTTCACGGAGGTCGTCGGCTGCTCCCCCAGCGACTACCGCACGCGCACCACGGGCGGGCCCGAGCCCGGGCCGGGGACCTGGCCGATCCGTGACCCCTTCGGCAACCACATCCGCATCGGGAGCCTCAAGGGCTGAGCGACCGTGCCGCAAAGCCGTTGAGCCGGTCCCGCTCACCATGTCAGGGTGCTCGGCATGCGATGGGTCACCGCGGACGAGATCACGGCGGCACGCGACGCGTTCGAGCTCGCGATCGACGGGTGGCGGCGGCCGCGCGCGCACGGGGTCGGCCTCGTACCGTCGGACGCACCCTCGCCGCGGCCCGAGCACTTCCCGCTCGTGAACTCCCGCGAGCACATGCTGCCGGGGGTCGTCGTCGCGCACGTCGTCGGGCACGCGCGAGGCACCGCGGCCTACCGGCTCACGCGGGTCGGGCTCGAGCGCGCGGTCGCGATGCTCGCACCGGCCGAGGCGTGCGACGTCTACCAGCACCCGAACCTGTGGACGTGGCGCGACACGTACCTGCCGAGCCTCGACTCCGACCCGGACGCGACGCTCGTCGCCGTCTTCCTGGACGACGAGGACGACGAGGACGACGAGGACGACGCGACCACGGTGCCGGACCCGGCGGTCGCGGCGTTCCGCAGCGCGCTCGCGGCGCGCTGACGCTCAGGGCGTCCAGACCGCCGGCCAGGCGGGAGCGGTGAACCCGTCCCCGAGGAAGAACCCCGTGTGCGGCGGCTGGTTGTACGCGGTGTTCTGCCACGCGATCGCGACCCGGTACGTCTGGTCGTGCAGCAGCGTCGGCAGACGCAGGCTCGTCGCGATCGGCGTCGCGTAGATGCGCAGCGCGGAGTCGTCGCTCGTCGGCCAGACCACCTCCTCGCGCCAGTCCCCCAGCAGGTCGCCGGACAGCGACGGCGTGGCCTTCGTGCCGTTGTTCGAGTGCACGCCCGAGGCCGTGAGCAGCCGCGTGTCGCCGCTCGGGCCGTACTTGTCGACGCGCGTCTGGTCGAGCAGCTCGCGGACCGGGTCACCGTCCCACCAGGCGAGGAAGTTCGTCGACGAGGGCTTGCGGCCGATCTCCTGCCCGGACGTGCTGCGGAGCTGGGAGTCGGCCGACGACCAGGACTCCGCGCCGGGCGAGCCGGCCCACACGTCGTCGGACACCCCGCGCCCGTTGTCGGTGGTCGCGCTCGTGCGCCAGAGCAGCTGCCCGGTGCGGGCGTCGGCCATCCACGAGTCGGGCTGCGAGGTGGACTCGGTGACCTTGTAGTACTCGAGCCCCGGCCTGCTGGGGATCAGGTCGCCCACGTGCCCGGCGTCGCCGTGACCGGTGCCGTTGCTCCACAGGAATCGACCGTCGTCGTCGATCGCCGCGGCGCCGTAGAGGACCTCCTGGCGCCCGTCGGAGTCGACGTCCGCCACCGCGAGCGCGTGGTTGCCCTGCCCGGCGACCGACGCGTTGCCGCTGCTCGAGCTGTTCGAGTCGAACGTCCACCGGCGCGTCAGCGCCCCGCCGCGGTAGTCCCACGCGACGACGACGGCCCGCGTGTAGTACCCGCGCGCCATGATGATCGACGGGCGGACGCCGTCCAGGTATGCCGTGCCGGCGAGGAACCGGTCGACCCGGTTCCCGTACGAGTCGCCCCAGCTCGAGACCGTGCCGCGCGCCGGGACGTACGACGTCGTGGCGCCGATCCGCCCGTCGGAGCCCTCGAACACGGTGAGGTACTCGGGCCCGGACAGGACGTAGCCCGACGAGTTGCGGTGGTCGGCGTTCGCGTCGCCGATCACCTGCCCCGTGCCCGAGCGCGTGCCGTCGGCGGTCTTGACCGCGACCTCGGCTCCCCCGTCACCGTCGAAGTCGTAGACCTGGAACTGCGTGTAGTGCGCACCGGCCCGGATGTTCCGGCCCAGGTCGATGCGCCACAGCCGCGTCCCGTCGAGCCGGTAGCCGTCGAGGTACACGTTCCCCGTGACGCCCGACTGCGAGTTGTCCTTCGCGTTCGTCGGGTCCCACTTCAGGACGAGGTCGAGGTCCCCGTCGCCGTCGAGGTCGCCGACGCTCGCGTCGTTCGCGGTGTAGTCGCTCCCCGGCTTGGAGATCGGCACGTCGAGGTAGCCGTTCGCGAACGTCAGGCTCGCCGCCGAGGACGCCTGCTCGCTGCCGCCCACGACCGCGCGGACCGTGTAGCGCGCGGACGACGACGCGCCCGCGTCCAGGTAGCTCGTGGTGGTCGTCAGCGGTGACGAGGTCAGCCGTGTGCCGTAGCGGTAGATGTGGAACGCGACGTCACGGGGGTCGGTGCCGAGCAGCCGCCACTGGACGAGGTTGCCGCTGCCGGAGCGGACGCTGATGACGCCGCGGTCGAGCCGCTCCGCCTGCCAGGCGCCGGCAGGCGGGACGGTGGGCGTGGGCGTGGGTGTCGGGGTCGGCGTTGCGCTCGGCGTCACCGAGGGCGTGCTGGATGCCGTCGGTGACGGGGTGCTCGTCGGCTCGCTCGTCGGTGCGACACCGCCGGTGCACGCCGTCCCGTTCAGCGACACGCTCGTCGGGACGCGGTTCGCGGACTGCCACGAGCCGATGAAGCCGAACGACGCCGAGCCACCCGCCGCGAGAGCGGCGTTCCAGTCGACGTTGCGGGCCGTGGCCGTGCTCCCCGACTGGGTGACCGTCGCGTTCCACGCCTGGCTGACGGTCTGACCGTCGGCGAACGTCCACGCGACGGTCCAGCCCGTGAGCGCGTCCCCGAGGTTCCTGACGACGACCTCGGCGCCGAACCCGCCCGACCACTGGCTGGTGACCGTGTAGGCGGCCGTGCAGCCGGTGACCGCCGCCGCCGGGCTCGCGACCAGCCCTGCCGCCGCGAGGGCGCCCGCCACGCCGAGCGCGGCCGCCGTCGTCGCGGGACGTGCGCGGTTCGTCGTCGTCCGTGGCATGTCCCGAACGTACGGGAGGGCGCACGACGGACCGCAAGCCTCCTGGGGAAGAGCGCGCCCTCCCGAAACGATTCCGCCGCGGCGGTGCACGAGCACGCCTCCCCCGCCGTCGGGCTGCTCCGGCACGACCGCTCGCGACCCGACCCCAGCCGTTCCCGGACGCGCCTCGTCCACAGCGGGCGCCGGCCACGGCCCGCGGGCGCTCGCGGGCGGGCACCGTGGCCCGCATGACGCCACGACACTGGGACGCGCACGGTCCCGACGACGACCTCGCCGACCTCGCCGGGCTGGCCGGCACCCCGATCCGCTCCCCCACCGAGGCGTCGCGCGTGCTGCGCCTGCTCGTCGGACCCGAGTCGCGCGGACCCGCCGCGCTGTGGTGCGTGCTGCTGGACGCCGACGACCGGCTCCTGCCGTTCGTGCTGGCCATCAGCGACCGACCGCTCGCACCCGACGCCGGCTTCGCGGACCTGCTGTGCGACGACCTCGCGTCGCTGCTCGAGCACCACGCGGTGGGCGGGTCCGTCGTCGCCGCGCTCGTCGGGGACGCCGACGAGGACGTGTGCGACCAGCTCACGTGGTCGACCGCGCTCGAGCGGTCCGCGGAGCGCGCCGGGGTGCCGCTCGCCGCGGTCGTGACCGTGGGCCCGCACGGCCCCACGGTCCTGGTCCCCTGGACGCCGTCCGGCTGCTCGGGCGAACCGGACCCGGGCGGCTGGCCCGAGGGGTAACGTCGGGGTGCGCCGGGCCGGGGACGGGAGCCCGCGTGGGGAAGGTCACTGCCGGCGGAGCGAGCCTGTGCGGCCCGCTCCGCGTGCGTTCACGAAGCCTTCACGTCACGCTGGAACACTGAAGAGCTCCCCACCGTTGACGTCGGTGGAAACCCACACTCGACGGCCGCGATCCGGCACGGAGGTCACACCCATGGCGAACAGGTCCCTGCGCGGCATGCGCATCGGGTCGCAGAGCATGGAGACCGAGGAGGGCGTCGACTTCGCCCCTCGTCTCCAGGCGCACTACGACTGCCCCAACGGCCACACGATCATCCTCCCGTTCTCGGTCGAGGCCGACGTCCCGGTCGTCTGGGAGTGCCGCTGCGGCGCGGAGGCGCTCCTGCGCGACGCGTCCAAGCCGGAGGCGAAGGCCACCAAGCCCCCGCGCACGCACTGGGACATGCTCCTCGAGCGGCGCACCATCGGTGAGCTCGAGGAACTGCTCGACGAGCGCCTCGACCTGCTCCGCGCGGGCAAGCTGCGCCGCAGCGCCTGATCCCAGCGGCGCCTGATCCCAGCAGGGCCTGATCCCAGCAGCGCCTGGTTCGCCGGCCTCCCCCGCCGACCGCGACCGCGTCAGTGCCGCGCCGGGTGCTCCACGTCTCGGCCCGTCACCTTCCGGAACGCTCCCGCCACCTGGCGGGAGCGTTCTGCCATCCCCCACCCCGTGACCTTGAGCAGAGCCTCGACGACGATGTCGCGGCTCATCTTGGACGCGCCGAGCTCGCGCTCGACGAAGGTGATCGGCACCTCGACCACGCGGGCCCCGGCGCGCAGCGACCGCAGCGTCATGTCGATCTGGAAGCAGTAGCCGCGCGATGCGACGTCGACGAGCTGCAGCTCCCGCAGCAGGTCCGCCCGGTAGGCCCGGAACCCGCCCGTCGCGTCGTGCACGGGGATACCGAGCAGCAGGCGCGTGTAGGTGTTCGCGCCGCGGGACAGCACCTCGCGGTTCTTCGGCCAGTTGACGACCTCGCCACCCGGCACCCAGCGGGACCCGAGCACGAGGTCCGCGTCGGGGACCGCGGCGAGCAACGCGGGGAGGTCCTGCGCGCGGTGCGAGCCGTCCGCGTCCATCTCGACCACGACGTCGTAGTCGCGCTCGAGGGCCCACCCGAACCCCGCGACGTACGCGGCGCCCAGCCCTTGCTTGCCGGAGCGGTGCAGCACCGTGACGGTGCGCGCGACGCCCGCCGCACGTTCGTCGGCCGCGATCTGCTCGACGAGCGGACCGGTGCCGTCGGGCGATGCGTCGTCGACCACCAGCACGTCGGCGCCCGGCACGTGCTCCAGCAGCCGGGCGAGTGCGCCCGGGATCGACTCCTTCTCGTTGTACGTCGGGACGACGACGAGCACTCGAGGACTCACGCGGGCTCCCCCCGGTTCGTGCCGCGCAGGCGCGCGGCTCCTACGACGCCGGACACCACGGCGGCCAGCGCGAGGGCGTCGATGACCCACGCCGGCCACCCACCCAGACGCGTCGCCCAGGTCTGCGACGTGCGCAGCGGAAGGCTAGCGATCATCTGGTCCGCCGTGAACAGCTCGGTGCGCCGGGTGACCGCGCCGTTGGGCTCGATGACCGCGCTGACACCCACCGTGGAGATCTGCACGGTGGCCCGACCGTGCTCGACGGCGCGGATGCGCGACATCGCGAGCTGCTGGGTCGACTCGTCGGACCAGCCGAACGTCGCGTTGTTGGTCTGCACCACGAGCACCTCGCCGCCGGAGCGGACCGCCGACCGCACGAGCGGGTCGTACGCGACCTCGAAGCAGATGACGTCACCGATCCCGACCGTGCGCCCGAGGCGCTCGGACTCGAGCGGGACGAAGCCGGGCCGGGCGCCCGGGAGCATGTCGCGGGTCACGCGGTCCACGGCGTCGGAGAAGATCCGTGCCACCGACCGCAGCGGGATGTACTCGGCGAACGGCGCCGGGTGCTGCTTGGAGTAGGACGCGACGACACCTTGTCCGGGCTCCCACAAGACCGAGGTGTTGTAGCGGCCGCCCGAGTCCGGGTACTCGACGGTGCCGACGAGCATGGGCGCACCCACGGCCTGCGCCGCGGCGTCGATCGCTGCGGCGGCGTCCTCGTCGACCTGCGGGTCGATGTCGGTGCCGTTCTCCGGCCACAGCACCAGGTCGAGCTGCCCTGACTCGACCTGGTCGAGCAGCGCGTGGGTCCCCCGCACGTGGTTGTCGAGCACCACCGCGCGCCGCCCGAACGCGTCGAGCCCCTGCCCCGGGACGTTCCCCTGCACCGCGCCGACGCGCAGCACGCCGCTCTGAGCGGAGGTCGGCAGCGGGATGGCGACGCCCAGGACGACGAGCAGGACCGCCGCCAGGCCCGCGCTGCCGGCCCGGACGAGCCGGGCGTGGCGCAGCGAGCCCAGGCTGATGCCGAGCAGCACGCCCGCGCCGACCGTCACCGCGCTGAGGGCGGGAACGCCACCGAGCGAGGCGAACGCGACGAGCGGCGAGTCCGACTGCGAGAACGCGAGCCTGCCCCACGGGAACCCGCCGAACGGCCAGGCGGCGAGGCCTTCCTCGAGCGCGACCCAGACGACCACGAAGACGGGCAGCTGCCACCACACGCTGCGCCACACGGCCTCGCCCCGGCGCGCCCAGGTCCAGGCCGCGCCGAACACGGCCACGTACGCCGCGCACGCGAGCGACAGCGCCAGCCACGGCACGGGACCGACCGCGTCGTCGGCCCACGTGATGAGCGCCGGGTAGAAGGACATGCCCCACACGAGACCGACGAGCGCGTTCCACCAGACCCCGTCGCGACGCAGCGCGAGGTAGAGCAACGCGATGCCGCCGAACGCGGCGGGCCAGACGCCCGGCTCGGGGAACGCGACCCGCGTGAGCAGCCCCCCGGCGACGGCGAGCAGCAACGTCCAGACGCGGGACGGCGGGGTGGCGGCGGCGGGCACCGCGCCAGCCTAGGCGAGAGAACCGGGTGCCCCGACGGACGTCGGGCCCGCGTGCGCTGTCGCCCGTCGCCCTCGTCCTGCGTGCCGGCCGACCGACCGGCCCGCGTGTCCTTCGTACCGGTCGTGCGCCGCGGCGCGATGACCGTTGTCTACTGAACACGCGGGCCCGGTCGGAGCCAGCGAACCGCCTCGAGAGGCGTCCCCCGGACGGGCGTCGTCGGCTCGTCCAGGGCGGGACCTCGTCGTCGTCTGCATCCCCTTGGTCGGCGGGTCAACCGGAAAACTACCGCGCTGGAGAACGGTGTCAACCCCGGCGTCCGCGCAGGCCAGAGGACTCGCCGCAGGTCAGCACGCCCGGATTTCGGGTGGACCGGGGAGGATGCCCGGCGTGTCGCCCCGCGTGTCGCGCCACCCGCTGTCGTCGACCCGCGTGCTACGCCGAACGGGTGACCCCCTCGGCCGCCGACCGACCGGGAGATTCCACCCTCCGCGCAGCCCGGTTTCACCCGGTCGCCGCACACGCCCCGGCTGGCCTCAGGCCAGCGTGTCGTACAGGACCACCCCGTCGCGCACGGTACGCAGGCAGCGGGGCGGCTCCTCGTCCGCACCCAGGAGCGGCAGCAGCGGCGTGCCCGCCTGGGCGTCCGGGTTCCATGCGGACAGCCGCCCGTCGGGCGCCTGCACCGCGAGGTGCTCGGCGCGCCAGACCGCGAGGTGCGCGGGTGAGCCCACCCGCAGCTCGCCCACCTGGTCGTGCCCCGCGAGCCGCCAACCCCCGCGGGTCGCCGCGCGGAACGCGGCGCGCGCCGAGAGCCGCTGCTCGACCGCGTGGTGCTCCACGGCGGCGCGTACCGCCGCCCACCCGTCGACGGGCGTCACGGGCGAGTCCGAGCCGAACGCGAGCGGCACCCCCGCGCTCGCGAGGTCCGCCAGCGGGTTCAGGGCCGCCGCACGGCCGGCCCCGAGACGCGCGGCGTACATGCCGTCCGCGCCGCCCCACCACGCGTCGAACGCGGGCTGGACGGACAGCCGCACCCCCAGGAGCACGAGCGCCGCGAGCGTGGGCGCGTCGACCATCTCCGCGTGCTCGACCCGCACACCGGTGCGCGCGACCGCGGCCGGGCCGTCGACGTCGACCGCGGCGCGCAGACCGATCAGGAGCTCGTCCATCGCGCGGTCCCCGATGACGTGGAACCCCGCCTGCACGCCCGCGCGGGACGCGGCCGTGATGTGGTTCGCGATGTGCTCGGCCGTCAGGTGCAGCACGCCGTCACCCGGGGCGTCCGCGTACGGCGCGCGCAGCGCCGCGGTCCGCGACCCGATCGAGCCGTCGACGTTGAGGTCTCCCCCGATCCCGGTGAGCCCCGGGATCGTGGCGAGCAGCTCGCGCGCGTCGTCGACCGTCACGCACGCCTCCCCGCGGTAGCCGACGAGGTGCGGCAGCCCGCCCTCGGCGTCACGCGTGAGCTCGAGGAGCTCGACCAGCCCCGCGCGCGTGTCGATGTGCGGCGCGGAGTGCTCGTGCACCGACACGACGCCGCGCGCGGCGGCCTCCGTCAGCGCACGTCGGTACAGGCGTGTGCGGCGCGCCGGGTCCACGTCGCGCGCGGCGTCGCGGGCCACGTGGTGGGCCTCGCCCTCCACGCGACCGTCGGCGGACCAGCCCGGGAGCGTGTCGAGCGCAAGCCGCCGCGCGAACCCGGTGGAGACCACCGCGCTGTGCAGGTCGGCGCGTCCGAGGTACACCGCACGACCGCCGGCGGCGGCGTCGACTTCCGCAGCGGTCGGCGCGCGGCCCTCCGCCCAGGCGGTCTCGTCCCACCCGAAGCCCAGCAGCACCTCGTCGCGGTCGTCGTGCGCGTCCGCCGCGCGGCGCAGCGCGTCGAGGGCCTCGTCGAGCGAGCGCGTGCCGCTCAGGTCGACGGACTCGAGCGCGAGACCGGTCTCGAGCACGTGGACGTGCGCGTCCACGAAGCCGGGCGTGACGAGCGCGCCGTCGAGGTCGACGACCTCGTCGGCGCGGGACGCGAAACCGGCGGCGGTGTCGTCGGCCCCGAGCCACGCGACGGTGCCGTCCTCGACGAGCACGGCCTCGGCGAACGGGTCGGCGGGCGAGTGCACGACGCCGCCGCGGTAGAGGGTGGAGCTCACACGCGCACGATAGGGCACGCCGGGGGCGTCACACCGACGAGTAGGCGACCACCCCGCGGCGCAACGCGTCCACCGCACGGTCGGCGGTCGCCCGCAGCCGCGCGTGCGGGGCGGCCTGCGAGAGCTGGTCGAGCACGTCGATCACCTGCTTGCACCACCGCACGAAGTCTCCGGCCGTCAGGTCCCCGCCCCGCAGCACCGCGTCGAGGCTGCGGCCGGCCGCCCACCGGTGGACGGCCTCGACGAGACCCATGTCGAGCGGCTGGATGGTCTCCAGCCGGTGTGCCGTCTCGAGGTCGTCGAGCTCGGACCACGCCCGCACGGTGCCCTCGAGCGCGACACCCAGGCGCGACCGCGGGCCGCCGGGGACGCGCGGCTCGGCGTCCTCGTCGCGGCGCGAGCGGTACACGAGCGTCGAGACCGCCGCCGCGAGGGCGGGCGGGTCGAGCTCGTCCCACACGCCTCGACGCAGGCACTCGGCGAGCAGCAGGTCGTTCTCGGCGTACAGGCGACGCAGCCAGCGACCGTCGGCCGTGACCGCCAGCCCGCGCCGGGCCGCGCCCGACGGGTCCTGCGCGGGGTCGTCGGCCGGCTCGAGGTAGCCGAGCGTCACGAGCACGTCGCAGGTGCGGTCGAAGACCGCCGAGATCGAGCCGGTGCGGCCCTGGATCCGCCCGACGAGCGCGTCGTGCTCGGACGAGAGCCGGGACCAGCGCTCGGCCCACCGCGCGTGGTCCTCACGGTCGGGGCACGCGTGGCACGGGTGCGCGCGCAGCCGTCGTCGCAGCTCGGCCACGTGCGCGTCCTCCTGGGCCGGGGACGGGCGGCGGGTGCGGGCCGCGCGCTCGGGCGCGACGTCCTCGACCGCGGCACGCAGCCGGGCGGCGAGGTCCCGGCGCGCGGCAGGCACGCGCACGTTGAGGTCGCGCGGCACGCGCACGTGGCCGACGGTGCGCGCGCCCCCACCCACGTCGGCCGCCGTGAGCCGTCGCACCTGCCGGTCCGTCGTCAGGACGGTCGGGCGCGGCCCGTCGAACCCGCCGGCGCGGCCGGGGTCGACGACCACGACGAACCCGCTGCGCCGTCCGGTGGGCACCTCCAGCACGTCGCCGGGCCGCAGACCCTCGAGCGACGCGACCGCGCGTGCCCGCCGTGCCCCCGCCTCCTGGCGGGTGGCGTCCTTCTCCGCACGCGAGATCTCCCGGCGCAGCGCGGCGTACTCGGCGAAGTCCCCGAGGTGGCACCGCATCGCCTCGGCGTACCCCTCGAGCGCCTCGGTGTGCGCCTGCGCCTGCCGGGCGAGGCCGACGACCCCGCGGTCCGCCTGGAACTGCGCGAAGGACGTCTCGAGCACCTCGCGCGCCCGTTCCCGGCCGACCTGCGCGACGAGGTTGACGGCCATGTTGTACGTGGGCCGGAAGCTGGAGCGCAGCGGGTACAGACGCTTGGACGCGAGACCCGCGAGCTGCACGGGGTCCAGCCCCTGATGGGCCACGACGACCGCGTGCCCCTCGACGTCGATGCCGCGACGTCCCGCACGACCCGTGAGCTGCGTGTACTCCCCCGGCGTGATGTCGACGTGCCGCGAGCCGTCCCACTTGACGAGCTTCTCGAGCACGACGGACCGCGCCGGCATGTTGATGCCGAGCGCCAGCGTCTCCGTCGCGAACACGACCTTCACCAGCCCGCGCGAGAACAGCTC
Source organism: Cellulomonas uda (assembly GCF_006538705.1). Taxonomy (GTDB): domain Bacteria; phylum Actinomycetota; class Actinomycetes; order Actinomycetales; family Cellulomonadaceae; genus Cellulomonas; species Cellulomonas uda. The sequence continues at coordinate 36,892 of NZ_BJLP01000015.1, forward strand.
CTCGACGGTCTCCTTGAACAGCGGCAGCATGCCCGCGTGGTGCGCCGCGACGCCGCGGCTGAGCGCGTCGGCGAGCTGCCAGTAGCCCAGGACGTCGAGGTCCTCCGGCGGCACGGCCGCGCAGCGCTCCTCGACCACCTGCCGGATCTCGGCCTGCTCGGCCGGTGTCGTCAGCCGCACACCCGCCGCGAGGCACTGCTGCACCGCCGCCTCGCACCCGGCGCGGGAGAAGATGAACACGATCGCGGGCAGCAGCCCCTCACGGTCGAGCAGGTCGACCATCGCGAACCGCGGCACGGGCCGTACGCCCACGCCGGGGGGCCGCCCGCCGCCCGGTCGGTGCCCGCCACGCCCCCGGTAGCCGCGGTCCCCCGGACCGCGGCGCTCGTCGGGCGGCCGGGTGGACAGCAGGCGCCGCAGGTCCGGGTTGATCGGGGGGTCCACTCCCGGGTCCGTCGGGTCCACGTGCCCGGCGTACAGCTCGAGCAGCTCGTCGCGTACCAGCACGTGCTGGCCGAGGGGCACCGGCCGGTGCTCGCTCACCACCACGGCGGTGTCGCCGCGCACCATCGCGAGCCAGTCGCCGAACTCCTCGGCGTTGGACACCGTCGCGGAGAGCGAGACGAGCTGCACGTCGTCGGGCAGGTGGATGATGACCTCCTCCCAGACCGGTCCGCGGAACCGGTCGGCGAGGTAGTGCACCTCGTCCATCACGACGAACCCGAGCCCGACGAGCGTCGCGGAGCCCGCGTACAGCATGTTGCGGAGCACCTCGGTGGTCATGACGACGACCGGCGCCTCGGAGTTGATCGTGGTGTCACCCGTCAGCAGGCCCACCCGGTCCGGGCCGTAGCGGCGGACCAGGTCGTTGTACTTCTGGTTCGACAGCGCCTTGATGGGCGTCGTGTAGAACGCCTTGCGGCCCGCGCGCAGCGCGAGGTGGACGGCGAACTCCCCGACGACGGTCTTGCCCGCACCGGTCGGCGCGGCCACCAGCACACCGCTGCCGCGCTCGAGCGCACGGCACGACTCGAGCTGGAAGTCGTCCAGCTGGAAGCCGATCAGCTCGCGGAACTGCGCGAGCTCGCTCGCGTCGTCCTGCGCGCGACGGCGCGCCGCCGCGTAGCGCTCGGCGGGCGACGGCTCGTCGGGCTCGCGCGGTGCGGACGTCGGGGCCGGGGCGGACGCGCCGGCGTCCGCGACGCTCTGCCTGCGGTGACGGGAACGGGAGGGCACGCCACCACCCTAGGCACTGCGGCACGCCCTCACGCGAGCACCCGCAGCGCGCCGGGGACCACGTCGAGCTGCAGCGGGAGCGGTCCGACGCGCTCGCCGTCCGCGAACGCCGGCGGCGGCGGCGCCCCGAGCGCGGCCACCGGCTCGACCCGCACGCTGCGCGCGCGCAGGACCTGCACGGCCGGGTGCGCGAGGTGCGTGCCGCGGTAGACCGACGGCAGGACCCGCAGGACGCCCGGGCGCGCGAGCGGACCGGCGACCACGACGTCGAGCAGGCCGTCGTCGACGCGCGCGTCGGGGGCGATCCGCACCCCGCCGCCGAACCAGCCGCAGTTCGCGACCGCGACGACGGGGCTGCCCGACTCCCACACCTGGCCGTCGTACGTCACGCGGTAGCCGAACGGCCGGTACCGGCCGACCTCCGCGAGGAGCGCGCGCACGTACCGGCTCTCCCCACGCGGCCACGTGTACCCGTTCGCGCGGGCGTTCACCGCGGCGTCCAGGCCGCACGACAGCACGCCGACGTACCACTCGCGCGCCGACGTGCCCGGCGGTCCGACGCGCACCGCGTCGACGCGCCGCGGGGTGCCCCGCAGCGCGCGGCCGATCGCCTCGACCGACGCGGCGACGTCCGCGCGTGGCAGCCCGAGGGTGCGCGCGATGTCGTTGCCGGTGCCGGCCGCGACGATGCCGAGCGGGACGTCCGTCCCCGCGACGACGTTCGCGCCGAGGTGCACGATGCCGTCACCCCCCACGACGACGACCGCGTCGAGACCCGCGACCGCGGCCGCGCGCGCCCGGTCCGTCGCCTGCGCGAGCGTCGGTGCCGAGAGGTCCGCCACGTCCAGCCCGAGCGTGCGCAGACGCGCGTGCGCCTCCCGTCCGGCCGTGGTGCCCCGTCCCTTGCCCGCGGTCGGGTTCACGACCAGCCCGACCCGGGCGGTCACGCGGGCGACCCCGGTCCGGACGGGAGCGTCCCGTCGAGCGTCGGCAGGCCCTGCGCGACGCGCCTGCGGTCGACGCGGCGGTCGTGCAGCGTGCAGACGCCGAGGGCGACGAAGTACAGCGCGCAGATCGGCAGCGCGACCGCGATCATCGTGAGCGCGTCGGGCGTCGGCGTCATGACGGCCGCGAACGTGAACGCGACGACGACCGCCCACCGCCACCCGCGGCGCCATGTCGCGGCGCGCCCGATGCCGGCGAAGTTGAGCGCGACCATGAGGACCGGCAGCAGGAACGCGAGACCGAACGCGAGCAGCAGCCGCATGACGAAGCTGAGGTACGTCTGCGCGTCGATGAGGTTGGTCGCGTCGTCCGGGGTGAACTCCGTCAGCAGCCGCACCGCGTTGGGCAGGGCCCAGAACGCGAGCGCCGCGCCCGCGAGGAACAGCGGGACGGCGGCGGCGAGGAAGCCGACCGCGTAGTGCCGCTCCTTGCGCGTGAGGCCGGGCGTCACGAACGCCCACAGCTGGTACAGCCACCACGGGCTCGAGACGAACACGCCGAGGAACAGCGAGACCTTGATCTTCATGTCGAACGACGTCGCGACGCCCGCGAAGTTCAGCGCGACGACCGAGTCGCGCTCCTGCGCGACGTCCCGCAGCGGCTGCTGGAGCAGGCTGAGCACCGGGTCGTAGAGGAACCAGCCTGCGACCGCGCCGACGACGAGGCCGAGCGCGGCGAAGAACAGCCGACGACGCAGCTCCAGCAGGTGCTGGCGCAGCGGCATCCGCCCGCCGGGGGCGGAACCGCGGCGATCGGTGGACACGCGGCTCTCAGGCGGACGTGCTCGGGCCGCTCTCGCCCGGCCGGTCCTGCGGCGCCGGGGCGGACGGCTCGGGTGCCACGTGCGGCTGCGCGGACGGCTGTACCGGCGGCTGCCCGACGGGCGGTTCCGCCTGCGTGACGGGCGGCGCCGCCGGCGCGGTCGAAGGGGAGGCGGGGGGAACCGGCGCCGGGGCGTCCGTCGTGAGGTCCTTCATCTCGCGCTTGAAGATCTTCATCGACTGGCCGACGCTCTTCGCCAGGTCGGGCAGTCGCTTCGCCCCGAACAAGAGCAGGATCACCACGACCAGGACGACGATGTGCCAGCCCTGCAGTGCATTCCTACCCATGACAGCCCCTCGACGGACGATGCGACCAGGCGATCCTAACCGCCGCCGCGCCGGGATCAGGTCGAGCCGGATCAGGTCCCGTCGGGATCAGGTCCAGTACGTGCGCCAGCCCCGCGCGACCTCGGCGTGCCGACGTGCCCGCTCCTCGCGCCGGTGCGCACGCTCCCGGCGCAGCCCGCGCACGGCGTCACGCAGCTCGTCGCGGTCCGCGAACAGGGTCGGGTCCGTGCTCGCGCGCCGTTGCGCGGCGAGCTCGGCCAGCTCGGCCGCCCGGTCCGCGAGCTCGGACGTCACCTCACCGGCCCGGGCGAGCTCGCGACCGAGCGCCACGAGCGAGCGCCACAGGCGCCGCGCCAGCAGGAACGCGCCCACGAGCGTCCCGACGACGAGCACCGACCACAGCGCGAACCACACGTCAGGCACCCCCGTCCTGGACGAGGGCGTCCGCCGGCAGGTCCGCGAGCGGGCCGTACGCGGCGAGCGCCGCCCGCGCGACCTGCGCCACGTCGGCGGCGACCGACACCGGACGCACGTCGAGGACGTCGTCGGCGGCCTGCAGCACCAGGTGCCGCAACCACGCGGGGCTCACGATGCGCAGGTCGATCTCGAACGAGCCGTCCGGGAGGTTGCGCACCTCCTGCACGGGCGTGCTCTCGGCGACCCACCGGCCGTGGCTGGTGAGGTGCAGCGTCACGAGCGCGCCGTCGTCGCCCGGGACGAACTCTCCCCCGCCCGGCGGCACGGGATGCTGCTCGGCGGGCACGTCGAGGACGCGGGCGGACAGGATGCGGTCCACGCGGAAGAGGCGCTCGCCCTCGACCGCGTGGCACCAGCCGAGCAGGTACGAGCGGTCCGTGTCGGTCACGAGGCGGATCGGGTCGACCTCGCGCTCCGAGGCGACGTCGGCCGCGTTGACGTAGCGCACGTGCAGCCGACGGCCCTCGCGCAGCGCGGTCGCGAGCGCGGACGCCACCGCGGGCGCGGCGGCGAGCGTGAGGGACACGTCGACCGTGCCGGCGGCGTCGCCCACGGCGGCGGTGAGCTTGGCGAGCGCGGAGCGCACCACCTGCGCGCGCTCGTCGTCCAGCGCGCCGCCGAGCCCCGCGTCGAGCGCGCGGAGCGCCGCGACGAGGGCGACGCCCTCGCGCGCGGACAGCCGCAGAGGACGCGTCATGCCCCGGGACTCGGTGAGCCGCACCACGCCGCGCTGGTAGGACGAGAAGTCGAAGTCGATGAGGTCGTACGGCAGGTAGCCGGGCGTCCCGCTCACCCACAGCGTGTCGACGTCCGCCATGACCTGCTGGTTCGACACGCCGAACAGGCGTGCGAGCTCGTCGACCGACGCGCCCTCGTGACGGTCGAGGAACGCGATCATGCCCAGGAGCCGCACGACGCGGTCGCTCGCGCGCTCAGCCACGGGTCACCTCCGGGGCTAGCTCGGCCGCGCGGCGCAGCAGGCTGAGCACGTGCCCGCGCACCTCCGGCGGATCGATCACGAGCACCGCGTCGCCGTACCCGACGAGCTCCTCGGCCAGCTCCCACGCGTTGCGGTACTCGACGTGCACGATGTCGCGGCCCACCAGCACCGGCGCCACCTGCGGGTCGGCGGACCAGTCGACGGCACCCGCGGGGGCGTCGACCGCGCGCACGCGCGTCGCCTCGGCCCGCTCCGGCAGCACGGCGAGCGTCGCGACCCGCGACGGCCCGGCCCGCCAGGCGGCGAGCGCCCGGTCGACGAGGTCCGGGTCGGGCGGCGGGAACGCGCCGGGCTCGCCCGTCACGCGGACCGAGCCCTCGATGCGGCTCAGCCGGAACGAGCGCGGCGCCTGACGGTCCTGGTCCCAGCCGACGAGCACCCAGCCACCCCGGCGCGCCACGAGCTGCCAGGGCTCGACGCGACGCTCGCGCACCTCGCCCGTGCTCGCCGCGCGGTACGTGAGGCGCACCACCTGCCGCGCCTGCGCGGCGTCCAGCAGCGGGGCGAACACGCTCCCGCCCGAGCGCACGCGCGGCGCCAGCCCCGCGACCAGGTCGGTCGCACCGGGGCCCTGCCCCACGGCGCGCAGCTTGGTCAGCGCGCGCGACGTGTCGCCCCGCATGGTGCGGTCCTGCCACGTCTGCGCGGCGAGCGTGAGCACGCCGAGCTCGGCCGCCGTGAGGTCGATCGGCGGGAGCGCGTACGCCTCCAGGTCGATCCGGTAGCCGATGTCGTCCCCGTGCCCCGCGTCCGTGACGGTGACGAGCGGGATCCCCAGCTCGCGCAGCGTGTCCTTGTCCCGCTCGAACATCCGCTCGAAGGCGTCGTCGGACGGTGCGTCGGCGTAGCCGGCGACGGAGGCACGCACCTGCTCCTTCGTCATGCGTCCGCGCGAGTTCACGAGGGCGATGAGGAGGTTGAGCAGGCGCTCGGCGGGGTCGATCGGACTGGGCATCGGGTCCAACCGTAGTGGCCGGTAGCGTTGCGGACGTGATCACGTGGCGCGTCGGTGTCGTCGAGCAGGTCGGTACGTCGTGGCAGGGGGCCACCGAGCTGAGCGTCGCCCTGGACCAACCGTGGGCGGACCCGACGCTGCCCGCGCGGGTCAAGGCCCTCGCCTACCCCGCGCTCGTCGGCGAGATCGCCCCGGGCCGGCGCGTGTGGCTCAACGTCTCGGCCCTCGCGCGCGGGCTCGGCACGGGCGGGTACGCCCTGGTCATCGCGCCCGCCGACGGCCAGCCGGTGGAGCCGGCACCGTCCGCCGGCCACCTGGTCAAGGCCCGCTACACGCCGCTGCAGGCGATGGTGCTCGGGGTCGACGACCAGGAGTCCGAGCACCACGACACGATGCGTGACGCCGACGACCTCGAGGGTCTGCCCGTCGTCGTCGCGGACCTGCACTCCGCGCTGCCCGCGATCGTCGCGGGCGTCCGGCTCGAGGCCGCGCGGCTGGGCCGCCCGACGCCGCGCGTCGCGTACGTCATGACGGACGGCGGTGCGCTGCCCGCGTGGTTCTCGCGCGCGGTGGCGGGACTGCGCGACGCCGGCTGGGTCTCGACGTGCATCACCGCCGGGCAGGCCTTCGGCGGCGACCTCGAGGCCGTGTCCGTGCACACCGCGCTCCTCGCCGCGCGCCACGTGGCCGGGGCGGACCTCGCCGTCGTCGTGCAGGGCCCCGGCAACCTCGGCACCGGCACACGGTGGGGCTTCTCGGGCGTCGCCGCGGGCGAGGCGGTCAACGCGGCCGCGGTGCTCGGCGGCCGTCCCGTCGCGTCGCTGCGCGTGTCGGGCGCGGACCCGCGCGAGCGGCACCTCGGGATCTCCCACCACTCCCTGACCGCGTACGGCCGGGTCGCCCTGTGCCCCGCGGACGTCGTCGTACCGCTCCTCGACCCGGCCGACGAGGCGCTCGGCCCGCTGGGCGCGCGCGTGCGTGAGCAGGCCGCGTCGCTCGTCGCTCCCGCCGGGCGGCACCGTCTGGTGGAGGTCGAGGCGGGTGACGCGCTGCGTCGCGCGCTCGCCACGTCCCCCGTGCGTCTGTCGACCATGGGCCGCGGGCTCGACCAGGACCCCGCGGCGTTCCTCGCGGCGGGTGCCGCGGGCGTGCACGCGGCGACGCTCGTGTGACCGCCGCGGGGCGGCCGCGCTCAGTCGTCCCGGTCGGTGCGGGTCCTCGCCGCGACGAGGGTCGCCAGGCGGCGCGCCTGCGCCCGCGCGAGCTCCCCGTCCGCGCGCTGGATGCCCATCACCGCGAGCGTGTCGCCGTCCGCCAGGTCGAGCTGGACCCAGGGACTGTCCCCGAACCGCACGGCGACGACCTGCGCCCACGTGAGCCGCGTGGTGACGAGCAGGTTGCGGACCGTGAGGCCGTCCTCGTCGGGCACCGCGCGGACCGACGCCTGGCGCCAGCAGAACCACACGATCGCGAGCGCGAACACCGCGAAGCTCGCGACGTCGAGGGACGTCAGCCCGGGCATGAGGACGACGAGCACGACCGTCGCGGTCACGACGACTCCCGCGAGCACCAGCGACGCGGTGCGCGCGAGCCGGGGCCGGAACGGGGTCAGGTCCACTAGAGCCTGCAGGCGTGGATCGACGTGACGAGGATCGCGCGCGCGCCCAGGTCGTAGAGCTGGTCCATGACGCGGTTGGTCTGGTCGCGTCGGACCATCGCGCGCACGGCCGCCCACTCGCGGTTGTGCAGCGGGGCGACGGTCGGCGACTCGAGGCCCGGCGTGATCGCGACGGCCTGGTCGACGAGGTCGATCGGGCAGTCGTAGTCCATGAGGACGTACTGGCGCGCGGTCAGCACGCCCTGCAGCCGCCGCGTGAGCACCTCGAGCCCCGCGGGAGCCTCGACGTCCGAGCGGCGCACGAGCACGGCCTCGGAGTGCAGCAGCGCCTCACCGAACACCTCGAGCCCCGCGGCACGCAGGGTCGAGCCGGTCTCGACGACGTCCGCGATGACGTCCGCGACGCCCAGGCGGATCGCGCTCTCGACCGCGCCGTCCAGCCGCACGACGCCGCTCGGGGTGACACCGCGCTGCGCGAGCGTGCTGCGCACGAGCACCGGGTACGAGGTGGCGACGCGCTTGCCCTCGATCTGCGCGATGTCGCTCATCGCGCCCGCGGTCGTCGCGAACCGGAACGTCGAGCGCGCGAAGCCGAGCCCGAGGTGCTCGACCGCCGCCGACTCGGAGTCCAGCAGCAGGTCACGGCCGGTGATGCCGACGTCGACCGTCCCCGCCCCCACGTACACCGCGATGTCCCGCGGGCGCAGGAAGAAGAACTCGACGTCGTTGTCCGGGTCGGGCAGGACGAGCTCGCGCGAGTCGCGGCGCTGGCGGTAGCCCGCCTCACGCAGCATCTCGACGGCGGGCTCGGACAGCGAGCCCTTGTTGGGGACGGCGATGCGCAGCACGGGGGTTCCTTCGGGTCAGGACGACGGCTCGGGACGACGACGGACAGCGGCGCGGTCTACAGGTGCGCGTAGACGTCGTCGAGCGTGAGCCCGCGCGCCACCATGAGCACCTGCAGGTGGTAGACGAGCTGGGAGATCTCCTCGGCCGTGCGCTCGTCGCCCTCGTGCTCCGCGGCCATCCAGACCTCGGCGGCCTCCTCGACGATCTTCTTGCCGATCGCGTGCACGCCGGCGTCCAGCTCGGCGACGGTGCCCGAGCCCGCGGGCCTGGTCACCGCCTTCTCGGACAGCTCCGCGAACAGCGACTCAAACGTCTTCACGTCGCCCAAGGGTAGACGTTGCGACCGGCACCCCTGTCGCGGGTTCGGCGGCTGGGACGGGCGAGACGTGCTGCGGGGGCGCGCCCCGCCGCGCACGCCACCACACGACGAACCCGGACGTGACCACGCCGCCGTACACGAGGTACAGCACGGCGGACGGGTAGTAGCCCGCCGAGAGCAGCAGGGGCACACCCACGACGTCCACGGCGATCCAGATGAGCCAGAACTCGATGTAGCCGCGCGCCATGCCGTACGTCGCGAGCAGCGAGCCGGTGAAGATCCATGCGTCGGCCCACGGACCCCACGACCCGAGCTCCCGGAACACCCACGCCAGACCGACCGTCCCGACGACCGCGGCCGGACCCAGGACCGCCCAGCCGCGCACGCCCGCCCACCGGGGCTCGACGGCCGGCGCGTCGGGCAGGCCCGCGGCCTGCGCCGCGCGCCGCGTCCGGCTCCAGCGCAGCCAGCCGTACACCGACACGGCGACGAAGAACACCTGCCGGCCGGCCTGGCCGTACAGGTCCCGGTCCTGCGGGGTGCCGAACACCGCGCCGAGGAACACCGTGAACAGCAGCACGTTCCCGACGATGCCGACCGGCCACGCCCACACCTTCCGGCGCAGCCCGCCGACCGCGGACGCGAGCCCGAACAGGTTCCCGACGACCTCGCGCCAGAGCACCTCGTGGCCGGCGACCGTGAGCGTCGCGTCGAACAGCCAGCCGAGCGGTCCGCTCACCCGTGGCCCAGCCCGCGCAGCGCGGCCACGGTCGCGACCGCCGCCTGCGCCGCCTCGTAGCCCTTGTCCTCGCTCGAGCCGGGCAGCCCGGCGCGGTCGAGCGCCTGCTGCTCGTCGTCGCACGTCAGCACGCCGAACCCGACGGGCACGCCGGTGCTCACCGCGACGTCGGTCAGGCCGTTCGTGGCGCCCGCGCACACGTACTCGAAGTGCGGCGTGCCGCCCCGGATGACGACGCCGAGCGCGACCACGGCGTCGGCTCCCCCGCGCGCCGCAACGGCCGCGGCGACGGGCAGCTCGAACGTACCCGGCACCCGCACGACCGTGAGGTTCTCCACGTGCGCCTCCGCCAGCGCGCGCATCGCGCCGTCGAGCAGCCCGTCCATGACGACCTGGTGCCACGAGGCGGCGACGACGACCACGCGCAGGCCGGTCCCGTCGACGGTGATGCTGGGTGCTCCGGCGCCGCTCATGCGAGCTCCTCCAGGGGTGCGTAGGTGTGGTCGGTGCGGTCCGCACCGGGGGTCGCCGGTGCCGCGTGCACCGGGTTGACCGGGATCGGGTCGCGCACGTCCGCCGGGTCGTCGAGGTGCAGCACGTGCCCCATCGAGCGCGCCTTGGTGCGCAGGTACTGCTCGTTCTGCGGCGTGCGGCCCACCTCGAGCCCGCGCACCTCGACCACGTCGACGCCGTGCGCGCGCAGGCCCGCGACCTTCGCGGGGTTGTTGGTCAGGAGCTGAACCCGCTCGACGCCGAGGTCGCGCAGGATCGCCGCCGCGGCGCCGTACTCCCGCCGGTCCGCGGGCCAGCCCAGGTCGAGGTTCGCCTCGACCGTGTCCCGGCCCTCGTCCTGCAGCGCGTACGCGGCGACCTTCGCGAGCAGCCCGATGCCACGGCCCTCGTGGCCCCGCAGGTACACCACGGCGCCGCCCTGCTCGGCGGCGAGCCGCAGCGCGGCGTCGAGCTGCGGGCCGCAGTCGCAGCGCGCCGAGCCGAACGCGTCGCCCGTGAGGCACTCCGAGTGGACGCGCACGACGGGCACGGGCGCGAGGCCGCGCGTGGGCACCAGCGCGACGTGCTCGTCGCCCGTGCGCAGGTCGCGGAAGCCGTGGATGCGGAAGTCGCCGTGCCGGGTCGGCAGGTACGCCGTGTGGGTCGCGTGCACGCGCGGGCGCCCGTCCCCGGGCGTCGCGGGCTCGACCGTGTCGTCGTGCTCGCGGCGCCACGCCACCAGGTCCGCGATCGTCAGCAGCACGAGACCCTCGTCCTGCGCGAGCCGTGACGCCTGGGTGAGCCGCACCATCGTGCCGTCGTCGTTCACGAGCTCGGCGATCGCACCCACGGGCCGCAGGCCCGCGAGACGGCACAGGTCGACCGCGGCCTCCGTGTGCCCCGCCCGGTGCAGGACCCCGCCCGGCACCGCGCGCAGCGGCAGCACGTGCCCGGGCCGGATGAGGTCGCCCGGCCCGCTCGCCGGGTCGGCCAGCACGCGCAGCGTGCGCGCGCGGTCGGCGGCCGAGATGCCCGTGGACACACCCGTCGCGGCGTCGACCGTCACCGTGTACGCGGTGCGACGCGGGTCCTGGCTGTGCGGCACCATCAGCGGCAGGTCGAGCGCGTCGGCGCGGCCCGCGGGCATCGGCGCGCACAGGTAGCCCGACGAGTGGCGGATCGTCCACGCGACCCACTCCGGGGTCGCGGACTGCGCGGCCAGGATCACGTCGGCCTCGTTCTCGCGGTCGGGCGAGTCCGCGACCAGCACCGGCCGTCCGGCGCGCAGCGCCTCGAGCGCCTCCTCGACCGTCCCGGTGACGACGTCGCTCATCGCGCCACCGCCGTCAGCAGCCGCTCGGCGTACTTCGCGAGCACGTCCACCTCCAGGTTCACGGGCGAGCCCGGCTCGAGGGTGCCGAGGGTCGTGTGGGCGAGCGTCGTCGGGATGAGCGAGACGCCGAACGACTCGTCGCCGACGTGCGTCACCGTGAGCGAGACGCCGGACACCGCGATCGACCCCTTCTCGGCGACGTACCGCGCGAGCCCGGCCGGCAGGCCGATCTCGACCTCGTCCCACCGCTCCCCCGGCTCGCGCCGCAGCACGGTGCCGACGCCGTCGACGTGCCCCTGCACGACGTGCCCGCCGTAGCGCCCGCCGACCGCCAGCGCCCGCTCGAGGTTGACCGGCGCACCGGCCCGCAGCGCGCCCAGCGCGGTGCGCCGCAGCGACTCGGGCATGACGTCCGCCGCGAAGGTCCCGTCCCCCGGCAGTCCGCTCACCGTGAGGCACACGCCGTCGACGGCGATCGAGTCGCCCAGGTGCGCGTCGGACACGACGAGCGGTCCGCGCACCACGAGGCGCGCGTCCTGGCCGCGGTCCTCGACGGCGACGACGGAGCCCAGCTCCTCGACGATCCCGGTGAACATGTCAGACCTCCCGGACGGGTGTGGCGACGACGAGCACGTCCGGCCCGAGCGGCAGCACGCTGACCGGCTCGAGCCGCACGGCGGCGGCGATGGACGTGATGCCGAGGTCGCCCACGGCGGACGGCCCGGCACCGAGCAGGACGGGCGCGACGTACGCGTGCACCTCGTCGACGAGGCCGGCGCGCAGGAACGCCGCGGCGAGCGTCGGCCCGCCCTCGACGAGCACGCGCCGGACGTCGCGCGCGGCGAGCTCGCGCAGCACGTGCGCGGGGTCGTGCGTGCGCACCTGGACGAGCGGGCCGCCGGGGCCGCGCAGCCGGGCGTCCCGGGGGACGTCGCGGTGCCCGACGACCACGCGCAGCGGCTGCGCGCCGGCGAGCGTGCCGTCCGCGGTCCGGGCCGTGAGCGTCGGGTCGTCGCGCAGCGCGGTGCCCGTGCCGACGACGATCGCGTCGACCTGGGCGCGCAGCTCGTGCGCGTGCCGACGCGCGACCGAGGAGGTGATCCACCGGCTGGAGCCGTCGGTCGCGGCGACGCGGCCGTCGAGCGTGGTCGCCGTCTTGAGCGTGACGAACGGGCGGTCGGCGCCCACGGCCGGCAGCCAGGCTCCCAGCAGCGCGCGACCCTCGTCGGCCAGCACGTCCGTGACGACCTCGACGCCCGCCGCGCGCAGGATCTCGACGCCGCCCGCCGCGACCGGGTTGGGGTCCCGCACGGCCACGACCACCCGCGCGACGCCGGCGGCGAGCAGCGCGTCCGTGCACGGGCCCGTGCGGCCGGTGTGCGAACAGGGCTCGAGTGTGACGACGGCGGTGACGCCACGCGTGTCCTCGCCCCGCGCGGCGGCGTCGGCGAGCGCCGCGACCTCGGCGTGCGGGGTGCCCGCGCCGCGGTGCCACCCCTCGCCGACGGTCGTCGGACCCGCCGTGCTCGTCGCCGGGCCGGGCCGCAGCAGGACGCACCCGACCCGTGGGTTCGGGTCGTGCTCAGGACCGCGCCGCGCGAGCTCGAACGCGCGCGTCATCGCCGCGCGCTCGTCGCCTGTGCTGGTCATGTCCACCTCCCGGCCCGTGCGGGCTCCGGGGGTGCGCGTGCGAGGCACCACGCGTCAACGGCACGCCACCGGGCGCGCCGCCACGTACTTCCTCCCATCCGGACTTTCACCGTCGGTCCTGGAGTTCCACCAGGTCAACCGCCTCGGCCGACTCTCGTCGCCCTGGGCGGGTCGCGGACTGTCACCGCCGGCTCGGACTTTCACCGACCCCGGAGCACGTGTACTCGACCCCGGCTGACGCCGTGGCCTTCTCCTGGATGATGCCACACCCCGCGGGGTGCATCGGCGAACGTGCTCGTCAGGCCCAGATCGTGGACGCGAGGTCGCGCAGCGCGTCGACCTCCGCCGCGGCGTCGTCGGCCCCGTAGACCGCCGAGCCGGCGACGAACACGTCCGCCCCGGCCTGCGCGACGCGCGCGATCGTCTCGCGCGAGATCCCGCCGTCGACCTGCAGCCAGGTGTCCGTCCCCGCGTCGGTGATCGCCTGCCGCGTGCGGCGGATCTTCGGGAGCGTCCCGTCGATGAAGGACTGGCCGCCGAAGCCCGGCTCGACGGTCATGACGAGGACCATGTCGAACTCGGGCAGCAGGTCGAGGAACGGCTCCACCGGCGACGCGGGCCGCAGCGCGACGCCCGCGCGGACCCCGAGCGCGCGCAGCTCGCGCGCCAGCCGGACGGGCGCCTGCGTCGCCTCCGCGTGGAACGTGACCGACGCCGCCCCCGCGTGCGCGAACTGCGGCGCCCAGCGGTCCGCGTCCTCGATCATGAGGTGCACGTCGACCGGGACCGGCGAGACCTCGGCGATGCGCCGCACCACCGGGAGCCCGAGCGTGAGGTTCGGCACGAAGTGGTTGTCCATCACGTCCACGTGCACGAGGTCCGCGTTCGCGATCCGCCCGAGCTCGCGCTCGAGGTTGACGAAGTCGGCGGACAGGATGCTGGGCGCGATCTTGGCGGGCACGCGGCCAGCCTAGTCAGCCGTCCCGGCCGGCGCCCCGCCGCGTCCGCCCACGGCTCCTCATCGGCGCCGCAGCAGGGTCAGGTGCATCGCGTCCGTGCCGTGCACGTGCGGCCACAGCTGCAGGTCCAGCCGGTCGCCCACGAGGTCCAGCGGCCCGGCGGCGACCTCGCGCGCCACGGCACGCGCGTCGAGCGTCTCGACCTCGAGCCCGGCCTTCGCCGCGGCGCGCAGCGCGTCGGTCACGACGAGCCGCGTCTCGGCCAGGTGGGGCGAGCACGTCACGTACGCGACGACTCCCCCGGCCCGCACGGCCCGCAGCGCCGAGCCGAGCAGCTCGCGCTGCAGCGCCGCGAGACCCACGAGGTCCGCGGGGGTGCGCCGCCACCGCGACTCGGGCCGGCGCCGCAGCGCGCCCAGCCCTGTGCACGGCGCGTCGACCATCACGCGGTCGAACGCGCCCGGCTCGGCCGCCCCGACCTCGCGCCCGTCGCCCGTGCGCACCGACTCGACAGCGCTCGCCGGCACCGCCCGCAGCGACTGCTCGACCAGCCGCGCACGGTGGGGCTGGACCTCGTTCGCGACGAGCCGGGCACCGCGCTGCGCGGCCAGGGCCGCGAGCAGCGCCGCCTTGCCGCCCGGCCCCGCGCACAGGTCGAGCCAGCGCTCGTCGCGGCCCTCCAGCGGCGCCGCCGCGAGCGCGAGCGCGACGAGCTGGCTGCCCTCGTCCTGCACACCCGCCCGGCCGGTGCGCACGGCCTCGACGCCCGCGGGGTCGCCGCCGCCCGGCAGCACGGCCACGGGCGACACCCGGCCGGGCTCCGCCTCGGCACCGGCCTGCTCGCACAGCTCGGCGGTCGTCACCAGACCCGGCCGGGCGACGAGCGCGACGCGCGGCGCCGCGTTGTCCGCCGCGAGCAGGTCGCCGACGTCGTCGGCCGCGCGGCCGTCGCCCACGAGGGCCTCGCGCAGCGCCCGGACGACCCACTCGGGGTGGCTCTGCGTGACCGCGAGCCGCGCGACGGGGTCGGTCTCCTGCGGGTCCGCCGCATCACCGACCAGCGCGAGCCACGCGTCCAGGTCCTCGCGCGCGACAGCGCGCAGCACCGCGTTGACGAACTGGGACGCACCCGCGCCCGCGCGCTCACGCGCGAGCCCCACCGTCTGCGAGACGGCCGCGTGCGCCGGCACGCGCATGCCGAGCAGCTGGTGCACGCCGAGGCGCAGCAGGTCGAGCACGGGCGGGTCGATGCGCGTGACGTCACGCCCGGCGGCCTGCTCGACCACGGCGTCGTAACGCCCGCGCAGCCGCAACGTGCCGTACGTCAGCTCGGTCGCGAACGCCGCGTCCCGGCCCCGCACCCCACGCTCGCGCAGCAGCGGAGGCAGCACGAGGTTGGCGTACGAGTCGCCCTCGTCGACCGCGCGCAGCACGTCGTACGCCGTCGCGCGCGCGACGTCCGCCGTCCGCGCACGCTGCGACGGTGCCTGCGCCGACCGCTGCCCACGCCCCTCGGCACGCGCCGCGCCACGCTGGCGGCCGCGCGCGTCACGCCGGTCGTCGGCGCCGCGGCGGTCCTGCGCGCCCCGGTCGCCCGGACCGCGGCCACGGCCCTCGCCCCGGCGGGGCTGCTCGCCGCCGGCCTGCGGGCTCACGCCGCGCCGCCGGCGAGCCCGCTGCCGCCGCCGAGCATGCCGGCCCCGGCGACCACGGTGCCCAGCACCGTGCCCTCGGCAGGCCGTGCCCCGCGCGCCCAGTCCGCGGCGGGCATCGCCCGCTTGCCCGGGGGGGTCACGTCACCGAGCCGCACCGCGTGCCCCGCGGTCCCGACGAGCACGTCGTGCTTGCCCGCGCGCACCTCGCCGGGCGCGAGGTCCGTGACGTCGGGCACCTGCGTGACCGGACCGAGGCCGAGCCGCGAGCCGTCGGGCAGCGTCGTCCACGCGCCCGGGGCGGGCGTGCAGCCGCGGATGCGGCGGTCGACGACGTGCGCGGGCGCGCCCCACCGCACGCGCGCGTCCTCCACCTCGACCTTGGGCGCGTGGCTGACCCCGTCGAGCGGCTGGGCGACGGGCGTGAGGTGCCCGTCCTCGAGCGCGTCGAGGGTGCGCACGAGCAGCGTCGCGCCCGCGACCGCGAGCCGGTCGAGCAGGTCGCCCGAGGTGTCGCGGGGCCGGATCGTCTCGGTGAGCGTGCCGAGCACGGGGCCGGTGTCGAGCCCCTCCTCGAGCAGGAACGTCGTCGCGCCGGTCACCTCGTCGCCGGCCATGATGGCGTGCTGCACGGGCGCCGCGCCGCGCCAGGCGGGCAGCACCGAGAAGTGCAGGTTCACCCAGCCGTGCGCCGGCACCGCCAGCAGCGCCGGCGGCACGAGGGCGCCGTACGCGACGACGGGCGCCGCGTCGACGCCGAGACCGCGGATCTCCTCGACGACCGCGTCGTCGCGCAGCGTGCGGGGCGTCATCACGGGGATGCCGGCCTCGAGCGCGCGCTCCTTGACGGGGCTCGGGGTGAGCGACCGTCCGCGGCCCGAGCGGGCGTCGGGACGGGTGAGGACGGCGACGACCTCGTGGCGGGAAGCGAGGAGGGCCTCGAGGCTCGCCAGCGCGGGCGACGGGGTTCCGGCGAACAGCAGACGCATGGGCTCGATCCTAGGAGCGCACGCGGCCGGCAGCCGCACGCGGTGACGACCGCGCTCGTCGGCGCACGCGACGGCCCGGACCTCGGCGGCCCCTCAGCCCAGGTCCGAGGGGTCGAGCTGGACGCGCACCGTGCCGCCCTCGCGCCGCGCCGACCGCACACCGAGCGACGCCGCGACGGCGGTGGCCAGCGCCGCACCGGCGCTGCGCGGCACCCGCAGCAACGTGCGCACGTCGGGCTCGAACGCGCCCCGCTCCGCGCCCGCGACCGGCACGGGACCGAGGACGTCGAGCGGTGCCGGCAGCGGCGCGGCCCGCACCCGCTGCACGACCGCCGTGACGGCCTCCCGCGTGCCGGTGACGGACGCCATGCGCACGCTCGGCGGGAGCCCGAGCACGGCCCTCTCGTCGAGCTCGCGCTCCGCGAGACCCGCGGGGTCCCAGCGCACGAGGGCCTGCGACGCGCGCGGCTCCGCGTCCCCGACGAGCAGGACGACCCCGCCCTCGCCCACGGGGCGCACGAGCGCGGCCGCCGTGAGCCAGCGCCGCACCGCGTCGGGCAGCACACCGAGAGCCGAGCCGGCGGTCGAGACCGCCGCGTCCAGGAGCACGGCCGCGGCGTAGCCCGCGGGCGCGACCGGTTCCGCGCCGGGGGTCGCGACGACGAGCGCGGGGCGGTCGGGCACCTGCGCGACGACGCCGCTCGCGGCGCGTGCGCCGGACACGACCACGGGCACGCCCGGGAACGCCCGCCCGAGCTCCTCCGCGGTCCGCTCCGAGCCGACACGCACCGACCGCAGCGCGGACGCGCCGCACTCGTCACAGCGCCAGTCGGTCGCCATCCGGCCGCACCAGGCGCACGTCGGGCTGCCGTCCGCGCGGTGCAGCCCGAGCGGCCCGTGGCACGCGGTGCAGCGGGCCGACGCGCGGCAGCGCCCGCACGCCACCGCGGGCAGGTAGCCCGCCCGCGGGACCTGCACCAGCACGGGACCGTCCGCGAGCCGGTCGCGGATCGTGCGCCACGCGGGCGTGGGGAGGCGGGCTGCCGCGGCAGCGCCCTCACGCGCGAGCTCGGTGGACGTCAGAGCCTGCACGCGCGGCGTGCGGGCGCGGACCCGGCCGCGGTCCGCGCTCACGTCGCGCGCCCACCCCGACGCGACGAGTGCCTGCGCCTCGACCGTGCGCCCGTGCCCGCCGACGAGGAGCGCCGCGCCCTCGAGGTCGGAGCGCAGCGCGAGGACCTCGCGCACGTGCGGGTACGGCGCACGCGGCTCGGCGTGCAGCGGGTCGCCGTCGTCCCAGCAGACGGCCAGGCCCAGGTCGTGCACCGGCGCGAACGCCGCCGCCCGCGTCCCGACGACCACGTCCGCGTGGCCCCGGACGGCCGCGAGGAACGCGCGGTACCGGGCAGCCGGCCCCTCCTCGGCCGTGAGCCGGACCGCGCCGCCGCGCACCCCGGGGCTCCACCGCGGGACGTCGGCGGCGGCGAGCGCGTCGAGCACGCGGTCGACGTCACGTCCGTCCGGGAGGACGACCAGCGCGCCCCGGCCGCCCAGCACCGCGGCGGCGGCGGCCTGTGCGACCGCCGCGGGCCACCGCTCGTCGACGTCCCCGGGCAGCGCGGTCCACACCGCGCGCGGCGCTCCCCCGCCCCGGACGTGCTGCACGAACGCGGACCCCCCGCGGTAGTCCGCCCACGCGGTCGCGTCGGGTGACGGCGGCGGCACGAGCGCGGGCTCGGTGGCCTGCACCTCGGCCTCGACCCGCGCGTGGCGCGGCGGGACGGCGAGGCGCAGCACGTCCGCCAGCGTCCCGGCCCACCGGTCCGCGACCGCGCGCGCGAGCCGCGCGACCTGCGGCGTGAGCACCGGCTCGGGCGACACGAGGCGACGCAGCGGGACCAGTGCCCCGTCGTGATCGGCCGTCGCCACGCGCTCGAGCACGTAGCCGTCGGCGTCCTGCCCGCCGAACCGCACCTTGACGCGCGTGCCGGGGACGGCGTCGTCGGCCATCGTGGCGGGCACGAGGTACTCGAAGGTGCGGTCGAGGTGCGCGGGCGGCAGGTCGACGCACACGCGGGCGACGGGCAGCGTCTGCGCGACCGCCGCCGTGGCGGCGCGCGGACGCCGGCGCGCCCGCGGTGCGGGCACGCCCTCGAGCGTCAGCTGCTCCGGGTCCACGGGGTCATCTCACCATCACCGGCCCACGCGGCGCGGTCGGCCCGGGACGGGCCCGCGCCGCCCGCGAGCACGACGGTCCGGGTCAGCCGACCGCCGCACGCAGCTCGTCGACCCGGTCCGTGCGCTCCCACGTGAAGTCCGGCAGCTCACGGCCGAAGTGCCCGTACGCCGCCGTCTGCCGGTAGATGGGCCGCTGCAGGTCGAGCGTGCGGATGATCGCCGCGGGCCGCAGGTCGAACACCTGCCGGATCGCCTCGGTGAGCCGGGCGTCGTCGACGACGCCGGTGCCGAACGTCTCGACGTACAGCCCCACGGGGTGGGCCTTGCCGATCGCGTACGCGACCTGCACCTCGCACCGGCGTGCGAGCCCGGCCGCGACGACGTTCTTGGCGACCCACCGCATCGCGTACGCCGCGGAGCGGTCGACCTTCGACGGGTCCTTGCCCGAGAACGCGCCACCGCCGTGCCGCGCCCAGCCACCGTACGTGTCGACGATGATCTTGCGTCCCGTCAGGCCCGCGTCACCCTGCGGACCGCCGACCACGAACTGGCCGGTCGGGTTGACGAACAGGTCGTACGACGACGTGTCGAGGTCCACCTGGTCCAGGACCGGGCGGATGACGTGCTCCAGGATCGCCGGGCGCAGCTGCGTGTCGAGCTGCACGTCCGGCTCGTGCTGGGTGGACAGCACCAGCGCGTCGAGCCGGACCGGGCGGTCCCCCTCGTACCCGATCGTCACCTGCGTCTTCCCGTCGGGCCGCAGGCCGGGGACCGTGCCCTCCTTGCGGACCTGGGCGAGGCGCTCGGACAGGCGGTGCGCGAGCCAGATGGGCAGCGGCATGAGCGACGGCGTGTCGTCCGACGCGAAGCCGAACATCAGGCCCTGGTCGCCCGCGCCCTGCAGGTCGAGCTCGTCGTGGTCGTCCGCGTCCTGGCGGACCTCGATCGACTTGTCGACGCCCATCGCGATGTCGGGCGACTGCTGGCCGATCGACACGGACACGCCGCACGACTCGCCGTCGAAGCCGATGTGCGACGACGTGTACCCGATCCCGCGCACGACCTGGCGGATGATCTGCGGGATCTCGACGTACGCCTCGGTGCTGACCTCGCCCGCGACGTGCACCAGACCGGTGGTCACCATGGTCTCGACCGCGACCCGGGCGACCGGGTCCTGCTCGAGGATCGCGTCCAGGATCGCGTCCGAGATCTGGTCGCAGATCTTGTCCGGATGCCCCTCCGTCACCGACTCGGACGTGAAGAGGCGCATCGCGGGAACAGTCATGGGACCAGCGTAATCGCGTGCGCGGGGGTCCCCGCGCTCACACCAGCGCGCGGACCGCGTCCCACAGCGCGTGCGCGACGTCGTCCTTGCTGCCGCGCGCGCTGGCCACGGGACGGCCCGCCGCGTCGAGGATCGTCACCTCGTTGTCCTCGGTGCCGAAGCCGAGCCCGTCCCCCACGGCGTTGACGGCGAGCAGGTCGGCGCCCTTGCGCAGCGCCTTGGCGCGGCCGTGCTCGAGCACGCTGCCGTGCGCGTCCCCGGTCTCGGCGGCGAACCCGACGACGACCTGACCTGGGCGGACACGGTCACGCGCGAGCTCGGCGAGCACGTCGACCGTCTCGACGAGCTCGATCGTGGGCGCCGCGGCGCCCTCGCGCTTCTTGATCTTGGCGTCGGCCGGGCTGACCGGCCGGAAGTCGGCGACGGCCGCCGCCATGACGACGACGTCGGCGTCCTTCGCCGCGGTGCGCACGGCGTCGCGCAGCTGCGCTGCCGTCCCGACCGTCACCACGTCGACGCCCCCGGGCGGCGGCACGGCCAGGTTCGCGGCGACGAGCGTCACACGCGCACCGCGCGCGAGCGCGGCCCGCGCGAGCGCGACACCCTGCCGTCCCGAGGACCGGTTGCCCAGGTAGCGCACCGGGTCGACGGGCTCGCGCGTGCCCCCCGCGGACACCACGACGTGCAGCCCCGCCAGGTCGGCCGGGCGTGCGTCGACGAGAGCGAGGGCGGCCGCGGCGATCTCGTCCGGCTCCGGCAGGCGGCCGGGGCCGGTGTCCGCCCCCGTGAGCCGCCCCGAGGCGGGGTCGAGCACGTGCACACCGCGCGACCGCAGGGTCGCGACGTTGGCGACGGTGGCCGGGTGCTCCCACATCTCCGTGTGCATCGCCGGCGCGAGCAGCACGGGTGCCCGTGTGACCAGCAGGGTCGCGGTCAGCAGGTCGTCGGCCTGGCCCGACGCGGCGCGCGCGAGCAGGTCCGCGGTCGCGGGCGCGACGACGACGAGGTCCGCGTGCTGACCGATCGCGACGTGCGCGACCTCGTCGACGTCCTCGAAGACGTCGGTGGTCACGCGCTGGCCCGACAGGGCCTCCCACGTGGGGCGCCCGACGAACTCGAGCGCCGCACGCGTGGGCACGACGCGCACCTCGTGCCCCGCCTCGCGCAGCGCGCGCAGCAGCAGGACCGCCTTGTAGGCGGCGATACCGCCCGCGACACCCAGGACGATGCGCACGCGCGTGGGTCTCAGCCCTCGGTGGCCTCGACCGTCAGCAGGCCCTTGTCGATCTCGCGCATCGCGATCGACAGCGGCTTCTCCTGCGGACGCGTCTCGACGAGCGGGCCGACGTACTCGAGCAGGCCCTCGTTGAGCTGCGAGTAGTACGCGTTGATCTGGCGCGCGCGCTTGGCCGAGTACAGGACGAGCGCGTACTTCGAGTCGGCACGCTCGAGCAGCTGGTCGATCGGCGGGTCGGTGATGCCCGTGGGGGCGGCGACGGTTCCGGACACGGAGGACTCCCGAGTTCGAGGGGTGGGATCAGAGGACGAGCTGAGACGAGTCTACCCGCGGGTCACGCAGGGACCACGCCCATGACGCGCACGAGCTCGTCCGTGGCACGGGTCACGTCGTCGTTGACGACGACGTGGTCGAACTCGGACTCGGCCGCGAGCTCGACGCGTGCGGTGGCGAGCCGGCGCTCGCGCTCCTCGGCGTCCTCGGTGCCGCGGCCCACGAGGCGGCGCACCAGCTCGTCGAACGACGGCGGTGCCAGGAACACGAACCGCGCGTCCGGCATCGTCTCGCGCACCTGCCGAGCGCCCTGCAGGTCGATCTCCAGCAGCGTCGGCACACCGGCCGCGAGCCGCTCCTGCACGGGACCGCGCGGCGTGCCGTAGCGGTTGCGCCCGTGGACCACCGCCCACTCCAGCAGCTCGCCGTCGTCGACCATGCGGTCGAACTCCTCGGCCGAGACGAAGTGGTAGTGCACGCCGTCGACCTCGCCGGGACGCGGTGCGCGCGTCGTCGCGGACACCGACAGCCACACCTGCGGGTAGCGCGCGCGGACGTCGGCCGAGACCGTCCCCTTGCCGACGGCCGTGGGTCCCGCGAGCACGGTCAACCGCGCGGGCGTCGTGGTCATCGCGGCTGAGAACTCCTCGCTCGGGGGTACGCGGCTGCGTCGCCGGACCGTCCGCACGGGACGTCCGACGACGCAGCGCGACCCTACCTCAGCCGAACCGCTTGACGAGCTCGTCGACCTGGTGCGGGCCGAGCCCGCGCACGCGGCGGGTCTCGGAGATGCCGATGTCGGACATGATCGCCCGGGCCTTGACCTTCCCCACACCCGGGAGCGACTCGAGCAGGGACACGACCTTGAGCTTGCCGATCGTCTCGTCCTGCTGACCCTGGGCGATGACCTCGGAGAGGCTGCCCTGCGAGTACTTGAGGCGGTTCTTCACCTCGGCACGGGCCTGCCGGGCAGCGGCGGCCTTCTGCAGCGCTGCAGCGCGCTGTTCGGGAGTCAGCGGAGGGAGTGCCACGCGCGTCACCTTCTCATCCAGAGCTTCACCAGCCCAGCTGCCTGAACGGAGCGGACCTGGGGCGAGAAGCCCGCCCCCTGACCGGACCGGCGCCCGCGTGATCGCGGGCTGCACCTGTGAACCTAGCGACCGCCCCAGGGGTCGGCAATGTGAACACGCCCGACAAGACGGACCCACGACCTGCGGGAACGGAGCGGAGCCGGGCACGCCGGTGGGCGGGGGGCGCGACCTCGCCCGGGCGCACCCCGCCCACGAACCGGTTCAGTCCCGTCCGGACGGGTCAGCCCAGTGCCGCTGCGGCCTCCTGCGCCGCGCGCAGCGCCGCCGCGCGCAGGGACGAGACGTCCGGGCCGGCACGCAGCACCCCGCGCGACGAGGAGGCCAGCACACGCCCCCGCGCCTCGCCGAACACCGCGCGCAGCTCGTCGGGACCGGCACCCTGCGCACCCACTCCCGGGGCCAGCAGCGGGCCGTTGACGGCCACCAGGTCGGTCCCGGTGGACCGGGCGGCGTCACCGACGGTCGCTCCCACGACGAGCCCGACCGAGCCGAGCGGATGCGCGCCCGCGTTGAGCGCGGCGGCCTGCGCGGCGACGGCGGCCGCGACCGAGCGGGGCGCGCCGGTCGTCGGGTCCGGCGCCACCGCGTGCTGCACGTCACGCCCCTCGGGGTTCGACGTGAGGCACAGGACGAACAGCCCGCGACCCGCGGTGAGCGCGAGGTCGACCGCGGGTGCGAGCGACCCGAACCCGAGGAACGGCGAGACCGTGAGCGCGTCACCCGCGAGCGGCGAGCCGTCGCGCAGGAACGCGTCGGCGTACGCGCCCATCGTCGAGCCGATGTCGCCGCGCTTCGCGTCGACGACGACGAGCGTGCCGGCGTCGCGACCCGCCGCGACGACCTCCTCGAGCACCGCCAGCCCGCGCGAGCCGTGGCGCTCGAAGAACGCCGCCTGCGGCTTGACCGCCGCGACACGGCCACCGACCGCCTCCATGACCGTCAGCGCGAAGCGCCGCAGCCCCTCGGCGTCGTCGGGCAGGCCCCACGCGTCGAGCAGGCTCGCGTGCGGGTCGATACCGACGCACAGCGGGCCGTGCGCGGCCATGGCAGCGGCCAGCCGCGCCCCGAAGGGCGCCCGCTCTCCCGCCGCGCTCACGCGGTGACCGCCTCGCGGCGGGCCGCCGTCGCGCTCTCGTGCTCCTGCAGGCTCGTGACCGCGTACGGCCCCGCCTGGGCCGCCTCGATCGCCTGCACCGCCGCGCCGAGCTGCTGGACCGTCGTGACGAGTGCCTTGTCCGCCGCGACCGTGGCCGCCCGGATCTCGTACCCGTCCGCTCGCGCGCCTTGGCCGGACGGCGTGTTGACGACCATGTCGACCTCACCCGCGACGATCAGGTCGACGATCGTCGGCTCGCCCTGCGGGCCACGACCGGCCGAGTTCTTGCGCACCACGGTCGAGCGGATCCCGTTGCGCCGCAGCACGGTCGCGGTGCCCTCGGTCGCGAGGATCTCGAAGCCGAGCTCCGTGAGGCGCTTGACCGGGAACACGATCGAGCGCTTGTCCCGGTCGGCGACCGAGATGAACGCCTTGCCCGCGTCGGGCAGACCGCCGAACGCCGCGTCCTGGGACTTCGCGAACGCCGTCGGGAAGTCGGTGTCGAAACCCATGACCTCGCCCGTCGAGCGCATCTCGGGCCCGAGCACCGTGTCCACCACGTGGCCGTCGCCCGTGCGGAACCGCTTGAACGGCAGCACGGCCTCCTTGACCGCGATGGGCGCCTCGAGGTCGAGCACCGAGGCGTCCGCGGCCGGGAGCAGCCCCTGCGCCTTGAGCTGCGCGATCGTCTTGCCGGTCATGACGTGCGCCGCGGCCTTGGCGAGCGAGACGCCCGTGGCCTTCGAGACGAACGGCACGGTGCGCGACGCACGCGGGTTCGCCTCCAGCACGTACAGGACGTCGCTGACGAGCGCGAACTGGATGTTCAGCAGGCCGCGCACCCCGACCCCGCGCGCGATCGCCTCCGTCGAGAGCCGGATGCGCTCGAGCTCGGCGAGCGAGAGCGTCACGGGCGGCAGCACGCAGGCCGAGTCGCCCGAGTGGATGCCCGCCTCCTCGATGTGCTCCATCACGCCGCCGAGGAACAGCTCCTCGCCGTCGAACAGCGCGTCGACGTCGATCTCGATCGCGTCGTCGAGGAACCGGTCGATCAGCAGCGGCGAGAGCGTGCCCGTGCGACCGCCGTCGGCGGCGTTCTCGAGCGCGCGCTCGACGTACTCGGTGAGCTGCGTCTCGTCGTAGACGATCTCCATGCCGCGGCCGCCGAGGACGTACGACGGACGCACGAGCACCGGGAACCCGATGCGGCGCGCGGTGTCGCGCGCACCGGCGAGCGTCGTGGCCGTGCCGAACGCCGGCGCGGGCAGGCCCGCGGCCTCGAGCACCTTGCCGAACTCGCCGCGGTCCTCGGCGGCGTCGATCGCATCGGGTGCGGTGCCGAGGATCGGCAGACCCGCGTCCTGCAGGCGCTGCGCGAGCGACAACGGCGTCTGGCCACCGAGCGTCACGATGACGCCGGCGACCGGTCCGGCCGCGAGCTCGGCGGTGTAGACCTCGAGCACGTCCTCGAACGTGAGCGGCTCGAAGTAGAGCCGGTCGGACGTGTCGTAGTCCGTCGAGACGGTCTCGGGGTTGCAGTTGACCATGACGGTCTCGTACTCGCCCTTGAGCGTCAGCGCGGCGTGCACGCACGAGTAGTCGAACTCGATGCCCTGCCCGATGCGGTTGGGCCCCGACCCGAGGATGAGGATCGCGGGACGCTCGCGCGGCGCCACCTCGGTCTCCTCGTCGTACGTCGAGTAGTGGTACGGCGTGAGCGCCGCGAACTCCGCGGCGCACGTGTCGACGGTCTTGTAGACCGGGCGCAGGCCCACCGCGTGCCGCGCGCCGCGCACCGCGTCCTCGGTGGTGCCGCGCAGCTGCGCGATCTGCGCGTCCGACAGACCGTGGCGCTTGGCGTGCTCCAGCACGTCGCGCGTGAGCGCAGCAGCCGTGCGGGTCTCCTCCGCGACCTCGTTGACGAGCACGACCTGGTCGAGGAACCACGGGTCGATGCCCGTGCGCTCGTAGACCGTCTCGACGCTCACGCCCGCGCGCAGCACCTGCTGGACGTCGATCAGACGCCCCTCGGTCGGGCGGGCGATGCTCTCCACGAGCGCGTCGAGCTCCGCACCCGACGCCACCTCGCCGGCCCAGTGGAACACCGAGCCCTTCTTGTCGATCGACCGCATGGCCTTGCCGAGCGCCTCGGTGAAGTTGCGCCCGAGGGCCATGGCCTCGCCCACCGACTTCATGGTGGTCGTCAGCGTCGGGTCGGCCGCCGGGAACTTCTCGAACGCGAACCGCGGGACCTTCACGACGACGTAGTCGAGCGTCGGCTCGAACGACGCGGGCGTCGAGCCCGTGATGTCGTTGGGGATCTCGTCGAGCGTGTAGCCCACCGCGAGCTTCGCGGCGATCTTCGCGATCGGGAAGCCGGTCGCCTTCGACGCGAGGGCCGACGAGCGCGACACGCGCGGGTTCATCTCGATGACGACGACGCGCCCCGTCGTCGGCTCGACCGCGAACTGGATGTTGCAGCCGCCGGTGTCCACGCCGACCTCGCGGATGACCGCGATGCCGATGTCGCGCAGCCGCTGGTACTCGCGGTCGGTCAGCGTCAGCGCGGGAGCGACCGTGACGGAGTCGCCGGTGTGCACCCCGACCGGGTCGACGTTCTCGATCGAGCAGACGACCACGACGTTGTCGTGCTTGTCGCGCATGAGCTCGAGCTCGTACTCCTTCCAGCCGAGGATCGACTCCTCGAGGAGCACCTCGGTGGTCGGCGAGTAGTGCAGGCCCTGCCCGACGATGCGGCGCAGGTCCGCCTCGTCGTACGCGATGCCCGAGCCCAGTCCGCCCATCGTGAACGACGGGCGCACGACCACCGGGTAGCCGAGGTCGACGACCGCGGCGAGCGCGTCGTCCATGGTGTGCACGATCGCGGAGCGCGCGGACTCCCCGCCGCACACCTCGACCACCTGCTTGAACTGCTCGCGGTCCTCGCCCTTCTGGATCGCGGGGATGTTGGCGCCGATGAGCTCGACGTCGTACTTCTCCAGGACCCCGGCCTCGTCCAGCGCGATCGCGGCGTTGAGCGCGGTCTGGCCGCCCAGCGTCGGCAGGATCGCGTCGGGACGCTCCTTGGCGATGATCGAGGTCAGCACCTCGGTCGTGATGGGCTCGACGTACGTCGCGTCCGCGAACTCGGGGTCCGTCATGATCGTGGCCGGGTTGGAGTTCACGAGGACGACGCGCAGGCCCTCCTCCTTGAGCACGCGGCAGGCCTGCGTGCCCGAGTAGTCGAACTCGCACGCCTGGCCGATCACGATCGGGCCGGACCCGATGACCAGGACGCTGGAGATGTCGGTGCGGCGAGGCATCAGGCGGCGCCCTTCGTGGTCGAGTGCATGAGGTCGAGGAAGCGGTCGAACAGGTAGGCGGCGTCGTGCGGGCCGGCCGCGGCCTCGGGGTGGTACTGCACCGAGAACGCCGGCAGGTCGAGCGCCTGCAGCCCTTCGACGACGTCGTCGTTGAGGTCGACGTGCGACACGACGACGCGCCCGTAGCGACCGCCGTCGTGCGGCGCGACGGTCTCGCCGTCGAGCGGCGCGTCGACCGCGAAGCCGTGGTTGTGCGCGGTGATCTCGACCTTCCCCGTCGCCCGGTCGACGACCGGCTGGTTCACGCCGCGGTGCCCGTAGCCGAGCTTGTACGTCCCGAACCCGAGCGCACGCCCGAGCAGCTGGTTGCCGTAGCAGATGCCGAAGAACGGGATCCGCCGGTCGAGGACCTCGCGCAGCAGCTCGATCTCGTGCGTCGCGGCGCCGGGGTCACCGGGGCCGTTCGAGAAGAACACGCCGTCCGGGCCGGTCGCGAGGACGTCCTCGATCGTCGACGTCGACGGCAGCACGTGCACGCGGATGCCGCGCTCGGCCATGCGCTGCGGGGTCATCGACTTGATGCCGAGGTCGACCGCGGCGACGACCGCGCGCGGCTGCGCGAGCGGTGCGCCGTCCTCGTCGAGCGCCTCCACGACGTACGGCTCGCTCGTCGTGACCTCGCCCGCGAGGTCGGCGCCCACCATCGCGGGCGCCGTCAGGACCTCCTCGAGCAGCTCGGAGTCCGTCTTGTCCCCCAGCGCCTCGCCCGAGAAGATCCCGGCCCGCATGACGCCCCGCTCGCGCAGGTGCCGCGTGAGGGCGCGCGTGTCGAGGCCGGAGATCCCGACGACGCCCTGCGCCGCGAGCTCGTCGTCCAGCGTCCGGCGGGAGCGCCAGCTCGACGGCACGCGTGCGGGGTCGCGCACGACGTACCCGGCGACCCAGATGCGCCCGGACTCGGGGTCCTCGTCGTTGACGCCCGTGTTGCCGATGTGGGGCGCGGTCATCACGACGATCTGGCGGTGGTAGCTGGGGTCGGTGAGCGTCTCCTGGTACCCGGTCATCCCGGTGTTGAAGACGATCTCGCCGAGCGTGGTGCCGCGCGCGCCGTACGCCTGGCCCGCGAAGCTGCGACCGTCCTCGAGCACGAGGCGGGCGGGCTCCCGGCGGGTGGCCGAGGTCGTCGTCGCGGCGGTGGTGGTGTCCGTGGTGGTGTCCGTCATGGCATCTCCTGGTTGCCGCCCGGGGCGGCGGGGGTCTGAGGTTCGAGGGCGGCGACCGCGGCCACCAGGGCCTCGCGGTCGGCCGCGTGCCGGGGCAGCAGGCCGGTGTCCAATCCGCGGTCGTCCGCGGCGCCCGGCGGGAGCCAGCTCACGACGACGAGACCGTCGCGGCCGACGACCTTCCCGGCGATGCCGGGTGCCCGGGCGACGCCGCGCAGCGCGGCGCGTGGGACGAAGACGTCGTGCGCACCGGTGCGACGCACCAGCACACCCGTGTCGTGGACGCTCACCTGCGCCGGGCTGCGCACGCCCAGGTCGTTCGCGACGACCCGCTCGAGCCAGTCGCCCGCGAGGGTCGTCGAGACGTAGATCGCGTCGAACGGGCCCGCGAGCAGCGCACCGAGCTCGTCCGGCACCGCGGGGATCGTCGGTACCGCGGCCAGCGTGCGTCGTCGGCGGCGCTCCCACCCCACGCGCGCGCCCCACAGGGCCAGCACGAGCAGGACGAGCATCGCGCCGATCGTGACGGCCTGCCGGGCGGTCACCTCGCCACCGCCACGTCGTCGTCGCACGGCACGCCGTCCAGCACCGTCGCGCGCCCGCGCAGGAACGTCGCGACGACCGCGCCGGGCAGCTCGCGGCCGCGGAACGGCGAGTTCACCGACTTCGTGGCCTGCGCCTCGGGCCGGACGACGCGGCGCGCGGCCGGGTCGACGAGCGTGAGGTTGGCGGGCTCCCCCACCGCGATCGGACGCCCGTGCCGGTCGTCGACGCGGCCGATGCGCGCGGGCGCCGTCGACAGGACGCGCGCCACGTCAGCCCACGTCATCCGCCCGGTGTCGACCATCGCCTCCTGGACCACGGACAGCGCGGTCTCCAGACCGGTCATGCCGAACGCGGCCGCGGCCCACTCGCAGTCCTTGTCCTCGCGGGGGTGCGGCGCGTGGTCGGTCGCCACGATGTCGATGGTGCCGTCCGCGAGGCCCTCGCGCACAGCCTCGACGTCGGCCTGCGTGCGCAGCGGCGGGTTGACCTTGTAGATCGGGTCGTACCCGCGCGCGAGCTCGTCGGTCAGCATCAGGTGGTGCGGCGTGACCTCGGCCGTCACGTCGATGCCGCGCGACTTGGCCCACCGCACGATCTCGACGGACCCGGCCGTCGACAGGTGGCACACGTGCAGGCGCGAGCCGACGTGCTCGGCGAGCAGCACGTCACGCGCGATGACGGCCTCCTCGGCGACCGCGGGCCAGCCCGCGAGACCGAGCTCGGCGGACACGACGCCCTCGTGCATCTGCGAGCCGGCGGTCAGCCGCGGCTCCTGCGCGTGCTGCGCGACGACGCCGTCGAACGCCTTGACGTACTCGAGCGCGCGCCGCATGACGACCGGGTCGTGCACGCACTTGCCGTCGTCGGAGAACACGCGCACGCGCGCGGCGGAGTCGGCCATCGCACCGAGCTCGGCGAGCCGCTCGCCCTCGAGCCCGACCGTCACGGCACCGACCGGGAAGACGTCGACCCAGCCCGCGCGGCGTCCGAGGTGCCACACCTGCTCGACGACGCCCGCGGTGTCCTGCGTCGGCGTCGTGTTCGCCATCGCGTGCACCGCCGTGAACCCGCCGACCGCCGCGGCGCGCGTGCCCGTCGCGATGGTCTCCGCGTCCTCGCGGCCCGGCTCGCGCAGGTGGGTGTGTAGGTCGACCAGGCCGGGCAGCGCGACCAGGGCGCTCGCGTCGACGACGACCGCGTCCTGCGGTGCGTCGAGCCCGGTGCCGATCTGCGCGACCACGCCGTCGGCGAGGAGGAGGTCGGTGCGCTCGGCGCCCAGCGGTGAGACGTCGCGCAGTAGGTACGTGGTCACTCGGCACTCCTGTTCGAGGTGGGCTGCGGCGTCGCGGCGGGCGTCGTCGGCCCGCCCGCCAGCAGCAGGTACAGCACCGCCATGCGGACCGCGACGCCGTTCGCGACCTGCTCGACGATCACGGCGCGCGGGCTGTCCGCCGCGTCCGCGGAGATCTCCAGACCGCGGTTCATCGGTCCGGGGTGCAGCACGATCGCGTGCTCGGGCAGCGCCTCGAGGCGACGCGCGTCGAGCCCGTAGCCGCGCGTGTACTCCAGCGGGCTCGGGAAGAAGCCGCCGCCGGCGCTCGACATCCGCTCGCGCTGGACGCGCAGCATCATGACCGCGTCGGGCTTGCCGTCCGCGATCACGTCGTCGAGCCGGTAGCTCACGTCGCACGGCCACGCCTCGACCCCCACGGGGACCAGCGTCGGCGGCGCGACGAGCGTGACCTGCGCCCCCAGCGTGTGCAGCAGCTGGACGTTCGAGCGGGCGACGCGGCTGTGCAGGACGTCGCCGACGATCGCCACGTGCAGACCGTCGAGGTCGCGGCCCGTCGTGTCCCGCGTGCCGCCGGCGCCGACGAGGTGGCGGCGCAGCGTGTACGCGTCGAGCAGCGCCTGCGTCGGGTGCTGGTGCGTGCCGTCACCCGCGTTGACGACCGCGCCGTGCGTCCAGCCCGACGCCGCGAGCGTCTGCGGCGCACCGCTCGCCTGGTGCCGGATCACGACCGCGTCCGCGCCCATGGCCTGCAGCGTCAGCGCGGTGTCCTTGAGCGACTCGCCCTTGGAGACGCTCGACCCCTTGGCCGAGAAGTTGATGACGTCCGCCGACAGTCGCTTGGCGGCCGTCTCGAAGCTGATGCGGGTGCGCGTCGAGTCCTCGAAGAACAGGTTGACGACCGTCCGGCCGCGCAGCGTCGGGAGCTTCTTGATCTCGCGCGCCTGGGTCGCGGCCATCTGCCCGGCCGTGTCGAGGATCAGGACGGCCTCGTCGCGGGTCAGGTCGCCCGCCGAGAGCAGGTGCTTCACGCGGCACCCCCCGGAGTCGTCGGCTCGTCGGCCGAGCCCTCGATCAGCACCGCGTCGCGTCCGTCGCGCTCGCTGAGCAGCACACGCACGCGCTCGGACTGCGAGGTCGGCAGGTTCTTGCCGACGAAGTCCGCACGGATGGGCAGCTCGCGGTGGCCGCGGTCGACGAGCGCCGCGAGCTGGACCGCGCGCGGGCGTCCCAGGTCGGAGATCGCGTCGAGCGCCGCGCGGATCGTGCGGCCCGAGAACAGCACGTCGTCGACGAGGACGACCACCTTGTCCTCGAGGTCACCCGGCACCTGGGTCGTGCCGATGGACCGCGTGGGCTGCTGGTGCAGGTCGTCGCGGTACATCGTGACGTCGAGGCTCCCGACGAGCCGGTCGGCGTCCAGCCCCGGCTCGACGTCCGCGATGCGCGCCGCGAGACGGTGCGCGAGCGGGACACCGCGCGTCGGGATGCCGAGCAGGACCACGTCCTGGCCACCCTTGTTCCGCTCGAGGATCTCGTGCGCGATCCGGGTCAGCGCCCGGCCGATCTCGGCCTCCCCGAGCACGACGGTCGCCGTCGCGCTCTCCCGCTGCTCCGCAGGGGTGTCGGGGTGTTCCGACGCGGGACCCGGTGCGGGGCCGCCGTCGGACGGTGTGGGCAGGGCAGCGTTCATGAGCGACTCCTTCCCCGCCTCACGGGACGGGAGTTAAAGGAAGGTCAGCGGTCCTCGCCACCCTACCGCCTGGGCCCCGTCGACCCGGGTCCGTGTCCGTGCGACGTGGCTCACGCAGAGCTCGGCGTGCGGCGACCGACCACCGCGGTGCCGTCGCGCTCGTCGTCGCGTGCCGTGCGGACCGCGAGCCCCGCCGCCCGCAGCAGCCGCGCGCTCGTCGAGGCCTGACGCGGGCTCGTCTCGACGACGACGTACCCGCCCGGCGCGAGCCAGCCGGCCACGTCGGCGGCGATCCGCCGCTGCAGGTCCAGGCCGTCCGCTCCCCCGTCGAGCGCGACGAGCGCCTCGTGGTCGCGCGCCTCGGTCGGCATCGTCGCGATCGCGTGGGACGGCACGTAGGGGGCGTTCGCGACGAGCACGTCGACCCGACCGCGCAGTGCGCCGGGCAGCGCGTCGAACAGGTCGCCCTCGTGCACGAGCGGGACGTTGCGCCGCGCGCACGCGACCGCGGCGGGGTCGACGTCCGCCGCGTGCACCTGCGCGTGCGGCCAGCGCGCGGCGACCGCCGCGGCGAGCGCGCCGGTCCCGCAGCAGAGGTCCACGACGACTGGCGGGACCTGCGCGGCCCGGGCCTGGAGCAGGCCGTCGACGACGGCCACCAGCAGCTCGGTGCGGCGCCGCGGGACGAACACGCCCGGCGCGACCGTGACGCGCAGCCCCGCGAACGACGCCCACCCGACGACGAGCTCGAGGGGCTCCCCCGCGCAGCGCCGCGCGACGAGCGCGTCGAGGGCCGGGACGTCCGGACCGCCGTCGGCCGCGTGCGCGAGCAGCAGCGCGGCCTCCTCCTCGGCGAACACGCACCCTGCGGCGCGCAGCCGTGCCACGACCTCGACCTCGCTCGTCACCCGGTCACCCTCCCACGGCGCCGGCGGCGCCCGCGGACACGGCGCCGGCGGCGCCCGCGGGCACGCCCGCGGACGCGAGAAGGGCGGGGG
>NZ_BJLP01000016.1 GCF_006538705.1 Cellulomonas uda
CCCCGCCGTGGCGGCGACGGCCGCCACGGCGAGGACCCACGCGCGCCCGCGTCGTCGCGGGGCGGTCATCAGATCGGGGTGGTCGTCACCTGCCAGCCGAGCCGCTGCGGCGCGGTGGAGGTCCACGTGACGGTCTTGATGTGCGTGTGCTTGCCGGCGCTGTACGCGTCGTAGGAGGTGTTGCCGCTGACCTTGGGCACGTAGATGCCGTAGGTGCAGTAGCGCGTCGACTTGGCCGGGACGTTGACGGTGATGCTCGAGCCGTACGTCGTCGACATGCTCGCCGAGACGCCCGAGGTGACCGAGGCCTTGAACTCGGCCAGGATCGACGCCTTGACCGCCGCCTCGACGGTCGCGCTGACGGTGTGGGACGCCGAGGTGGTGCTCGACGCGGTGCACGTCAACGACATCGAGCTCCCCGTGCGGTTGATCGCCGAGTCGCGGTAGGCGACCTTGAAGCTGGTCGCCTGGACGGACGTCACCTTCGAGCAGGCGGACACCGACGCGCTGAGCGCGGTGCACGAGGTCGCCGAGGCGGGCGCGGCCAGGGCGACCGGCGTGCCGATGCCGAGCGCGAGGAGCAGGGCGGTCGAGGCGAGTCGGCGACGGGTGGTGGTTGTCACGGGTTTCCCCCTTTGTCTGGTCCGGACGGACGCGTCACTGTGACACCCGTCACCCGACGCCGACATGCCCCGGGCAGCGGATCACCCGAACGGCGCAGCCCTGCACGGCGTGTCGCCCGGCGCGTCCGGGCGCGCCCGAGGCGTGTGGCTTCGACCGGTTCGCGGTCGGCGTCCTGATCACCTGGTGAGACGGCACGTCCGTCACCTGGGCTGATGTCCCAACTCGGTAACGGAACCTGCAGGGATACTCCCCGGTAACATGCGCGTCACCTCGCGCTCACTAGAGTCCGATCCAACGACCGGCCCGTGCGATCTGGTGCACCCGCCGCACCGCGGCACCGTGCGTGCCGGGGGACGTGCGTCCACCGACGCGCCGGGTCGGTGCTCTGACGAGAACCCAGGAGACACGCGTGAAGAAGCTCATCCGTGTGGCCGCGCTCAGCGGGGCGGTCGCCCTCGCGCTCACGGCCTGTGGCAGCGCCCCCAGCGACGACGACACGACGCCCGGTGCGGGGGCGACCGGCGGCGAGACCACCGCGGCCGCGCCCGAGGAGGTCGACTTCAAGGCATGCATGGTCTCCGACTCCGGCGGCTTCGAGGACAAGTCGTTCAACCAGTCCGGTGCCGAGGGCCTGCAGCGCGCGGCCGACGAGCTGGGCGTCCAGATCAACATGGTCGAGTCGACCGCCGCGACGGACTTCACGCCGAACATCGACCAGATGATCGCCGACGACTGCAACCTGGTCATCGGCGTCGGCTTCCTCCTCGAGGACCCGATCCAGGCCGCGGCCGAGGCGAACGCGGACGTCGAGTTCGCGCTGATCGACTCGCCGTTCCGTGACGCCGAGGGTGGCGTCGTGACGATCAAGAACGCCAAGCCGCTGCTGTTCAACACGCAGGAGGCCGCCTTCCTCGCCGGCTACGTCGCCGCGGGTACGAGCGCCACCGGCACGGTCGCCACGTTCGGCGGCATCCAGCTGCCGTCCGTCTCGATCTTCATGGACGGCTTCGCCGACGGCGTCGCGCAGTACAACACCGACTCGGGCAAGACGGTCAAGGTCCTCGGCTGGGACAAGGCCAAGCAGACCGGCTCGTTCACGGGTGACTTCGAGAACCAGGCCAACGGCCAGAACCTCGCCAAGGGCTTCATCGACCAGGGTGCGGACGTCATCATGCCCGTCGCCGGCCCCGTCGGCCTCGGTGCTGCGGCCGCCGCGAAGGACGCGGGCGACGTCGCGCTCGTCGGCGTCGACGCCGACTGGTTCCTCACGGCGCCGGACTACTCGAGCATCGTCCTGACCTCCGTCATGAAGGAGATCGGCCAGGCGGTGTACGACACGGTCAAGGAGGCCGCCGCGGGCAGCTTCTCCTCCGAGCCCTACGTCGGCACTCTCGAGAACGGCGGCATCGGCATCGCCCCGTTCCACGACTTCGAGTCGAAGGTGCCCGCCGAGGTCACCACGCGCGTCGAGGAGCTCAAGCAGCAGATCATCAGCGGTGAGCTGAAGGTCGAGTCGCCGAGCCAGAACTGACGGCCCACGACGGTGGCCCGGGCACGCGCCCGGGCCACCGTCGTGCCGGTGCGGCTAATGTGCAAGCAACGACGCGAAGGAGCGTGACCTCGTGAAGCTCGAGCTGCGGGGCATCACCAAGCGGTTCGGCGCGCTGGTGGCGAACGACCACATCGACCTCGTGATCGAGCCCGGCGAGATCCACGCCCTGCTCGGCGAGAACGGCGCCGGCAAGAGCACGCTCATGAACGTGCTCTACGGGCTGTACGACCCCGACGAGGGCGAGATCCTGCTCGACGACCAGGCGCGCACGTTCGTCGGCCCCGGCGACGCGATGGCGGCCGGGATCGGCATGGTGCACCAGCACTTCATGCTCGTGCCGGTGTTCACCGTCGCGGAGAACGTCGCCCTCGGGCACGAGCCGGTCAAGGGCGGCGGCATCCTCGACCTCGCGCAGGCCCGCCGCACGGTGCGGGAGATCTCCGACCGCTTCGGGTTCGACGTGGACCCCGACGCGCTCGTCGAGGACCTGCCCGTGGGCGCGCAGCAGCGCGTCGAGATCATCAAGGCGCTCTCGCGCCGCGCCGAGGTCCTCATCCTCGACGAGCCCACCGCGGTGCTCACGCCGCAGGAGACCGACGAGCTGATCGCGATCATGCGCCAGCTCAAGGAGTCGGGCACGTCCATCGTCTTCATCACGCACAAGCTGCGCGAGGTCCGGGCCGTCGCGGACACGATCACCGTGATCCGTCGGGGGAAGGTCGTCGGCACCGCCGAGCCCACGTCGAGCGAGACCGAGCTCGCCTCCCTCATGGTCGGCCGCTCCGTGTCCCTGGGCGTCGACAAGGCGCCGGCCGAGCCCGGCGCGGTCGGCCTCGAGGTCCGCGGGCTGACCGTCATCGACGCCGCCGGCGTGCGGCAGGTCGACGACGTGAGCTTCGAGGTGTCACGCGGCGAGATCGTCGCGATCGCCGGCGTGCAGGGCAACGGGCAGACCGAGCTGACCGAGGTCATCCTCGGCCTGCAGAAGCCGGTCGCGGGTGCCGTGCGGCTGGACGGCACCGACCTCGCCGGCCGCAGCGTCAAGGAGGTGCTGCGCTCGGGCGTCGGCTTCGTCCCCGAGGACCGGACGCTCGACGGCCTCGTCGCCGACTTCACCGTGGCGGAGAACCTGGTCCTCGACCTGCACGACGAGGAGCCGTTCGCCCGGGGCGTGCAGATGGACCTCGCCAAGGTCCGCGCGAACGCCGAGCACCGCACGGTCGAGTTCGACGTGCGCACGCCGTCGATCGACGCGCCCGCCGGCACGCTGTCGGGCGGCAACCAGCAGAAGGTCGTGCTCGCGCGCGAGATGAGCCGGCCGCTGCGGCTGTTCATCGCGTCGCAGCCCACGCGCGGCCTCGACGTCGGGTCCATCGAGTTCGTGCACAAGCGGATCGTGCAGGAGCGGGACCACGGCACCCCCGTGATCATCGTGTCCACCGAGCTCGACGAGGTGCTCGCGCTGGCCGACCGGATCGTCGTGATGTACCGCGGTCGGATCGTCGGCACCGTGCCCGGCGACACCGACCGCGACGTGCTCGGTCTGATGATGGCCGGCGTGCCGCTCGCGGAGGCCCGGGCCCAGGCGGCGAGCCACCACACGGTGCTCGGCGAGCTCGACCTCGAGACGGACGACGACGTCACCGACGCGCCCGGCTCGCAGGACCCCACCCAGGAGGCAGACCGGTGAGCACCACGCCACCACTTCCCGACGGCGCTCCCGGCGAGCACGTCCCGCCCCCGGCGGGCACCGGCACCGACGCGGTGACGACGACGAAGGAGCAGCCCGAGCCGCGCAGCAGCTCGGTGCTGCGCGAGATCCTGTCGAGCGGGTGGCTCGTCACGGTGCTCGCGGTCGTGCTCGCGCTCGTCCTGTCCGGCGTGCTCATCGCCGCGGCGGACGAGGAGGTCCAGAAGGCCGCGGGCTACTTCTTCTCCAAGCCGACGGACACCCTCACGGCCGCGTGGGACGCCGTGTCCAGCGCCTACGTCGCGCTGTTCCACGGCGCGGTGTACGACCCGAGCAAGGACACGTTCGCGGCGTCGATCAAGCCGCTGACCGAGACCATGACGACGTCGGTGCCGCTGATCCTCGCGGGTCTCGGCCTCGGCATCGGGTTCCGTGCGGGCCTGTTCAACATCGGCGCCCAGGGGCAGATCATCCTCGGCGCGGTCGGCGCCGGCTGGGTCGCGTTCCACCTCGACCTGCCCCCGGTGCTGCACCTGCTCGTCGCGATGCTCGCGGCCGCGGTCGCGGGCGGTCTGTGGGCCGGGATCGCCGGCTTCCTCAAGGCGCGCACCGGTGCGCACGAGGTCATCACGACGATCATGCTCAACAACATCGCCGTGTACCTCGTCGCGTACCTGCTGACGACGTCGGTGCTCAAGAACCCGGGCAGCACCAACCCGATCTCGCCGCCCGTGCCCGAGTCGGCGCAGTACCCGGCGCTCCTCGGCGGGCAGTTCCGCCTGCACTGGGGGTTCGTCGTCGCGGTGCTCGCGGCGGTGTTCGTCTGGTGGCTCATGAGCCGCTCGACCATCGGCTTCAAGTTCCGCGCGGTCGGCTCGAACCTGCACGCCGCGCGCACCGCCGGCATCTCGGTGAACGCGTCGTTCGTCTGGGTCATGGTGGTCGCGGGTGCGCTCGCCGGGCTGGGCGGCTCCGCGCAGGTGCTCGGCACGGACAAAGTCCTCACCGCGGACGTGGCCGCGAGCTTCGGGTTCGACGCGATCACGGTCGCGCTGCTCGGCCGGTCCAAGCCGCTCGGCACGTTCTTCGCCGGTCTGCTGTTCGGCGCGCTGCGCGCGGGCGGGTTCGCGATGCAGGCGCGCACGGGCACGCCGATCGACGTCGTGCTCGTCGTCCAGTCGCTCGTCGTGCTGTTCATCGCGGCACCGCCGCTCGTCCGTGCGGTCTTCCACCTGCCGACCCCCGGCACCCGGCGCGAGCGCGCGCCCCGCCCCACGACGAAGGAGGTGGCCGCGTGAGCGCCCCGACGACGGACCGTCCGACGCCCGCGGGCGCCGGACCGGCGCAGACCAAGCCGCTGCCCCCGATCTCCTACAAGGCCCCGATCGGCTACGGCGTGGTCGGCGTGCTCTCCCTGGTGCTGTTCGGGCTGCTCCCGGAGGGTGGGCTGGAGTCGACCTTCACGGTCTCGACGAGCAAGGACTTCGTCACGATCGACCCGGTCACGGTGCCGTCCAAGCTCACCGCGATCGTGCTGTCCCTCGTCGCGCTCGCGCTCGCCGCCTACTCCTACCGGGCCGCGAGCCGGCGCCGGAAGGTCGGCGTGTGGCTGCCGGTCCTGTTCGGCGTCGCCGTGATCCTCGCGTTCCTCACCTGGGCGGACGCGGGCAAGGCCTCGCCCATGCCGCTGACCGGGCTGCTGCAGGGCTCGCTGTTCCTCGCGATCCCGCTGGTGTTCGGGGCGCTCGCGGGCACGCTGTGCGAACGGTCCGGCATCGTCAACGTCGCCATCGAGGGGCAGCTGCTCGCGGGCGCGTTCCTCGCGGCCGTCGTCGCGTCGATCACGCAGTCCGCGTACGCCGGGCTCGTCGCCGCGCCGATCGCGGGAGCGCTCGTCGGTGCCCTGCTCGTGCTGTTCTCGATCCGGTACGTGGTGAACCAGATCATCGTCGGCGTCGTGCTCAACGTGCTCGTCGTCGGCGTCACGAGCTACCTGTTCTCCACCGTGCTGAAGAACGACGCGGCCACGTTCAACTCGCCGCCCAAGCTCCAGACGATCGACATCCCGCTGCTCAGCCAGATCCCGGTCGTCGGACCCGTGCTGTTCCGGCAGACCGCGCTCGTCTACATCATGTACGTCGTCGTCGCCCTGTTGCAGATCTTCCTGTTCCGCAGCCGGTGGGGCCTGCGCCTGCGGTCCGTCGGCGAGCACCCGAAGGCCGCGGACACCGTCGGCATCAAGGTCAACCGCACGCGCATGCGCGCCACGCTGCTGGGCGGCGCGGTCGCCGGTCTCGGCGGCGCGTTCTTCACCGTCGCGGCCGGTCTCGCGTTCGGCAAGGAGATGACCGGAGGCAAGGGCTTCATCGCCCTGGCCGCGATGATCCTCGGCCGGTGGAACCCGGTCGGGGCGCTCGCCGCCGCGCTGCTGTTCGGCTTCTCCGACAACCTGCAGGTGGTGCTCGGCATCATCGGCACGCCCATCCCGTCGCAGATCATGCTCATGACGCCGTACGTCGTGACGATCTTCGCCGTCGCCGGGCTCGTCGGCCGGGTGCGCCCGCCGGCGGCCGAGGGCATCCCGTACGCCAAGTGAGGCAGGTCGTCAGGTGAAGGAAGTCGACTGGGACGCGCTGCGTGCGGTCGCGACGGAGGCGATGCGCCACGCGTACGTGCCGTACTCGCGGTTCCCCGTGGGTGCCGCGGCGATCGTCGACGACGGGCGCGTGGTCAGCGGGGCGAACATCGAGAACGCGAGCTACGGCGTGACGCTGTGCGCGGAGTGCTCGCTCGTCTCGGCGCTCGTGATGTCGGGCGGCGGGCGGCTGGTCGCGTTCACGTGCGTCGACGGGCATGGCGACGTGCTCATGCCGTGCGGGCGCTGCCGCCAGCTGCTGTTCGAGCACGGCGGTCCGCGGCTCGTGCTCGAGACCGTGTCGGGAGTACGGACGATGGACCAGGTGCTGCCCGACGCGTTCGGGCCCGCCGACCTGGAGGAGCGAGCATGAGCGAGCAGTTCGACGCGGTCGACGTCATCGTCGCGAAGCGTGACGGGCACCGGCTGAGCGACGCGCAGATCGACTGGGTCATCGACGCGTACACGCGCGGCGTGGTGGCCGACGAGCAGATGTCCGCGCTCAACATGGCGATCCTGCTCAATGGGATGGACCGCGCGGAGATCGCGCGGTGGACCGCCGCGATGATCGCCTCCGGCGAGCGCATGTCGTTCGCCGACCTGGGCCGCCCGACCTCGGACAAGCACTCGACCGGCGGCGTGGGGGACAAGATCACGCTGCCGCTCGCGCCGCTCGTCGCGGTGTTCGACGTCGCGGTGCCGCAGCTGTCCGGCCGCGGGCTCGGCCACACCGGCGGCACGCTCGACAAGCTCGAGTCCATCCCCGGCTGGCGCGCGGCGCTCAGCAACGACGAGATGATGCGCCAGCTCGCCGACGTGGGAGCGGTGATCTGCCAGGCCGGCTCCGGCCTCGCACCCGCGGACCGCAAGCTCTACGCGCTGCGCGACGTCACGGGCACGGTCGAGGCGATCCCGCTCATCGCGAGCTCGATCATGAGCAAGAAGATCGCCGAGGGCACGGGCTCGCTCGTGCTCGACGTCAAGGTCGGCTCGGGCGCGTTCATGAAGGACCTCGACCGCGCCACCGAGCTCGCGCGCACGATGGTCGAGCTCGGCACGGACGCGGGCGTCACGACCGTCGCGCTGCTCACCGACATGTCCACCCCGCTCGGCCTGACCGCGGGCAACGCGCTCGAGGTGCGCGAGTCCGTGGAGGTGCTCGCGGGCGGCGGTCCGGCGGACGTCGTCGAGCTCACGCTCGCGCTCGCGCGCGAGATGCTCGACGCCGCGGGACGCCCCGACGCGGACCCGGCGGCGGCGCTCGCGGACGGCCGCGCGATGGACGTGTGGCGGCGCATGATCGCGGCCCAGGGCGGCGACCCGGACGCGACGCTGCCCGTGGCGCGCGAGACCGAGGACGTCGTCGCGCAGAGCGACGGCGTGCTCACGACGCTCGACGCGTACGCGGTCGGCATCGCGGCGTGGCGCCTCGGTGCGGGACGCGCCCGCAAGGAGGACCCGGTCCAGGCGGGCGCGGGCGTGCAGATCCACGTGCGTCCGGGCGACCGCGTCACCGCGGGCCAGAAGCTGCTCACGCTGCACACCGACACCCCGGAGCGGTTCGCGCGGGCGCGCGAGGCCCTGGACGGCGGCGTGGTCGTCGACCCCGCCGCTGCGCCCGGTGCCGGCCCGCTGGTGCTCGGCCGGGTCACGGCCTGACCACCGGCACCCTGCCGGCGCCCGGCGCCCGATGCCGGTGCGGCCGTGCGGTGCTGCGGACCAGGGCTGCCGACCAGGGCTGCCGGGCAGGGCCGCTGACCAGGGCCGAAGGCCCACTGGCGGCGGACAGGGCACGGGAGAAGGATGAGCAGGACGACCCGGCGACGAGGAGGACGCGATGAGCACGCTGCCCGGACCTGACGCCTGGCGGGACGCGGGGCTCGAGCCCGCCGACCCGGCCGTCCCCGCCCGGCTGACCGACGACGAGACGGACCGGCCCGCCGACGCGCCGGACCCGGAGGAGTACGTCCCGGACTTCGCGCGGCCCGACCGTGACGGCGCCGCCGACGAGGCGGACGTCGTCGAGCAGGACACCGAGGTCCCCCTGGACGACGACGAGGACGAGGCGTGAGCAAGAAGACGGACGAACCGACGCACGACACGGCCGGCGACAGGGCTGACGAGGACGCCGGCGGCAGGACCGAGGAGGGCGCCGGCGAGCAGTCCGCCGAGGTGGTGCAGGCGGACGACGCGGTCCCCGACGCGGTGCAGGCGCTCGTCGCGTTGGTCCCCTCGTTGCCGAAGGTGCTGCTGCACGACCACCTCGACGGCGGGCTGCGTCCGGCCACGCTCGTCGAGCTCGCGGCGCAGATCGACCACGCGCTGCCCGCGACGGACCCGGGCGAGCTGGCGGCCTGGTTCGTCGACGCCGCGTCGGCCGGCTCGCTCGAGCGGTACCTGGAGACGTTCGCGCACACGGTCGCGGTGCTGCAGACCGCCGACGCGCTGCGCCGCGTCGCGCGGGAGGCGGTGCTCGACCTCGCGGCGGACGGCGTGGTGTACGCCGAGCTGCGGTACGCGCCCGAGCAGCACGTCGAGGGCGGGCTGAGCCTGCAGGAGGTCGTGGACGCGGTCGGCGCGGGTGTGGACGAGGGCGTCACGCAGGCGCGCGAGGCCGGCACCCCGGTCCGGGTCCAGCTGGTGCTGTGCGCGATGCGGCACCTGGACCGCTGGGCGGAGGTCGCCGAGCTGGCGGTCGCCAACCGGGACGCCGGTGTGGTCGGCTTCGACCTCGCGGGCCCGGAGGACGGCTACCCGGCGTCCGCGCACCCCGAGGTGTTCGCGATGCTGCGCGCGGCGCACTTCCCGTTCACGCTGCACGCGGGCGAGGCGGCCGGTGTGGAGTCCGTGTCCGACGCGGTCGCGGCGGGTGCGTTGCGGCTGGGCCACGGCGTGCGGCTCGTCGACGACGTGGGCTCCGACGACCTCGGCGACCGGTTCGGCCTGGTCGCGCACTGGGTGCGCGACCAGCGGCTCGCGCTCGAGGTGTGCCCGTCGTCGAACGTCCAGACCGGCGCCGCACCCTCGGTCGCGGAGCACCCGGTGACCCGGCTGCGCCGGCTGGGCTTCGCGGTCACCGTCAACACCGACAACCGGCTGCAGTCCGGCACCACGCTCGGCCGCGAGCTCGCGCTGCTCGTCGAGCAGGCGGGCTGGACGCTGCACGACCTGGAGGACGTCGCGGTCACCGCGGCCGCGCAGGCGTTCCTCCACCACGACGAGCGCGCCGCGCTCATCGACACCGTGATCCGGCCCGCGTACGCCGCGGCCCGGGGAGGAAGGCACCGCGCATGACCCACGACCCGCTCGACGCAGCAGCCCTCGCCCAGTTCGTCGACCACACGCTGCTCAAGCCCGAGGCCACCCGCGCGGACGTCGACGCGCTCGTCGTCGAGGCGGGCCGCCTCGGCGTCTACTCGATCTGCGTGTCGCCGTCGTTCCTGCCCGTCGACGTCTCGGGGGCGCCCGGCCTCAAGGTCGCCACGGTGTGCGGGTTCCCGTCGGGCAAGCATCACAGCGAGGTGAAGGCCGCCGAGGCCGCGCGTGCGGTCGCGGACGGGGCCGACGAGGTCGACATGGTGATCGACGTGGGCGCGGCCAAGGAGGAACGGTTCGACGACGTGCAGGCGGACATCGCCGCCGTCCGCGCCGCGATCCCCGCGCCCGCCGTGCTCAAGGTCATCATCGAGTCCGCGGCGCTCAGCGACCACGAGATCGTGCACGTGTGCAAGGCCGCGGCGGCGGCCGGTGCGGACTTCGTCAAGACCTCGACGGGGTTCCACCCCGCGGGTGGCGCGTCGGTGCACGCGGTGCGCATCATGGCCGACACCGTGGGCGGTCGGCTCGGCGTCAAGGCGTCGGGCGGCATCCGCTCGGCGGGCGACGCGCTGGCGATGATCGAGGCCGGCGCGACGCGTCTCGGCCTGTCCGGCACGGCCGCGGTCCTCGCGGGCCTGGAGTCCGAGTCTGCCTACTGAGCCACCCCGCTCGCGGTGACGGGTGGAGAAGCGCTCACCAGACGAGCGCTTCTCCACCCGTTCGGTGTGTCAGGCGATGCCGAGGGCCGCGCGGACGTCGGAGGCGACCGCGTCGAGGCGCTCGCGCGCGCGGTGGCGGGCGACACCGACCGCGGCCTCATCGGCGTCGGGCACGACCGGCTCGACCACCTCGAGGTAGCACTTGACCTTCGGCTCGGTGCCCGAGGGGCGCACGATGACGCGCGTGCCGTCGGCCGCGTCGAGCCGCAGCCCCTCGGTGGGCGGCAGCCCGCCGCGCTCCTCGTCGGTCCCGTGCGCGAGGTCGACGACGCGCGTGACGGGGGAGCCGCCGAGCGTGGTGGGCGGCTGCGTCCGGACCCGGCCGACGGTCGCGGGGATCGCCGCGAGGTCGTCGTACCGGGCCGACACCTGGCCGGTGAGGTACAGCCCGTGCGTGCGCGCGAGGTCGTCGAGCGCATCGACCAGCGTGCTCCCCGACGCCTTGAGCCGCGCCGCGAGGCCGGCGACGAGCAGCGCGGCCGAGATGCCGTCCTTGTCCCGTACGGTGCCGGGAGCCACGCAGTAGCCGAGCGCCTCCTCGTACGCGAACACCAGGCCGTCGACGCGCGAGAGCCACTTGAAGCCCGTCAAGGTCTGGACGTGGCGCACGCCCGCCCGCTGCGCGATCTGCGCGAGCTGGCGCGAGGAGACGATCGAGCTCGCGAACGCGGCCTCGGGGTCGAGCGGCCCGCCGTCGGCGGCCATCCGCTCGGCGGCGACCTGCCCGAGGAGCGCGCCCGTCTCGTCGCCGTGCAGCATGCGCCAGCCCTCGGCCGCCGCCGTGTCGGGTCCGCGGTACGCGCGTGCGCGCGGGTCCTGGATTGCGACCGCGCACCGGTCGGCGTCCGGGTCGAGCGCGATCACGAGGTCGGCGCCGCGGTCGGACGCGAGACCGAGCGCGAGGTCGATCGCGCCCGGCTCCTCGGGGTTGGGGAACGCGACCGTGGGGAAGGCAGGATCGGGCTGCTCCTGCTCGGGGACGACGAGCACGTCCGTGAACCCCGCCTCGGCGAGCACACGCTGCGCGACCGCGCCGCCCACGCCGTGCAGCGGGGTCAGCACGACGGACAGGTCGCCGGCGACCGCGCGCACGGTCGGGTCGGCCAGCGTGAGCGTCGCGTCGACGTACGCGTCGACGACGTCCTCGCCCAGCACGGTCCAGCCGTGGTCGGCCCGCGGCACGGACGCGACGGACGGCACGCGGGCGATCTCGGCGGCGATCGCCGAGTCGGCGGGCGGCACGATCTGCGCGCCCTGGCCGCTGTCGGTCACGACGCGCCCGCCGAGGTAGACCTTGTAGCCGTTGTCCTGCGGCGGGTTGTGCGACGCGGTGACCATGACGCCCGCGTCGGCGTCGAACCGGCGCACGCAGAACGCGAGCACCGGGGTGGGCAGCGGGCGGGGGAGCAGGAGCACCTCGATGCCGACGGCCGTCAGGACGGCGGCGGTGTCGAGGGCGAACTGCTCGGACTTGCGGCGCGCGTCGTAGCCGACGACGACGCGCGGCGCCGGGGTGAGGCCGTCGAGCTCGCCGAGCAGGTAGTCCGCGAGCCCCGACGCGGCGCGGATCACCACCGCGCGGTTCATGCGGTGCGGGCCGCCGGCGATCGCGCCGCGCAGCCCCGCGGTGCCGAACTGGAGCAGCCCGGAGAACCGGTC
Organism: Cellulomonas uda; assembly: GCF_006538705.1. Lineage (GTDB taxonomy): Bacteria > Actinomycetota > Actinomycetes > Actinomycetales > Cellulomonadaceae > Cellulomonas > Cellulomonas uda. Next base: position 12,198 of record NZ_BJLP01000016.1, read on the forward strand.
GGCGAGCTCGGCTCGCGCGTGCCGCGCGGTGCGCAGCACCGTGAGCTGCTCGAGGTCCGGGTCGGCGCCCTCCTCGAGCCCGGGCGGGGACTCCTGCGCGAGGCGCAGCAGCTCGCGCAGCTCGTCCGCGGTCTCGGGGTCCGGGTCGTCGGCGATCCATGCCTCGACCCGGGCCGTGAGGTCATCCCACGCGTCGTCGGCGCTCATGCCCCCAACGTACTGACCAGTACGCTCGCGCACGAACCGAACGTCCCGGCCCCGCCGCGCGGCGGTGTGTCAGCGGCGGTGTATCAGCGGCGGGGTGTCAGCGGCAGGCCGTCACAGGCGGCGGATGATGTCGGCCAGCAGCGCACTGATGCGCGGCCCGGCCGCGAGACCGGCCTCGAGGACCTCCTCGTGCGACAGCGGCTGCTCGCTGATGCCGGCCGCGAGGTTCGTCACGAGCGAGATCCCGAGCACCTCGAGCCCCGCCTGCCGCGCCGCTATCGCCTCGAGCGTCGTCGACATCCCGACGAGGTCGCCACCCAGCCGCCCGGCCATGCGCACCTCGGCCGGCGTCTCGTAGTGCGGTCCGCGGAACTGGACGTACACGCCCTCGTCGAGCGACGGGTCGACCTCGCGCGCGAGGCCCCGCAGACGGGGCGAGTACAGGTCGGTCAGGTCGACGAACGTCGCACCCTCGACCGGCGAGGTCGCCGTCAGGTTGAGGTGGTCGCTGATGAGCACCGGCGTCCCCGGACCCCACGCCGGGTTCAGGCCGCCGCACCCGTTGGTGAGCACGACGGTCGTGGCGCCCGTCGCCGCCGCGGTGCGCATGCCGTGCACGACGCGCCGCACCCCCTTGCCCTCGTACAGGTGCGTGCGCGAGCCGAGCACGAGCGCGTGCTTGCCGCTCGCGCCGATGCGCACCGAGCGGATCGTGCCGACGTGCCCGTGCACGGCGGCGGCCGAGAACCCCGGCACGTCGGTGCTGGCGACCTCGGCGACCGTCTCGCCCAGCAGGTCCGCCGCACCGCCCCAGCCCGAGCCCAGCACGAGCGCCACGTCGTGGCGCGGCACCCCCGTCGCGTGCGCCAGGTGCTCCGCGGCCGCGCGGGCCACGTCGAACGGGTCGGTCGTCGGGTCGTCGAGGTCCAGGACGTCGGTCATGACGAGAACGCTAGCCCCGACCGCGCCCGGGGCACGCGTCACGGCGCGCGGGACGTGCCGAGCCTCACGCAGGCTGCCCACCGGCTGCTCGTGAGGCATGCGCCGGCACCGGGCAGAATGCACACGTGAGCACACCGCCCGGTACGCACGCCCTGCCCGACACCCGCGTCGTCATCGTCGGGGGAGGCCCCGGTGGCTACGAGGCCGCTCTCGTCGCGCGGCGCCTGGGCGCCGACGTGACGGTGGTCGAGGAGAAGGGGCTCGGCGGGTCGGCCGTGCTCACGGACGTCGTCCCGTCCAAGACGCTCATCGCGACCGCCGAGTGGATGACGATCGCCGACCGCGCGCCCGAGCTCGGGATCCGCAGCGGCCTGAGCCACGACCACGGCCACCACATCGACCTCGCCGCGGTGAACACGCGCGTCAAGGCGCTCGCGGCCGCGCAGTCGGCGGACATCCGGGGACGCCTCGAGAAGGAGGGCGTGCACGTCGTGCTCGGCCGCGGCCGCCTCGACGGGCCGCAGCGGGTCGTCGTCGACCTCGTCGACGGCGGCGGCGAGACGACGCTGGACGCCGACGTCGTCCTCGTCGCGACCGGCGCGCGCCCGCGCGAGCTGCCCGAGGCGCGGCCCGACGGCGAGCGCATCCTCACGTGGACGCAGCTGTACGACCTGCCCGCGCTGCCCGAGCGGCTCGTCGTCGTCGGCTCGGGCGTCACCGGTGCGGAGTTCGCCGGCGCGTACACGTCGCTCGGCTCGGACGTCACGCTGGTCTCGTCGCGCGACCGCGTGCTCCCGGGCGAGGACGGCGACGCGGCCGAGCTCATCGAGGAGGTCTTCAAGCGCCGCGGCATGACCGTGCTGTCGCGCTCGCGGGCCGCCGGGGCGCGCCGCACCGCCGACGGGGTCGTCGTGACGCTCGCCGACGGGCGGGAGGTCGAGGGGACGCACGTGCTGTTCGCGGTCGGCTCGATCCCGACGACGAGCGGGCTCGGGCTCGAGGAGTCCGGCGTGCGCCTGGCGCCGTCCGGGCACATCGAGGTCGACAAGGTCTCGCGCACGAGCGTGCGCGGCGTCTACGCGGCCGGGGACGTGACCGGGGTGCTCCCGCTCGCGTCGGTCGCGGCGACGCAGGGGCGCATCGCGATGTCGCACGCGCTGGGCGACGCGGTCATGCCGCTGTCGCTGCGCGCGGTCGCGGCGAACATCTTCACGGCACCGGAGATCGCGACGGTCGGCTACTCCGAGCAGCGCCTGCAGGAGGAGGGGGTCGCGTACGAGGTGAGCACCCTGCCGCTGACCCGCAACCCGCGGGCCAAGATGCTCGGTGTGCGCGAGGGGTTCGTCAAGATCTTCGCGACGCGCGGCGCGGGCACCGTGCTCGGTGCGGTGCTCGTCGGCCCGCGCGCGTCGGAGTCGGTGTTCCCGCTCGCGCTCGCGATCACGCACCGCTTGTCCGCCGACCAGGTCGCGCAGGTCATCACGGTCTACCCCTCGATGTCCGGCACGCTGGCCGAGGTCGCGCGCACGCTGCACCACCGCGCCGCGGACTGACCGCGGGGAGCGTCAGGGGAGCGTGACCCGGACGACGAGCGGGAGGTGGTCGCTCGTCGTGACGTCCGTGAGCACGTCCGCCGACGCGAACCCGACGTGCCGGCCGAGCACCCAGTCGATCCGCTCGGCGGGTGCGTCGGACGGTGAGGTGAGTGCGTCGGCGTCACCGACCTCGTCGACCGCGCTGACCCACCCGGCGTCCGTGAGCAGCTCGACCTCCGGCCACCCCGGCCGGGCGTTGAGGTCACCGCCCAGCACGCTCGGCCCGGTGCCCGGCTCGGCCGCCAGCAGCGTCGCGAGCTGGTCCAGGCGCGTCGGCGTGTTCTCGGCGCGGTGCTGCAGGTGGACGGACGTCACGCGCACGGCCTCGCCCCCGGCCGTCGTCACCGTGGCCGAGAGTGCCGAACGCCCCTGCGGACCGGCGCCGTACGGCAGGACGGTCACGGCGACGTCCGTGAGCCCGGACCTGGCCAGCACCGCGTTGCCGAACTGCCGGTCGGCCGCCGGCGCGTACTCGACCGTCATGCCCAGACGGCGCGCGAGCCACGTCGCCATGTCCGCTCCGCCGCCGAGCACCCAGCCGCGCTCCACCTCCTGGAGCAGGACCACGTCGGCACCCGCCGCCTCGACGGTCGCGGCGGCGGACTCGAGGTCGACGCCGCCGGACGGCGTGACTCCGTAGTGCAGGTTCCAGCTCACGACCGTGAGCGCGTCGCCCGCGGCGCGCGCGGGCACGTCCCGGCCGTGCGTGCTCGTCGTCGACGGGCCGAGCCCGACGAGCGCGAGCACGACCGGCGGGACCAGCAGCAGGCGCGCGGCGCGCACGCGTGCGGGCTGGCGCAGGTCCGGTGCCGGGTCCGGGGCGGGGCCCTGCGCGCCGCCCGACGCGCTACCGAGCGGGGCGACGGGCGCCGGTGTGCGGTGGTGCAGGCCGCAGACCGCGACGACCACGGCCGCGGCCACCGGCACGTACGCGTTGTCGAACGGCAGCGGGACGTCGTAGTCGAGCATGTAGCCGAGCAGCGGCAGCACGACGCCGAGCCCGGCGACCGCGACCGCACCCGCGGTGCGCCACGTGCCCGGAGGCGCCGAGCGGCGCACGGAGAGCGTCCCGACGAGCACGACGCCGAGCACGGCGTCCAGCACCACGACGGCGACGAGCGCCGTGCCGCCGGAGGTGAGCATCGCGAGCGCGACCGCGGCGACCACGAGGACCGCGGCCCCGACGCGCACGGCTCCCGGCCAGCGGTCGGGGCGCAGCAGCAGCCACCCGCCCAGCCCGGTCGCGAGGACCACGGCCAGCCCGGCCCAGCCCAGCGCGATCCCGGCCTGCGACGCGAGGAACGCGGGGTTCGCGCCGATCATCACGGCGATCGCGATGACCGGCCCGAGCGCCCACAGCCGGCGCGGACGGTTCGTCGCGGGCGCCCCCGCGCCCGTCCCGCCCGAGGTGACGCGGACCGCGGCGAGCGGCGCGACCGCGACCGCGACCGCGACGACCCAGCCGACCCACGACGACCGCCACACGGCGTCCCACGAGCCCAGCAGCACCTGGAGCCCCGCGGACAGCCCGCAGCCGACGACGACCCCGAGCGCGGCCTGCCGCGGCCCCGAGGCGCGCCCCGCGACGAACGCGGCCGCGACGACGAGCACGCCGACCGCCCAGGCCACGGACACGAGCCCGAGCCCGTACCGCGCGTCGCCGTCGAGGCCCTGCAGCACCACGCGCAGCACCGCGAGCACCGCCGCGCCGACGATCACGGTGCGGCCGGTCGGGACCCCGCTCGGCGCGCGCGTGGCGACCAGGAGCGCCCCCGCGACGAGCCCCGCGGCGGCGTACGTGGCGAGCGCGGTGACGCCGACGGTCACGACGCCCGACGCGAACGCGTGGTCGAGCAGCGGACCGCTCGCGCGCACGAGCTCGAGCGTGGCGACGACGAGCGCCGCGAGCAGCCAGACGCGCGTGGGCGTGCCGTCGTCGGGCGGCCGGGCGACGCTGCCGGCCGGTGCCTGCTCGTCGGCGGACCCGGTGGGCCGCGCCTCTCGCGTGTCGTCGCTCGTCACGCGCCGAAGGGTACGCGCCGGGCCGTGAGCGGCCCGCGCGGGACACACGTCCCGGCCCGGGGCGTCCCGGTGGGCCCATGATGCGGCACATGCGCCCGCACGGTCCCGTCGTCCGAACCGTCCGCCACGACCCGGCGGACCGGCCGCTGCTGGTGATCTGGGAGGCCACGCGTGCGTGCGCGCTGTCCTGCGTGCACTGCCGGGCCGAGGCGCAGCCCCGCCGTGACCCGCGCGAGCTCGACACCGAGGAGGCGACCGAGCTCATGCGTCAGGTCGCGTCCTTCGGACGGCCGTCGCCGATCTTCGTCATCACGGGCGGCGACTGCTTCGAGCGCGAGGACCTCGACGAGCTCGTGCGGCGCGGGCGTGGGCTCGGGCTCGCGGTGGCGGTCTCGCCGTCGGGCACCGCGAAGCTCGACCGTGCGGCGCTCGTGCGGCTGCAGGAGGCGGGCGTGACCGCGATGTCGCTGTCGCTCGACGGCGCGACGGCGCAGGTCCACGACGGCTTCCGCCGCGTGCCGGGGACGTTCGACCGGACCGTGCAGGCGTGGGCCACGGCGCGCGAGCTCGGCATGAAGGTGCAGGTCAACTCGACGATGTCGAGCCGCACGGTGCACGAGCTGCCCGACCTGGCGGCGCTCGTGCGCGAGTACGGCGCGATGACGTGGAGCGCGTTCATGCTCGTGCCGATGGGCCGGGGCGTCGACCTGGGTGCGCTCAGCGCGCAGCAGTGCGAGGACGTCATGAACTACCTGTACGACCTGGGCCCGCACGTCCCGGTGAAGACGACCGAGGGCCACCACTTCCGGCGGGTCGCGCTGCAGCGCGCGGTGCTCGAGGAGCGCGGCGCGGACCACGTCGAGGTGATGGGCCTCGGCGAGCTGTACGCCGAGCTGACCGAGCGGACGGCCGTGTTCGGGTGGGGCGACGCGGTGCGGGCGCGGCGCCCCCCGGTCAACGTCAACGCGGGCTACGGGTTCGTCTTCGTCTCGCACGTCGGCACCGTGCACCCCTCGGGCTTCCTGCCGGTCTCGGCCGGCGACGTGCGCGAGCAGCCGCTCCCGGAGATCTACCGCTCCTCGGAGCTGTTCACCGGCCTGCGGGACACCTCGCTGCTGACCGGGCGGTGCGGGACGTGCGAGTTCGCCCGGGTGTGCGGCGGCTCGCGGTCGCGCGCGTACGCCACGTCCGGCGACCCGCACGCGTCCGACCCGCTGTGCGCCTACGAGCCGGGCTCGTTCCCGTACGCCGAGGACGTCGCCGCGCTGCTGGCGTCCTGACCTGCGCGACGCACCCGCGTGAGCGGGTGCGCGCGGCGGGTGCAGCCCGCACACTCGTCGTCATGCTGCGTGACGTCACCGCCCACCTGACGCTCGACGTCCGCGCCCCCGCGACCCTCGCGCTGGCGCTCGCGGTGGCGACGGGTCACGACGCCGACGAGCGCCTCGAGGTCACGCTCGACGGCGTCCCCCTCACCCCGCGCGAGGTCCCCGACGCGCACGGCACGCGCCTGCACGTGCTCGACGCGGGGCCGGGCACGCTCGTCGTGGACTACGGCGCGACCGTGCGCGGACGCACCACCACACCCGGGGCGAGCGAGGCCGACCGGCTGCGCTACCTGCGGCCGAGCCGGTACTGCGAGTCGGACTCGCTCGGGCCGACCGCGCGCGCCGAGTTCGCCGGGCTCGCCGGGCAGGACCTGCTCGCGGCCGTCTCGTCGTGGGTCGGCACGCGCCTCGCCTACGTGCCGGGCTCGAGCCTGCCGACCGACGGCGCGGTGCGCACGCTGCTCGCCCGGCAGGGCGTGTGCCGGGACTACGCGCACCTCGTCGTCGCGCTGCTGCGCGCGCTCGACGTGCCCGCGCGGCTCGTCGGGGTGTACGCGCCCGGGCTGGACCCGATGGACCTGCACGCGGTCGCGGAGGCGTGGGTGGACGGCGCGTGGCGCGTGGTCGACGCGACGACGCTCGCACCCCGGTCCACCCTCGTGCGCGTCGCCACCGGGCGCGACGCGTCGGACACCGCGTTCCTGTCCGTGCACGGCGGCGCCGCGGACCTCACCGCCTTCCGCGTGGGCGCGGTCGTCGACGAGCTGCCCGACGACGACGTGCGCACGCTCGTGACGCTCGGCTGAGCGCCTCAGGCGAACAGCGCCTGACCGACGAACGGGCTGTGGCTCGTCGTGATCGGGGTGCCGTCGCTGCCCGTCACGAGCGAGCCGTCGGGCACGCCCGGCGGCACCGCGAACAGACCCGAGCCGGTGTGCTGCAGGTACTCCATGAGCCCGTCGTCGCGCGACAGCGTGGTCTGCATGGGGACGTAGTGCGTGCGGGGGTCGCGGACGAACGCGATGAAGAACAGCCCCGCGTCGAGCCGCCCCAACGAGTCGTTGCCGTCGGTGAAGTTGTAGCCGCGGCGCAGCATCCGCACGCCGTCGTTGTGCGTGGGGTGCGCGAGCCGCACGTGGCTGTTGAGCGCGACGAGCGGCGTGCCCTCGCGGCCGGTGACCTCGAAGTCGGGCTCGGTGAGCTCTTCGCCGCCGGACAGGGGCGCGCCCTCACCCTTGGTGCGTCCGACGAGCGCCTCCTGCTCGCGCAGCGACGTGCGGTCCCACGTCTCGATCTGCATCCGGATGCGCCGTGCGACGAGGTAGGTGCCGCCGACCAGCCACGACGAGTCGCGCGAGTCGTGCGCGGCCGCGTCCTCGCCCACCCACACGTGCCGCTCGAGCTCGTCGGGCTCCTCGGCCTTGAGGTTGGCGGTGCCGTCCTTGAAGCCGAACAGGTTGCGCGGCGTCGTCTGCGCCGTGGACGTCGAGGACGTGCGCCCGTACCCGAGCTGCGTCCAGCGGATCGTCGCGGCGCCGAAGGCCGCGCGCGACAGGTTGCGGATCGCGTGGACCGCGACCTGGGGGTCGTCGGCGCACGCCTGCACGACGAGGTCGCCGTCGCTGCGCGCCGGGTCGAGCGCGTCCGCGGGGAAGTGCGGCAGCTCGACGAGCGCGTCGGGCAGACGGTCCGCGAGGCCGAACCGGTCGGTGCCGTCGGCGGCGACGAACAGCGAGCGGCCGAACCCGAACGTGACGGTCAGCCCCGCGGCGGGCAGGTCGGCGGCCTCGCCCGTGTCGTCGGGCGGCGCGTCGTACGGGCCGGACGCCGCACCGTAGGGGCCCGCCGACAGCCCCTGCGTGAGGCGTGCGGCGATCGTCGTCCAGCGCTGGAGCAGCGCGACGAGGTCCTCGCGGTCGTCGGTCGTCACGTCGAACGACGCGAGGTACAGGCGGTCCTGCGCGGGCGTCACGATGCCCGCCTGGTGCCGGCCCGTGAACGGGTAGGTCCCCGCGGCGCGGGTGTCCGGGGCAGGCTCGCCGGCCGACGCCGCCGCACGACCGGCGGCGAAGCCCGCGGCGCCGACGGCGGCGGCACCGAGCAGACCGCCGCCGAGCACCGCGCGACGCGTGACGCCCCGCGACCCGGGGGCGGGCGGCTGCTCGGTCACGTCAGACCCCCGTGACGACGGCGGTCAGCCGGGACAGCGGCTCGGAGAGCGCGTCGACCGCGGTGGACAGCTGCTTGACCTGCTGCGCGGTCAGCTCGTCGTACGCCGTGAAGCCCTTCTCCACCGAGCCGTGCTCGGCGAGCAGCCCCTCGAGCGCGGCGAACCGCTCGACGAGCGTCGCGGCCAGGTCCGGGTCGGCGCCCTCGACGACGTCCGCGAGCACCTCGTACGCCACGCGCGCGCCGTCGACGTTCGCCTGGAAGTCCCACAGGTCGGTGTGCGACCAGATCTCCTCCTCGCCCGTGACCTTGCCGGTCGCGACCTCGTCGAGGAGCTCCTTGGCGCCGTTGGCGATCTGGAACGCCTCGAACGTGAACTGCGGGTCGTTGACCTGGTCGACGAGCTGCTGCGTCCACCCGACGAGGTCGTCCGCCGCCTTGGTGCGCTCGGCGTCGGTGAGCGGCACGTACTCGACGCCGCCGTTGTCGGCGGCGAGCGGCGGCCACAGGTCCTTCTCGATGTAGTGCCAGCCGCTCCAGGTCTGGCCGTCCTCGAGGTCGGCCTCGCGCGCGTCGGTCAGCGGGTCGAGGTCACCGAAGGACTCGGCGACGGGCTCGACGCGCTCCCAGTGGACGCGCGTCGCGGCGTAGAGCGCGCGCGCCTCGTCGTCGTCGCCCGCGGTGTAGGCGTCCGCGAACTCCTGCGTGCCGGCGATCAGCGCGCCCACCTGGTCCTTGACGTACGCGACGTACTGCGCCTCGGCGGCGGCGAGCTGGTCGGCCGCGTCGCCCGTCGGCCCGACGGCCTCGCCCGAGTCGGTCACGGTGAACTCGGCGCGGATGCCGTCGCCCACCATGCCCGGCTTGCACGCCGTGTAGTACGTGCCGGGTCGCACCTGCACGACGAGGTCGCGCGTGAGGCCCGGGCCGATGTTCTCCACCTCGGAGACCACCCGCAGGCCGTCCTCGCCGAGCAGGTAGAACTCGGTGACGTCCGTGCCGTCGTTGCTCACGGCGAACGTGAGCGTGCCGCTCGGGGCGGTCGTGGCCGACACCTCGCACGCGTCCTGGGTGCTGCTCACGGTCAGCGCACGCCCGGGCGCGCCCGACGCGGCCGGGGTCGCGTCGTTGTCGACGCAGGCGGCGAGCGGCAGGACGAGAGCGACGAGCGCGAGCGCGCCGAGGGTGGAGCGGGACATGGGTCTCCTCAGGAGCGGGGTGGAGGTGCGGGCGTCCGACGCGGGCGTCAGGGGGTCGCGACGGGCGCGACGACGGCGGGCGCCGACGGCCTGGGCGCCGTCGACCGGCCCCACGTCGTGCGGACGAACACGGTCAGGACGACGGCGACGTAGGAGGTCCACGCGACGAGCTGGAGCCACGTGGTCGCGGGCGTGAAGTTGAAGACGCCCTTGGCGAGCGTCGCGTACCAGGACGAGGGCGGGATGCTCGCGGAGACGTCGAACGCGAGCGAGTCCAGGCCGGGCAGGATGCCGGCCTCCTGCAGGTCGTGCACGCCGTAGGACAGGACGCCTGCCGCGACGAGGACGAGGAACAGCCCGGTCCAGGCGAAGAACCGGCGTAGGTCGAGGCGCACCGCGCCGCGGTACATGAGCCACGCGGCCAGGACCGCGACCGCGATGCCGAGCGCGGCGCCGGCGAGCGGCGCGCTGGTGCCCGACGAGGTCGCCTGCGCGCCCGCCCACAGGAACAGCGCGGTCTCGAGGCCCTCGCGGCCCACGGCGAGCAGCGCCATGACGACCACGGCGCCCTTGCCGGCTGCGATCGCGTCGTCGAGCTTGTGCTGCAGGTCCGCCTTGAGGTGGCGGGCGGTGCGCGCCATCCAGAAGATCATCCAGGTGATGAGGCCGACCGCGACGATCGACAGCGTGCCGCCGATGGCCTCCTGCGCCTCGAACGACAGCCCCTTGGGCCCGAACGTCAGCAGCGCGCCGAACGCGAGCGAGACCCCCACGGCGACGGCCACGCCGCCCCACAGCGCGGGCAGCAGGTCGCGTCGCCCGGTCTTGACCAGGTACGCCACGAGGATGCTGACGACGAGGGCTGCTTCGAGCCCCTCGCGCAGGCCGATGAGGAAGTTCGCGACCATGGTGACCGTTCGCCGAGTGTGTGCGTCCGCGGCGCCGGACGCCGCGAGGTGAGGTCAGGCTTACCTCACACGATTCGCGAGGTTACACCCGTGCCCGGGGTCGGCGGGAGCCCGGTACCGAGCCCGACGATGTGTCTCGCGTCACGCGTCCAGGCCGCACGGGGCGCTCTGCGGGGTCGCCGGGATCGCGGCCAGGAGCGTCGGCCACGCGTCCGCGAACGCGGGCAGCAGGTCGAGCGCGGCGACCTGCTCGATCGGGACCCACGCGACCGCGAGGGACTCGGCGTCCGTGGCGCGCGCCTCGAACGGGCGCACCTCGTCGGCCAGCACGGTCGTGTACGACCAGTCCGGGTGCCGCAGCACGTGCGACGCGAACGGCCGCACCGCGTCCGCGGGGACGCCGGCCTCCTCGTGCGCCTCGCGCAGCGCGGCCGCGGTCGCGTCCTCGTGCGGCTGGCGTGCCCCGCCCGGGATGCCCCACGTGCCGCCGTGGTGGCTCCACGGCGCGCGGTGCTGCAGCAGCACGTGCGTCGGCCGGCCGTCCGGGGCGCGGCGCGCGACCAGCAGCCCCGACGCGCCGTGCAGACCCCAGTGCCGCGCCCCGCACCCGCGCTGCACCCAGCCGTCGCCCGGCGCGGGCGCGTGGCGGGGCAGGTCGGTCATGCGGTCGGGCTCAGTCGACGATCTCGCAGATCGCGGTGCCGGCGCTCACGCTCGCGCCGACGCTCGCGGCGAGGCCCGTGACCGTCCCACCGCGGTGCGCCACCAGCGGCTGCTCCATCTTCATGGCCTCGAGCACGACGACGAGGTCGCCCTCCGCGACCGTCGCACCGTCCTGCACCGCGACCTTCACGATCGTGCCCTGCATGGGGGAGGCGAGCGTCGTGCCGTTGGCCGCCGCCTTCGGCCCGCTCGCGTTGCGGCGCGCGGGCCGGCGCGGCATCCCTGCGCGGGCCGGACCGGGACGCCCCAGGCCGAGCGCGGCGGGCAGCACGACCTCGAGCCTCTTGCCGCCGACCTCGACGACGACGCGCTCGAGTGCCGGCGGCTCCTCCTCGGGAGCCGGGGCCGCGGCGGGCGCCCTGCCGAGGGTTGCGAGCGTGTCGGCGAACTCGGTCTCGATCCAGCGCGTGTGCACCGCGAACGGCGTGGCGGCGTCGGCCGGCGCGAACGCCTCGTCCTCGAGCACCGCACGGTGGAACGGCACGACCGTCGGGATGCCGACGACCTCGAGCTCGGCCAGCGCGCGCCGGGCGCGCGCGATCGCCTGCGGCCGGTCGGCGCCGGTGACGATCAGCTTGGCGATCATCGAGTCGAACGCACCGGAGACCGTGTCTCCCTCGACCACGCCCGAGTCGACGCGCACGCCGGGGCCGGACGGGAAGCGCAGCGTGGAGATGCGGCCCGGCGCGGGCAGGAAGTTCGCGGCCGGGTCCTCGCCGTTGATGCGGAACTCGATCGAGTGCCCGCGCGTGGCGACCTCGTCGTAGCCGAGCGGCTCGCCCGCCGCGATGCGCAGCTGCTCGCGCACCAGGTCGACGCCCGAGATCTCCTCGGTGACCGGGTGCTCGACCTGCAGGCGCGTGTTGACCTCGAGGAACGAGACGGTCCCGTCGGCGCCGACGAGGAACTCGCACGTCGCCGCGCCCACGTAGCCGGCCTCGCGCAGGATCGCCTTGCTGGAGGTCACCAGCTGCTCGCGCTGCGCGTCCGTGAGGAACGGCGCGGGCGCCTCCTCGACGAGCTTCTGGTGGCGGCGCTGCAGCGAGCAGTCGCGCGTGCTCACCACGACGACCGTGCCGTGGGCGTCGGCGAGGCACTGCGTCTCCACGTGCCGCGGCTTGTCCAGGTACCGCTCGACGAAGCACTCGCCGCGGCCGAACGCGGCGACCGCCTCGCGCACCGCCGACTCGTAGAGCTCGTCGACCTCGTCCGCCGAGCGCGCGACCTTGAGGCCGCGGCCGCCACCGCCGAACGCGGCCTTGATCGCGATCGGCAGGCCGTGCTCCGCGACGAACGCGTGGATCTGCGCCGGGCCGTCCACCGGGTCGGGCGTGCCCGCGACGAGCGGCGCGCCCGCCTTCTGCGCGATGTGCCGCGCGCTGACCTTGTCGCCCAGCGCCTCGATGGCGTCCGGCGACGGGCCGATCCACACCAGGCCCGCGTCGGTCACGGCGCGCGCGAAGTCCGCGTTCTCCGCGAGGAACCCGTACCCGGGGTGCACCGAGTCCGCGCCCGCGCGGAGCGCGACGTCGAGCAGCTTCTCGATCGACAGGTACGTGTCCGCCGCGCGGGCGCCGTCGAGCGCGAACGCCTCGTCCGCGAGGGTCACGTGCAGCGCGGTGCGGTCCTGGTCCGCGTAGACGGCGACGGACCCGACGCCTGCGTCACGGCAGGCGCGCGCGATGCGGACGGCGATCTCGCCGCGGTTGGCGATGAGGACCTTGCGCAGCGGGCGCACGGCAGGGGCGGACAGGCTGGAGGGCACGGCTCACCGTAACGCCCCGGTGTGCGGCGCGGCCTCGTCGTCGCCGCCCGCCGGAGAAGATTGGGCTTGCACCCAACCTGCGCGGCCCGGGTTTTGTAGGAACCCGACGACGCCCGCGCGCCGCTCGGGGGTCGGTGTCCGGACCCCGCTGCACGATCCCCACAACCCGACCGTGGCGCACGGCGCGAGCGGGGCGGGTGGGTCAGGGGGTCCAGAGGGCCGGCAGCGGCAGGTCGACCTGGAGCAGGAGCGTGCGCAGCAGCGGCAGCGAGAGACCGACGACGCCGTGGTGGTCGCCCACGATGCGCTCGACGAACGGGCCGCCCCGCCCGTCGATCGTGAACGCCCCCGCCACCGTCAGCGGCTCGCCCGTCGCCACGTACGCCGCGATCTCCTCGTCGGACACGTCGGCGAAGTGCACGACGGTCGACGACGTGTCGCCCAGCACCGCCCCCCGCCCCGCCCCGAGCGTCCCGGGCCGCGGCTCGGGCGCGTCCTCGTCGGGCTCGCGCAGGTCCACCACCCAGTGGCCCGTGTGGAGCGTGCCCGCGCGTCCGCGCATCGACCGCCAGCGCGCGACCGCGTCGTCCGCGTCGCGCGGCTTGCCGAGGACCTCCCCGTCGAGCTCGAGCATCGAGTCGCAGCCCAGCACCACGAGGTCGGTGGCGTCCGCGAGGTCGTCGGGCAGGTGCGCGGCGACGTCGTGCGCCTTGGCCTGCGCGAGCACGAGCACCGCGTCCGCCGGGTCGAGCACGCCGTCCGCGTCCCCGTAGCGCTCGCGGGCCCGGGCCAGCACCGCGTCCTCGTCGACGGACGAGACCGCCACGAGCGGCTCGATGCCGGCGGCGCGGAGCGTGGCACGGCGGGCGGGGGAGGCGGAGGCGAGCAGCAGGCGGGTCACGGCCCGCACCCTACCCACGCAGGTCGCGGGGTCCGAGCCGCGCGCCGAGGGACGATTGTCGGGGTTCGCGCACAGGAACGTGGGTCACAATGGCGGTCGCGCGCTTGCGCAGCGTCGGGGGCCGACGCAGGACGCCGGGTGGCTCGGGAGGGCTCGTGGGCAAGGAGAACACCGTGGTCGACGTGGACGACGACGACCTCGAGCTCGACGACCTGGTCGACGACGACCCCGACCTGCTCGCGCCGCCGGACCCGGCGTGGCGGCGGCGCACCGCGATCGAGATGGTGGTCTCGGGCCTGATCGGCCTGTACGCGTCGTTCGTGCTGTCCATCGAGGCGCTCGTGCTGGCCGCCGACAAGAACGCCAAGCTCAGCTGCAGCTTCAACGAGAAGATCAACTGCGCCACGGTCGCGAAGCACTGGGCCGCCGAGCTGCTGGGCTTCCCGAACGCGTTCCTCGGCATCGCCGCCGAGGCCGTCGTGCTGACCGTCGCGGTCGCGCTGGTCGGTGGCGTGGTTTTCCCGCGCTGGTTCATGCGCACCGCGCAGGCGATCTACACGATCGGGTTCCTGTTCGCGTGGTGGCTGTTCTACATGTCGTACTTCGTGATCGGCGCGCTGTGCCCGTGGTGCCTGCTCATCACGCTCACGACGACCCTGGTGTGGGCCGGGCTGACGCGCATCAACATCCGCGAGGGGCACATCGCGCTGCCGGGCCGGGCCGGTGCGGCCGGCCGGCGGTTCGTCCAGGAGGGCAACGACTGGTTCGTGACGATCGCGCTGCTCGTCGTCATGGCCGGGATGATCATGGTCAAGTACGGGTACACGCTGTTCTGAGCGGAGCGCGCGAGCCGCACGACGAAGGCCCGGACCCCGAGAATCCGCCCACAGGGGCCGGGCCTTCGTCGTGGGCGGGTCAGAACGCGAGCTTGAGGACGTCCAGGGGGAGCGAGCCGAGGTCGAGCGCCTTGGCGTGGAACGCGCGCAGGTCGAACGCGTCGCCGGCGGCGGCCCGTGCCGCGTCACGCGTCTGCTCCCACAGGCGCTGGCCGACCTTGTAGGACGGCGCCTGGCCCGGCCACCCGAGGTAGCGCATCCACTCGAACCGCACGAACGACTCGGGCATGTTCACGTTCGCGAGCAGGAACGCGAGCGCCTTGTCGGCGTCCCAGCGGCCGCCGCCCCACTGCTCGGGAGCGGGCAGGCCGAGGTGCACACCGATGTCGAACACGACGCGCGCCGCGCGCATCCGCTGGCCGTCGAGCATGCCGAGGCGGTCGCCCGGGTCGTCCAGGAAGCCGAGGTCCGCCATCAGGCGCTCGGCGTACAGCGCCCAGCCCTCGCCGTGACCCGAGGTCCAGCAGGCGAGGCGGCGCCACGTGTTGAGGTCCGCCCGGTTGTACACCGCGGCACCGACCTGCAGGTGGTGACCCGGCACGCCCTCGTGGTAGACGGTCGTCTTCTCGCGCCACGTGTTGAACGTCGTGACGTCGGCCGGCACCGACCACCACATGCGGCCGGGCCGCGTGAAGTCGTCCGACGGGCCCGTGTAGTAGATGCCGCCGGACTGGGTCGGGGCGATCCGGCACTCGAGCGTGTGCAGCGGCTCGGGGATGTCGAAGTGCGTGCCGTCGAGCGCGGCGATCGCCGCGTCCGAGGTCTCCTGCATCCAGCGGCGCAACTCGTCCTTGCCGTGCAGGGTGCGCGACGGGTCCGCGTCGAGCGCCGCCACGGCCTGCTCGACCGTGGTACCCGGTCCGGCGATCTGCGCCGCGACGGCCTCCTGCTCCGCGACGACCCGCGCGAGCTCCTCGAGCCCCCACTGGTAGGTCTCCTCGAGGTCCACGGCCGCGCCCAGGAACGCCCGGGAGAACAGCTGGTAGCGGTCGCGGCCCGCGGCGTCGTCGGTGGGGGCCTGCGGCGCGAGCTCGTCGCGCAGGAACTCCGCGAGCCGGCCGTACGCCTCGCGCGCACCCGCGGCGCCGCGCTCGAGCTCGGCGCGCACGAGCGCGCACGACGACGAGTCGTCCAGCGCGGCCGCGGCGGCCTCGCCCTGCACGAACTCGGTGAAGAACGAGCTGCCGGCGGCGAGCTCGACGGCCTGCGTCACACCCTCACGGACCTGCCGGACCGCCGGGACGAGCCCGCGCGCGGCGCCGGCGCGCAGGGACTCGACGTAGCCGTCGACCGCGTGGGGCAGCGCCGTCAGACGCGCCGCGATGTTCTCCCAGGCCTCGATGTCGCCCGTCGGCATGATGTCGAACACGTCGCGCAGGCCCTGGACGGGCGACGCGATGTTGTTCAGGTCGCGCAGGTGCTCGCCCGCGGCGTGCAGCTCGAGGTCCAGCCCGAGCCGCTCCCGCATGGCCGCGACCGTGATGCGGTCGACGTCGTCCACCGGCGCGAGGGCGTCGAGCTCGAGGAGCGTCGAGCGCGTGAGGTCCGCGCGCGCGTCGTGCCCCGCGGGGGACAGGTCGGTCATCTCGTGGTCGTGGCCCGACAGACCCATCGCTGTCGCGGACAGCGGGTCGAGCGAGGCGTAGGTGCTGACGTACTTCTCGGCGACGGCGTCGACGGCCGTGGGTTCACGCATGCGCCCGACCCTACTCGTCGGTAGCGACGCGCCCGGGACCGGGGACGGCGGTCGCGGGAGCCGCGGTCAGCCGCGCAGGCTCCAGCGCCAGGAGTCCGCGCCGGGGGCGGCCGAGGGCACCGGGCGGAGCTGGCGGCGCCGGTCGGACCACGCGGCCCGGGGCGCCGCGGGCGGGTCGAGCGGGGCCGCCGTCGCGGCCGCCATGATGCCCGCGACGAGCGCGGCGAGCTCGACGTCGTCGGGCGTGCCGCGCACCACCTGGAGCTGGCCGTCGTCGCTCACGCGTCGTCCTCGTCGTCGTCCTCGTCGCCGAAGTCCACGTGGGCCCCGCGCGAGACGCCCCACTCCGCGACCTCGAAGCCCGCGTCGACCAGCGCCTGCGTGAGGTCGCCCGCACCGGACTCGACGATGTCGAGCGCCGAGTCGAGCGTCCGGTCCCCCGCGGCGGGCGTGCGGACCACGACGAGCCCCACGTGGAACGTGTCGGCCTCGTCGTCCTCGGACGGCGCGTCGTCGTGCCCGCCCTCGTCCTCCTGCCAGGTCATGCCCGTCAGGTCCGAGTGCATGCCCAGGCGGTCGTGGATCTGGTCGTACAGCGCGGCGTTGAGCGTGCCCACGCGCGCCTCGAGCGCCAGGATGCGCGGGTCCTCGTCGGCCTCCGTGGAGCCGAACTCGGCGCGCACGCCCACCGCGGCGTCGACGTACTCGTGCAGCGCGGCGGCGAGCGCGTCCACGGCGGCGTGCAGCCCGGCCGGGTCCACGTCCGTCAGCGGCGCGGGCCCGTGCGTGGCCGAGTCGTGACCCTCGTGGTCGTCGTCGAGACCGTGCCCGTGGTGCTCGTCGTGCTCGTCGTGCTCGTGCGTCATCGTCTGGTCCAGTCTCTACAGCGGGATGTTGCCGTGCTTCTTGGGCGGCAGGGACGCGCGCTTGGTGCGCAGGAGGCGCAGCGCCTTGGTGATCTCGGCGCGCGTCGCGGACGGCTCGATCACCGCGTCCACGTAGCCCCGGTCGGCAGCGTCCCACGGGTTGACGATCGCGTCCTCGTACTCCGCGGTGAGCCGCCGGCGCTCCGCCTCCACGTCGCCGCCGGAGTCGGCGACCTTCTTCAGCGCGCCGCGCTGCAGGATGTTCACCGCGCCCCCCGCGCCCATGACGGCGATCTGCGCGGTCGGCCACGCGAGGTTCACGTCCGCGCCGAGCTGCTTGGAGCCCATGACGATGTACGCGCCGCCGTACGCCTTGCGCGTGATCACGGTGACCAGCGGGACCGTCGCCTCCGCGTACGCGTAGATGAGCTTCGCGCCGCGGCGGATGATCCCGTTCCACTCCTGGTCCGTCCCGGGCAGGAACCCGGGCACGTCGACGAACGTCAGCACGGGGATGTTGAACGCGTCGCACGTGCGCACGAACCGCGCGGCCTTCTCCGCCGCGTTGATGTCGAGCGTGCCCGCCATCTGCTGCGGCTGGTTCGCGACGACGCCCACGGGGTGACCCTCGACGTGCCCGAACCCGACGACGACGTTGCCGGCGTACAGCGGCTGCACCTCGAGCAGCACCCCGTCGTCGAGCACCGTCTCGACGACCGTGCGCATGTCGTACGGCTGGTTGTCCGAGTCCGGGACGAGCGTGTCGAGCGCGAGGTCCTCGTCGGTGGGCGCGAGGTCGGTCTCGTGCGCGTACAGCGGCGGGTCCGAGAGGTTGTTCTGCGGCAGGTAGCCGAGCAGCGAGCGCACGTAGTCGATCGCGTCGTCCTCGTCGGACGCCAGGTAGTGCGCGACGCCCGAGCGGGTGTTGTGCGTGGTCGCGCCGCCGAGCTCCTCGAAGCCGACGTCCTCGCCCGTGACCGCGCGGATCACGTCCGGGCCGGTGATGAACATGTTCGACGTGCCGTCGGCCATCACGATGAAGTCGGTCAGCGCGGGGGAGTACACCGCGCCACCCGCCGACGGGCCCAGGATGAGGCTGATCTGCGGGATCACGCCCGAGGCGGCGACGTTGCGGCGGAAGATCTCCGCGAACTGCGTCAGGCCCGCGACCCCCTCCTGGATGCGTGCGCCGCCGCCGTCGCTGATGCCGATCAGCGGCACGCCGGTGCGCAGCGCGAGGTCCATGACCTTGGTGATCTTCTGCCCGTGCACCTCGCCGAGGCTGCCGCCGAACACCGTGAAGTCCTGCGAGTACACCGCGACCGGGCGTCCGTCGACCGTGCCGTGCCCGACGACCACGCCGTCGCCCGGGATGCGCCTCGCGTCGAGGCCGAAGTTCGTCGAGCGGTGCCGCACGAGCGCGTCGATCTCGGTGAACGACCCCGGGTCGAGGAGCTGGTCGATGCGCTCGCGCGCGGTCTTCTTGCCGCGCGCGTGCTGCTTGTCCACGGCGGCCGCCTCGGCGCTCGCCTGCGCCTCGCGGCGGGCCGCGAGGTCGGCCAGCTTGCCGGCGGTCGTGCGGGCGGGCGCGCTCGGGCTGGTCGCGTCTGTCTGCGTCACCCGACCGAGGCTAGTTGTCGGCACGCTCCAACGCGGTGCAGGGCGCGGACGGGTTTGCGCGTCGTTCGTCGTGCCGATCCCACAACACGCCGACGGCACGCCCGGCCCGGCGCGATTCGGGGGCAGGATGGGGGGACCGGCACGAAGGTGAGGACGGGCGCATGACGACGCGACCAGCGCTGGACCCCGACGAGGTCCGCGCGCTGCTGCAGCGGCCGGACGGCCCGCTCACGCGGGTGGAGGTCGTCGCGAGCACGGGCTCGACCAACGCCGACGTGGTGCGCGACCTGCGCGCGGACCCGCGGTCGTGGCCCGACCGCAGCCTGCTGGTCGCCGACCACCAGGTGGCGGGCAAGGGCCGGCGCGACCGGACCTGGCAGACGCCGGCCGGGGCCGCGGTGACCTGCTCGTTCGTCGTGCACCTGGGCATGCCCTCCGACCGGTACGGGTGGTTGCCGCTGCTCGCGGGCCTGGGTGCGGTGCGGGCCGTGCGCGCGACGGCCGGCGTCGCGGCGTCGCTGAAGTGGCCCAACGACGTGCTCGTGCCCGCGTCGGGCGACGTCGAGGGCTGGGGGTCGGCGCGCAAGGTCGGCGGGGTGCTCTGCGAGCTCGTACCGCTCGCCGACGGGACCGTCGCGGCGGTCGTCGGGATCGGCCTCAACGTGCTGCAGACCGCTGACGAGCTGCCCGTGCCGTCCGCGGGCTCGCTCGCGCTCGCGGGCGCGCGGCACGTCGACCGGCTCGCGGTGCTCGTCGGGCTGGTCGAGGCGCTCGAGGACGTGGAGTCGCGGTGGGACACCTCGGGCGGGGCGGTGCAGGAGTCCGGCCTGGCCGACGAGGTCGCGTCCGTCCTGTCGACGCTCGGCACCGGGGTCGCGGTGGACCTGCCCGGCGGGGACGTCCTCGAGGGCGTCGCGGTGCGCCTCGACGACGACGGTGCCCTCGTCGTGCGCACCGCCGCGGACGACGAGCGACGCGTCCTCGCCGGTGACGTGCGTCACCTGCGGACCCTGGCGTGAACTACCCTCGACCCGTGCCCGACCCTGCCGCCGACGCCCCCGAGGAGCACGCCGCCCTCGCGTCGACCGTCGAGGAGATCGACGCCGCCCTGCTCGGCGGCACCCGGCGGTACACCGCACGTGACCTGGCTGCTCGCGCGGACATCTCGCTCGACTTCGTCCAGACCTTCTGGTCGACGCTCGGCCTGCCGCACCCGGACCCGGACGACGACTACTTCTCCGAGAACGACGCGGACGCGATCGGCCGCGCCGCGTCGCTCGTGCGGGACCACGGGCTGGACCTGCGCACGGTCCTGACCGTGACCCGCGCGCTCGGGCACACGTCGGACCGGCTCGCGCTGTGGCAGGTCGAGGCGCTCGTGGAGGACATGTCCTCGCGCTACGAGCTCGACGACACGACCGCGCGCCTGCTCGTGCTCGACCGTCTAGCCGACCTCGCGCCCGTCCTCGAGGCGCAGCTCGTGCACTCCTACCGCCGCCAGCTCGCGGCGATCGCGGGCCGGTACGCGGCCGAGTTCGGTGACCTGGGCCGTCCGGGCGACGACGAGCCCGGCGCGCTGCCGCTCGCGCGTGCCGTCGGGTTCGCGGACATGGTCTCGTTCACGCGGCGCACGGCTGGGCTGGGGTCGACGGACCTGTCGGCGTTCGTGCAGCGGTTCGAGGCCGAGGCGCGTGACGTGGTGACCGCCGCCGGGGGCCGGGTCGTCAAGACGATTGGCGACGCCGTGCTGTTCGTCGCGGACACGCCCCAGACGGGCGCCCTGGTGGCGCTGGGCCTCGCCGACGCGCTCGGGCGCGAGCTCGACGTGTCGTCCGCGCAGGCCGCGGGCGGCCTCGCCGAGGGCGCGCGTGGCGTCACGCCCGTGCGCGTCGGGTTCGTGTGGGGCCGCGTGCTGTCCCGGTTCGGGGACGTGTTCGGGCCGTCCGTGAACCTCGCCGCGCGGCTGACGGACATCGCCGAGCCCTCGACCGTGCTGGTCGACCAGGGCACGGCCGCGGTGCTCGCGAGCGACGCGCGGTTCGTGTGCGAGGAGCAGCCCGTCCGCGAGCTGCAGGGTCTCGGCACGGTGACCCCGGTCCGTCTGCGGGCCACGCCCGGCTGACCTGCAAGCAGACCGGCTCGTCTGGCGACAGTATTGCCGCATCGCAGGCAGTACTGTCGCCATGAAGCAGGTGTCTGAGCCCGGGACGTGGTCCCGGACGCGGTCGCCCGACGACATCGGAGCGTTCCTGCGCGAGGCGCGCAGACGTGCGGGGCTGTCCCAGGACGAGCTGGCCGGCGAGCTCGAGATCGATCGCCGGGTACCGCAGAGGATCGAGTCCGGAGAGTCGACCCTCTACATCCGACGCGTCTTCAGCCTCCTGGACAGGCTGGGTGTCGACATGGAGCTGCGGCAGCGATGACGACCGCACTGGACGCCTGGCTCGACGGCACCAGGATCGGCGACCCGACGCGGGACCGAGCGCTGAGCGTGCCCGTCCTCTAGTGGGCCTCCGGGTCGGGTGCCAGGAGGTCCGGGCCGTTGTTGCGGACCGCGTTGACCAGCGGACGCACCGGCGTGGGCTCGAGGGTCGGCGGGGCCGCGGCGAGCAGGTCGCTCGCGGCCGGGGCGTCGACCGCCGGGTCGAGCCACGCGTCCCACGCGGCGTGCGGGAGCATCACCGGCTGGCGGTCGTGGATGAACGCGAGCCGCTCGCTCGCGGGGCGCGTGAGGATCGTCGCCGAGACGAGCCAGCGGTCGGGGTCGTCGTCGGCCTTGGCCGGGTCGCGCCAGAACTCGTACAGGCCGGCGAGCGCGACGAGCGACCCGTCGTCCGGGTGGATGTAATACGGCTGCTTGCGCTGCACGGGCGCGTCCGGTGAGGGCTTGCGCCACTCGTAGTAGCCGTCGGCCGGGATGAGGGCGCGGCGCTGGGCGAACGGGCGCGCGAACGCGGACTTCTCGGCGACGCTCTCCACCCGCGCGTTGATCATCCGGTTGCCGACGGACGGGTCCTTGGCCCACGACGGGACCAGACCCCAGCGTGCGACGCGCAGCTGGCGGGTGATCTCGCCCGTCTCGCGGTCGGCGCGCTCGACGACCATCCGGATGCCGTCGGTCGGGGCGACGTTCCACGACGGCGGCAGCAGGCGCACATCGTCGGCGACGACGGCCACGGCGAACTCGTCGGCGATGGCCTGGTCCTCGCGGAAGGAGGCATAACGACCGCACATGCGGCTCAGCCTGCCAGCCGCCGCCCACACACGCGCGACCTCGCTGGGCCCGTGAGCGCCGGTTCGCGAGGTCCGTGCCGGTGCCGGGTCAAGTCACGGTCAGCGCACGGACGGCCGCGGGTCACGGGATCGAATCGATTCGCGCCGCGTGCGTCGGGGTGTCACCATGGATCCCGCGACAGCCGACGACGGACGCCGGCCGAGCGGTCGGCACGCACCGTCGTCGGACCGCCGACCTCCCCCCGGACACCGACGACGGACCCGAAGCCCCTGTGACGACGCCCACCGACGCCCCCACCCACAGCCCGACGACAGTCGACCACGCACGCACCGCCGCGCCCGCGTACCGGCCCAACGCCAAGTACGTGCTGCTGCTCGGCATGATGTGCGCGCTGCCCGCGATCTCGAACGACATCTACCTGCCGTCGCTCCCGGACGTCGCACGAGACCTCGGCACGTCCGCCACCGCCGCGCAGCTCACGATGACCGCGATGATGCTCGGCGGTGCCGTCGGGCAGCTCGTCATCGGCCCGCTGTCCGACCGGTTCGGCCGCCGCGCGCCCGTGCTCGTCGGCGTCGCCCTGCACATCCTCACGTCGCTCCTGTGCGCCGTGGTCACCGGCGTCGAGATGCTCATCGCGCTGCGCGTCGCGCAGGGGTTCTTCAACGCGTCCGCGACCGTCGTCGCGATGGCCGTCATCCGCGACCGGTTCGTGGGCGCCGACGCCTCGCGCCTCATCTCGCGGCTCATGCTCGTCATCGGCATCGCGCCGCTGTTCGCGCCGTCCGTCGGCGGGCTCATCGCCGGCGAGTGGGGCTGGCGGGCCGTGTTCGTCGGCCTCGGCGCGTTCGGCGCGTTCCTGTGGGTCGTGTGCTGGCGGCGGCTGCCCGAGACGCTGCCCGCCGCGCGCCGCCGCGACGGCGGTCTGCGCACCGCGCTGCGCGGCTACCGCACGCTCCTGCGCGACCGGCACTTCCTCGCCCTGGCGATCATGCCGGGCCTCGGCAACGCCGTGCTCATGAGCTACGTGATCGGCTCGCCGTTCGTGCTGCAGGAGGGCTTCGGGCTCTCGTCGCACCAGTTCTCGCTGCTGTTCGCGCTCAACGGCATCGGGCTCGTCGCCGGCGCGCAGGTCAACGCCGCGCTCGTCCGCAAGGTCGCGCCGATCCGGATCATCCGCGTGGTGCTGCCCGCGTCGCTCGGGATGACGCTCGCGCTGCTCGTCGTGTGCGCCACGGGGTTCGGCGGCCTGCCGCTGCTGCTCGTCATGCTGTGGCTCGTCCTGGCGCTGGTGAACTTCGCGCCGCCGAACGCGTCCGCGCTCGCGCTGTCCCGGCACGGCGAGATCGCCGGCACCGCCGCGGCCATGATCGGCGCGACGCAGGCCGCGATCTCCGGCGTCATCTCGCCGCTGTCCGGCTTCCTCGGCGGCGACGCCGTCGCGATGGCCGTCGTCATGGTCGGGTCGTCGATGGCCGCGCTCGCGGTCCTCGCGCTCGCGACGCCCGCCTACCGACGCGGCGGTGGCTGGACCGGCTGAGTCAGGCCCCGAGCCGCGCCAGGCGGCCGACCGCCTCGGCGAGCACGTCGTCGCGCTTGACGAACGTGAACCGCACCCAGGACCGCAGGGCCTCGTCGGTGGGCGAGCCGGGACGTGTGAACGCGCTGACCGGCACGCCCACCGCCCCGCACAGCCGCGGCAGGTCCCGGCACAGCGCCACGCCGTCGTCGTAGCCCAGCGGGGCAGCGTCGGCGACGACGAAGTACGTGCCCTGCGGCCGCGCGACCGCGAAGCCCGCGGCGCGCAGACCCTCGCTCAGCAGGTCCCGACGCCGCGCGAGCGACGCCGCGAGCTCGTCGACCCACGCCGCCACACCCGCGTCCTGCAGCGCGAACGCGATCGCGGGCTGGAACGGCGCGCCGTTCACGTACGTGAGGAACTGCTTGACGGTCCGTACCGCCGTGAGGATCTCGGCCGGCCCGGTGACCCAGCCGATCTTCCAGCCCGTGAACGAGAACGTCTTGCCCGCCGACGAGATCGTCAGCGTCCGCTCCGCCATGCCCGGCAGCGACGCCATGGGCACGTGCTGCGGCCGCGACCCGTCCGGTCCCGGCAGCGTCAGGTGCTCGTACACCTCGTCGGTCACGACGAGCGCGTCGTGCTCGCGCGCGAGGCGGCCGACCAGCTCGAGCTCCGCGCGCGTCAGCACCGCACCGGTCGGGTTGTGCGGGGTGTTCACGACGACGAGGCGCGTGCGGGATGTGAACGCGGCGGTGAGCGCCTGCTCGTCGAGCCGGAACCCGTCGGGCGTCGCGCGCAGGGGAGCGGTCGTGTGCGTCGCACCCGACAGCGCGATCACCGCCGCGTACGCGTCGTAGAACGGCTCGAGCGTCAGCACCTCGTCGCCCGGCCCGGCCAGCGCGAGCACCGTGGCCGCCATCGCCTCCGTGGCCCCCGCAGTGACGAGCACCTGGCTGTCCGGGTCCAGCTCGATGCCGTAGTGGCGTGACTGGTGCGCTGCGACCGCGTGCCGCAGCTCGGGGATCCCCGGACCCGGCGGGTACTGGTTCACCCCCCTGGCGATCGACTCCGCCGCGACGCGCGCCACGGACTCCGGCCCGTCGACGTCCGGGAACCCCTGGCCGAGGTTCACCGCGCCCGTGGCCGCCGCGAGCGCCGACATCTCGGCGAAGATCGTCGCGCGCGGCCTGCCGTCGTCGCCGAGCAGGTTGGCGGCCTTGGCGACGTCGACCCAACGGGGAGTGCTCATGGCAAGGGAGCGTAGGTCGCGCGTCGACAGAGCGCGGACGCGTCTCGTCGTCCGTGAGGTGTCGTGTTCCCGAACGACATCCCTCGAGGCCGCAGTGGCCGGAGCCTGACCCGGTTTACCGGACAGTTCGGTTGGGTGATCATGCCGCCGCGGTAGCGGCGGTGTGAAGGTCCTCAAAGTCGTTCGGGGACCGGTAGCCGAGGCCGGAATGGCGCCGGAGCGGGTTGTAGAAGCCCTCGATCCACTCGAAGATCGCCGAGGCGAGCTCCTCGCGGGATGCCCCGGCGCGACGATCGAGCAGCTCGCGCTGCAGGGTCGACCAGAACGACTCCATCATCGTGTTGTCCACGCTCGAGGCGACCCGGCCCATGGATCCGAGCAGGCCGGCGGAGCGCAGCCGGTGCCCGAAGATCCAGGACATGTACTGGCTGCCTCGGTCCGCGTGCACGATCGCACCGGGTGCGGGCTGGCGGCGCCATATGGCCATCTGCAGGGCGTCGACGACCAGCTCGGAGCGCATGTGGTCGGCGATCGACAGCCCACTATCTTGCGGGTGAACACGTCCAGGACGGCAGCGCAGTAGACCTTCCCGGTGCTCGTGGGGTGCTCGGTGCTGTCCGTGCACCACAACCGGTCCGGGCCATCGGCGCTGAACCGGCGCTGCACGAGGTCATCGTGCGGCGCCGGCAGCGGTCGCTGGCCACGGCGTTTGCGTCGGTGACACACCCCGGCCAGCCCTGCCGCGCGCATCAACCTGGCCACGCGCTTGCGCCCGCAGGAGACCCCGAGCCCGAGGCGCAACTCCGCGTGAACTCTGGGGGCACCGTAGGTCGCGCGCGACCCGTGGTGGATCGCCACGATCGTCGCGGTCAAGGCATGGTCGGCGACCGCGCGAGCACTCGGCGGCCGACGAATGGCGTCGTAGAGCCCGGAGCGGGAGATGCCGAGCACCCGGCAGGTCAGCGCGACGGGCACCCCGTCGGCCGCCAGCTCATGCACCAGCCGGGCAGTCATTTTGGGAGGACGTTCTCCCGGGCGAAGAACGCCGAGGCGCGCTTGAGGATCTCGACCTCCATCTCCAGCACCCGGTTGCGGCGGCGCAGCTCGACCAGCTCACGGCGCTCGTCCGTGCTGATGCCTTCACGGCGGCCCGTATCGACGTCGTCCTGGGCCATCCACCGGCGCAGGCATGACTCGCTGATCCCCAGATCGGACGCGACCTTCCTGACGGGCTGCTGGCCGCTACGGGCCAGGTCGACCGCTCGACGCCGGAACTCCGGCGGCTTGGCTGCAGGCACAAGGACTCCTCTCGGAGATGACATCGTCACCTCAGGGCAGGTGTCCGGGGAAGCGGGTCAGGCTCCCCTGGCCGCCGGCGGGCTGATCACATAGTCCCCACCCGAACGGCGAAGAGCCAAGCAAAGGTGTCCACGGAAGCGGGTCAGCCTCCAGCCGTCAATCCACCGGGAGGGGCGTCATCCACCAGCCGATGTCCCGGGAATTAGCCCGGAACGACCGTGTACTGGGCGTTTGCGCCGTACGCCTTTTCGACATTGTAAATGCGCGTGTAGACAACCTTCCACGGCATGTCAATGGTGGGTCTGCACTCACCGGTCAGGAGGCCGGCGGCCAGTACCGTCCCGTAGGGGTAGAACACAGGCCCGCCGGAGTCGCCGCCGGCGGCGGTGAAAGTCGCGGTACCGTACCCACACCACGTGCCGTCGTCGTAGCCGCATGTCTTGCCCGTCGTTGCGCCCTTCTTGCAGCGCAAGTCTCCAGTCCAAGTCGATCGCCACGGGCCATCAACCGAGTGGATCTCGTTCGACGAGACGTAGATCTTGCCGATGGCCGGAGCCACGGGGGAGGGCACAGAGAGGAATGCCCAGTCTTGGTCTGGGAGGTAGTTGGGTTCCCCCATAGCGGAACCACTCGCGTATGCGGGGAGGATGGTGCCGCTGCGTCGGATCGTGCCAGCATCCACGCAATGTGCAGCGGTTGTCGAGTATGTGGTACCTGTCGAGATCTTCTTCATCGCATACCCGCTCGTACAGTGCGTATAGCCGCCGACGTCAAGGAATACGCCTGAGGCGAGCGAGTGGCTTTTCACTTCAGGTTGCGCGGGGATCAGGACGACTGGACCTGCGACCACGTACCCGCCTGTCGCTAACGCGGAGGTCATCGCCTTGGCGAGTTGGTCCACCTGACTCTCAGGCAGTTCGGCGGCCCGGGTCACGTTCGCAGCCAAGACGGTGGGGTCGGACCTGATCTGGTCCGGGTCGAGGTTGACCCACCACCGCTCTGCGATCGACGACCCGCTAATTGATCCGAGAGCCAGTTCTGTGAGGGCGCTCTCCACTCGGGTCTTGTACGCATGCGTGAATGGCAACGAGACAAACTCGTACTCAATGTCTGGCGCCAGATCCTTTATTGCTCTTTCCAGCGCGCTGGCATTGTCGCCAACTACGCCGATATATGCGATGGCGCGAAGCGGGTCAACGGCACCGCCGCCGAAGGCGTCGGGATGCTTCTCTGCAAGCAGGTCGAACGACTCGTACGCGGTGCGCGTGAAGGAGTCGCGATCATACCCCCAGAAGGGTGTTTTGTCGGGGAGGTGGCCGTCGTCGGCATTCTGCATCGCCACCGAGTACTGGGCAATGACTTCGCCAGCCTTCTCGCGTACCGGCTCGGTGAGTCTGTCGAACGTTTCTGGGTCGATCTCGTCCACGATCCGGACAGTGTCGTCTGCGGCCCGTACCGGCCCTCCGATAACTGAAGCCCCGATCGCAATCGTCAGTCCCGCCAACGCGCTGATGCTCCTGAATCGTTGCAACGCTCCTCCTCCAGAAAAGTTGCCCAAAGGATGCCAGCGGCGAGAGTGCTGCAGCAAGAGTCCGGGGCTCTGACGTGGACGCCGTGGTCGTGACGGGTCAGGTCGCTGTGGTGCGTAGGGATTCCGGGGTCGGCTCAGGTGCGGGCGACCTCGGCGGGGGTGCGAGGCCAGTCCGGAGTGGGGCCTGTGGTGGTAGGTGTCGATGTACGAAGCGATCTCGTGATGTGAGTCCGAGCTGATCCATCACGAAGGCCCCTCGCGCGACCTGAACCAGGTCGAGGCCGCGACCGCGTCGTGGGTGCTGTGGTTCAACAGCGAGCGCACCCACACCGTGATCGACGACCTGAACCGTCACGGGTTCTCTGCCGCTTCCTTGTGATGAAGGATGGCGAGATGCCCAAGAAGTACGACCCCGAGATCAAGGCTCGGGCGGTGCGGATGGTGCGTGAGCACCTGGTGGACTACGGGTCGGTGACGGCGGCCTCGGTGGCGGTCGGTGCGCAGCTGGGGATCGCGCGGGAGTCGTTGCGCCGGTGGGTCGCGCAGGCGGACATCGACGAGGGTGCGCGCCCGGGTGTGAGCACCGTGGAGTCCGAGGAGATCCGCCGGCTCAAGGCCGAGAACAAGCGACTGGCCGAGGCGAACGCGATCTTGCGGGCGGCCTCGATTTTCTTCGCGGGAGAGCTCGACTCCCGCACCCGTTGATCATGGGGTTCATTGACGCCATGAGAGGCGAAGGCTTCGCGGTCGAGACGATCTGCCGGGTGCTGCGTGAGCAGGGCGTGCGGGTCGCCGCGAGGACCTATCGGGCCTGGTCCAGTCCGGTGCGGCGGGTCGCTGCCAGGACGGTCGCGGATGCTGTCGTCGTCGACGCGATCCGCTCGCTACGCGTCGACGAGGACGGCCGGGCGACCCCGGAGTCGCTCTCCCCGACGAGGACCCCGTTGGCTCGTTGACACTTCCCGGAGCCGTCGGGCTTGGGGACGGTGGTCGCTCTGATCACCCGAGGAGGGTGATGAGCGATAAGCGCAAGTACTGGCAGTCGCGCCCGAGCAGGCGACCGAGGTCGTGCGACCCTCTGCTACGCCAGTGGTGACTCAACTTGCAGGCGGTTCATGGCGCTTGGGGAAGAGCGTCTGTAACAGTTCGACACGCCGGGCCCGTCTATGTCTGTAGAACTAGCAGTGAGGAAGGGGCGTCATGGCGGTCGAGCCGCTGGACTCGGTGGACGACATCGGCGGCTTTGTCGCGCGCTATCGACCCGCGATGCTTCGCCTGGCGCTGGGGCTCTGCCGCGACCTCGACACGGCTGAGGACGTGGTTCAGGAGACACTCGCCCGACTAGTTCCTCGGTGGTCTATGGTCTGCGCCGCCACTTACCCGTGGGCCTACGTCCGCCAGGCCACCGTGCGGGTGTTCCTTAGTTCGCGCGACGAGCGCACCGTATACGTGTCGGAACACGCCGACGTAGCGGACGGCCACGACGCGATGGCGGGCGTCGACGACCTGGACGCCGCAGTGCGCCGGATCCGGTCACTGCCTGCCCGTAGCCGGGCGGTGCTCGCGCTGCGGTACATCGAAGAGCTTGACGATCAGACGATCGCGGACGTGCTGGGGACGACACGCGCCGCGGTTCGCGTCGCTGCGCACCGCGCCCTTCGACAGCTCGCTGTCCAAACGGAGAGGCACAGGGAGATCAAGTGATCAACGAACGAGCGTTCGCCGACAAGTTTCGCGTGACGGTCCAGCGCGAGCTCGCGCAAGCCTTGCGGTGCGATGCGTGCTCGGACTCTCGCGAGCATGTCGAAGTCCTGCCCGTGGTAACGCTTCCCCCAGGACGACAGCCGCGCCGCGCTTTGCTCATCGCGGGTGTCGCGGCGTCCGCGGCGCTGGCCGCTGCACTCGCCGGAGCAGTGTCGCACCAGGTTGGGAGGGAAGCTTCGACGAATCTTGCAGACACGACGAGCGTGGGCGGACAGGAACCCCGCGCCACAGCGCCGCCCAGCCCCCACAAGGTCGAGGCGGTTGTGTCCGAGGGAATCCGCACGTTCCTGGGACCGTCGCTGTACACACTGGCAAGTCGCGACGGATGCCTGGTCGACGAGGCGCGAGGGTTCGTCCTTGCACTCGACACGAGCTGGCGCTGGGATGCGCAGACGGCGACGCTGACCTCCGTGGCCACGGGAAAGAGCTATGGCCTCGGTGACGACGTCGAGATGGCGGGCAACGGGTACGGACGGCTGACGATTCCGGAGGCATGCGCTCACGTCGATCTGCCGCTTCGCGGCGTCTGGGACCCAGCGGCAGGAGGCCGATAGCCTGGTGAACTCATGGCTGCCCTGTGGCGTGACTTCTGGCCCAGGTAACGAAGATCGTGCTGGAGTCCGCGCTCGAGGGTGAAATCACCGCTCACCTGGGTTACGAGAAGCAAGAGAAGGACGCCTCGCGGGGAGGGTAACGCCCGTAACGGCACCCGGGCGGAGACAGTGCTGATCAAGGGTGGCCCGGTGCAGATCGAGGTCCCCAGGGACCGGGCTGGCACGTTCGAGGCGGTGCGGCGTGCCGCGGACCGCCCGATCGACCGCGGTGAGGCACCTCGTACTTGACGGTCGGTCGGGTCGATGCTCCATCACGCCGACGAGCTCGTGCGCGCGATGGATGCACGGACAGGCCGCTGAGCCACCTTCCGTGCCGGCCTGACCGCGCACGGCGCCGATGACGGCGACGAGCGCGCCGGGTCAGAAGGTGCCGGCGGCGGCGGTGAGGCCGGCGATGACCATGAGGGCCAACGACGACCATGCAGCGACGACCCACCACTCGACGTGGTGGCGTCGAACTGCTCGACGGTCTGCCATGTCTCTCAAGATCGGCACCCGCAGCCGCAGAGACAACGTCCCGCGCCGAACGGTCGAGAAATCACCCGAACGGGCGCCATCCGCCGTGCAAGACGGCGCGGCCGCGTGATTCAGGAACCGGAGGCCGAGCGCAGATCGTCCGCGACGTCCTGGAGCTGACCCGCCAGGGCGCTCAGACCATCCGCGGCGTCGCCGCCCGCGTCCGCCGCGGCGTCGTCGAGGGCCTCCTTCGCCTCGTCCACGCGGGCGCGCGCGTCGTCCAGCGCCCGCTGCGACCCGGACGACGCGTCGTCCTTCGCAGCCTCGGCGGCGGCCTTCGCGTCGGCGAGCGCGGCCGTGGCCTCGTCGAGCGCCGCCTGCGCCTCCTTCTTCTTCTCCGGCGTCAGGTCGGCGAGCTGGTCGCGCACCTCGTCGGCCCGGGCGCGCGCGTCGTCGACCGTGCTGCGCAGGCCGTCGATGGCCTCGCGAGCCTTGTCGACCTGCGCCTTGGCCTGGGAGGCGGCGTCGCTCACGGCCTTGCGGGCGTCGTCCGCCTCGGAGCAACCCGCGAGCGTGAAGGACGCGGTCAGCGACGCGGTCAGGACGAGAGCAGCGGCGAGACGGCGGGGGGTCGTCGTGGTCACGCGCACACGGTTCCGGACGAACCACCCTCGCGCAACCCCTGCGGCCCTGAGCGTGCGAGAGCGGCTCGTTGGGGAACGGTGCGCGCACCGCGCCG
This sequence comes from Cellulomonas uda, assembly GCF_006538705.1. Taxonomy (GTDB): domain Bacteria; phylum Actinomycetota; class Actinomycetes; order Actinomycetales; family Cellulomonadaceae; genus Cellulomonas; species Cellulomonas uda. The sequence continues at coordinate 43,444 of NZ_BJLP01000016.1, forward strand.
CGCTCACCCGTCGAGGTGCGCGCGCAGCTCGACGACCTCGAAGGCGGGGGTCGTGGACGTGGTGAGGGCGTTGCCGTCGATCTCGCGCCACTTGTGCAGAGGGTCGACGTCCACCCGGTAGCGGCCCGTCCACGTCGTCGTGAGCGTGATCCGGGCCGTGCCAGGGTGGAAGTACGTGCTGAACACGTCGTGGTCGGGGTAGCGGTGGCCCTGTGACGCCGTGACCAACGGCGGCTGACCGTCGGCGAAGTCCCACGAGTACGACACGGGCGTCGCCTCGATGTCGACGCCGTAGCCCAGCAGGTCGGTGCGCAGCGTCTGCACCTCGGCCTCCGTGTACACGATCGTCTTCTTGTTCACGAGCACCGGGCCGCCGTCGGGCTGCATGCGCGCGGGAGCGGCCGGGATCGTCAGCCGTCGGAAGTCCTCCTGCGTCACACGCGGGATCAGGTCCTCCGGGCAGTGCCACCCGACCTGCAGATGCCACGTCTCCTCCGTGCGCAGTCGGCGCCAGATCGGCATGAGCGGCGCCCCGTCCTCACACTCGGGCGGGTCGTGCTGGACGGCGGACCCGCCCCAGCACGCCTCGTTCGACTCGCGGTCGATCTCCGGGAACCGGCTCCAGCACGGCAGGTCGCGCTTCCAGACGTAGGGCCCCGCCTCCGGGTTCGCCTCGTACCTGCGAATGCCGTCGGTGGAGCGTCGGGCGCGCGCGCTGAACCCGTCTTCGTCGACGCCGGGCTCGACCTGGAGAGAGTAGGCCGGGGTTGCCAACCCCACGGCGATGAGCCCGACCAGCGCGGCCAGGAGTGATCGGTGGCGACGCGTCGTCACGACGCCTCTACCCACGAGGTGACGAGCCAGGCGCCATCGTCGTAGAGGAGGTCGATCTCATGGCTCATCCGACCGCCGATACCCTCGTCGATGACAGACCCGTCGGGGGCGGTCTCGCGGGACGGCGCCTGCGTGAACGTGATGGTCGCCGTGAAGAACTCGGCGTCGCGCTCTTCAACCTCGACGTCCGCCACGATGATGCCTCCGCCGTCTGTGACGATGTCGTTCGCCTCGTACTCCTCCAGCGTGGTGATCACCTGGTTGCAGTACCGGCAGTCGGCGTAGGCGAGCTTCTCGAACGCGTCCAGGTCGTGCGTCACCGCTGCGTACGGAAGCAGGAGAAGGAAGTACTCGGCGACGTGCGCCGCGGCCTGCTTGCTCGGGGGTGCGTCGAGGGCGTCCGGGCGGGGCGGGGGGACCGTCAGGTCGATCGACGAGAAGTCCACGCCGGCGCTCGCCAGGGCGGTGGGAGTCGGCGACGCCGACGGGGTCGGTGCGGCGCTCGCGGTCGGGGCGACCGTCGTCGGGACCGTGGCGGACGGGGTCGGTGCGGCTGCACCGCCGCCCGTGCAGCCGGCGAGCGTGGCAGCCAGGACGAGCGCGACCGCGCCGGACGCGAGCACGCGGCGGGCGGGGCGCGGGGTCGGAGGCGTCGTGGTCGTCGCAGTCGGGTGCACGGCCGTGAACATACCCAAACCGGACAGGCGGACGGGGGCGGTTCCACGAGGCTGTGGACAACCGTCCGAGCGCGCGGTGGGCGGGGAACGCGTGCGGGGAAAGGGTGCGGGAAAAGGTCGACGCCCCGTCCGGCGAGGGATGAGCCGGACGGGGCGTCGCGAGCGGGCGGGGCTCTACCAGCGGCCTGAGCCGCGGGAGCCCCCGGAGGTGGTCAGCCCTCCTGCCCGCTCTTGCGGCCTCGGACGTCCTCCAGCGACGTTCCGTAGTAGGCCGCAGTCATGATGTCCTTCATGTCGTCGATCATCGGCATCCGCGGGTTGGCGGGGGCGCACTGGTCCTCGTAGGCGCCCATGGCGACCTCGTCGAGGCGGGACATGAACTCCTGCTCGTCGACGCCCTGCGCCTGGAAGGACGACGGGATGCCGACCTTCGCACGCAGCGCCTCGACCGCCAGGGCGTAGGACTCGACGCCCTGCTGCGGCGTCGCCGCCGGCAGACCGAGCATCTGGGCGATCTGCTGGAACCGCTCGGGCGCGACGTAGCTCTCGTACTTGGGCCAGCTCGTGAGCTTCGTCGGGACCGTGCCGTTGTAGCGGATCACGTGGGGGAGCAGCGTGGCGTTCGTCCGGCCGTGCACCAGGTGGTACGTGGAGCCGATGACGTGCGCCATCGCGTGCACGATGCCCAGGAACGCGTTGCCGAACGCCATGCCGGCGATCGTCCCGGCGTTGTGCATCTTCTCGCGTGCGTCCTGCGTGGCCGGGTCGGTCGGGTCACCGTTCACCGACTGCGCGAGGTTGTCGAAGATGAGGCGGATGGCCTGCAGCGCCATGCCGTCGGTGAAGTCGTTCGCGTAGACCGCGACGAACGCCTCGGTGGCGTGCGTCAGGGCGTCGAAGCCCGAGTCGGCGGCGAGCGAGCGCGGCATCTTCGAGGTCAGGACCGGGTCGATGATCGCGACCGTGGGGGTCAGCGCGTAGTCCGCGAGCGGGTACTTCTTGCCCGCGTCGGGGTCGGAGATGACCGCGAACGGCGTGACCTCGGCGCCGGTGCCCGACGTGGTCGGGATGCACACGAGCTTGGCCATGTCGCCCAGGACGGGGAACTTGAACGCGCGCTTGCGGACGTCGAAGAACTTCTGCTTGAGGTCGGAGAAGACGATCTCCGGGTGCTCGTACAGCAGCCACATGACCTTCGCGGCGTCCATGGGCGAGCCGCCGCCGAGCGCGATGATCGTGTCCGGCTTGAAGTGCCGCATGTTCGCGGCGCCCTTCTGCACGGTGCGGACCGACGGCTCGGGCTCGACCTCGTCGATGATCTGGACCGCGACCTTGTTGGCGCGCCGGTTCAGCACGTCCAGGACCTTGTCGACGAACCCGAGGGTCGTCATGGTCGTGTCGGTGACGATGGTGACGCGCTCGACGTCGGCCATGTCGGCCAGGTAGCGGATCGCGTTGGGCTCGAAGTAGGTCTTCGCCGGGACCTTGAACCACTGCAGGTTGTTGTTCCGACGACCGACGCGCTTGACGTTGATGAGGTTCACCGCCGAGACGTTGTTGGACACCGAGTTGTGGCCGTAGGAGCCGCAGCCGAGGGTCAGCGAGGGGATGAAGGCGTTGTAGATGTCGCCGATGCCGCCGAGCGACGAGGGCGCGTTGCAGATGACGCGGATGGCCTTGACGCGCTTGCCGAACTCCACGGTCAGGGCGTCGTCACGCGTGTGGATCGCGGCCGAGTGGCCGAGGCCGTCGAACTCGACCATCTTCTCGGCGAGCGTGATGCCCTCCTCGGTGGAGTGCGCACGCAGCACCGCGAGGACGGGGCAGAGCTTCTCGCGGGTCAGCGGCTCGTCGGGGCCGACGCCCGAGACCTCGGCGAGGATGATCGACGTGTCCGCGGGGACCGTGAAGCCCGCCTGCTCGGCGATCCACACGGGCGACTTGCCGACGACCGCGGGGTTGAGCTTCGCGCCGGCGCAGTTCTCGCCGCCGGCCTCGACGCCGAAGATGAACTGCTCGAGCTTGGCCTTCTCGGCGGGCGTCGCGCGGTACGCGTGCAGCTTGGCGAACTCGACCATCGCGGCGTCGTAGATCTCGTCGTCCAGGATCGCGGCCTGCTCGGACGCACAGATCACGCCGTTGTCGAACGCCTTGCTCAGGACGATGTCGTTGATCGCGCGGGCGAGCTTGGCGCTCTTCTCGACGTACGCGGGGACGTTGCCGGCGCCGACGCCCAGGGCGGGCTTGCCGCACGAGTACGCGGCCTTGACCATCGCGTTGCCGCCGGTCGCGAGGATCGTCGCGACCCCCGGGTGGTTCATCAGCGCGCTCGTCGCGGTGAGCGACGGCGCCTCGACCCACTGGATGCAGTGCTCGGGCGCACCCGCGGCGACCGCCGCGTCGCGCACCACGCGGGCGGCGGCGATCGACGACTGCTGCGCGTTCGGGTGGAACGCGAAGATGATCGGGTTGCGCGTCTTGAGCGAGATGAGCGACTTGAAGATCGCGGTCGAGGTCGGGTTGGTGACCGGCGTGATGCCCGCGATGACGCCGACGGGCTCGGCGATCTCGGTGATCCCGTTGAGCTCGTCGACGTTGATGACGCCGACCGTCTTGAGGTTCGCCATCGAGTTCGTCACGTGCTCGCACGCGAAGATGTTCTTCACGGCCTTGTCCTCGAACACGCCGCGGCCGGTCTCGTCGACGGCGAGCTTCGCGAGCTGCCCGTGCTGGTCGAGCGCGGCGACCGCGCCCTTCTTGACGAAGCGGTCGACGTCCTCCTGCGTCATCGACTCGAACTCGGCGAGCGCCTTGGCGGCGTTCGCGACGAGCGCGTCGATCGCGGCGTGGACCTCCTCGTCGGACTGCACCGCGAGCGCCGGCGCCGGGGCGTCGGCCGGCTTGCGGCTCTTGGCAGGACGGGGCGTGCTGGTGGTCACGGAGACTCCCTGGTCGAGACGAAATTCGGTGAGAGGGGCGGGTGCTGGAGGCCCGCCCGAACCGATGGCTCGACGCTAGGGAAGCCCTCGTCGGAAGTGGTGGGATGAAAGTCCCCCGAGGTCAGGAGGGTGCCGCCGAGTCGTGGGCACCGCGGGCCCGAGGGGGACCTGGGTCCTGGTCCATCCCATTCGTCACCCCGGGTTCCTCACCCGGCTCCCGGTGAGGGGTCAGTCGCGCAGCCGCGAGACCCACGACGACGCGAGCGACTCCTCCTCGAGGTCGAGCTCGCGCATCATGCGGCGCATCACCGCCTCGTCGAGGTCGCCCGCGTCGCGGTGCGCCATGAGGACCTCGCGCTGCACGGCGATGACCTGGCGGCGCACGGTCTGCAGCCGCCGTCCGGCGGTGACGGACGTCGCCGCCTTGCCGCCGAGCAGCCCGAGCCCCCGCGCCGCCTCCGCCTGCACGCCCAGCTCCTCGGCGCTGCTCGGGTCGAGCATGACGGCCGCCGCGGTCGCGCGCGAGCGCCAGCCCTGCGACAGCCGCTCGACGACCTCCGCCGCGCGCTCGTCGCCCATGGTGGAGGCGAGCCGGGGCTGCTGCGCCTCGAAGTAGCGCTGCACCGCGTCCGCGGTCGCGACGCGCATCGCGGCCTCCTGACGCGCGTCGTCGGCCGCCTCCTGCGCGGAGCCGACGCCCAGGCGGCTGATCAGCCACGGCAGCGACGGGCCCTGCAGCAGGAGCGTGCCGAGCGCGACCGTGTACGCCGCGAGCTGGATGGTCGCGCGGTGGTCGAACGGCGCGCCGCCCATGGTCGCCGGGATCGCCGCCGCGGCGGCGAGCGTGACCACGCCACGCATCCCCGCCCACGACACGACGGCCGACTCGCGGGCGGTGAGCGCGTCGTTCTCCGGCCGGTGCGAGCCGGGCAGCCGCACGTTGTCGAACCACGCGGTCGAGAAGATGTACACCGGCCGCACCAGCACGGTGACCGCCAGCACGACGAGCGACACGGTGAGCCCGTGCGCGAAGCCCTGGTCGGAGTCCACGACGTCGCGGATCACCCACGGCAGCTGCATGCCGATCAGCGCGAACGTGAAGGACTCGAGCACGAGGTCGAGCGTCGACCAGATCGGCTCCTCGAACAGGCGGGTGGCGAACCCCGCGCGCGGCGACGTGTGGCCCAGGTACAACCCGGCGGCGACCACCGCGAGCACCCCCGAGCCCTCCACCGCCTCCGCGCCCCAGTACGCCGCGAACGGGGTGAGGATCCCGATCGCGGACGCGACGACCGCGTCGTCGAGGTGCGTGCGCACGAGGTGCACGACCACCCCGAGGGCGAGGCCGACGCCGACACCCGCGAGGACGGCCAGCGTGAACGTCCACAGCCCCGCGCCGAGGGCCCACGCACCGCTCGCGACGCCCGCGAGCGCCACCTTGTAGAGGGTCAGCGAGGTCGCGTCGTTGATGAGGCTCTCGCCCGAGAGCAGGGTCATGACGCGCCGCGGCAGCCCGAGCCGCCGGCCGACCGCTGCCGCGGCGACCGCGTCGGGCGGTGCGACGACCGCGCCCAGCACGAGCGCCGCCGCGAACGGCACGTCGTCGAGCACGCAGAACACCGCCGCGACCGCGAGCGCGGTGACGAGCACCAGCCCGACGCCGAGCCGTGTGATCGAGTTCAGCGACGCCCGGAAGTCGCGGTACGACGACGACAGCGCGGCGGAGTAGAGCAGCGGCGGCAGCACGAACTCGAGCAGCAGCTCCGGGTTCACCTCGTAGCGGGGGACGCCCGGGACGAGCGAGACGAGCAGAGCGACCGTGACGACGACGAGCGGCGCCGGCCACCCGCGACGGCGGCTCACCGCCGCGACGAGCACGGCCGCGGCTGCCAGGACGAAGACCTCGACGTGGTGCATCTCGCTCCCGTGATCCTCCGCAGGGACGCTCCGACACTAGCCGCGCGCCAGCCACCGTCCCCGTGGCGGCGTGGTCCGGCCGCACAGGTGCGTCGCCGGGCGCGAGATGATCACCCCGAACTCGCCCAAACCGGCTACAAAGGCGAGATCTGCCTGCTAGCCTCGCTGGCGCTCCCGCGATTCGCGGTCGAGCGGCAGGGGAGGGCGGCTTACTTCATTCCGCGACCGGTCGGCGGCGGGGAGTTTCCAATTGCGTGCGGCCACATCGCAATGCGGTGGTGTGGCAGCAATCACGAAGGGGGTTCGAGTGGCGAACGCAAGAATGAGACAAGTCGGCGTGCGGGTGGGCGCATGCATTCTTGGTGTCGCGCTTCTGGCATCAGTTCCGGCGTCGGCATACGCCGACCTCTGGATCGAGAAGAAGGGCGGTATCGGAGCGACCTACAAGACCAGCTACGGCGCGCAGACCGGGGCCTACGTCGAGGACGTCGCAGCCGACAGCCACGCGGTGAGGATCGACTACTACCGCTATTCGACGGCCAATCCGATGCTCACGCTGCGGGACACGGACGGGTCCAAGGACGGCACCTACAACTTCGACGAGCGCCGCGGCAAGGTCGTGACCCTGAAGCTCTGCGTCTACAACAGCAACCCGTTCGACTGGCAGTGGTGCTCAGGCTGGATCAGTTGAGCGAGGACTCGGGTGCACGGTGGATCAACTGCCGTGCACCCGAGATCGTGCCTTCGCGGGAGAGATCAATGAAACCTCTGGTCGATCTGGAACGCGCCTGCTTCGGCTTTCGGCGCAGGACGATCCTCGACGACGTGTCCTTGACCGTCGAGCGTGGCGAGTCCGTGGCGGTCGTCGGGCCGTCCGGGAGTGGGAAGAGCACGCTGGCCGCCGTCGTCGCGACGCTGCTGCGGTTGCAGTCCGGCGAGCTCCGGATCGACGGGCAGGACGTCCTTGCGCTGCGTTCGGCGAGGCTGGCGGCGTTCCGGCGCGCCACGGTCGGAGTGATCTTCCAGCACGCGGAGCTGGTGCCCACGATGACCGCGCTCGAGAACGTCGCGCTTCCGGCGCTGCTCGACGGGGCAGACCGGGCCACGGCCGAAGGTCGCGCGCGTCGGCTGCTCGACGAGGTTCAGCTCAGTGAGACCGACACACCGGCGGGCGACCTCTCGGGCGGTGAGGCGCAACGCGTGGGTATCGCTCGAGCGCTCGTGAATGCGCCCGCACTCGTCGTCGCCGACGAGCCCACGGCGTCCTTGGACGGCCCGACCAAGGCCGTCGTGGCCGACCTGCTGTACTCACGCCTCGAGGCGCACGGCGCCGGCCTCCTCATTGTCTCGCACGACGTCGCGGTCGCCTCCCGGGCGGACCGTGTTCTGCGCCTCGAAGGCGGTCGACTGACCGCCCAGCTCGCGGAGGTGCACTAGGTTGCTCGGCGTCGTGAGGGCATTGAGGACGGGCGACGCGGTCGACACCGTCTGGCGGGTCGGGATCGGCGTCGCCGCGGCACTCGCGGTGCTCGTCCTGCACCTGTTCCCCTCGGTGCACCATGAGTACGACGCCCGACTCGCACGCGACGCGGCGCGAGCGCCGGTCTTCCTCGCCGAGGGTGCGACGGCCTCCGATGGCGTGATCGGGCACTGGGGCGCGCGGGACGACAGCCTCGACGGGGAGCCGGTGGCGGTCGCCCTGCTCCTGCCCGAGGGCCGGCCGGACCAGACGCCGCCGGGTGTGGACCGTTGGCCCGGACCCGCGGAGGTCTTCGCCTCGCCCGGGGTGCTGGACGTCCCAGGGGCACAGGATCTCGTCGCGCGGTACGGCACACTCGTCGGAGAGATCGACGCCGCGGTGCTCGCGGACCCGCGCGAGAAGGCGCTGTACGTGGGCGTGGACCCCACGGTCCTCGAGGAGCCGTCGTACTGGCTGCCCGTGACCGGGTTCGGGCTGCAGGTCGACCCGGCACGCGGCGACAACGGGTACTTCGGGTCGACGATGTACCAGTCCAGCCGCACGGGTGCGCTGAGCCTGGTGCTGGTGTTCGCGCTGGCGCCCCTCCTGGTCCTTCTGGTCGTGCTCGCCCGGGTCGGCGGGGAACGGCGGGACGCGACGGTCGCGCTGCTCGTCGCGCTCGGTGCGTCGCGGGGCCAGGTGCGCCGAGCACTCTGGCGCGCGGTCCGGGTTCCTCTCGGCGTCGGGGTCGGGCTCGCCGTGCTCATGGCGTCAGTGCTCGCCCGCGTCACCTGGACCGTGCCGTACACCGGCTACGTCATGTCGCCGTCGTCCGACCCGCGCCTGGACCTCTCGCTGCTCCTCAGCGCCGTCGGGGGCGCCGCCCTCACCTGGGCCGCCGTGCTCGCAACGACACGCCCGCGTCGGACGGCGTTCGCGTCGCCCCGACCTGCCCGGGCAGGGCATCGCGCCACCGCGCGACCCGTCATCGCGCTGCTCGCCGTGCTCGCGGCGGTGAACTGGCTGTACGCGCTGGTGAACCCCACCAACCCCACGACCGGGTCGATCGTGCTGTTCGTCGGTGTGCTGGCGTGCGTGCTCCTCATCGGGCCGGTTACCGCGAGCCTCCTGACGGCGCTCGCGGGCGCCGTGACCGCTGCCGCGCGTCGAGGCCGCCGTCCCGTGGGCATGCTCGTCGGACGGGAGCTGGCGTCGATGGCCCGGCCGGCCGTTCGGGCCACGATCTTCATGGGAGTCGTCGCGCTGACCGCGACGTTCGCGACCGTCCTGTCCACCGCGCCGGGTGACTTCCTTCGACAGGTGATCGCCGCGAGCGACGCGAACGCGGGCCGCTCGGTGCGGATCACCACCGGGGAGAGCGCGCGATGGCTCCCGGACCTCGGACGTGCGCTCCCTGAGGGCCAGCACCTGGTCGGCGTGCAGACGGACCCGGTCGCCGGCACGACGGTGATCACCGCGTCCTGCGAGACTCAGACCGCTCTGCTCGGTCGCTGCGCCGACGACGGAGGCGCCGATCTCGGCGCGCTCACGGACGGTGCGGTGCCGGTCGTGCTGCGGGTCTGGGGGATGGACGACACGACCGCCGTCCGGACGGGTGAGCCCCGGCCCGGCGAGGTCCTCGTGGTCCGGGAGGACGACCGGGCCGTCGACACCGTGGCGCTGTCCCGGGCCATGCGGCCCTTGGTCAGCCCGACCCCGCTGATGACGGAGCCGGAGGCGTCATGGGTGATGGGAGCAACCGTCGCGGTCCGGCAGTCCGGCTGGATCGTCGTGCTCGGGGCCGTCGCAGGGCTGTTCGCCGTGACGATGGGATGCGCGTCGCTCGCGGCGGAGCTCGCCCGGATGCGGAGACGCCACCGGGTGTTCGCGGTGTACGCAGGGGGACTGCACCGCCATCTCGGCCTCGGGGTCGGGCTCGTGGGCGTGCCGCTGCTGCTCGGTTCGGTCATCGGGTCCGCCACCGCGTTCGCCGCCAGCTGGAACGCCATCCAGTACGGCAGCGCGTCGACGACGTCGGTCGGCCCGCTCCTGGGCGTCCTGCTGGGGACCGGTGTGCTGGCGGCAGCTGCGGTGAGTCTCGGGTCGGCATGGGCGACATCCCGGAGAGACGTCGCCCGGCGCGGTTCCGGCTGACCGTCTCCGAGCCCGCCGACCCTAGTCGAGACCCCCGGTGGCTCGCTTCGTCATGCGTCGTCGAGCCCCACGGCACCGGCTCCTTGCCGGACTCGTGGCAGGCCCGGACGTACGCGCGGTGCAGCAGCGCACGGTCGGCATCCGGGACCCACGACGCGGAGCGCCGCACCTCGAGCTCGAGCGCGAACGCGGCGTCGTCGTCCGCCGTCAGGGCGTCGAGAGAGTGCCGCAGGTGCGCGACCACCTCGTCCTGGCCCGACCCCGTCGCGTCCCGCGGCGGCGCCTTCCACAGCAGCCGCACGCCGGACGTCGCGGTCGCACCGCCCTTGACGAGCAGCGACGTGAGCCGCCCGGCCTCGACCGCGACGTCGACGCCGAACGTCACCTCGGCCTCGTCGGGCCGTGCGCGGCGCAGCGCGTCCGTCATCGACCGTGCGACGCGCGCGACCGACTCCGCGAGGTCGTCGAACGACAGCACGTCGCTCAGCGCGGAGACGTCCTCCTCACGGTCGTCCTGCCGGGCGATCTCGACCATGACGAGCGGCGCGCCCGGCTCCACTTCGGTGCTGACGATCCGCGTCATCGCTCCGCCCCCCTGGAGACCAGAGAAAGGGGGCTTCTCGGACACGGTAGCGCCGCCCGCCCGGTGTGGCACGGGTGAGAAGCCTCAGGTGGCGCCGCGCGCGGCCCGAGGGGCGATACGCCCGGTCTCGCGGCCCGTCGCCGGGCTAGGTTCGCCGAGCGGGGCCCGAGCGGGGGCGAGCAGCGGACGAGGGGGAGACGGATGGCGCAGGGGGCACGCGGGGTCGCGTTGGTGACGGGAGCAGCCGGGGGCATCGGGTCGGCCGTCGTGAGCGTGCTGCGGGCGCGCGGGTACGCGGTCGTGGGGACCGACCGGGTGCCGCGCGACGACGTGCGGGCGCTCGACATCACGGACGGCGACGCCGTCGCGGCGTTCGTCGCGCGGGTCGAGGACGACCAGGGCCCGGTCGAGGTGCTCGTCAACGCCGCCGGCCTGCTGCGCACGGCTCCGGCGCTGGACGACGACGACGACCTCGTGGCGCTGGTCGCGGTCAACGTCCTCGGCACCGCGACGCTCACGCGCGCCGTGGTGCGGCGCATGGTCGCGCGCGGGCGTGGGTCGGTGGTGACGGTCGCGTCCAACGCGGCGCGCGTGCCCCGCACGGGCATGGCCGCGTACGGCGCGTCGAAGGCCGCGCTCACGGCCTGGACGAAGTCGCTCGGGCTCGAGGTCGCCGAGCACGGCGTGCGCTGCAACGTCGTGCACCCGGGCACCACGCGCACACCGATGCTCGGCGACCTCGGGGACACCGAGCAGGTCGTCGCGGCCGCGATCGCCGGCACGCCCGAGGCCTACAGGGTGGGCATCCCGCTGCGCCGGGTCGCGGAGCCGGAGGACGTGGCGGCGGCGGTCGCCTTCCTCGCGTCCGACGAGGCGCGCCACCTCACGATGCACGAGCTCTACGTGGACGGCGGGGCGTCGCTGCACTGACCCAACCGCGGCGCCGCTGACCCCGGCCGCGTGGCGTGCCGGTCAGCGGGGCAGCGCGAGCGCCGTGACCAGCAGGTCGTCACCGACGGCCCAGCGGCCGCGCAGCTCGTCGACCCCGAGACCGGGCTTCAGCAGCCGGACGACGAACGTGTCGTCCTCGAGGTGCACGCGCACGTCCTCGAACCCGAGCCAGACGCCCGTGATCGGCGACCACACCTTGTAGGCCGACTCCTTGGCGCTGAACAGCACGCGGTCGGCGCACAGCGCCGGGTCGAGCTCGGCGAGCGGGGCACGCTCGGACTCGTCGAGCACGAGGGCCGCGACCTCGGGCGGCAGCGGGGCGCGCGGCTCGGCGTCGATGCCCAGTCCCGCCCAGGCGTCCGCCCGTGCGACGGCCGCGGCACGGTAGCCCGCGCAGTGCGTCATGCTCCCGACGACGCCCTGCGGCCACACCGGGGCGCGGTTCGGTGCGCTCGGCACCGCGAGCGTCGTGACGCCCAGCCGGCTCAGCGCCTCGCGCGCGCACCCGCGCACGGCCGCGTACTCCGCCCGACGAGCGGGCACGGCCTGGGCGACCGCGCGCTCCTCGTCGGCGAACAGCGGGACGGTCACCGGCGGGCCGTGCCGTTCGGTGACCTCGACCCCCGGGGGCAGCAGGTCGGCGAGCACGGCCTCACTGTGCCCGAGACACCTGTGTCCCCGCCGACGCGTCCACACCTGCGCGGGTGCGGTCGCGCCAGACGACGACGGCCCGTGACCGAGGTGGTCACGGGCCGTCGAATGCCGGTGCGCCCGAAAGGATTCGAACCTTCGACCTTCTGCTCCGGAGGCAGACGCTCTATCCGCTGAGCTACGGGCGCGAGACGCGCGAACGCATCGGCCAGCGAGCCTACCAGCCCGCCACCCCAACGCCCGCCACCTCAGCGCCCGCGACCCCCAGTGCCCGCGACCCCGCGCTTCCTCCGGCTCTGGGCGGGGATACCCGGAGGAACCGCGGGGTCGTCGGGTTGGACGGGGTGGTCGGGGTGGACGGGGTCAGGACTCGCCGAGGAGGGCGGACAGGTACGCCGTCGTCTCGGCGACGGCCTTGGCGCTGTCGCCCGCGACGATCGCCTCGACCAGCGCGTCGTGCGCGGTCTGGCCGTGGTAGTCGGTGACGAAGTTGAACCGGATGTTCTCGCCGATGGCGTCGATGAGGTTCTCGTACAGCGACGCGAGCACGGGGTTGGCCGCGGCGCGCACGATCGTGGTGTGCAGCGCGAGGTCGGTCGCGACCATCGCGTCGAGGTCGCCCGAGACGTACGCGGCAGCGCGCTCGTCGCGGCGGTCGAGGAGCGTGCTGGCGTCGAGCGCCGTGCGGCGACGCGAGGCGAGGCGGGCGGCCTCGACCTCGAGCGCGCGGCGCACCTCGACGACGTCGCGCTGGCGGGCCTCGGCGATCTGCCGGCCCATGCTCGCCGCGAGCTCGGACGACGAGAGCACGTACGTCCCCGAACCCTGACGCCGCTCGAGCAGACCGGCGTGCACCAGCGACTGCACGGCCTCGCGCACGGTGTTGCGACCGACCCCCAGCAGCCCGACGAGCTGCGGCTCGGGCGGGATGCGGGAGCCGACGGGCCACTCGCCGCTCGTGATGCGCGCGCGTAGCTCCTGTACGGTCGAATCGATCAGACCGGTCCGTCGCGTCATCGGGACAGGACTCCGTGAACAGGCATGCGGTGCAGTCAACACGAGCCGGGTGTCTGCGTGCCAGGGGTGTCCGTCGCGCCGACCGTCCCATCCTGCCGATTCACCCTGCGGAGTGTCGTGACGCCTGGTTCGCCCCCTCCGGCTCCCTGGCGCGGGCGGCTCGTGGTGCTCCTGGGCGTCGTGCTCGTGGCGCTGAACCTGCGCATCGCGGTGGCGGCGGTCTCACCGATCCTGGACGCGGTGAGGGAGGACGTCGACCTGTCGCCCGCCCAGGTGGGGGTGCTCGGCACCGTGCCGCTGCTGTCCTTCGCGGTGTTCGGCTCGCTCGCGTCGCCGCTGGGCCGGCGCCTCGGCCTGGAGCCGACGGTCGTGCTCGCGCTCGCGCTGTCGACCGTGGGGGAGGTGGCGCGAGCGCTGTCGTCGTCGGCGCCCGCGTTCCTGGCGTGGTCGGTGCTCGCGCTCGCGGGCATGGGGATGGGGAACGTGCTGCTGCCGCCGCTCGTGAAGCGGTACTTCCCGGACCGCATCGGCGTGGTCACCGCGGCGTACGCGGTGATGCTGTCCGTGAGCACGGCCGTCCCGCCGCTCGTGGCGCTGCCGTTCGCGCGCGCCGCCGGGTGGCGGTGGGCCGTGGGGGCGTGGGCGCTGCTCGGAGTGGTCGCCGCGGTGCCGTGGCTGGTCGTGATCGTCCGCTCGGTCGCGGCGCGCGCGCACGTGCGTGAGCTCCTGCGCCGCGTGGGCCGGGGAGCGCGGGCGCGTGGCACGGACCCGCGCGTCGCCCCCGGCGGCGCACCCGGCGACGCGCGCCTGGTGTGGCGCTCGCCCCTCGCATGGGCGATGGCCGTGACGTTCGCGGTGAACTCGCTCGGCACGTACACGGTGTTCGCGTGGCTGCCGGAGATGCTCGCGGACCTCGGGCTCGGCACGGAGGCGGGCGGGCGGTGGCTCGCGCTGTTCGCGATCCTCGGGCTGCCCGCCTCGCTCGTCGTCCCCGTGCTGACCGCGCGCATGCGCTCGCCGTTCCCGCTGGTGGCCGGCTTCGTCGCGAGCTGGGCGGTCGGCTACCTGGGGCTCCTGCTGGCCCCCGCGCACGGCACGGTCGTCTGGATGGTGCTGCTCGGGCTCGGCACGAGCTCGTTCCCCGTGCTGCTGGCGCTGATCGGCCTGCGCACGGCGACGCCGGGCCTCGCGGTCGTGCTGTCGGGGATGGTGCAGGGCGTGGGGTACGCGCTCGCGGCGCTCGGGCCGGTGTCGATCGGCCTGGTGTACGAGGCCACGGGCGGCTGGGACGCGCCGATCCTCGTGCTGCTGGGGCTGCTCGTCGTGCTGCTCGTGGCGGGGTGGCGGGCGTGCCGCCCCGAGGTGCTGGGGCACGTCGAGCCGGGGCCGTCGACGACGGACGTCCGCGAAAGGGCGTCGCGCGGTTCCCCTACCCTGGAGCGGTGACTCCCGACCAGCTCTCGCAGGCCATCGCGGCCGCCCTCGCGGCGGCCGTCGCCGACGGCACGTTCGCTCTCGACCCCGCCGACCTCCCGGCGACCGTCCACGTCGAGCGACCCCGTCAGCGAGAGCACGGCGACTGGGCGACGAACGTCGCGCTGCAGCTCGCGAAGAAGGCCGGTTCGAACCCCCGCGCGTTCGCCGAGGAGCTCGCACGCCGTCTGACCAGCACCGACGGCGTCGCGTCCGTCGAGGTGGCGGGACCCGGCTTCCTCAACATCCGGCTCGACGCGGCGGCGGCCGGCGAGCTCGCGCGCAGCATCGTCGAGCAGGGCGCCTCGTACGGCACCAACACGGCCGAGGCGGGGCACCGCGTGAACCTCGAGTTCGTGTCCGCGAACCCGACCGGCCCGCTGCACATCGGCGGTGTGCGCTGGGCGGCCGTGGGCGACAGCCTCGCGCGTGTGCTGCAGGCGGCCGGCGCCGAGGTCACCCGCGAGTACTACTTCAACGACCACGGCGCGCAGATCGACCGGTTCGCGCGCTCGCTGCTGGCGCGCGCCCGCGGCGAGGAGGCGCCCGAGGACGGCTACGGCGGGCAGTACATCGCGGACATCGCGGAGCAGGTGACGGCCCAGGCCGTCGCGGCGGGCGAGCCGGACCCGGCCACGCTCGGCGACGACGAGGCGCTCGAGGCGTTCCGCGCGCGCGGCGTCGACCTGATGTTCGACGAGATCAAGAAGTCGCTGCACGACTTCGGCGTGGACTTCGACGTCTACTTCCACGAGGACTCGCTGCACGAGTCCGGTGCGGTCGACCGTGCGGTGGCGCGCCTGCGCGAGCTGGGGCACGTGTACGAGCAGGACGGCGCGACGTGGCTGCGGACCACCGAGCTCGGCGACGACAAGGACCGCGTCGTCATCAAGTCCGACGGCGAGGCCGCGTACATCGCGGGTGACATCGCGTACTACCTCGACAAGCGCGAGCGCGGGTTCGACCGCGTGGTGATGATGCTCGGCGCGGACCACCACGGGTACGTGGGCCGCATGAAGGCCGTCGCGGCGGCGTTCGGCGACGACCCGGACGTCAACCTCGAGATCCTCATCGGCCAGCTCGTGAACCTCGTCAAGGACGGCGCCCCGGTGCGCATGTCGAAGCGCGCGGGCACGGTCGTGACGATCGACGACCTGGTCGACGCGGTGGGCGTGGACGCCGCGCGATACGCGCTCGCGCGCTCGTCGACGGACTCGGCGATCGACCTGGACCTCGACCTGCTCGCCAAGGCCACCAACGAGAACCCGGTCTTCTACGTGCAGTACGCGCACGCGCGCACCGCGGCGATCGGGCGCAACGCGGCGGAGGCCGGCGTGCGCCGCGAGGACGGGTTCGACGCGAGCGTGCTCGACCACGAGACCGAGGCGGTGCTGCTGGGCCACCTGGCGCAGCTGCCGCGCGTGGTCGCGCAGGCCGCGAACCTGCGCGAGCCGCACCGGGTGGCGCGCTACCTGGAGGAGCTCGCGGGCGGGTTCCACAAGTGGTACGACGCGAAGCGCTACGTCCTGCCGCAGGGCGACGAGCCCGTCACGGACACCCACCGCACGCGCCTGTGGCTGGTCGACGCGACGCGGCAGGTGCTCGCGAACGGCCTGGGTCTGCTCGGCGTGAGCGCGCCGGAGCGGATGTGACGACGAGCATCCCGGGCGAGCCCTGGTCGACGGGCGTCGCACGGGACGGCTCGGGCGCGCTCGTCGTCGGCGGGGTGCCGGTGGCGCGGCTCGCGCAGGAGGTGGGCACGCCCGCGTACGTGCTCGACGAGGCGGACCTGCGCGCGCGTGCCGCGGGGTACCGCCGCGCGTTCGAGACGGCGTTCGCCGAGGTGGGCGCGGGTGTCGACGTGTACTACGCGGGCAAGGCGTTCCTGTCGGTCGCGGTCGCGCGGTGGGTGCACGACGAGGGGCTGCGCGTGGACACCGCGTCGGGCGGCGAGCTCACGGTCGCGTTGCGCGCGGGGGTGCCGGGCGCGGACATCGGCCTGCACGGCAACAACAAGTCCGACGAGGAGCTCGCGCTCGCGCTGGACCACGGCGTGGGCCGGGTCATCGTGGACTCGCTCGTCGAGGTGGAGCGGCTCGCGGCGCTGGTGCGGTCCCGCGGGGGCGACCCGGCGCCGGTGATGGTGCGCGTCACGACGGGGGTGCACGCGGGCGGGCACGAGTACATCTCGACCGCGCACGAGGACCAGAAGTTCGGTCTGTCGGTCACGGCGCGCGACGGCCAGGACAGCCCGGCGATGACGGCACTGCTCGCGGTGCTCGACCACCCGGAGCTGCGCCTGCTGGGCATCCACTCGCACATCGGGTCGCAGATCCTCGACCCGTCGGGGTTCGAGGTCGCCGCGCGCGTGGTGCTCGAGCTGCGCGCGCAGCTCGCGCGCCGCACGGGCGTGCTGGTCGAGGAGGTCGACCTGGGGGGCGGGTACGGCATCGCGTACCTGCCCGGCGAGGTCGCGCTGGACCCGGACCGCATCGCGAAGGACGTGGCGGCCTCGGTCGCGGCTGCGGCCGCGGACCTCGCCACCCCGCTGCCGCGGTTCTCGATCGAGCCGGGGCGCGCGGTCGTCGGGCCGTCGGGGCTCACGCTCTACACGGTCGGGACCGTGAAGCCGGTGCGCGTGGACGACGAGACCGAGCGCCTGTACGTGTCCGTCGACGGCGGCATGAGCGACAACATCCGTCCCGCGCTGTACGGCGCGCGGTACCACGCGGAGGTCGTCGGGCGGCTGTCGTCGGCGCCCTCGGTGCTGGCGCGGGTCGTCGGGAAGCACTGCGAGTCGGGTGACGTCGTCGTGCACGAGGTGCAGCTGCCGGGCGACGTGCGCGCGGGGGACCTGCTGGCGGTCGCGGCGACGGGTGCGTACGGCCGGTCGATGGCGTCGAACTACAACCTGCTGACGCGGCCGCCGGTCGTGGCGGTGCGTGACGGCGCGGTGCGCACGCTGCTGCGGCGCGAGACGGTCGACGACCTGCTGGCGCTCGACCAGGGCTGACCGGCCGCGCTGGACATGTGCCCAAGGACCCTTCCGGAGGGTAGGTGAGAGTCGCGTCCTGCCGACCGGACGTCCCGGACGGCCCACCACGCGTGCGCCCTATCCTGTGCCCAGTCCCCGACGAGAGCACCGGAGGTCGTGTGCCCGCCCCCCTGAAGGTCGCCCTGCTCGGCTGCGGTGTCGTCGGCACCGAGGTGGCCCACCGCCTGGTCACGCACGCCGACGAGCTCGCCGCGCGCGTCGGCGCACCGCTCGAGATCGTCGGCATCGCCGTGCGGGACGCGGCATCGCCGCGCGAGGGCGTCACGGGCACCTCGCTGGAGCCGCTGCTCACCACGGACGCGTCGGCGCTCGTGCGCGGTGCGGACGTCGTCGTCGAGGTCATGGGCGGCATCGAGCCCGCGCGCACCCTGATCCTGCAGGCGATCGAGGCGGGCGCGTCGGTGGTCACGGCCAACAAGGCGCTGCTCGCGTCCGACGGCCCGACGCTCTACAAGGCGGCCGACGCGGCGGGCGTGGACCTGTACTTCGAGGCCGCCGTCGCGGGCGCGATCCCGATCGTCCGGCCGGTGCGCGAGTCGCTCGCGGGCGACCAGGTGCAGCGCGTCCTCGGCATCGTCAACGGCACGACGAACTACGTGCTCGACCGCATGGCCACCGACGGGCTCGAGCTCGAGCAGGCCGTCAAGGAGGCGCAGGCGCTCGGCTACGCGGAGGCGGACCCGACGGCCGACGTCGAGGGCTACGACGCGGCGGCCAAGGCCGCGATCCTCGCCTCGCTCGCGTTCCACACGCGGGTGTCGCTCGACGACGTCGCGCGCGAGGGCATCACGGGCGTCACCGCCGCCGACGTCGCGTGGGCGCAGCGGACCGGCCACGCGATCAAGCTGCTCGCGATCGCGGAGCGCAACGTCCGCGACGACGTCGCGGGCATCCAGGTGCGCGTGCACCCGGCGCTCGTGCCGCTGGAGCACCCGCTCGCGGGCGTGCGCGGCGCGTTCAACGCGGTGTTCGTCGAGGCGGAGGCGGCCGGCGAGCTCATGTTCTACGGCCGGGGCGCGGGCGGCGCGCCCACCTCGTCGGCGGTCCTCGGCGACCTGGTCTCGGTCGCGCGCCACCGTGTGCTCGGCGGGCGCGGGCCGGTCGAGTCGTCGTACGCCGACCTGCCGGTGCTGCCGGCGGAGGCGGCGTGCACCCGGTTCCAGGTGCGGCTCGACGTCGACGACCGCCCGGGCGTGCTCGCGCAGGTCGCGCACGTACTCGCGGAGCACGACGTCTCGATCGAGGCCGTGCGGCAGTCGGCGGACGCGGGTGCCGCCACGGGCGTCGCCCGCCTGCTGATCACCACGCACACCGCGCGCGAGAGCGCGCTCGCGGCCACCGTGGCCGCGCTCACCGACCTCGACGTCGTGCGTGACGTCGTGTCCGTCCTGCGAGTCGAAGGAGCCTGATGGCCCACCAGTGGCGCGGCGTGATCGCCGAGTACGCCGACCGCCTGCCCGAGCACCTGACGACGCACCCGGTCACCCTCTACGAGGGCGGCACGCCGCTCATCGCGGCACCCGCGCTGAGCGAGCGCACGGGTGCCGACGTGCACGTGAAGTTCGAGGGCATGAACCCCACGGGCTCGTTCAAGGACCGCGGCATGACGACCGCGATCTCGGCGGCGGCCGCGCGGGGTGCGAAGGCGGTGGTATGCGCGTCGACGGGCAACACCTCGGCGTCGGCCGCGGCGTACGCGACGCGCGCGGGCATGCTCTGCGCGGTGCTCGTGCCGGACGGCAAG
This sequence comes from Cellulomonas uda, assembly GCF_006538705.1. Taxonomy (GTDB): domain Bacteria; phylum Actinomycetota; class Actinomycetes; order Actinomycetales; family Cellulomonadaceae; genus Cellulomonas; species Cellulomonas uda. Next base: position 62,898 of record NZ_BJLP01000016.1, read on the forward strand.
ATCGCGATGGGCAAGCTGAGCCAGGCGATCGCGCACGGTGCGACGCTCCTGCAGGTCGACGGCAACTTCGACGACTGCCTGATCGCGGCGCGCAAGCTCGCCGAGGCGTACCCGGTCGAGCTGGTGAACTCGGTGAACCCCGACCGCATCCAGGGTCAGAAGACCGCGGCGTTCGAGATCGTCGACGCCTTGGGCGACGCCCCGGACATCCATGTGCTGCCGGTCGGCAACGCGGGCAACATCACGGCGTACTGGAAGGGCTTCCGCGAGTACGCGGGGCTCGACGACGGTGCGGCGCACGGTGCCGTCGCGTCGCGCACCCCGGTGATGTGGGGCTTCCAGGCGGCGGGCGCCGCCCCGATCGTCCTGGGGCACCCCGTGTCGGAGCCCGAGACGATCGCGACCGCGATCCGCATCGGCAACCCGGCGTCGTGGCAGCAGGCCGAGCAGGCGCGCGACGTCTCGGGCGGTCTCATCGAGTCGGTGACCGACGAGGAGATCCTGCGCGCGCACCGCGTCCTGTCCGCCGAGGTCGGCGTGTTCGTCGAGCCCGCGTCGGCCGCGGGTGTCGCGGGGTTGCTGCGCCTGTCCGACGAGGGGCGCGTGCCCGCCGGTGCGCGCATCACCATCACGGTCACGGGCCACGGCCTCAAGGACCCGCAGTGGGCCCTGCGCCGGCCCGACGGCGGCGAGGTCACCCCGGTGCGCGTGCCCGCGGACGTCGTGTCCATCGCGGACGCGCTCGGCCTGGGCTGAGGCCGCCGTGCGACTGCGTGCCGACCGGGTGCGCGTGCGCGTCCCCGCGACGTCCGCGAACCTCGGTCCGGGTTTCGACGCGATGGGCGTGGCCCTCGCGCTGCACGACGAGGTCGAGGTCCGCGCGGTCGCCGCGCCGGGCGTGACCGTCGTCGTCGAGGGGGAGGGTGCCGGTGCGGTGCCGGGCGACGAGCGGCACCTCGTCGTGCGCGCGATCCGCACCGCGCTCGACCACGTCGGCGCGCCGCAGGCGGGCCTGACGCTGACGTGCCGCAACGCGATCCCGCACGGCCGGGGTCTCGGCTCGTCGGCCGCGGCGGTCGTCGCGGGCATCGTCGCCGCGCGCGGGCTGATCTCCGAGCCCGAGGCGCTCGACGACGCGACCGTGCTCGCGCTCGCGACGCAGCTCGAGGGACACCCCGACAACGCGGCCCCGGCGATCCTCGGCGGCGCGACGATCGCGTGGACGACCCCGGCAGGCGCGGTGGGTGCGACGCAGGTCGAGGTGCACCCCGACGTGGCCCCGGTCGTGATGATCCCGCCGACGCACCTGTCGACGAAGGCCGCACGCGGTGTGCTCCCCGAGCAGGTGCCGTTCGTGGACGCGGCGCGGCAGGCCGGACGCTCGGCGCTGCTGGTGCAGGCCCTCGGGCGCCGCCCGGACCTGCTGCTCGACGCGACGGTCGACCTGCTGCACCAGGAGTACCGGCGCGCCGTCATGCCGGACTCGCTCGCGCTGGTCGACGCGCTGCGTCGCCGGGGGGTCGCGGCGGTCGTCTCGGGTGCGGGCCCCACGGTCCTCGCGCTCGCGCGCCGGCTGCCCGACGAGCCCGGCGGGCCGGACGTGGCGGGCGACCCGGGCACGGACGCGGACGCCGCGATCGACGAGGCGTTCGGCGGCGTGCTGGGCGGCTGGGTGATCCGCCGGCTGCCCGTCGACCCCGCCGGGGTGCGCCTCGCGGTCGGCGACCACCCGATCGGGTGAGCGGTGTCGCGCGGGGTCATCGCGGCCGGTCGTGAGGCCGACAGTGGTAGCATCGTCGCGTTCCCCCGGACCACATCCTCCGGGTCGCGTGCCTCCCGAACGGTGTTCCGCAGGACATCCGCGGGACCGCTGCCCAGGCGAGCCGACCATCCGGGAACAACCCCAGCCTTGAACGCGTCGCCGACACGGTCGTGAGCCGCGCGTGGGCTTCCAGCACCGTCTCGTCGACGGACGTCCGTCTGACGAGACGACGGCCTCCTACCCCGAGAGGCCACCGACGAGGGGGAAGGGTCCTTCGTGACAGACACCAACCAGACCGGGTCCATCGCGGCGCTGCGCCTGCCCGAGCTGCAGGCCCTCGCGTCCGAGCTCGGCGTCAAGGGCATCTCGAAGATGCGCAAGGGCGACCTGGTCGAGGCGATCGACGCCGCGCGCGGCGGTTCGCGCCCCCGGGCCCTCGACGCGCGTCGTGAGCAGACCGTCGCGCCGGTGACGGAGCAGGCGGGCCCCGTCGAGCGCGACGAGGCCGCGCCGCGCACGCAGCGCACGCGCGGTGCCCGCCGCGCGCAGGGCCCCGCGCAGGACGCGCTCGCCGGTCTCGAGGCCGCGATCGACGCGAAGATCGCGGGCGAGCCGGTCGAGCGGCGCGGCGAGGGCCGTGACGGCCGCGAGAGCCGTGACGACGACCGTGCGCAGCGCGCCGCCGAGGCGGTCGGCGAGGCCGTGGGCGACGTGGCGGGCGAGGCCGGCGAGCGCCGCTCGCGCCGCGCGGGCCGTGGCCAGGGTGCCTCCGACGCGCAGGGTGAGGGGCGCCAGCAGCGCGCGCAGGGCCAGCAGACGGCTCAGCAGACCGGCCAGCAGACCGGCCAGCAGACCGGCCAGCAGGGCCAGCAGGGTGTCGCGGCGCAGGGCGACGACGACGAGGAGCGGGGCGGGCGTCGCCGCCGCTCGCGCGACCGCTACCGCGACCGGGACCGTAAGCGCGGCCGTGGCCGCAGCGGCCAGCCGGACCTCGCGGGTCTCGACGAGGTCGAGCTCGCGGACGACGACGTGCTGCTCCCGGTCGCGGGCATCCTCGACATCCTCGAGAGCTACGCGTTCGTGCGGACCACCGGGTACCTGCCGGGCCCCAACGACGTGTACGTCTCGCTCGGCCAGGTCAAGAAGAACGGCCTGCGTCGCGGTGACGCGATCACGGGCGCGGTGCGGCAGCCGCGTGACGGCGAGGCCGCGCAGGGCGGCCGGCCGAACAAGTTCAACGCGCTCGTGCGGCTCGACTCGGTCAACGGCCTGTCGCCCGACGAGGCGCGCCAGCGGCCCGAGTTCCAGAAGCTCACGCCGCTGTACCCGCAGGACCGCCTGCGTCTCGAGACCCCGGACCCGGGCCGGCTCACGCCGCGCGTGATCGACATCGTCGCGCCGATCGGCAAGGGCCAGCGTGGTCTGATCGTCGCGCCGCCCAAGGCCGGCAAGACGATCATCATGCAGCAGATCGCGAACTCGATCACCGCGAACAACCCCGAGGTGCACCTCATGGTCGTGCTCGTCGACGAGCGCCCCGAGGAGGTCACGGACATGGAGCGGTCGGTCAAGGGCGAGGTCATCGCCTCGACGTTCGACCGCCCGGCCTCGGACCACACGATCGTCGCGGAGCTCGCGATCGAGCGCGCCAAGCGCCTGGTCGAGCTGGGCCAGGACGTCGTGGTGCTGCTGGACTCGATCACGCGCCTGTCCCGCGCGTACAACCTGGCCGCGCCCGCGTCGGGTCGCATCCTGTCGGGTGGTGTCGACGCCTCGGCGCTCTACCCGCCGAAGAAGTTCTTCGGTGCGGCACGCAACATCGAGAACGGTGGCTCGCTGACGATCCTCGGGTCCGCGCTCGTCGAGACCGGTTCCAAGATGGACGAGGTCATCTTCGAGGAGTTCAAGGGCACCGGGAACATGGAGCTGCGCCTGTCGCGCTCGCTGTCGGACAAGCGCATCTTCCCGGCGGTCGACGTCAACGCGTCGGGTACCCGCCGCGAGGAGCTGCTCATGTCCCGCGACGAGCTGCAGATCGTCTACAAGCTGCGCCGCGTGCTCGGTGCGCTCGACCAGCAGCAGGCGATCGAGCTGCTGATCGGCAAGCTCAAGGAGACCAAGTCGAACGTCGAGTTCCTGCTCGGCGTGCAGCGCTCCACGCCGGGCAGCTTCGGCGAGGAGAACGCGGGCCGCACGGTCTGACCACGCTCGACGAAGGCCGCGCCCGCTCGGGCGCGGCCTTCGTCGTCCCGGGCGCACGCCGCCGGGTGCAGAAGGCCCTGCCGGTCGGACCTTCTCCACCCGTCCCTGCAGCCGTCGTCGGTCGCTCAAGGTCGGCGGCGCGTGCGTCGATGGCGGGGTGTGGACGCGGTGCGCGACGGGGGTGACGACATGGTCGCGTGGCTGACCGAGCGTGCCGGGGCGGCGCCGCCGTGGGTGCTCGGGGCCGCGGCGCTCGTCGCGCTCCTCGTCGTGGCCGCGGTGGCGCGGCGCGCGCGACGTCGGCCCGGCGGTCGGCCTGGCGGTCGGCGTGGCGGTAGGCCTCGCGGTCGTGGGCCCCGGCCGGGGGAGCTGTGGTTCGCCCTCGTGCCGTTCGAGGACCGTTCGGGGGCCAAGGACCGGCCGGTGCTCGTGCTCGACGTCCAGGGCGGGTCGGTCGTCGTCGCGCAGCTCACCTCGCAGGACAAGAGCCGCCGGCGCGACCACGTGCCGGCACCCGCGCGCCTGACGGGCATGCGCAAGGACGGCTGGCTCGAGCTGCGCACGCGCACCGTGCCGCGGGGTGCGTTCCGGCGCCGCGCGGGAGACCTGGGCCCGGCGGGGCTCGTCTGGTTCGAGCGCGAGCTCGAGCGTGCCGGGACGGCCGCCGGCGGGCGTTGACGCGACGAGTCAGCTCGGGTCGCCGATGTGCCCGGGCGCCGTGACCGACAGGACGCGCTCGACGAACGCGGTGTACTCCGACATGTAGTGGCGCAGGAACGTCGCGGTGTCCTCGTGCGTCACGGTGATGCCGCCGGCGCCGTCGTCGGCGTAGTGCTCGGGGTGGAACGTCAGGTACACCTCGGGCGCGTTGAGTTGCGGCGCGTTGAGGAAGCTCAGCACGCTGCGCATCGACGACTGCATGACCGCGGTGCCGATCGCGCCGATCGACGCCCCGACGATGCCGGTGGGCTTGCGCGCGAACGAGTTGGTGCCCCACGGGCGCGACGCCCAGTCGATGGCGTTCTTGAGTGCTCCGGGGATGGACCGGTTGTACTCGGGCGAGACGAACAGGATGCCGTCGGACGCCTCGACGGCCTCCTTGATCGCGCGGCCCTGCGGCGGGTAGTCGTCGTCGTAGTCCGGGGAGTAGAGCGGCAGGTCACGGATGCCGATCTCGACGAGCTCGAGCTCGGGCGGAGCGAGCCCGACGAGCGCCCGCGCGACCGTGCGGTTGACGGACGTGCTCGACAGGCTCCCGACGAGGTAGCCGATCCGGTACGTCATGGCCTTCTCCTTCGAGCTGGGCGGGTCGGCACCTCCACGGTGCTCACTCCACGGTGCTCACTCCACAGTGCTCACTCCACAGTGCTCACTCCACAGTGCTCACTCCACAGTGCTCACTCCACAGTGC
>NZ_BJLP01000017.1 GCF_006538705.1 Cellulomonas uda
GGCTGCCCGTCGGCTCGTCGGCGAGGACGAGCCGCTGCTTCTCGCCGCCGGAGAGCAAACGGCCGAGCGCCTGCTGCCGCCCGGTGAGCCCGACGCGCGCGAGGGCCGCGCTGACGAGCGCCGGTCGCCGCGCGCGGGGCGTCCCCGAGATCGACGCTGCGATCTCCAGGTTCTCCGCGACGGTCCGGTGGCCGAGGACGTGGTGCTCCTGGAACACGAACCCGAGCGTCCCCGCACGCAGCCGGTCGCGCGCGTGCGCGGACAGCGCGCCGGTGTCCTGCCCGAGCAGCTCGACCTGCCCGCTCGTCGGGGTGTCGAGGAGCCCCACGATGTTGAGGAACGTCGACTTGCCGGACCCGGAGCGCCCGACCACCGCGACCCGCTCCCCCGCCCGCAGCTCGAGGTCCACGCCCGTCAGCACGGGCACGGGCGGGTCGGTCCGGTACGTCTTGTGCACGTCCCGCGCACGCAGGACCAGCGTCACGGTCTCGTCGCGACGACGACCACGTCGCCGGTCGCCAGGTCCGTGTCCGCCACGAGCGCGTACCCGTCCCCGGTCGTCGTCACGGTGACCGCAACCCGCTCGGCGTCCTGCTCGCGCGGGTCCTCCAGCCCGGGGGGCAGACGCAGGACGAACGTGCCCGACGAGTCCTCGCGCACCGCGACGAGCGGGACCGCGAGCCCTTCGGCCTCGTCACCTTCCGCGGCCTGGACGACGACCCCCGTGCCGTCCTCGAGCCCCGCGTCCTCGGGCAGCTCGATCGTGACGTCGTACCCGGGCGGCGCGCCCTCCTGCGTCGCCTCGGCGACGAACTCTCCGACCGACGTGACCGTCGCCGCGGTCGTCGCGCCGCCGACCTGGGCCGACACCGTGACCGATGCCCCGACGGTGTACGCGTCGGACGCGCCCAGCCCGACCCGTGCCGTGACGGTCGCGGTGCCGGACCGCACCTGCGCGACCGGACCACCGGGCTCGACGACCGTGCCGACCCGCGACACGCGCACCAGGGTGACCTCCGCGCCGTCGAGGTCGAACGTCTCAGCAGCCGGCAGCGGGGCGAGCGCTGCCGTGTGGGCCTCCGCGGCGGCCCGGCGGGCCTCGGCCAACGCCTGCTGCGCGCTGCGCCCGTCGTCGGCGCCCTCGTCGCGGCCGTCGCCCTCGTCGCCCGTGGGCAGCGCAGCGCGCGCGTCCGCGACCGCCTGATCCGCCGCACGTGCTGCCGCGACGGCGTCTGCCGGCACCTCCGGCGGCTCGGCGCCCGCCGCCCGGTACAGCGCCACGACCGCGAGCGCGGTCGCCGGCCCGTACACGCCGTCCACCGCGCCTGAGTAGTGGCCCGCGGCGAGCAGCGCCTGCTGCACGGCTCGGACGTCCGGCCCCCTCGCCCCGCCCCGCAGGTCCCGGTACATCGGGAACGGCAGCTCCCACCCGATCACGGGCCGACCCGACACCTCGACGAGCACCACCCCGGGAGCGACCCCGTCCCCCGCGGCAACGGGCGTCGCGGTGACGACCGCTCGCACGCCCTCCCCCCCGGGCGCTGGGACGTCCTGGGTCCGCCCGAGCGTCACGGTCCCGGTGACGTCCTGCCCCTCCACGACGAGCGTGCGCTCCTCGACCGTCGCCGTCACCAGCGGGTTCGCGTGGGAGTTCGCGACAGCGACCTCCCACGGCGAACGCACCTGCGCCCCGAGGACGAACGCGACGACCACGGCCGCGACCGCTGCGGCCGCCCACAGCCACAGCCACCGGGACCGTGAGTGGCGATCGTTCACGCGTCAGCCAGGAGGGCGCGGGCTGCCGTGAGAGCCTGGTCGATCTCGGCTCGCTTCTGCACGAGCTCGTCGGCGTACTTCACGATGATCGGGGCCTGCAGCCGTGCCTCCACGGCGGCGACCCTCGCGGTGAAGTCCGTCTTCTGCTTGCACTCGACCGACGCGAGCGCGAGCTGGATCTGCTGCTGGTCGATCACCGACCCGTTCGCACCGCGCGGCCACCCCGGGCTGTCGTCGCGGGACACCCCGATCCCCGCCTGGTCGTAGCACGCCTCGAGATCGGCGAGCGCGTCCTTCGCCTCGGCGTCGTCGAAGACCTGGTCCCGCACCGCCTCGAGCTCGGCGTACCACGGGCCCACGTGACGCAGGGCGTCGTCGAACCGCGTGGACTGCGGCGCCGCGGCGCACGCGTCGACGACCTTCCAGTCCTCGTCCGTGAGGTCACCGTTCGGCGGCGGGCCGTCGGCGTCCGGCGTGCCGGCGACGATCCCGTTCGCGGCCAGGTCCGCCTGGGTCATGGGCTTGACGAAGCCGAACCGCTCGGCCTGATCGCGGGTCCACGGGCCGTAGTACTGCTCCGCGACGTACACCGGGTCGGTGAGCGGCTTCGGCGGGGTGAGCGTCACGCCCCGCTCCGCAGCACACTGGCCGACCGCGACGGACGATGCCGTCGCGAGCAGGTCCATCTCGAGGAACGTCTCGGTGAACCGATCCGCCGGCAGCACCACGGCGCCGGTCTCCTCGTTGAGCTCCGCCCCCAGGCTGATGCCCCGTACCTGCGTCGGCACCACCTCCGACGGGGCCGAGTCCAGGCCGCACCCTCCGACCACGACCACGACCACGACCACGGCCACGGCCACGGCCACGACCAACGGCAGCCCACGCCGGATGCGCATCTTCCTCAACCCATGCCCCCCTGTACCCGTTGACGACGCTAGTGCCGTGACCGTCGTGGCCCGCGCCGTTCACAAGAACATCGCGCGGTTTCACACGAACGACACGCCGCTGCTGGGTCCAGCGCGTGCGCCACCTCCGTCAGCGGTCCGCGGCGCGCTCGGGCGCGGGGACCAGCAGCATGACCAGGCCCGGGCCCAGGAAGGGGACGACGACCGCCGCGAGCGCGAGCACCGTCCGCACGAGCCGCCCGACGTGGTGCGCGGCCGCCAGCCGCTGCAGCGCGACCGCGACGAGCGCGAGGTTCGCGAGCACCGCGCACGTCCAGGCGATGTCGTACCACCCGCCGACCAGAGGGGTCCCTGCCATCACACGCCTCCTTGCGCCCGCACCCGCGGTCGTCGACGGGCGTGGCGAGACCCTAGCGGGGCCGGGCCGCCGGCGTGGGCGATTCGTCCGGCCGTCCGCGAGTGTGTCGCGCAGTCACGACCGGGCCGCGAGCCGCGGGTGCGGGAGGTCCGAGGTCGGCTCGCCTCGGACCTGCCGTGGCCCGGACGCCGCGGGGTCGAGCAGCGCGCCGTGCGGAGCGCCGCCACGTCCGAGCCGGTGGATGGTGACACCGGCGGGGGCGTCGATCGACATCCGGTCGGTGGACAGCGGCATCTCGATCAGGGCATCGCCGCGGGCGTCGCGGGGCGGGCGCTCGAGTCGCCACCGTTCGGGTGGGCGGTGTGGTGACGACGCCGGCGGTCGAGGGGGACGACGCACGTGAACCGAGCAGGACGAGCCGACGTGGACCGGCGGAGCAGCGAGGACGGCGTCGAGCGACCGGCAGGCCCGGCGCTCAGGAACGGCGCGCGGTTCGAGGTGCCGTGGTCACGGCCGTGACCGGCGCGGCGCTGCTCGTGCTGCTACCGCCGGCCGGGGCGCTGATCTCCCTGGTCGCCCTCGGCTACTGCGTCGGGCTGCTCGTCAGGAACCCGGCACTGCGAGGCGACCCGTGGCTGGGCGTCGCGACCGTCGTCGCCGCGTTGGCGGTGGCAGCGTCGGTGTACTGGTTCGTGTTCGCTCGCGGCAGCCACACCGAGACCGTGCTGCACGACCCGGTGCCGTCTCCGGCGCCGTAGCGGGTCAGCTGGCCTCGGACCTGCCGTGGCGCCAGTAGCCCATGAACGCGACGGCCTTGCGGTCGATGCCGCGCTCGGCGACGAGGTGGCGGCGCAGGCCACGGATGACGGCGGACTCGCCGGCGAGCCACGCGTACACCTGCGACTCCTCGCGCATGGGCGCGCCGGTCGCGGGGTCGACGGGCACCTCCCACAGCATGTCGTCGGTGTCGTACGCCCACGGCACGTCGTCGAGGTCGGCCGACGAGCCACGGGGAAGGACGCGCGCGGCGGCCTCCCGGACGGCGGGGTCGAGCAGCGCACCGTGCGGGGCGCCGTCACGGCCGAGCCAGTGGATCGTGACGCCGGCGGGGGCGTTGATCGACATGCGGTCGGCGGACAGCGGCATCTCGATCAGGGCCTCGCCGCGGGCGTCGCGGGGCAGGCGCTCGAGGATGTTCGCGATGGCGGGCAGCGCGGTCTCGTCGCCCGCGATGAGGAACGCCTCGGTGTGCAGGGGCGGGACGAAGTCGACGCCGCCGTGGGGGCCGGTCGCGTCCGCGTTGGGACCGAGCACGACGAGCTCGTCGCCGACCTGTGCGCTGGTGGCCCAGCGGGACGCGGGGCCGGCGTCGCCGTGCAGGACGATGTCGACGTCGAGCTCGCGCACGTCGTGGCGCACGCCGCGCGCGGTGTAGGTGCGGATGGGGTGACGCCGGTCGTCGGGCAGCGCGCGCCAGCGGCCGTACCAGTCGCCGCTCTGCGTGAGGTCGAGCAGGCCCTCGTAGCCGCAGTCGAGCGGCAGGAAGAACTTGATGCGCTGGTCGAAGCCGTTGTCGGCGAACCTGTCGAGGTCCTCGCCGGTGAACGTCACGCGCAGGAGGCTGGGGCAGACGCGCTCCAGCGCCCGGACCTGGACGTGGAACGTGCGGAACGGGGCGGGCGCCTCGGTCTGGGTCACGGTCTGGGTCGCGGTCACGGGGCCACTGTAGGCAGGCAAGCCTTACCAAACAAGACGATGTCCGTCACACGTCCGCCGCAGGTCACCCGACGGTCGTGCCGAACGCGAGTCCGAGCAGGTACGTCACGGCCGCGGCACCCCACCCGATCGCGAGCTGGCGCAACGCACGCCGCGCGGGCGACGTGCCGGACAGCAGCCCGACGACCGCGCCCGTGACCAGCAGCGCGATCCCGACGAGCCCCGCGGACCACGCGACCGCGTGCCACCCCTCGGCACCCAGCAGGTACGGCACCACGGGCACCGCGGCGCCCGACGCGAAGAAGCAGAAGCTCGCGAGCGCGGCACCGACCGCGGTGCCGACGGTCTCGTGCTCGTCGACCTCGGGCGCACCCGCCGTCGCGTCCTCGGGCCTGGCGGCACCCTCGGGACCATCCGGGTCGACCGGCACGACGAGCGCGGCGCCCGACGCCTCGAGCGAGCCGAGCACCTGCCGTGCGTGGGCGTCGGCGTCCTGCGGGGCCATGCCGCGGGCGCGGTAGACGAGCGCGAGCTCGTTGGCGTCGACGTCGAGGTGCGGCAGCGCCGCACGTGCGTGCGGGCCGGGACGCGACGCCTCCAGCAGCTCGCGCTGCGAGCGCACCGAGACGTACTCGCCCGCCCCCATCGACAGCGCACCGGACAGCAGCCCGGCGAGGCCGGACAGCAGCACGGTCTGCTGCGAGACACCCGACGCGCCGATGCCCATGACGAGCGCGAGGTTCGACACCAGCCCGTCGTTCGCGCCGAACACCGCGGCTCGGAACGTGCCGGACATGCGGTTGCGCCCCCGCATCGCGAGCCCGCGCACGACCTCCTCGTGGATGCGCTCGTCGGCGGCCATCTGCGCGGTCGCGTCCGCGTCGTCGTCGTACGACGAGCGTGCCTCCGCCCGCTGCGCGAGCGCCAGGACGAACACCGACCCGAACCGGCGCGCCAGCCAACCGAGCACGCGCGTGCGCCAGTCGCCGCGCAGCGGCTTGCCGACCTCGTCACCCAGCAGGTCGAGCCAGTGCTGCTCGTGGCGGCGCTCGGCCTCGGCGAGCGCGAGCAGGATCTCGCGCTCCTCGCCGGTGCGACGGGACGCCAGGTCGCGGTACGCCGCGGCCTCGGCGCGCTCGTCCGCGAGGTACTGGCGCCACCTGCGGACCTGGGCACGCGTGGGAGCGGTCGGGGAGGTCACGGCCTCCATGGTGGCAGGCGGGATACGGACATCACGGACTCGGGGTCGAGTTCGCCGAGCCGAATCCGCAGGTCCGGGCAGCCGCCCCGACGCCTGCGCCGGTCAGGACTCCCAGGGCGGGGTCTCGTCGAGCTTCGCGTAGTACTTGGCCAGGTGGCTCTTGATGCGGTCGACGTCCTTGGCGGGGACGTCCACGCCGCCGCGTGAGCCCTGCATCACGGCCGCCGCCGCGAACACGCCGCGCGGCACCGCCCTGAGCCGTCCGTCCACGACGTCCGCGATGAGCAGCTTGTAGGCGGTGAAGTTCTCCTTCGAGTCCGCGTCGTACCAGACGTGCGCGTCGCGGTACCGCTCGTTCGGCCCGTCCTGCGCCTTCGCCCACTCACGCACCCGCTTCTCGGCGGCCGCGCCGTCCCACTCACGGTCGCGGTCGGCCAGGGGAAGATCCCCGAACGCGGTGACAGCCATCGCACCTCCCGGCAGGTCGCGGTCGTCGCCCGACGGCCGGCCCTCCCTCGACGCTCGCACCGGCTCGCGGATCGCGCATCCGGACGTTCAGGCCCAGGGCGGCACAGGGAGCGTGACCGCCTCGCCGGTCTCGGCGGCCTCGCCGATCGCCAGGCCGAGCCGGTGGTCGTGGATGCCGTCCGCGAGCGGGTAGGGCTGCGGACCGCCGTCGTGCAGCCACGACGCGCACGCCGCGAGCAGGTGGGCGACCGCGAGCTCGTCGTCGGCGAACCTCGTCCCGACGAACGGGTTCCGGTACAGCACGCGCTCCCCCAGGCTCAGGTGCGTGAGGTCGAAGCCGTCGAGGTCCTGCTCGACGCCGCTCGTGCGCCGGTCGACGCGGCTGGTCAGGACGGTCCGGTCGCCGCCCCACCACGTGACGGCGTCGTCGACGACCTCCCCGTGCGAGCCGCGCACGACCACCCGGTTGGTGCGCAGCGGGTTGTGCCACTGGTTGTCGGTGAAGTCGTACAGGCCGCTGCGCCCACCGCCCAGGTCGAGCGTCGCGAGCACGGTGCCCGCGGGCGCCGGCTGCGTGGCGTCGGTCCAGCCGTCGCGGGCGACCGGGTCCAGCAGGGGCGCGGTGAAGCGCTGCGCCCGCACCGTCGCGGGTCCGCGGCCCACGCCCAGCAGGAACCGGATCAGGCCGACCGCGTGGTACAGGTGCGTGGACGAGACCTGCACGCTCGTCGGCTCGCCGATCAGCCCGGCCTCGACGACCGCGCGCCTAGCCTGGTGCGCGGGCATGAACGGGCTGTGCTCGGCGACCTGCACCAGCCCCGACGCCCCGACGTCCGCCCACAGGCTCTCGAGCCCGGCCACATCGGGTGCGGGCGGCGTCTCGGCCAGCACCGGGACGCCGGCGGCGACGAGCTCGCGGGTCACCTCGGGCGTCACGGGCCAGGGCACGGACACGACGACGAGCTCGGGCCGGTCGGGCGCCGCGAGCAGGTCCGCCGCCGTGCGCACCGTCGGCACGCCCCACTCCCGCTCGACCTGCGCACCACGCTCCGCCGACCGCGTCACCACCCCCGTGACGGCGAACCGCTCCGGCAGCGCGCGCGCCGCCCGCGCGAAGAACTGGGCACGCCAGCCGCTCCCGACGATCCCGAACCGCAGCGCCGCCATGCGTCCTCCTGAAGGTCGTGGCCCACCGGTACGAACGCCCCGAACCCTACGAACCCCCACCGACAGGGGCACGACGAGCGGCGCGGCGCGGTGCGCGCGCCCGGCGTGCGGTGGCACGCTGACGTCCGCGTCGGCGCCGGTGCCGACCGCGCCGCCCAGGAGGTCACGTGGACGTCGTCGTCGCGCTGTTCCGGTTCTTCGTCGTGTACCTCGCGCTCATGGGGACGCGCGACATCTGGCTGCACGGCGAGCTCGACGGCCTGCTGTACTTCACCAACCAGTCCGGCTTCCTGCTCGCCGTCGTGATGACGTGGGCGGGGATCTCGTCGCTGCGCCGCACGCCGCAGCCGCCGGGGTGGCTCAAGGGCGGCGTGACGCTCTTCCTGGCGATCACGGGACTCGTCGCGGCGTTCGTGCTCGAGCCCGAGGCCGCGGACGCCCCGACCCTCACGCTCGGACTCACCGCGGGCCAGGTCGAGCACCAGCTCAACCCCGTGCTCGCGGTGCTCGACTTCCTGCTGCTCGACCCGCACCGGCGCATGCGCTGGCGGTACGCGTGGTGGTGGCTGACGTACCTGGTGGCGTACGTCGTGGTCACGACCGTGCGCGGCACCGTGTGGGACCTCGGCTACCCGTACGGCTTCATCGACCTCGGCGAGCTCGGGTGGGGCGGCCTGCTGCTCAACGTGCTCGTGTACGGCGTGGGCTTCGCGGCGCTGGGGCTCGTCATCATCCTGCTCGACCGCCGCCTGCCGAAGCGCGCGCTCGTCGGCTCCCCGGTCACGACACGCACCTGACCCCACGCGGACCGGTACGAACCGTTTGCGGGGCGGGACGCCCAGACACCTCCCAGCCGAGTCGCGTACCGTTCGTGGGTCGTCGCCGTTGCGGCGGCTCCCCGACCCCCGGAGCTCACCGTGCGCCGCACGCCCCACCGCCGCCTGGCCGCCGCCGCGATCGCGGCGTTGCTCGCCCTCACGCTCGCCGCGTGCAGCGACGACGACAACGGACCGGACGCCACGCCCACCGCGACGACCACCGCGGACACCGACGCGACCGCCGCGCCGACCGCCCCCGCGACCGCCTCCGCCGAGGACGTCGCCGCGCTCGAGAAGGTCGAGGTCGAGGGCAAGCCCGGCAGCGAGCCCACCATCACGCTGCCCAGCACGCCGTTCTCCGTCTCGGCGGCCGTCGCACGCGTCGCGACACCCGGCGACGGCGAGGCGATCGCGGCGGGCGACACGCTCGAGATCCAGCTGACCGCCGTGAACGGCGAGGACGGCGAGAAGCTCGGCAGCACCTACCAGGACAAGGCCACGGGCACGTGGAGCGTCGCCGAGGACGGCAGCGGCATCCCCGCGCTCGACGAGGTGCTGGTCGGCGAGAAGCTCGGCGCGCAGGTCGTGTTCGCGCTCGTCTCGGGCGACGTGACGCAGGTGTACGTGCTCGAGCCGGTGCAGAAGATCGGCTCGCGCGCGCAGGGCGAGGCCGTCGCACCCGTCGAGGGCCTGCCGACCGTGACGCTCGCGGAGGACGGCGCCCCGACGCTCACCGCCGCAACCGCCGACGCCCCGACCGAGCTCGTCGTGCAGCCCCTCATCAAGGGCACCGGCAAGGAGGTCGAGGAGGGCGACAACATCCTCGTCCAGTACCACGGCGCGCTCTGGGACGGCACGGTCTTCGATTCCAGCTGGGCCAACGGCCAGCCGTTCCCCGTCTCCTCGATCGGCAACGCGCAGGTCATCGACGGCTGGAACCAGGGCCTCGTCGGCACGCACGTCGGCGACCAGGTGCTGCTCGTCGTCCCGCCGGACCTCGGCTACGGGGACAAGGAGAACGGCAAGATCCCCGCGAACTCGACGCTGGTGTTCGTCGTCGACGTCCTCTGGGCCTCCTGACCGACCGCCGCACACCGTACGCACGCACCCCCGGCGCCCAGGGACCGACGTCCTGACGGCACCGGGGGTGCGTCGTTATCGTGGGCCCAGGTCGCCGACGATCACCGTGGGAACCGCCCTCGCACCCGCCTGGCGGCCGGGGAGACGAGCATGGACCAGGCAACGACGCCCAGGATCCGCACCGTGGCCCTGGTGGGAGCCTCGGGCGCGGGCAAGACGACCCTCACCGAGGCGCTCCTGCACCGCGCCGGCGTGATCCCGAGGCCCGGGAAGGTCGAGGACGGCTCGACGGTCAGCGACCACGAGCCCGAGGAGATCGCGCGCGGCATCTCCCTGACGCTGTCCTCGCTGCCGTTCACGTGGACCACGCCGGACGGCGCGCTGTACGACGTGACGCTGCTCGACACCCCCGGATCGGCGGACTTCGTGGGCGCGGTGGACGCAGCGCTCGCGGTCGCGGACCTCGCGCTCGTCGTCGTCTCCGCGGTCGACGGCGTGCAGCCGGGGACGCACGTCGCCTGGCGGCTCGCCGAGGCAGCGGGCGTGCCGCGCATGGTCGTCGTGACCAAGGAGGACAAGGCGCGCGCGGACTTCCACCACGTGCTGGAGGACCTGCGCACGGCGTTCGGTGACGGCTTCGTGCCCGTCGAGCTGCCGCTCGGCGAGGAGCAGGCGTTCCACGGCGTCGCGGACGTGCTCGCGCAGGAGGGGCTCGAGTACACGCCCGACGGCCGGCACTCGACGGGTCCCGTCCCGGACGACGTGGCCGACGAGGAGCACCGCCTGCACGACGAGGTCACCGAGGAGATCGTGTCGCACGACGACGACGCGCTCGAGCGGTACCTCAGCGGCGAGGAGCCGTCGGCCGACGAGCTCGAGCGCACGCTCGCGCACGAGGTGCGCGACGGCGAGGCGTTCCCCGTGCTCGTCGTCTCGGGCGTCACGCAGGTGGGCGTCGACCGGCTCGCGGACCTGCTGTGCGAGCTCGGACCCGCACCCAGCGACCGGCCCGCGCACGTGCTCGCGGGTGACACGCCCGTCGAGGTGCAGGTCGACCCGGTCGGCCCGGTGCTCGTGCACGCGTTCCGCACGGTCGCCGACCCCTTCGTCGGGCAGGTCACGCTGCTGCGCGTGCTGTCCGGCACGCTGCGCGCGGGCGACAGGCTCGTCAACACCACGACCCGCACCGAGGAGCGCGTCCCCGGGGTGTTCCGCCTGCGCGGCAAGGAGCACCTGCCCGTCGAGGAGGCGCAGGCGGGCCACGTGGTCGCGGTCGCGAAGCTCACCGGGACGCCCAGCGGCTCGCTGCTGGCCGACCGCAACGGACCGGGCGCCGCGATGTCGGCGCCCGCGGTGCGTCCGCGGCAGGGGGTGTACGGGCTCGTGCTCGAGCCCGTGACCCAGTCCGACGACGACCGCCTGTCCGCCGCGCTGACCCGCCTCGTGGCGGAGGACCCGACGCTCCTCGTCGACCGCTCGTCGGACCGCACGGTGCTGCGCGGGCTCGGCGACACGCACCTCGCCGTCGCGCTCGAGCGTCTGGCGCGCGTGTTCGGCGTGCACGTGTCGACGTCGCCCGTGCCCGTGGCGTACCGGGAGACGATCCGCCGCCCGGTCGAGGCCGAGGGCAAGATCAAGAAGCAGTCCGGCGGGCACGGGCAGTTCGCCGTCGCGCACCTGCGGGTCTCCCCCGCGCCGCACGGTGCCGGCCTCGAGTTCGTCGACTCGGTGGTCGGCGGGGCGATCCCGCGCAACTACCTCCCGGCGGTGGAGCGCGGTGTGGTCGAGGCGATGGCGCACGGCGGTCCGCACGGCTACCCCGTGGTGGACCTGCGCGTCGAGGTGTACGACGGCAAGGCGCACTCGGTGGACTCGTCCGACATGGCGTTCCGCACGGCCGCCGCGAACGGCCTGCGCGACGCGCTCGCCGCCGCGGGCACGGTCGTCCTCGAGCCGATCGACCACGTCAGCGTGACCGTCCCGCCGTCGGTGCAGGGCGACGTCATGGGCGACCTGTCGGGCCGGCGCGGCCGCATCACGACCACGACGACGCTCGACGACGGGCGCGTGGTGATCGAGGCGGACGTGCCGCAGTCCGAGCTCACGCGGTACGTGCTCGACCTGCGGTCGCTGACCGGCGGCCGTGCCGAGCTCACCGTCGCGCCCGGGACGTACGAGGTCTGCCCCGACCACCTGGTCACGGCCTGACGCCGGCGGGGTGCCGGCCGCCTCGGGGTGCAGGCGGCCGCTGGTACGTTCGGGCGATCCTCGCGGGCACGAAGTGCACGAACCGTGCGATCGGGGCAGCGTGGTGCACCAGTTGCCACGCGAAACGGTTGCAAGGAGGCACCCATGCCGCAGCAGCAGCACGACCAGGACGATCGCACCGAGACGCTCCTCACCCCCGCCGAGGTGGCGTCCTACTTCCGGGTGGACCCGAAGACGGTGACGCGGTGGGCGCGCGCCGGAAAGCTCTCCGCGGTGCGCACGCTCGGCGGGCACCGGCGCTACCGCGAGGCCGAGGTGCTGGCGCTCCGCGAACCACCCACGCAGGCCTCGTCCGAGGAGTAGCCCGCACCCGTCACACGGGTGCGAGCCGGGTCGCGGCGCCCGCTGCGCACGCCACGACCCGGCTCGGTGTGCGTCACTCGGAGGCGATCGCCTCGAGCGCCCGCATGCGGGCCGCGCGCGTCGCGGGCCACAGCGCCGCGACGACCCCCACGACCACGGCCAGCACGACCATCGTCACGAGCCCGCCCCACGGGACGACGAGCTGGTCGAGCCCGTCCTCCGCGTAGACCGTGGGCAGCGCGGCCGCGAGCCCGACGCCGACGACGAGGCCGACGACCGTCCCGAACACCGCGGTGAGCACCGACTCCACGGTCACCGTCCCCGCGAGCTGCAGCCGCCCGAGCCCCACGGCCCGCAGCAGCCCGATCTCCCGGGTCCGCTCGATGACCGACAGCGCGAGCGTGTTCACGATGCCCAGCACCGCGATGACGAGCGACAGGCCCAGCAGCGCGTACAGGATCACCAGCAGCTGGTCGACCTGCGCGGCCATCTGGTCCACGAACTCGTCGCGGTCCTGCACGGACACCACGACGTACGGCGCGACCGCGTCGGTCACCGCGGCACGCAGCGCGTCCGGCGAGACGCCGGCCGCCGCGTCCACGAACACCGTGTCGATCTGCTGCGCCTCGCCGGGCGCGAGCTCGTCGAGCACGGCCGGCGTGACGACCACCGACGAGCCGACGACCTGGCTGGAGAACAGCGCACCGACCCGCAGGTCACGCGACCCGGCGGCCGTGCTCACCGTGACGGTGTCGCCCACCGACCAGTCGTCGCCCGCGAAGTCCGTGTTCAGCAGCGCGGTGTCGTCCGCGAGCGCCGCGGTGTCACCCGCGGCCACGTCGACCTTGAGCGTCGAGCCGAGCACGCCCTCCCCGAGTGCGACCACGCCGCCCGCGTCCTGCGGCGTCGGCGTGACACCCGGGCTGGGCGAGACACCGGCGAGGGTGAACGCGACGACGGCCGTGCGCCCCACCTCGGGCAGGTCCGCGACGTCGTCGGCGGCGCCCTCGGGGATCACGTACGTCGCCGAGCGCAGCACGAGGTCCGCGTCCGTGGAGCTCTCGACGACGCTCGCGAGCGACGCCTGCGCGGAGGCGGCGATCACCGACACGGCACCCACGAGCGCCATGCCGATCGTCAGCGCACCGGCCGTGTTCGCGGTGCGGCGCGGGTTGCGCACCACGTTGCCGCGGGCGAGCCGCCCCACGGGCCGCAGCAGCGCGACGAACGGCGCGGCGAGGACCCGCATCGACGCGCGGGCGAGCGTCGGGGACGCCACCAGCACGCCGACGAGGACGAGCGCCGCACCCGTGCCGAGCAGCGCGTCGGCCGCCTCCGACGCGGGCCGCAGCACCGCCGCGACGACCGCCGCGGCACCCGCGGCGACGACCGCCGCACCGAGCACGGCGCGCAGGCGCAGCGAGCGCTCGTGCACCGTGATGTCACCACGCATCGCCTCGACGGGCGCGACGAGCGCGGCCGTGCGGGCCGGGAACGCCGACGCGACCGCGGACACCACGGTGCCGAGCACCAGGCAGCCCACCACGTTCGACGTGGACAGCGGGATGTCCGCCGTGAGGTCCATGCCCATCTGCGCGAACACCGCGCGCAGCGCCGAGACCAGGCCCAGCCCGCCGAGCACACCGAGCGCCGCCCCGACGAGGCCGACGATCGCGGCCTGCCCGACGACCACCGTGAACACCTGACCGGGCGACGCACCCACGGCACGCAGCAGCGCGAACTCGCGCACTCGCTGGCGCACCGACATCGCGAACGTGTTGGCGATGATGAACGCGCCGACGAACAGCGCGATCACCGCGAAGATCAGCAGGAACGTGGTGACGAAGCCGAGCATCTCGTCGATGTCCGACTGCAGCGCGTCGCGCAGCTCGGTGCCCGTCACGACCCGCGCGTCGTCGCCGCCAGCGAGCGTGGGCAGCGCGTCCGCGACGGCGGCGGTGAGCGCCGCCTCGTCGTACCCGGGCTCGGCGTGCAGCGCGATCTGTGCGACCGTGCCGTCCGGCGCGTACGCGGCCTCCGCGGTCGCCGGGTCGAGCAGCACGATCGTCGCGCCCGCCATGGGACCGCCCAGGTCCACCTGGCCGACGACCGTCACCTCGCGGACCCCGCCGTCGATCACGACGCGCGTCGTGTCACCGATCGCCAGGCCCGACGACTCGAGCGTCGCCGACTCGAGCGCGACCTCGTCGGCCCCCTGCGGCACCGCACCCGCGACCAGGTCGAGGTACGGGTCGCGGTCGTCGAACGCGACGCCGAACGACGGCGCCTGCGTGGACTGCACGGCCGTGCCGTCCGCACCGACCAGCACGATCGAGCCCGCGACGTCCGGCAGCGCGTAGCGCACCCCGTCGACCTGGGCGAGCTCGTCGGCGAGAGCGAGCGGCACGGGCGTGCGCGTCTCCCCGACGCTGAACCCCGCCTCACCACCCGCGACCTGCGTCGCGCCCTGCACGTACGCGTCCGCGGGGGCGGACGCCTCGACGATCCCGTCGAAGGTGCTCGACATCATCGTGCGCAGGCTGAACGTGCCCGCGACGAACGCGACCCCGAGGGCCACGGCCAGCACCGAGAGCAGGAACCGGACGGCGTGCGCCCGGACCCCGCGCAGCGTGACGCGCAGCATCACACCACCTCGGCGGGCGCGGACTGACGCGTGAGCCGGCCCAGGCGCTCCAGCACCGAGTCCGGCGTGGGCGCCAGCAGCTCGTCGACGATCCGGCCGTCGGCGAGGAACAGCACACGGTCCGCGTACGACGCGGCGACCGGGTCGTGCGTCACCATGACGACCGACTGGCCCAGGTCGTCCACGCTGCGGCGCAGGAAGCCCAGCACGTCACGCGCGGACGTCGAGTCGAGGTTGCCCGTGGGCTCGTCGGCGAACACGACCGCCGGACGCGTCACGAGCGCACGCGCGCACGCCACCCGCTGCTGCTGACCGCCCGACAGCTCGGCGGGCTTGTGGCCGAGGCGGTCCTGCAGACCCACCGCGCGCACCACCGCGTCGAGGTGGTCCGGGTCCACCGGGCGGCGGGCGATGTCGAGGGGCAGCACGATGTTCTCGAGCGCGGTCAGCGTCGGGACCAGGTTGAACGCCTGGAAGACGAAGCCGAGGCGGTCGCGACGCAGCCTGGTCAGGCGCCGCTCCGACATCGAGGACACCGCCTCGCCGTCGACCGTCACGGTCCCGTCGGTGGGCTTGTCGAGGCCGGCCATGCAGTGCATGAGCGTCGACTTGCCGGAGCCCGACGGGCCCATCGTCGCGGTCAGCCGACCGCGCTCGAAGTCGACGTCGATCCCGGCGAGGGCGTGCACCGCGGTGTCGCCGCGGCCGTACGTCTTGACCAGGCCGCGCGCGGACGCGATCACCGTGGCGGGGTCAGGGGGAAGCATGTCAGTGGTCACGACGACGATCCTCGTCCCCGGGTGCCCCCGGGTCGATGGGGTTTTCCCCCGGATGCACCCCTGAGTTACCCCACGGGCCCCTCAGGGTTCCCCCGGTCCGACGAAGGTCCTGGTCAGGGCCTCGACGGCCGTCCGGCTCGACCGGCGTGCCATCCCGCCCGGGACTACGGTGGGCGCCATGGCCCGGTACCTCGACGTGCACCCCGACGACCCGCAGCCGCGCCTCGTCGCGCAGGCGGCCGACGTCCTGCGCGGCGGGGGCGTGATCGCCTACCCCACGGACTCCTGCTACGCGCTCGGCACGACGATGGGCTCGGCGCAGGGCGCCGAACGCATCCGCCGGCTGCGGCACCTCGACGACAAGCACCACTTCACGCTCGTGTGCGCCGACTTCGCGCAGCTCGGCCAGCTCGTGCACCTGCCCAACAGCGCGTTCCGCGCGATCAAGGCCGCCACCCCCGGCCCGTACACGTTCATCCTGCAGGCCACGCCCGAGGTCCCCCGCCGCCTCGCGCACGCCAAGAAGCGGTCGGTGGGGGTGCGCATCCCCGAGCACGCCGTCGCGCAGGCCATCGTCCGCGCGCTCGGCGAGCCGATCCTGTCGTCGTCCCTGCTCATGCCCGGCCACGACTGGCCCATGACCGAGGGGTGGCAGATCAAGGAGGAGCTCGACCACGAGCTCGACGCCGTCGTCGACGCGGGCGACTGCGGCACCACGCCCACCACCGTCGTCGACTGGACCTCCGACTCCCCCGAGGTCGTCCGCGAGGGTGCCGGGGACCCCGACCGGTTCCGGTGACCGCGCCACCCGTCCCGCCGGGCGACCCGGACGCGGCCCGCTCCCCCGCGCTGGCCGAGCTCGACGCCGACGTGGTCGTCTGCCGGCGCTGCCCCCGGCTCGTGGCGTGGCGGGAGCAGGTCGGCCGCGAGCGCCGCGCCGCGTTCCGCGACCAGGAGTACTGGGCCCGGCCCGTCCCCGGGTTCGGCGACGCGCACGCCCGCATCCTCGTCGTCGGCCTCGCACCCGCCGCGCACGGCGCCAACCGCACCGGCCGCATGTTCACCGGCGACCGCTCGGGCGACTTCCTGTTCGCCGCCATGCACCGGGTCGGCATGGCGAACCAGCCGACGTCCGTGAGCGCCGACGACGGCCTGCGGCTCACCGGCGTGCGGACCACCGCACCCGTGCGCTGCGCACCGCCCGCCAACGCGCCCACGTCCGACGAGCGCCGCGCGTGCGCACCGTTCCTCGCACGCGAGCTGTCGGCCGTCGACCCGCGCGTCGTCGTGGTGCTCGGCGCGTTCGGCTGGGCGGCCCTGCTCGACACGTTGCGCGACCTCGGCTGGGCCGTCCCCCGGCCCGCGCCGCGGTTCGCGCACGGCGGCGAGGTCGTCGTGACCCGTGGCGAGCAGGCGCTCACGCTGCTCGGGTGCTTCCACGTGAGCCAGCAGAACACGTTCACCGGCCGGCTCACCCCGCCCATGCTCGACGCCGTGCTGCTGCGCGCGCGCGACCTCGCAGCCACCTGAGCCGGCGGACCAGCTGACCAGCGGGCCGGCTGACGGACGGTCCGGGCGCCGCGCGGGTCACGCGTCGCGCAGCACCTCGGCCACGAACCGCGCCGAACGCTCACGCAGCCCCGCGACCCGAGCAGCGACGATCAGCTCGCGGCGCTCCTGCGCGTCGTCGCCCGCCTCCGTGCGCGTCGGCGGACGCCGCACGTTGCGCGAGCACGCGAAGTGCGTGCAGATGAGCGTGCCGATCGTGTTGCCGCGCCGGCCCGCCGCACCCGCTCGTCGGGCCACGTACAGGCTCACGTCGTCGGTCACGACGACGTCCTCGCACCACGCGCACACCGCGCGGCGGCGGATGCGCTCCTTGGCGTCGGTCGAGCGCAGCAGCACCCCGACGGGTGTGCCGTCCACCGGCACCACCGCGTACGCGACGAGCGGCGCCTTGCGGTCACGCCAGCCCAGGTAGTCGAGGCGGTCCCAGTCGAGCTCGTCGAGCACGGGCAGCACGGCCTGGGCCGCCTCCCGGCGCGAGGCGTTCACGAAGGACGCGCGGATCTGCTTGTCGGTCAGGGGTTCCATGGGATCTCCGGTCAGGGTCCCGCCGGGCGCGCGACGGCGCGGGTGTGCGGCGGTGGTGGGCACGACGACGGTGCGCCGCCCTGGTCCCGACCGGCCGGCACGTGCGACGGGTCAGGCGGGGGCGACGCGCGGGGCGCCGTGGCCCGAGCAGGCCGCAGCGGCCACCTCGCAGCCTGCGATGCCGTGCATCCGCGTCCCTCTCGTCCCTGCTCGTGCGTGCTCGTCCGGGCGCGCCCGTAGCCGTCCCTGCCGGCCGTCGCCATTGTGCACCCCGGCGCCGGCGGACCCACCAGGAATACCCGCGGCGCGCGCGGTCGTTGCCGCTGGCATGCCGCTGACCGGAGAGTACGAGCCCAGCACGTCGCAGCGCACGCGCGAGCAGGTCGAGCTGTACGAGACGAGCGGGGGGACGCAGGGCACCACGCTGAACGGCAAGCCCGTCGTCGTCCTCACGACCGTGGGCGCCTCGTCGGGCAAGCTGCGCAAGAACGCCCTCATGCGCGTCGAGCACGACGGGCGCTACGCCGTCGTCGCATCGATGGGCGGCGCACCGCAGCACCCCGCCTGGTACCACAACGTCGTCGCGAACCCGCTGGTCGAACTGCAGGACGGGCCCGTCCGCAAGGACTACGTCGCGCACGAGGCGACCGGCGAGGAGCGCGACGCGTGGTGGGCGCGCGCCGTCGAGGTGTGGCCCGACTACGACGCGTACGTCACGCGGACCTCGCGCACCATCCCCCTGCTCGTGCTCGAGCCCGTCGACTGACGGTCAGCCGAGCAGCAGCTTCCAGCCGCCCACGCCGACGAGACCCGCGAGCATCGGCGCCGCGACCGGCACCCAGCCGTAGCGCCAGTCCGAGCTGCCCTTGTGCTTCAGCGGGAGCAGCGCGTGCACGATGCGCGGGCCCAGGTCACGCGCCGGGTTGAGCGCCGGACCCGTCGGGCCGCCCAGCCCCGCGACGAGACCCCAGACCAGGAAGCCCAGCGCCAGGTGCGCGAGCCCCGGCTCGTCCCTCGTGAGCGGCGAGTGCACGATCGCGAGCGCGCACGAGAACAGCACCACCGAGCCGAGCAGCTCGTTCGCGAAGCCGTTGAGCCGCGAGCGCGCCGCGTTGACCGTGGAGAACGTCGCGAGGATGTCGTCCGGGTCGTCGGTCAGGTCGTAGTACGGCTTGTGGGTCGCGACGATCGCGAGCTGCCCCGCCATCGCGCCCAGCAGCTGCGCGATCACGTACGGTGCGACCTGCGCCCACGGGAACAGGCCCCACGCCGCGAGGCCGACCGTGAACGCCGGGTTGATGTGGTTGCCGCTGACCCCGCCGAACATGAGCGCCGGGATCATCACGCCGAACCCGTAGCCCATCGCGATCAGCGACCAGCCGCCGCGGTACCCCTTCGAGCCCTTGAGGTGGACGTTCGCGACCGTCCCGTTGCCGAGGATGATGAGGATCGCGGTGCCGATGAACTCGCAGGCCACGCGCGTCATGAGGTCGTAAGAGGGGTCCACGTGCCCAGCGTGGCAGGCCGAGCGCCGTGCCGCGACGAGGCACGACGTGCGTGTCCCGCCGCGACCCGACCCCAGCCGCCCGGGTCGTCGTGGTCCTCCACCGGTCGCCGCGCCCGCCGGCCGCGCCCACCCGCACACCGCGAGGCTGCTGCCCGTGCGCGGTGGCTGGCCCTGGTGGACCGGGTGGACGGTGGTCCTCGTGCTCGCGCTCGTCGTCGGGCTCGGTGTGCCCGTGCTGCTGCGCGAGCGCGCCGCCGCACGCTGGCCCGTCACCGCCGCGGACCTCGTCGACGGCCGCACGGCGCTCGCCGCGCTCGTCGTCGGGACCCCGCGGCACGTCCCCCCGTACGACCGCGCGCGGTTCGGCACCGCGTGGGCGGACGTCGACCGCAACGGGTGTTCCACGCGCGACGACGTGCTGCGCCGCGACCTGACCGCCGTGCGGCTCGACACCGACGGGTGCACCGTCCTGGCCGGTGTGCTCGACGACCCGTACACCGCGCGGGTCGTCGAGTTCCGGCGCGGCCCGGGCTCCGCCGACGTGCAGGTGGACCACGTGGTCGCGCTCGCCGACGCGTGGGCCGCCGGTGCCGACGCGTGGGACCCGCCCGCGCGCGAGCGGTTCGCCAACGACCCCGCCAACCTGCTCGCCGTCGACGGTCGGGCCAACCAGGACAAGGGCGCCGCCGACGCGTCCGACTGGCTGCCCCCCGACCCCGGCTACGCGTGCGTCTACGCGCTGCGTCAGATCCGCGTGAAGTCCGCCTACGCCCTGCGCGTCACCCCACCCGAGCGCGACGCCCTGTCCCAAGCCCTCACCACCTGCCACACCACCCCCTGACCCACCCCCGCCGGCCCCCGCCGCCGCCGCCCGCCGCCCAGGCCGGCCACGCCAGCCACGCCGAGACCGTCATCGCTCGCGGTATCCATCCCCAAACCCGGAGCAACCCCGGGGTCACGCGGGATCCCAGCGACGAGACCGCCATCACTCGCGGTATCCGTCCGCAAACCCGGAGCAACCCCGGGCTCGCGAACCCCGCCGACGAGACCGCCATCGCTCGCGGGATCCGACCCCATAACCGGAGCAATCACGGGGTCACGCGGGACCCCACCGACGAGACCGCCATCGCTCGCGGTATCCGTCCGCAAACCCGGAGCAACCCCGGGCTCGCGCTGGATCCCGTCGACGAGACCGCCATCGCTCGCGGGATCCGACCCCATAACCGGAGCAATCACGGGGTCGCGCGGGATCCCGGCGACGAGACCGCCATGGCTCGCGCAATCCGACCCGAGACCCGGAGCAACCACGGGCTCGCGGGATCCCATCGACGAGACCGCCATCGCTCGCGGAATCCATCCCCATACCCGGAGCAACCACGGGGTCGCGCGGGATGCCGCCGACGAGACCGCCATCGCTCGCGTAATCCAGCCCGAGACCCGGAGTAACCGCGGGGGCGCGCGGGATGTCCTTGACGAGACCGTCATCGCTCGCGGTATCAGGCGTCGGAGCCGGAGGAAGGGCGGGGTCAGGGGACAGGGAGTCAGGGGGTCAGGAATGGAGGGTCAGGGGTCAGGAGGGTGGGGGGATCGTGACGTCGGTGCCGGAGGCGGTGATGCGCAGGCCGGCGGGGTCGACGACGGCGTCGGTGAGCACGAGCCCCTCGGGGAGGCCCTCGATCGGGACCTCGAGGCCGGTGAGCCGGCCCGACACGTCCTGCGGCAGCAGCGTCGGGTCGAGCTCGACGCCGCCGACCGACACGCTCCCGAGGTCGACGAGCAGCCTGCCGTCGACCACGCGCGGCGTGAGCGTCGCGACGAGCGGCAGCCCCAGCGCGGTGCCACGCAGCTCGAGCTCGTCCCCCTGGACACCGACCTCGACGTCGAGCTCGGTGCGCTGCGTGACGAGGTCCTGCACGGACGCGGCCGGGACGATCGCGTGCACGTCGACGTGGTCCATCCGCTGCGGGCCGGTGGTGGACACCCCGCGCGCGGCGATGGCCAGGTCCGTCATCGCGACGCCGCCGAGCGTCGCACCGTCGAGCCGGATGTCGACGTCGTCGATCCGGCCCGCGGCGAGCTGGGTGAGCACGGGGAACCCGCCGACCTCGACGCGGGGCTCCCCCACGGGGTCCTCGACGCGCGCGGTGAACCCGTCGGCGACCGCCTGCTCCACGCGTGCGGCAGCGATGCGGTCGACCACGACGAGCGCGAGGACCACGACGAGCAGGCCGACCACCGCGACCGCCCACCGGGCCCTCCGTCTCGCACGCATGCGCTCCACGCTAGGTGCAGTCCCCGGCAACCCGCCCGGCGGCGCTCGTCCGCGGATGCAGCGCGTCCAGTCGGGTCACGGCGGGGCCGGGCGCACGTCGGGCATCTCGCTCGGACCGCCCACCGCGCCTGTCACCAGCGTCTTCGCGCGCCGGGCGCCGGGCGTGCAGCTCCCTGACACACGCTGTGGGCCCCCGCCGCCAGGTGCGTGATTTGTGTGGCGCACGTCACGTCCCGCACCTAGCCTGGATGCCGAAGGACCATGACGAAGGACGCCCGATGATGTGGGTTCTGCTGCTGATCAGCGTTCTGCTCCCGGCGGTCCTCTTCGGGACGATGATGTCGCTGTTCCCCGGGGAGGACGAGCCGCCGCGATGGCGCACGGCCCTGGCCCGGGTGTTCGAGCGGTGGGCTCAGGCGCTGCGTCGGCCCGAGCCGCTCGAGCCGCCCGCCGACCCGTTCGACGCGCTGTGGGTGCAGGACCGCCTGACGAAGGTCGCGGACCACGTGCGCCGGCTCGAGCTCGACACGCGGGGGTACGCGCGGGCGGAGCGGATCATCGCCTCGCAGCTCGCGTACGACCAGCTGCTGGCGAAGGCGTGCACGCTCGCCGGTGTCCAGGTCGAGGAGAGCCCGCTCGGCGACCCGGCCGAACGCTTCCGCGAGGAGGTCGAGCTCACGTCGCGCGGCTGGTCGTGGTGAGCCCCCGGGCGGCCGGTCAGCCCGCCCGGACGGTGAGGGTGCTGGGCCCGGTGGCGGTGCGCCGCACCTCGACGCGGTCCGCGATGGTCTGCTTGAGCGCGTCGACGTGCGACACCACGCCGACGACCCGCCCGCCCGCGCGCAGCCGGTCGAGCTCGGCGAGCACCTGGTCGAGCGTGTGCGGGTCGAGCGAGCCGAACCCCTCGTCGACGAACAGCGTGCCCAGGTCGATGCCGCCCGCCTCGGCCGTGACCACGTCGGCCATGCCGAGCGCGAGGCACAGCGACACGTAGAACGTCTCGCCGCCGGACAGGGTGCGCGGGTCGCGCTGCTGCTCGGTGTGGTGGTCGAGCACGCGCATCGCGAGGCCGCGGCGACGCGAGCTCACGTCCTCCTTGGCGTCGCTGCGCACGAGCTCGTACCGGCCGTCGGACATCGCACCGAGCCGCGCGTTGGCCGCGGCGACGACGTCCTCGAACCGCCGGACGAGCACGTACGTGGCGAGCGACAGCGCGTGGTCGTTGTCCGATCCCGTGCCCGACGCGAGCCCCGCGAGCCGAAGCACGGGCGCGGCGTCGCCGAGGCACCGCACGTGCTCGGCGAGCGCGCTGAGCACGCCGTGCGCGGCGCGCTGCGCGGCGTCGGCGCGGGAGGCGGAGACCCCGGCGCGCGCGGTGGCCGCCTGGGCGACCTCGGCGGCGGCCCGCTCGGCCTGCAGCACCAGCTCGACGTCGGGCACCGTGCCCTCGGCCACGTCCGCGAGCAGCGGCTCGTCGGCGAGCTCGGCGAGCCCCGTCCGCACGCGGGCGAGTGCGGCCTCGTGCTGCCGGACCAGCCGGTCCAGCGCGTCGGCCTGGTCGTCCGCCAGGTCGGCGGCGCGGGCCGCGTCGGCATCCGCGAAACCGTGCTCGGCGAGCGCGGACTCGAGCTCACGCGTGCGGCGCACGAGGTCCCCGCCGGTGGCGGCGACGGCCTCGAGCGCCCGGCGCAGGTCCGCCGCCGTGGCGGCCCGCTCGACGAGCGCGGCGTGCCGCGCGGCGACGGTCGGGTGCTCGCCCCGCGCGAGCGCGACCCCGGCCTCCGCCGCGGCGAGCTCGCCGGTCCGCACGTCCACCAGCACCGCGGCGCTGTCCCGCCCGGCGACCGCGAGCGCCCGTGCGCGGCGGCGGACCTCGGTCTCCTCGTCGTGGGCCGCGAGCCGTGCGGCGAGCCGGTCGGCCTCGACGACGGCCGCGCGCGCCTCGTCGAGGGCGCGGCCGGCCCGCACCAGCGCGTCCCGCGCCTCGTCCGGTGTGGTGCCGTCGGTCGCCTCGCGTGCGGCCGCTGCCTCCGCCTGGACGCGCACGAGCACCTCGCGCGCGGCGACGAGCGCCGCCTCGGCCTGCCGCGCGTCGGCCTCCGCGGCGGCGACCTCGTCGGCCGTCACGTGGTCCGCGCCCAGTGCGGCGGGCCGCGGGTGCTCGGCGCTGCCACACACCGGGCAGTCCTCGCCCGGGACCAGGGCGTCCGCGAGCTCGCCCGCGAGCCCGGCGATGCGCGCCAGCCGCGCGCTCGCCGCCGCGTGCACGGCCGCCTGCGCGCCGCGCCCGGCGTGCGCGACCTGCGCCTGAGCCGTCTCCTCGCGGACCAGCAGCGCCGCGAGCTGCTCGTGGGCCTGCGCGCGCAGCCGCGCGGCCTCGACCGCGACCGCCGCGTCCGCCTCGGACGTGCCCTGCGCGCGCGCCGCGGCGAGCGCCTCGGCGAGGGCCGCCGCCTCGGTGGGGCGCTGGGCGAGCCACGCGTCGTGCGCGGCGATCTCCGTCTCGCGGTCCTCGACTGCGCCGCGTGCCTGCGTCACGGCCGCGCGCAGCGCCTGCAGCGACGCCTCGGTCGCCACGTCCCGCTCGAGCCCTGCTGCCGTGCGCACGGCCTCGTCGTGCGCGGCCACGAGCCGCTCGACCCCGGGGCCGTCCGCCCCGGGCACCGGGTCGCCGCCGTCGACGAGCCCCGCGAGGTCCGTCGGTGCGACGTCCCGCGCGGCGACGAACGCCTTGGCCGCGGCGTCCCACGCCGACGACGCGAGCCCGACCGCCCGCAGCAGGGGCCGCACGGCGCGCGCGGCCCGGGCCGACGCCAGCCGGCGGGCCGCCTCCCGCTGCGCGTCCTGCGCCGCGACCAGCGCCGCGAGCTCGGCGCGCAGCCGGTCGCGCTGCTCGGCGAGCCGCACGGTGCGCCGCCCGGCCTCGGCCGCGGTGCGCGCGGCCTCGAGCGCGGCCGTCGCCTGGTCCGCCTCCGCCCGGTCACGCTCGGCCTGCGCCACGAGTGCGGCCAGCGGCACGGCGAGCGCCCGCTCGGCGTCGTCCACGGCCCCGCGTCCGGCGAGGACCCCCGTGACCGCGTCGCGCGACTGCGTGAGCTCGTCGTCCAGCCCCGCGGCACCCGCGAGCTGCGCGACACGCTCCTGCACGGTGCGTCGCGTCGCGTCCGTCGCACGGTCGGCCTCGCGGCGCATCTCGACGAGCCGCGCCTGCATCCGCTCGTACACCTCGGTGCCGAAGATCTTCTGCAGCAGGCTGCGCCGGTCCTCGGGGTCCGCGCGCAGGAAACGCGCGAACTCGCCCTGCGGCAGCACGATCGTCTGGACGAACTGCGCCCGGTCCAGCCCGACGAGCCGCTGGATCTCGGCGCCCACCTCGTCGAGCCGGGTCGAGAGCATCTCGCCCGCGGGCTCGTCGTCGACTCCGGCCGCACCGCTGTCCCCCGTCAGCCGCCACAGCCGCACCGACGCCTGCTGCCGCACGGTGCCGGTGCCGCGCCTCTTGGCGCGGTCGAACGCGGGCGTCCGGCGCACGCGGTACCGCCCGGCCGCGACCTCGAAGACGAGGTCGACGAACGTCTCGGTGTCGTCGTCCGCGTACGCCGAGCGCACCCGGTCACCGCTCGCGTCGGCGGAGGCGACCTTGCCGTACAGCGCGAACACGACCGCGTCGATGAGGGTCGACTTGCCCGCACCCGTCGGGCCCTCGAGCAGGAACAGCCCCGACGAGCCGAGCGCCGCGAAGTCCACGGTGTGCCGGTCCGCGAACGGCCCGACGGCCTGCAGGGTCAACGACAGCAGACGCATCAGGCGCTCCGCTCCGCGGCGGCCGCGTGCTCGTACGCGGCGCGCAGCACCGCGAGCTCGTCGGCGTCCGGGCGCGCGCCGCTCACGTGCGCCACGAAGTCGCACGCGACCTCGACCGGGTCGGCCGCGGCCGTCACCGCCCGCAGCACGGTGCCCTGCGAGGTCTGCGGGGGCCGGTGCTGCACGACGAGCGCGTGCGGGAACCGGGCGCGCACCCGCGCGTACAGGTCGTCGGGCCGCCGCTCGTCGGTCACGACGACCCGCACCCAGTCGCCCACGTGCGGCTCACCCGCGGCGCCCAGCAGGTCCGCGAGCTCGCCGGTGACGTCCGCGAGCCGCCGCGGCACGGGCGCGGGCACCAGCTCGGTACGCACCTCGTCGGACGACAGGTCGACGAGCACGCTCGACTTGGTGTGCCGCTGCTCGGAGAACGAGTACGCCAGCGGCGAGCCGCTGTAGCGCATCGTCGTCCCCGCGGGCCCGGTCACCACCTGCGGCCCGTGCAGGTGCCCGAGCGCGACGTAGTCCACACCGCCCAGGACGTGCGACGCGACGTGGTCGACCCCGCCCACCCGGATGTCCCGCTCGGACTCGCTCGCGACCCCGCCGACGACGAACGCGTGCGCGGCCACCACGCTGCGCGGCCGCACGGATCCCGCCGGACGCGCGGCCAGGTCGGCGCGCACGCGCGCCATCGCGGCGGCGGTGACGGCCTCGTGCGAGCGCGCGAGGGGCGCCGCACCCGGCTCGGCCAGCTCGGTGCGGACCGAGTCCGGGTCGAGGTACGGCAAGCCGTACACGAGCAGCGCACGCCCCTCGTCGTCGACCACCTCGACGGGGCGGGCGAGCGACGCGACGCGGGTGCGCAGCTGCACGCGCTCGCGCATCAGCGCGGCCCCGAACCCCAGGCGCGTCGCGGAGTCGTGGTTGCCGGAGGTGAGGACCACGGTCGTGGAGCCGGCGAGCCGGGCGAGCGTCTCGGACAGCAGCGTGACGGCCTCCACGGGCGGGATCGCACGGTCGTACACGTCCCCCGCGACGACGACCGCGTCGACGGCCTCGGAGCGCACCACGTCGACCAGGTGGTCCAGGTACGCCGCCTGGTGGTCGAGCAGGTCGACCCCGTGCAGCGACCGGCCCAGGTGCCAGTCGGAGGTGTGCAGGATCCGCATGTCCCGGACCGTATCCGCCGCCGCCGACACTCCCGCGGGGACAGGCCGCGGCCGCACGTTTTCGCCCCCGGCCGGGTCCACCGCGCTCCCCACCCCAGGGCGGGGTCGGCGCGCGCGTCCGACCTGCACATCCGCTCGCGCGCAGGAGGTTGTCGGCCTCTGGGAGGATTCGTCGGGTCGCACCGCTCGAGAAGTTCATCCCCCAGGGGGACCTCACGGCGACCCGCGCTTCGGCAAGGTATGCCCTGCGTGCCGCGGGAATCCAGGTCGACCGGACCAGGGGCGGCGCGCGACCCAGACAGGGGGTTTTCTCGTATGCACACTCGACCTCGTGTGTCCGCGTTCGCGGCGCTCGTCGTCGCGGTCGCCCTCGCAGGATCCACGACCGCGGCCCAGGCCGCCGAGCCCACCGCCGCCACACCGGCCGCCGTGACCGTCCCCGACCAGACCGACCCGGCCGAGGCGGCCCGCGTCGACTCCGTCGTCGCGGACATCGACTGGTTCGACTGTTCCAACGTCGTCGACAAGGGTGTGCAGTGCGGCACCGTCGACCTCCCGCTCGACTACGACGAGCCCGAGGGGCCGACGACGAGCGTCGCGCTCGTCCGCGTCCCCGCGACGAAGCCGACCGCCAAGCTCGGCACGCTGTTCCTCAACCCGGGCGGCCCCGGCGGCTCGGGCGTGAACATCGCGATCAGCGCCCCGTACTTCCTGCCGAAGGACATCGTCCAGCGGTTCGACCTGGTGGGCATCGACCCCCGCGGCACGAACTTCTCGGACAACGTCGCCTGCTTCCGCAACATCGGCGAGCAGACCGACACGCTGCTGCCCACGTGGGAGGCCGCCTACCCGCGGACGACCGCGCAGCGCACCGACTTCGTGAACTCCGCGAAGAAGTACGGCCAGGCCTGCTCCACGCTCGGCAAGCCGATGTCGGCGTCGATGTCCACCGCGAACGTCGCGCGTGACATGGACGTGATCCGCCGCACCCTCGGCGACTCGAAGCTCACCTACCTGGGCTTCTCCTACGGCAGCTACCTCGGCAACGTGTACGCGAACATCTTCCCGGACCGCGTCCGCGCCATCGTGATCGACGGCGTCCTCGACCCCGAGGGCTGGGCCGGCACCGCGGCGAACCAGAGCACCCCGCAGACGCAGCGCATCGCGTCGGGCGACGGTGCGTGGAAGGCCCTGCGGTCGATCCTCACGCGGTGCGGGCAGAAGGGCCCGGACTACTGCTACCTCGCCAAGCGCAGCTCGAACCCGGCGAAGAAGTTCGACAAGTTCGCGAAGGCGATCAAGGCCCAGCCGATCGTCATCGACGAGTCGTTCGAGGTGGACTACGGCCTCGTGATGTCGTTCCTGATGTCGGACCTGTACCAGCTCGAGGCGGCCGCGTGGGTCGACATGGACCTCGACATGTTCATGGAGCTGCAGGAGACGCCGACGAGCGCCGCCGAGCGCAAGCAGTGGAACGCGGCGGCGAAGAAGCTCACGTCCCGCATGAAGGAGTACAAGCAGCTCTCCGCAGCGCAGGACGCGGCGAAGCAGGAGCTGGCCGCCAAGGTCCCCGGCTTCGCGTTCCCGTACGACAACGGGCCGGAGGCGTACCAGTCGGTCATGTGCACCGACAGCCTGAACCCGGGCAACGCGGCGAGCTGGGTCGCGGCGGGCACCACGGCCGCCAAGACCGGTGACGCGTTCGGCCAGATGTGGACCTGGGCCTCGGCGCCGTGCGCGTCGTGGACCTGGACCGCCAAGGACGAGGACGCCTACCGCGGCACGTTCGACCACGTGACGTCCGCGCCGGTGCTCGTCGTCGGCAACTGGTGGGACCCGGCGACCAACTACAACGGTGCCAAGGCCGCGGCGGCGCTCCTGCCGAACTCGTCGTTCATCTCGAGCAACAGCTGGGGTCACACCGCGTTCGGCTCGTCGACGTGCGTCGACAACGCGATCACGAACTACCTGCTGACGGGCAAGGCCGTCAAGGGTGCGACGCGCAGCTGTGTCGGGGCGCAGCCCTTCGCCCAGAAGCTCGAGTCGTACGAGTCGCTGTCGCTGACGCCGAAGAAGGGCCGCGCGCCCGTCTCGATCCCGGTCCCGGGCACGGCCCCCACGCTGTGACCTGACCGCACGGCACCCCACGGGTGCCCGCACGACCCGACGGGGGTCGCGACCGAGCGTCGCGGCCCCCGTCGCCGCGTCCCGGCGTCGTGTGGTGAGGTGGGGCCATGGGATCGGTGGACGGTGAGCGGCGCGCGACCGCCGCGCTCGAGGCGTCGGGGCTCGACTTCGTCGTGACGCGGCACGGCCGCGTGGGCTCGCTCGAGGAGGCGGCCGCGGCGCGCGGCGTCACACCGGCGGACGTCGTGAAGTCGCTCGTCGTGCGGCGCGGCGACGACGACTACCTGTTCGTGCTCGTCACGGGCGACCGCGCGATCTCGTGGCCGAAGCTGCGCGCCCTGCTCGGCGTGTCCCGGCTGTCGCTGCCGGACGCCGGCACCGCGTTGGACGTGACCGGGTACGAGCGGGGGACGATCACGCCGTTCGGCTCGCTCACGGCGTGGCCCGTGGTCGCCGACGAGCGCGTGCTCGGGCGGCGGGTGTCGATCGGGGCGGGCGCGCACGGGGTCGCCGCGACCGTCGACGGCGACGCCCTGGTCACCGCGCTCGACGCGACGGTCGCGGACGTCACGCAGGACGCGTCCGGACGCTGAGGCCCCGACCTGCGTCCGGAATGAGCGCGCCACCTCACGGGCGGACCTGGGAGGATGGGAAGCCGTGACCACCGACCAGCGCGACGAGCGCCGCCAGCGCCGCCGTCGCCCTGAGCCGAACGGCGAGGCCCGGCGCGCTCGAGCGGCCGCGGCGCGCGAGGCGGCGGTGCTGCCGCCGATCACCTACCCCCCGGAGCTGCCGGTCAGCGCGCGGCGGGCGGACATCGCGGCCGCCATCCGGGACCACCAGGTCGTCGTCGTCGCCGGTGAGACCGGGTCGGGCAAGACGACGCAGCTGCCCAAGATCGCGCTCGAGCTCGGCCGGGGCCGGGCGGGACAGATCGGCCACACGCAGCCTCGGCGCATCGCGGCACGGTCGGTCGCGGAGCGCATCGCGCAGGAGATCGGCACGCCGCTCGGCGAGCTCGTCGGGTACCAGGTGCGGTTCACGGACACCTCCAGCGAGCACACGCTCGTGAAGGTCATGACGGACGGGATCCTGCTCGCGGCGATCCAGCGCGACCCGCTGCTGCGGCAGTACGACACCCTCATCATCGACGAGGCGCACGAGCGGTCCCTCAACATCGACTTCCTGCTCGGCTACCTCACGCGCCTGCTGCCGCGCCGCCCGGACCTCAAGCTCGTCATCACGTCCGCGACGATCGACTCCCACCGCTTCGCCCGGCACTTCGCGAGCGCCCCCACCCCCGAGCACCCCGACGGTGTCCCCGCGCCGGTCGTCGAGGTCACCGGCCGCACCTACCCCGTCGAGATCCGGTACCGGCCGTTGTCGCCCGACGCGCTGGGCGTGCAGGACGACGAGCTCGACGACGACGCCCCACGGCGCCGCACACCGCCCCCGGCCCGCCAGCCCGTGCGGGAGCGCGACCTCATGACCGGCATCACGGATGCGGTCGACGAGCTGTGCGCCGAGGGACCCGGCGACGTGCTCGTGTTCCTGTCCGGGGAGCGTGAGATCCGCGACGCGACGGACGCGCTGCGCGCGTCGTTCGGCACGCGCGTGACCGACCCGCGCCACCCGCAGGCGGTCGAGCTGCTGCCGCTCTACTCGCGCCTGTCGGCCGCCGAGCAGCACCGCGTGTTCTCGTCGCACCCCGGGCGGCGCATCGTGCTCGCGACGAACGTCGCGGAGACGTCGCTGACCGTGCCGGGCATCCGGTACGTCGTCGACCCGGGTACGGCGCGCATCAGCCGGTGGTCGAAGGCGACGAAGGTGCAGCGGCTGCCGATCGAGCCGATCAGCCAGGCGTCCGCCAACCAGCGCTCGGGGCGGTGCGGCCGCGTGGCCGACGGCATCGCGATCCGCCTGTACTCGCAGGACGACTTCGAGCGACGCGAGCGGTTCACCGAGCCGGAGATCCTGCGCACGTCGCTCGCGTCGGTGATCCTGCAGATGATCGCCGTGGGCGTCGCGGCCTCGCCGCAGGACGTGGTCGACTTCCCGTTCGTCGACCCGCCCGACGTGCGCGCGGTGCGCGACGGCGTGCAGCTGCTCACCGAGCTCGGCGCGATCGAGACCGGGCCGGACGGGACCCGGCTCACCGAGACGGGGCGTGCGCTCGCGCAGCTCCCGGTCGACCCGCGGCTCGCCCGCATGGTGGTCGAGGCCTCGCGCCACGGGGTGCTGCGCGAGGTCGTCGTCGTCGCGGCCGCGCTGTCCATCCAGGACCCGCGCGAGCGTCCCGCCGAGGAGCGCGAGAAGGCCGACGCGCTGCACGCGCGGTTCGCCGACCCCACCTCCGACCTGCTGTCCTACCTGAACCTGTGGGCCTACCTGCGCGAGCAGCGGCGCGAGCTGTCCGGCAACGCGTTCCGCCGCGCGTGCCGCGCCGAGCACCTGAACTACCTGCGGGTCCGCGAGTGGCAGGACGTCGTCACCCAGCTGCGGGACCTCGCCAAGGGTCTGCCCGCGGGGCGCCGTCGCGGTCCCGACGAGGCGTCCGGCGGCGGTGGGGAGGGCGGGTGGCCCGCGCTCGCGGACGGTCCCGACGAGGGTGCGGGTGCCGGCGGCCCGCGGCGCGGCGAGCTGCGCCGCGACTGGGACGCCGACGCGATCCACCGCTCCGTGCTGTCCGGGCTGCTGTCGCACGTGGGGATGCAGGAGGCCACCGAGGTCGCCGCACCCGCTCGTCGGGGTGACAAGCGCCCGGCCCGGCCCGACCGGCGCGGGCGCAACGAGTACCTCGGCGCGCGCGGCGCGCGGTTCGCGATCTTCCCCGGCTCGGGGCTCGCCCGGAAGCCGCCCGCGTGGGTCATGGCCGCCGAGCTCGTCGAGACGTCCCGGCTGTGGGCGCGAGACGCGGCCCGCATCGACCCCGCGTGGGCCGAGGAGCTCGGCGCGCACCTGGTCAAGCGCACCTACTCCGACCCGGCGTGGTCCACCAAGCAGGGTGCGGCCATGTGCACCGAACGCGTCCTGCTGTACGGGCTGCCGGTCGTCGCGGGGCGGCGCGTGCTGTACGCGAAGGTCGACCCCGAGGCCGCGCGCGAGCTGTTCGTCCGGCACGCGCTCGTGCAGGGTGAGTGGACCACGCACCACCAGTTCTTCCACGAGAACCGCCGTCTGCTCGCGGAGGCTTCCGAGCTCGCGGCGCGCGCCCGCCGCGCGGACCTGCTGGCCGACGAGGACGCCCTGTTCGACTTCTACGACGAGCGGGTGCCCGCGGACGTCGTCTCCGCCCGGCACTTCGACCAGTGGTGGAAGACCGCGCGGCGCCGCGACCCCGACCTGCTGACGTACTCGCGCGAGCTGCTCGTCTCGTCCGACGCGGACGCGATCGACGAGTCCTCGTTCCCGTCGCGATGGCCGCAGGGCGACCTGTCGCTCCCGCTGACCTACCAGTTCGAGCCCGGCACCGAGGCCGACGGCGTCACCGTGCACATCCCGCTCCCCCAGCTGCCGCGCCTGACGCCCGACGGCTTCGGCTGGATGGTGCCGGGGCTGCTCGACGAGCTCGTCGTCGCGACGATCCGCGCGCTGCCCAAGCCAGTGCGCGTGCAGCTCGTCCCCGCACCCGACGTCGGCCGCGCGGTGGCCGCCTGGCTGCGCGAGAACACCGCGACCTGGGCCGACACCGTGCGCGCGGGCGACGCCGCGCCGTCGTTCCACGACGCGTTCCGCTCCGCCGTCCGGGCCGTGCGCGACGTGGACGTCCCCGCCGACGCGTTCGACGACGACCGCCTGCCCGCGCACCTGCGGATGACGTTCCGCGTGGTCGGGGACCGTGGCGGAGTGGTCGACGAGGGCAAGGACCTCGCGGCGCTGCAGCACCGGCTCGCGGACCGCGCGCAGGACGCGGTCGACAACGCCGTGAAGGCCGCGCTGCGGCAGGCCATGCGGGAGGCGGGGCTCGCGGCCGACGAGCCCGCGCGGCCTGGTCCGCGCGCGCGCCCGGACCGCGGCGATGCCCGCTCGTCGGACGCGGGTGCCTCCGAGTCGCGGCACGCGAGGGACGGCTCGTCGGGGCCGGTCGCCGAGTCCGTGTCGCGCGCGGGCCTGACGACGTGGCCCGCCGACCTCACGCTCCCCGAGGTCGTCGAGGTGCGCTCGGGCGCGACCGTCGTGCGCGCCTACCCGACCCTGGTCGACGAGCGCACGAGCGTCTCGGTGCGCACGCTCGCCGACGCGTCCGCGCGCCCCGCCGCCGCGCGCGCAGGCCTGCGCCGGCTGCTGCTGCTCGACGTCGGGCTCGCCCCGGCCCGCGTGACGT
Organism: Cellulomonas uda; assembly: GCF_006538705.1. GTDB lineage: Bacteria > Actinomycetota > Actinomycetes > Actinomycetales > Cellulomonadaceae > Cellulomonas > Cellulomonas uda. The sequence continues at coordinate 32,784 of NZ_BJLP01000017.1, forward strand.
CCCGCTGGACGGGTGCCCAGGCGCTCGCGCTGGCCGCCAACCCGTACCCGAGCCGCGAGGCGCTCGTCGAGGACGTGCAGCTCGCCGCGGTCGACGCGCTCGTCGACGAGCACCTGCGCACACGCCCCGCCGAGGCGGGCCGCACCCCCGCGGACATCCGGACGCCCGAGGACTACGCCGCGCTGCGCGCGTTCCTGCGCGACCGGCTCGAGGACCGGGTGCACGCGCTCGTCGGCGTGCTCGTCCAGGTGCTCACCGCGTGGCGCGAGCTCGAGGTCGAGCTCAAGGGGACCTCGAGCCTCGCGCTGCTGGCCACCGCGTCCGACGTGCGCGAGCAGTCGGCGCGACTGGTCCACGCGGGATTCGTCGTCGAGACCGGCGCGGACCGCCTGATGCACCTGGTGCGCTACCTGCGTGCTGCGCGGTACCGGCTGGGCAAGGCCGCCGAGAACCCCGCGCGCGACGCCGACCTGGCGTGGCAGGTGCACGACCTGGAGAACGCGCTCGCGGCTGCGTCCGGGGCGGACCGCGCGCAGGTCGCGATGGTCCGCTGGCAGCTCGAGGAGCTGCGCGTGAGCCTGTTCGCGCAGCAGCTCGGCACCCCGACCCCGATCTCGGCCCAGCGCGTCCGCAAACAGCTCACCACCCTGACCTAACCCCAGCGGATCACGAGAGCCTGCCGATCGGAGCTGGACGCGGTGATCGCGGACAGGGCGTGCATCGGCCGGCGCCTACCGCCGGTCGATGCACGCGCAGGGCATCAAGGTCGTCGTCCCCTAGAAGTCCTGGAACGCCACTTCGCCCCGGACCAAGCAGCAGCGCCGGCTGGTCACCCGTGACGACAAGCCCGCGATCCCCTACCGCACCGCCGTCGTCCCGGCCGCATGCATCACATGGTGACGTAACAACGGAGACAGGGCCTAGCCGTACAAGCGCTTCAGGCCGGTGACGTCGCCCTTACCGAGAGTTCGACGGTCGAACGTGCAGGCCGGGCGCTTGGTGCTCATGACGAGTGCGGAGTCGCCGTTTCCGACATGGGCCAGCCCCATGGTGTGCCCCAGCTCGTGGTTCACCACACCGCGGAGGTCGATCTTGCCCTTGCACCCGCTGCTCGTCGTGGTCCAGCGTCCTGATTGCTTGTTGATCCGGACGTCCGACTCTTGAGCGATGTCGAGCCCCACCCGCCAACTGTCTCTGGTGCATGAGATGCCATTCAGTCCGGACGGGAGCACTCCGAAGTCGACGACGTTCTTTCCATCGCCTGACTTTGCGCACTTGCCCTCGGGTCCATTGACATTGCTGTTCCTTGTGGTTATCCCTTGCCAGACGTTGGTTCGATCGACGTCCACCGAGACGCCGCACCCGTTGGTTCCGTTCTGCCACATCTTGGCCGCATCCTTGACCACGGTGGTGAACGTGCCACCGGAGATGTCGCTGGGGAGGTTCTCGGTGTCGTTGACCCAGTAGTTGAAGTCCTTGAACCACTTGTGGCCGAACAGCGCGTTGCGGTTGTCTGTGCACCGGTTAGCCCGGCACGGACCTCGGCTCCGACAAGACCGCACCGCGCGACGTCGGCAATCGCGATCTCCTGGGTCGAGGCAAGTAGCAGGGGGCCGGACAAGCCCGCGCACGGGGCGGCAGCAGACGAATCAGCAGACATCGCTGGCGCGCCCGTTGCCCCCACGGCGACAACCGTGACGAGACCGAGTGCCGCAAGCGTCTTCGCCCGGCTCACTCCGCCACGCTCACGGAGACTTCCGCCGTCGTGGCACCGTCGAGGGACACGGAGACCGTGGCGTCGCCTGCAGCGGCGTCGGCGGGCACCACGATCGTCGACGTGAGCTCGCCGTCCTCGTCGATCGACGCTTCGGCAACGGTCGCGCCCGGGGTGGCTCCCTGTACCCACAGCACGGGTGCGGTCGTCGGGCTGGGCTCGGGCGCGTCCTCGCCGGCGTCGTTGCAGCCGACGGTGAAGTACGACCCCGTCAGCGTGATCTCGTCGCCCGGAGAGACCGTGCTCTGCGACACGGCGAGCACCGGAGCCACGCAATCGCCGTCAGAACTCGAGCCGGAACAGCCCCCTACTATCACAGTGAGCAGACAGACTCCTAGGACGGCTAGTTGTCGATGCATTGCCCTTTCCCCTGCTTATGCGCCTCGCCCCGGCGAGGCACTCGAATCGCACCATAGCGGAGCTCCATCGCATGCCGTGGCAAAACGTACTTCTGATGTTCAGGTCAAGGCACCTTTCCCTGCGAGACTCTGACGTCAGCCTCCACCGTGAAAGGCCGAGGTGGCCGGTCGCCGCCCCCGCGGATGCTCCGGGAACGGCGCGTCTGAGCCGTAGCAACCACGACGTCGGGGTCTGGGAGCGGGGCCGGGCCGACGGCGGGAACGGGGGGTTCGGCTGACGACTCGTCGTCCACAGGGGGCGCGCGGGGTCTGCCGCGGCGTGGGCGGGAGACGGCAGACTCAACCGCATGGACGACACCGTGACGGCCGACACCCCGCTGGCGGCCGTGACCGCTCCGGCGCCCGTGACCGCTCCGGCGCCCGTGACGGGGCGGTGCTTCGGCGACGGCGACCCGCTGTACGAGCGCTACCACGACGAGGAGTGGGGCGTGCCCGTGCACGGCGAGGAGGCGCTGTTCGAGCGGATCGCGCTCGAGGGCTTCCAGTCGGGGCTCTCGTGGATCACCGTGCTGCGCAAGCGCGAGTCGTTCCGCGCGGCGTTCGCGGGGTTCGACCCGCGGGTGGTCGCGGAGTACGACGAGCACGACGTCGAGCGGCTCCTCGCGGACACGGGGATCGTGCGCAACCGCCAGAAGATCGAGGCGACCGTCGCCAACGCGCGCGCCCTGCTCGCGCTGCACGCCTCCGGCCGCACGCTCGACGCGTTGTTCTGGTCGTTCGCGCCGGACCGCACGCAGCACGTGCGCCCGGCCTCGTGGGCGGACGTGCCGGCGGTGACGCCCGAGTCCGGCGCGCTCGCGCGCGAGCTCAAGTCGCTCGGCTTCCGGTTCGTCGGACCGACGACGGCGTACGCGGCGATGCAGGCGTGCGGGCTCGTCGACGACCACCTGGCGACCTGCCCGTCGGTGCGTGGGTGAAGTCCCCCGGCGGCTGCGGAGGCGGATGCGGCGGGTCGTGGCGTTCGGGTGACCCGGCGCGAGAGCAGATCCGCAGGTCAGCGCACGTCGGCCGGGACGGGTCACGCGATTGCCCGCGGCGTCCGGCCGTCCGGGTGCCGCCCGCTCGGATGACCCCGGGACGTGCTCCCCTCGGGTGATCCGGCTGTGGGGACTTCGCCTGATCGTGCGCGGCGGTTACAGTCCTGCGCATGACCGAGATGCCCGACCACGACGGCGGCCTGGACGCCGTCCGCGGTGCGCGGGAGGCGCTGGGCGGGTCGGTCCCGCCGGACGCGCAGGTCCTGCAGGCGGTCGAGGCCGGTCTGCTGTCGACGGTGACGGGCACCCAGCCGTGGGGCGAGATCCCGCACCAGCGCCCGCGTCCGCTGGCCTGACCCGCGGAGGGTCCCTCCGCCTGATCTGCGACTCTCCGACGGCGCGTCCGCTGGGCGGCCCGACCGTCTCGCAACGTGAGAAGTCGTGGTCAGCATGTGGGCTCCCGGCCTACGATCACGCCAACCATCCAGAGCGGCCGAGAGACCTGGCTCGTCGACGCCGCAGCAACCCCCCTCCGCGACGAGGGTGTGGGTGCTTCCGCCAGGACCGATGGAGTGGACATGTCGCAGACCCAGTGTCTGAACGGCCCGCCGGCGTGAGCGCGGCGACCGTGAACCCGCCCGCGGCGCAGCCGCGGCTCGACGACGCGCGCGCCGACGGAGCGAGCAGCGCGACGCGCCCCGGCGTCCCGACCGGCGCGCACGTGGCCGCCGACCCGCGGCCGCTCGGCACGCTCGACCGCCCGACGCTCTCGTTCGAGTTCTTCCCGCCGCGCAACCCGCAGGCCGCGCCGCGCCTGTGGGAGACCGTGCGCCAGCTCGAGGCCGTGCACCCGGACTTCGTCTCGGTCACGTACGGCGCCTCGGGCAAGACGCGCGAGACGTCGCGCGCGTTCGTCTCGCGGCTGCTGCGCGAGACGTCGCTGTCCCCGATCGCGCACCTCACGTGCGTGGGCACGAGCCGCGACGAGATCACGACGATCGTCGAGGAGTTCCTCGACGAGGGCGTGCGCTCGTTCCTGGCACTGCGGGGCGACCCGCCCGCGGGCCAGGCCGACTGGCAGGCCCACCCGGACGGCCTGGAGACCGCGAGCGCGCTCGTCGGCCTGCTGCGGGACATCGAGTCCCGGCGCTGCGGTGCGAGCCCGGCGCAGGCCGTGCGTGCGCGGGTGCGGCCGCTGTCGGTCGCCGTCGCCGCGTTCCCGCGTGGCAACGCGGCGACGGGCGGCACGCGCGCGCAGGACGTCGCGTCGCTGCTCGCCAAGCAGGAGGCGGGTGCGGACTTCGCGATCACGCAGGTGTTCTACGACGCCGAGTCGTACCTGGGCCTGGTGGCCGAGGCGCGCGCGGCGGGCGTGGTCATCCCGATCATCCCCGGGATCATCCCGTTGACCGACCCGGCCCGGCTGCTGCGCACGCAGGAGCTCACGGGTGTCCCGGTGCCGCGCGACCTGCTCGACGCGCTCGGCTCCGCGGACGACGCGTCGGCGGCGCACCGCATCGGCACCCGCGCGGGTGTCGACCTCGTCAAGGGCGTCCTCGACGGCGGCGCACCCGGCGTGCACCTCTACACGTACAACAAGCACGAGGCCGCGCTCGACCTGCTCGAGGGCGCGCAGCTGGACGGCTCGACCCGCTGAGGTCGGCGCCCACGTCCCCCGAACCCCGCACCACCACGACACGAAGGCTGGACCCCATGAGCGAGACCCCGCAGTTCCCGACCGGCTCCGTGCTCGGCTACCCGCGCATCGGGCCGCGCCGCGAGCTCAAGAAGGCCGTGGAGGCCTTCTGGGCCGGGAGGTCCACGGCCGACGAGGTCGAGGCGACCGCCGCGGCGCTGCGCCGCCGGACGCGCGAGCGCCTCGTCGAGCTCGGCCTGCCGAAGGACACGGCCGCGATCCCGAGCGCGTTCTCCTTCTACGACCAGGTGCTCGACGCGACCGCGGTCGTCGGCGCGATCCCCGCGCGCTTCGCGGACCTCGTCGGCGCGGACGGCACGCTCGACCTCGCGGCGTACTCGACGGTCGCGCGCGGCCGTGGCGACGACCTTCCGCTCGAGATGACCAAGTGGTTCGACACCAACTACCACTACCTCGTCCCGGAGATCGGCCCGGAGACGACGTTCTCGTACGTCGGAACGCGCCCGGTCGCGGAGTTCGTCGAGGCGCTCGCCGACGGCGTCCTGACCCGCCCGGTGATCGTCGGCCCGGTGACGTACCTGGCGCTCGCGAAGGCGACCGAGGGTGCGCCCGCGGACTTCGCGCCGATCGACCGGCTGCACGACCTGCTGCCCGTGTACGCGGACCTGCTGCGCGACCTCGCGGCGGCGGGGGCCACGTGGGTGCAGCTCGACGAGCCCGCGCTCGTCTCGGAGAGCATCGACGTGCCGGTCGAGCGTCTGCTCGCGGCGACCGCGGACGCGTACCGCGTGCTCGCGACCGAGCTCGCGCGCCCGCAGCGTCCCGCGCTGTTCGTCGCCGCCCCGTACGGGGACCTGGGCGCCGCGCTGCCGGTGCTCGCCGGCACCGACGTCGAGGCGATCGGGCTGGACCTGGTCACGGGCGCGGCGCCCACCGAGGCGGTCCCGGGCCTGGAGTCGAAGACGCTCGTCGCGGGCGTCGTCGACGGCCACAACATCTGGCGCGCGGACCTGGACGCCAAGCTCCAGGTGCTCGAGCAGCTCGAGGTCATCGGTGCGGGCGCGGTCGCGGTCGGCACGTCGACGTCGCTGTTCCACGTGCCGCACGACACGGCGGACGAGCCGAACCTGGACCCGACGCTGCGCTCGTGGCTCGCGTTCGCGGACCAGAAGGTCGCGGAGGTCGTGACCCTCGCGGAGGGCCTGTCCGAGGGCCGCGAGGCGATCCACGAGCAGCTGCTCGAGGCGTCCGACGCGGTCGCGTCGCGCCGCAGCGCGCCGGGGGTGGTGCGTCCCGAGGTGCGCGAGCGCACGGGCGGCCTGTCCGACGACGCGTTCGCGCGCGGCTCGTTCGACGAGCGCAAGGAGGCCCAGGCGCAGCGCCTGAACCTCCCGCCGCTGCCGACGACCACCATCGGCTCGTTCCCGCAGACGCCCGAGATCCGCAAGGCCCGCGCGGCGCACGGCAAGGGTGAGCTCACCGACGAGCAGTACGTCGAGGAGATGAAGGCGGAGATCCGCCGCGTCGTGGAGCTCCAGGAGCGCATCGGTCTGGACGTGCTGGTGCACGGCGAGCCGGAGCGCAACGACATGGTGCAGTACTTCGCGGAGAACCTCGACGGCTTCGCGGTCACGGAGAACGGCTGGGTGCAGTCGTACGGCTCGCGCTGCACGCGCCCGTCGATCCTGTGGGGCGACGTGTCGCGGCCGAAGCCGATCACGGTCGACTGGACGACGTACACGCAGTCGCTCACGAGCAAGCCGGTCAAGGGCATGCTCACGGGCCCGGTGACGATCCTCGCGTGGAGCTTCGTGCGCGACGACCAGCCGCTGCGCGAGACCGCGAACCAGGTGGCCCTCGCGCTGCGCGACGAGATCACGGACCTCGAGGCCGCGGGCATCGCGGTGATCCAGGTCGACGAGCCGGCACTGCGCGAGCTGCTGCCGCTGCGCGCGGCGGACCACGCGGACTACCTCGACTGGTCGGTGCGCTCGTTCCGGCTCGCGACGTCGGGCGTGCGTCCGGACACCCAGATCCACACGCACCTGTGCTACTCGGAGTTCGGCCAGATCATGGGTGCGATCGACGGCCTGGACGCGGACGTCACGTCCATCGAGGCGGCGCGTTCGAAGATGGAGATCGTCGAGGACATCGCGGCGGCGGGCTACCCGCGCGCCGTGGGCCCGGGCGTGTACGACATCCACTCGCCGCGCGTGCCGTCGGTCGAGGAGATCACCGAGCTGCTGACGGGTGCGGTCAAGGCCATCGCGCTCGACCAGCTGTGGGTCAACCCGGACTGCGGGCTCAAGACGCGCCGGTACGAGGAGACCACGCCGAGCCTGGAGCACATGCTCGTGGCGACCCAGGCGGTCCGAGCCACGCTCTGAGACACCCCGCGAACGGGTCGGCCCAGCCCCGGGCCGACCCGTTCGTCGTCCCGACCCGAGCCCGCGCGTGCTGGACGCGGGCCGCGACCAGGGCGATCGCGACCACGTCGGACGGTGGGTAACGTCCGGGGGGTGAGCCTGTTCGACGTGTCGCTCGAGGAGCTGCGGACCCGCACCAGCCAGAAGTGGCGCCGCTACCCGCCCGACGTGCTGCCGCTGTTCGTCGCGGAGATGGACGTGCGCGTGTGCGAGCCGGTGGTGGCGGCGGTCACGCACGCGCTGCGCCGCGGCGACACGGGCTACCCGGCCGGCAGGCCGTACCAGGAGGCCTTCGCGGGCTTCGCGGAGCGCCGCTGGGGCTGGGCGCCGGACCCGGCGACGACGGCCCTGGTGCCGGACGTCATGCAGGGCGTCTCGGAGCTGGTGCGGCTGCTCACGGACGACGACGGCGTGGTCGTCATCAACCCGCCGGTGTACCCGCCGTTCCGGGCGTTCGTGCGGCGCACGGGCCGCGCGGTGGAGCGTGCGGACCTGGGCGCGGACGGTCGCCTCGACCTCGCGGCGCTCGACGAGGCGTTCGGCCGGGCGCGGGCGGGCGGCCGGTCGGCGGCGTACCTGCTGTGCCACCCGCAGAACCCGACGGGCACGGTGCACGCCCCCGACGAGCTGCGCGCGGTCGGCGAGCTCGCGGCGCGGCACGGCGTGCGGGTGGTGTCCGACGAGGTGCACGCCCCGCTGGTGCTCGACGCGGACGTGCGGTTCGTGTCGGCGACGACGGTGATCCCCGGCGCGGTCGCGGTGCACTCGGCGTCCAAGGCGTTCCACCTCGCGGGCCTGAAGGCGGCGCTGGCCGTGCCGGGCCCGGACGCCGTGGCGGACCTGGCCCGCCTGCCCGAGCTGGTCTCGTCCGAGATCGGGCACGTGCCGGTCCTGGCGCACACCACGGCGCTCACGCACGGCGACGGCTGGCTGGACGCGCTCCTGGAGTCGCTGCGGGACTCGCGTGCGCACCTGGGCGCACTGCTCGACTCGCGGCTGCCGCGCACGCGGTGGACCCCGGGCGCGGCGACGTACTTCGCGTGGTTGGACCTGCGCGAGCAGCTCCCGGGCGAGGAGGACCCGGCGGCACGCCTGCTGGCGGAGGCGCGCGTCGCGCTGAACGCGGGCCCGACGTTCGGACGCCCGGGCGCGGGCTTCGCGCGGCTCAACTTCGCGACGTCCCGCGCGGTCCTCACCGAGGCGGTCGAGCGCGTGGCGCGCAGCCTGCCGGCCTGAGGTCGCACGCGCGCGACCGGCCCGCGCGGTCGTGCGCGGGCCGGTCACAGGACGGTCGTGGAGGGTGGCCGGTCAGGCCGACGCGGAGGTGATCTCCGGCGTCGGGGCGGTGGTGCCGTGCTGCACCTCGATGCGCCGCGGCTTGGCCTCCTGGGCGACCGGGATGGTCAGCGTGAGGACGCCGTCGGTGTAGGTCGCGCTGATCGCGTCGAGCGCGAGCCCGCGGCCGAGCGTCAGCTGGCGCGCGTAGGTGCCGGACGGGCGCTCCTTGGCGAGCCACTGCACGTCCTCGTCGGTGCGCGGCGAGCGCTGCGCGCGGATGGTCAGCGTGCGGTCCTCGACGTTGACGTCGATGGTGCCCGGGTCGGCGCCCGGCAGGTCGACGTGCAGGACGTAGTGGTCGCCCGAGCGGTACAGGTCGACGGGCATCGCCTGCGAGAGCGCGGCGGTCCGGTCGGCGTTCAGGACGGACGTCAGGAGTCGGTCCATCTCCCGGAACGGGTCGGTACGAGTAGCCATACCCTCACCTCCTTCGCAGCGAGGTGCCGGACCACCCGGCGCCTCGGGTACGTACCGGGCGCGCGGCCCGGTGGGCTACGACACTGTTCTAGCACTCTCGCCGACCGAGTGCTAAGCGAGGTTCGCTCAGGGCAGACGCGCGCCGACGAGGTGCTCGACGATCCGCACGTCGGCGTCGAGCCACGGCACGTCGAGCCAGTGCGCACGCGGCAGCCACCGCAGCTCGTCGTGCTCGACGAGCGGCTCGGGCGTCCCGGCGCTCACCTCCGCGAACCACAGGCGCATCGCGTACGTCTCGGACAGCCGCCACGCACCCTCGTCGGGGCCGACGACCTCGTCGCCGAGCGTGACGCGCACGCCCAGCTCCTCCCGCAGCTCACGGTGCAGCGCCTGCACCGGGCTCTCGCCCGCGTCGACCTTGCCGCCAGGGAACTCCCAGCGGCCGGCGAGGCTCGCGGGGGTCGCGCGGCGCGCCGCGAGCAGCGCGTACGGGTTGTCGAGGTCGTCGACGATCGCGGCGGCGACGACGAGCACGGGAGCCATGCGGCGAGTCTGCCAGGAGCGCCCCGGGCGGTCCCGCAGACGACGACGGCCCGCCCTCGTCAGGGCGAGCCGGTCGGGTGCCCGCTCAGCGGCGGGGACTGCCGTTCGTCGTCGAGCGGCGCGGCACGGGTGCGGGTCTCAGCGGATGCCGTGCGCCACCGCCCACGAGACCGCCTCGGACCGCGTCGAGACGCCGATCTTGCGGTAGACGCTGCGGACCTGCGACTTGACGGTGTTGCGGGTGACGAAGAGGCGGGTCGCGATCTCCTCGAGGGTGACGTCCTCGGCGAGCTCCGCGAGCACGACGCGCTCACGCCGGGTGAGAGTCTCCGCACCCGTGAGGGGGGCGGTGGTCTCGAGCATGCTCATTCTGTCCTCCGATCGGTGCACGGCCCCGGTCCTGGACCGGGTGCCGCGGGGCGTTCGGAGGATGAGAGCGTGCAGACGCACGACTATGACGCCGTTTCGCCCGACTTCTTCTCACCGTGTTCCGCACCCCACGGTCGTCCTGCTGTGCCCACAATGAACGCGGAACCGTGGGCCTGATACACCCGGTCCCCGTGGGCCGCTCGGCTTTCACCCGTTCGGCCCTCGCGCCGCCGGGGCGCAACCGCTTCGACGGCTGCGCGCCCCGGACGACCTGTGAACACCCGCCGGAGGGTCCTCCCGACCGGCGGCCCGATCAACCCGCCGCGTGCGCGGCGTACTCCTCCGCGGTGAGCAGCGGACCGGCCTCGGCGACGTCGACCTTGATCAGCCAGCCCGCGCCGAACGGGTCGGAGTTGACGACGGACGGGTCGTCGACGGCGGCGGTGTTCACCTCGACGACCGTGCCGGTCACGGGCGAGAACAGCTCGGACACGGACTTCGTCGACTCGATCTCGCCGATCACGGTGCCGGCGGCGATCGACTCGCCGACAGCCGGGAGCTCGAGGTAGACGATGTCGCCGAGCGCCTCGGCCGCCACGGACGTGATGCCGACGGTCGCGGGTGCGCCGTCGGTGAGCCACTCGTGCTCGAGGGTGTACTTGAGGTCGCCGGGCAGGTCGGTCATGAGGGTGCTCCGCTCTGGTGTCGCTAGGTGAGGTCTACCGGGGACGACGGTAGAAGGGAAGAGGCACGACGCGCACCGGCTCGTGCCGGCCGCGGACGTCGACCGCGAGCTCCGTGCCCTCGGCGGACACCTCGGGCGTCACGTACGCCATCGCGACGGGGTGGCCGAGCGTGGGCGACGGGGCGCCCGACGTCACGGTCCCGACGACCGCGCCGGTCGCCGTGACCACCGGGTAGCCGTGCCGGGCCGCGCGGCGCGACAGTCCCTGCAGCCCGACGAGCGTGCGGGCCGGGACGGCGTGCGCGCGGGACTCGAGCGCCTCGCGCCCGACGAAGGGCAGCGGCTCGCCCGCGGCGTCGACCTTGTCGAGCTTGACCACGCGGCCCAGGCCCGCGTCGTGCGGGGTGGTCGTGGTGTCGAGCTCGTTGCCGTACAGGGGCATGCCCGCCTCGAGGCGCAGCGAGTCGCGTGCGGACAGGCCCGCGGGCACCAGGCCCAGCGGCGAGCCCGCGTCGAGCAGCGCGCGCCACAGCGTCGGCGCGTCGCCGGCGGGGACGAACAGCTCGAAGCCGTCCTCGCCCGTGTACCCGGTCCGTGCGACGAGCGCGTCGAGCCCCGCGACGCGCGCGGGCACCGACGCGTAGTACCGCAGCGCGGCCACCGCGTCCGCCTCGGCGGGGTCCGCGACGAGGCCGACGACGATCTCCTGCGCCCGGGGCCCCTGCACCGCGACGAGCGCGGTCTGCTCGGACCGGTCCGTGAGCGTCACGTCGTCGCGCCCCGCGAACCGCTCGGCGAGCGCGTCGCGCACGACGTCCACGTTCGACGCGTTCGCGACGACGAGGTAGCGGCGGCCACGCTCGTCGTCCGGGTGCCGGTACACGACGAGGTCGTCGAGGACGCCCCCGTCGGCCTGGCAGATCATCGTGTAGCGCGCGCGGCCCGGCTCGAGCGCCGTGAGGTTGCCGACGAGCGCGCGGTCGAGCGCGTCGCCCGCACCCGGACCCTCGACCTCCAGCTCGCCCATGTGCGACAGGTCGAACAGGCCCGCGGCGGTGCGCACCGCGGTGTGCTCGGCGACGTCCGAGCCGTACCGCAGCGGCATCTGCCACCCGGCGAAGTCGGTGAGCGCCGCGCCCAGCGCGACGTGCTCGTCGTGCAGCGGGGACGGCCGCGCCTGGTCGCTCATGCTCGGTCCTCTCGTCGTGCGGGTGAGGTGGTCGGGTGGCTCACTCGGCGAACGCCTCGACGGGCGGGCACGAGCAGACCAGGTTGCGGTCCCCGCGCGCGCCGTCGATGCGGCGCACGGGCGGCCAGTACTTGCCGCGGCGCAGGCTCGCCAGCGGGAACGCGGCGCGCTCACGGGAGTACGCGTGCGTCCACTCGTCGGCGCTCACGGACTGCGCGGTGTGCGGCGCGTGCCGCAGCGGCGAGTCCTCGAGCGGCCACGTGCCGGCGGCGACCTCGTCGATCTCGGCGCGGATCGCGACCATCGCGTCGACGAACCGGTCGAGCTCGGCCAGGTCCTCGCTCTCGGTCGGCTCGACCATGAGCGTGCCCGGCACGGGGAACGCGAGCGTCGGCGCGTGGAACCCGTAGTCCATGAGCCGCTTCGCGACGTCCTCCGCGGTCACGCCCGTGCGCCTGGTGATCTCGCGCAGGTCGAGGATGCACTCGTGCGCGACCAGCCCGTTCGGGCCCGTGTAGAGCACCGGGAAGTGCTCACGCAGGCGCGTCGCGAGGTAGTTCGCGGCGAGCACCGCGACCTCGGTCGCGCGGCGCAGCCCGTCGGGACCCATGAGCGCGACGTACGCCCACGAGATGGGCAGGATGCCCGCCGAGCCCCACGGCGCCGCGGAGACGGCCGGCACGTGCGACGCGTGCGCCGGCGCGTCGGGCGTGCGCGGGCTCGTCGTCGGGTCGCCCGGCAGGTACGGCGCGAGGTGCGCCGCGACCGCGACGGGACCCACGCCCGGGCCGCCGCCGCCGTGCGGGATGCAGAACGTCTTGTGCAGGTTGAGGTGGCTCACGTCGCCACCCATCTCGCCCGGGCGGGCCAGGCCGACGAGCGCGTTGAGGTTGGCGCCGTCGATGTAGACCTGGCCGCCCGCGTCGTGCACGAGGTCGCACACCTGGCGCACGTGCTCCTCGTACACGCCGTGCGTGGACGGGTACGTGATCATGATCGCGGCGACCCGCGGGCCGTGCTCCTCGAGCTTCGCGCGCAGGTCGTCGAGCAGGATCTCGCCGTCCTCGGCCGTCGCGACGACGACCACGCGCAGGCCCGCGAGCGCCGCCGACGCCGCGTTCGTGCCGTGCGCGGACGCCGGGATGAGGCAGACGTCGCGCTGCGCCTCACCGCGGTCACGGTGGTACGCCTTGATCGCGAGCAGCCCGGCGAACTCGCCCTGCGACCCGCCGTTCGGCTGCACCGACACCGCCGCGTACCCGGTGATCTCCGCGAGCCAGTCCTGCAGCTGCGTGACGAGCTCGGCGTAGCCCTGCGTCTGGTCCGCCGGCGCGTAGGGGTGCACGTCCGCGAACTGCGGCCAGGAGATGGGCTCCATCTCGGCGGTCGCGTTGAGCTTCATGGTGCACGAGCCCAGCGGGATCATCGTGCGGTCCAGCGCGAGGTCCTGGTCCGAGAGGCGACGCAGGTAGCGCAGCATCGCCGTCTCGGAGCGGTACAGGTGGAACACCGGGTGCGTGAGGTACTCGTCGGTGCGCACGGCCCAGTCCGGGAGGGCCGTCGGGGCGGCCATCGGGCCGTACGCGAACGCCTCGCCGCGGACCGTGAACGACCCGCTGGGCGACGTCCACTGCTCGTCGTGACCGCCGGACGGCGCGTCCGTCACCCCGGCCGCGACGAACGCCAGGACCACGGCCAGCACGTCGTCGTCGCCGGTGGTCTCGTCGACGCTCGCCTGCACGTGGTCCGCGTCCGGCGCCCACAGGTTGACGCCCTGGCGCACGCCGGCGGCGACGACGTCCGCCGCACGGCCCGGGACGACCGTGCGCACCGTGTCGAAGACGACCTCGTGCTCGACCTCGACGCCCAGGTCGCGCAGGCGCGCGGCGAGCGTCGCCGCGTGGCCGTGCGCGCGGGACGCGATGGTGCGCAGGCCGTCGGGGCCGTGGTGGACCGCGTACATCGACGCGACGATCGCGAGCAGCGCCTGCGCGGTGCAGATGTTGCTCGTCGCCTTCTCACGGCGGATGTGCTGCTCACGCGTCTGCAGCGCGAGGCGGTACGCGGGCGCGCCGTCCGCGTCGACCGACACCCCGACGAGCCGGCCGGGCAGCATCCGCTCGAGGCCCGAGCGCACCGCCATGAACGCGGCGTGCGGGCCGCCGCCGAACAGCGGGACGCCGAACCGCTGCGCCGAGCCGACCGCGACGTCCGCGCCGAGCGTCCCCGGCGAGGTGAGCAGCGTGAGCGCGAGCAGGTCCGCCGCGACCGTCACCAGGCCGCCGCGCTCCTTCGTCGCCGCGATCACGTCCCGCAGGTCCCGGACCTCGCCGGACGCCGCGACCTGCTGCACGACGAGCCCGATGAGGTCACCCTCGACCTGCGGCAGCCCCTGCGACAGGTCGGCCACCACCACGGGCAGGCCGATCGCCTCCGCGCGGCCGACCGTCACCGCGAGCGACTGCCCGAACAGCTGGTCGTCGAGCACGACCGTGCCCGCCTTGCCGCGCTGCGCGCGCCACATCAGCGCGACTGCCTCCGCGACCGCGGTGGCCTCGTCGAGCAGGCTGGCGTTCGCCACGGGCAGCCCGGTGAGGTCCTCGACCATCGTCTGGAAGTTCAGCAGCGCCTCCAGGCGGCCCTGGCTGATCTCGGGCTGGTACGGCGTGTACGCGGTGTACCAGCCCGGCGACTCGAGCACGTTGCGGCGGATCACCGGCGGCGTCGTCGTGCCGTAGTAGCCCTGGCCGATCATCGGGCGCAGCACCTGGTTCCTGCCCGCGATCTCGCGCAGTGCCGCCTGCACCTCCGCCTCGCCCTGCGCCTCGGGCAGCGCGAGCGGACGACCCGTGCGGATCGACGCGGGCACCGCCGCGTCGATCAGGTCCTCGAGCCGCTGGTAGCCGACGACCGCGAGCATCGCGTCCGTCTCCGCGCCGCGGCGGGGACCGACGTGACGGTCGGAGAAGTCGAGCGCGGCGGGGGCCGGGCCGGTGGGGGCCGAGTGGGGCGTGGTCTTCGACACGGGCTGCTCCGGGGGTCGCCCGGCGTCGGCCGGGACGGGCGGTGGGCTCCCCGCTCTGTCATCCGCCGCGTACGACGACCTGAGAGTTTTGCCGGTCCGCCATGGCTGGTCCCAGCCCGGGGCGCGCCGGCTTGCACCGTCGGTGGGCCCTCCCGTGGTGGGACGGCCGCTTTCCAGAGTTGCCTCGCCGTGGCGGTACAGGGGCCTGAGAGATTCCCGGGGAGGGTTGCTCCTTCGGCGCCCGCTGCGCGGGACTCTCCCGCCTCGGTTCGAGCAGCATGTTCAGTTGACCTACCGCCCCAGGCTACCGGCTCCCCCACCGTCTCCCCCACCGTCTCCCCCAACGTCTCCCCCACCGTCGGCAGCACCGGGATCACAGGCGGGGGTTTCCACGGCGAGACGGTGGGCAATTGCGGAGGAGTCGTGGTTAGCCTGGCGCGGTGAGCCAGCACCCGCAGGGGCCGAGCACGACGAGCGCCGATGCGTCCGCCCCCGCTGCGACGGCTCCCGTGCGGGCCGCGGTGGTCGTGGTCTCGGACCGGAGCGCGGCGGGCGCACGCGAGGACCGGTCGGGCCCCGCGGCCGTCGCCGCGCTGCGCGACGCGGGGTTCGCGGTACCGGACGCGGTCGTCGTGCCGGACGGTGCGGCGTCGGTGCGCGGCGCGGTCGAGGACGCGATGGCGCGCGGCGCACGCCTCGTCGTGACGTCGGGCGGCACGGGCGTCGGGCCGCGTGACGAGACGCCCGAGGGCACGCGCCCGCTCCTCGCCAAGGAGCTGCCCGGCATCCCGGAGCTGCTGCGGCGCTCGTCGGACGTCCCCACCGCGGTGCTCGGCCGGGGGCTCGCGGGCGTGACGGACGCGGGCGTCGTCGTGGTCAACCTGCCCGGCTCCCCGGGTGGCGTGCGCGAGGGGCTCGCGGTGCTCGCACCGCTCCTGCCGCACCTGCTGAGCCAGGTGGGCGGAGGTGATCACGCATGATCACGCGGATCTGCGACGAGCCTCTTGACCTGCTGTTTCACGTGGAACATGTGCAGACCCCGCGCGTGGGAGCGGTCGCGACGTTCGTCGGGCTGGTCCGCGACCACGACCCGTCGGTGACCGGCGACGTCGTCGGGCTCGAGTACAGCGCGCACCCGGACGCCGAGGCCGTGCTGCGCCGGATCGCCGACGACGTCGCGGCGGACGACGACGTGCTCGGCGTCGCGGTCAGCCACCGGGTCGGGCACCTGCGCGTGGGCGAGGCGGCGATCGTCGTCGCCGTCGCCGCGGCGCACCGGGCCGAGGCGTTCGACGCGTGCCGCCGGCTCGTCGAGACCGTCAAGGCCGAGCTGCCGGTGTGGAAGCGCGAGCTGCTCGCGAACGGCACGCACCACTGGGTCGGGCTGTGACCGGCGGGTCCGGCCAGAGCGGCGCGACGACGACGCGCGGGCAGCTCGTCGACCGGTTCGGCCGCGCGCACCACGACCTGCGCATCTCGCTGACCGACCGCTGCTCGCTGCGCTGCACGTACTGCATGCCCGCCGAGGGCGTCCCGTGGCTCGCGCGCTCGACCATGCTGTCGACCGACGAGATCGTGCGCGTCGCGCGCGTGGGCGTGGCGCTCGGGATCCGCGAGATCCGGCTGACCGGCGGAGAGCCGCTGCTGCGGGTCGACGTGGTCGACGTCGTGCGCCGGCTCGCCGCGATGACCACGCCCGACGGCGCGCCCGTCGAGGTCTCGCTCACCACCAACGCGCTGCGCCTGCCCGCGCTGGCCGCTCCCCTGCGCGACGCGGGCCTGCGCCGCGTCAACGTCAGCCTCGACACGCTCGACCGCGCGCGGTTCCTCGAGCTCACCCGCCGCGACAAGCTCGTCGAGACGCTCGCGGGCATCGCGGCGGCCGACGCCGCCGGGCTGCACCCCGTCAAGATCAACGCGGTCGCGATGCGCGGCGTCAACGACGACGAGGTGGTCGCGCTCACCCGGTTCGCCGTGGAGCGCGGCTACCAGATGCGGTTCATCGAGCAGATGCCGCTCGACGGCGGGCACACGTGGGACCGGCACGTCATGGTCACGCAGGCCGAGATCCTCGAGCGGCTGCGCGGCGCGTTCCGGCTCGACGAGGTGCCCGGCCGCGGGGCCGCACCCGCCGAGCTGTGGACCGTCGACGGCGGGCCGGCCACGGTCGGCGTCATCGCGTCCGTCACCGCGCCGTTCTGCGGCGCGTGCGACCGGCTGCGTCTCACCGCGGACGGCCAGCTGCGCGCGTGCCTGTTCTCGCAGGCCGAGGTCGACACGCGCGAGGTCCTGCGGTCCGACGAGCCCGCGGAGGCGGTCGACGAGGGCCTCGCCGCCGCGTTCCACGCGTGCCTGGCCGGCAAGAAGGCCGGTCACGACATCGACGACCCGACGTTCCTGCAGCCGCGCCGGCCCATGAGCGCGATCGGCGGCTGACCGCCCCGGGCGCCGCGGCGCCGGCGGGTCAGCCGCCCGCGAACGGGGGCAGGACGTCGAGCGTGGCTCCCCCGGCCACCTCGTCGGACGCCTCCAGGCGGCGACCGTCGGCGAGCAGCGCGCACCGGTCGAGGACCGGCGCGAGCGCCGGGTGGCGGGTCAGCAGGTCCGCGCGCACCGCCGCGCCCGAGCCGGCCGGGACCTGCTCCGAGTCGACACCCGCGGCCTCGGCGGCGGCCGCGAAGTAGCGGACCGTGATCACGGCGCACCCCACGCCGCGGCGGCCGAGTCGACGTCGGCGAGCAGGGCCGCGATCTCGTCGGGCGAACGGCCCGCGGCGGCGAGCCCCGCGACGAACATCGACACCGGGACGGCCGGACGCGCCACCGAGTGCGCGACCCCGCTCGACAGCTCGAGCAGACGGTCCACGTCGACGAGCGCGGGATCCACCCCCAGGCGGGTCGTGAGGTGCTCGACCCACTGCGGCAGGTCGGCACCGGGGGCGCGGCGAGGATCGGTCATGACGGACTCCGTCCCTGGTCGGCTGGATGGTCGCTGGGGTCGTCGGCCGGGTGGTCGGCGACGCGCTCCGCCCCGATCGTCCCATCCCCGGGACGTGCGGGGGCGTCCCCGGTGCGCGGGGCCTGCGTGCGCGGGGCTCGCGTGCGCGGGGCCTGCGTGAGCGCGGCGGACAGGGCGCGGACGGACGGCCACGTGTCCGCGTCCGCCCCGACACCGCCGGGGTCCGGCACGTCGACGAGCGTGAGACCGCCGACGAGCCGCCGCACGGACGCCCCGCGCGCCCCCGCCCCGAGCGCGCCGACCGCTGCGTCGAGCGCCGCCCGCCGGTACGCCGCCACGAGGTGCTGGGCGGCGCCCTCGTCGTCCACCAGCCGGGCCCCGTCGACACCGGCCCGTGCGGCGGCCGCGACGAGCGCGGCCACCACCTCGCCGGCGCGCGGGACGTCGCACGCGAGCACGACGACGACCTCGGCCGGCTCCCCGCCCAGCGTCGCGAGCAGCGTCAGCCCCGCGGCCAGACCCGCGACGGGACCACCCAGCGGCGGGTCCTCGAGGGTCGTCGGGACACCCGGGCGCGCGAGCTGCGCGGGCGCGACGAGCACCCGCCGCCGCGCGTCCGCGACCGCCGCGAGCGCGTGGTCCACCAGGGCCAGCCCCCCGACGACGAGCCCCGGCTTCACGTCCCCGGGCTGCTGGCCGCCCAACCGCCGCGCGGCACCGCCCGCGAGCACGAGGGCGTCGAACGGCAGCCCGCGCTCCTCGGGCGCGCCGGGGACCGCGGCGTCAGACACGTGCGGGTCGGTCACGTGCGGGTCGGTCACGTGCGGGTCGGTCACGTGCGGGTCGGTCACGTGCGGTGCCAGTCGCCCGACTTGCCGCCCGTCTTCGCCTCGAGCCGCACGTGCTCGATGTGCACGGACTTGTCGAGCCCCTTGACCATGTCGACCACCGCGAGCGCCGCCACGGACACGGCGGTGAGCGCCTCCATCTCGACACCCGTGCGGTCCGCGGTGCGCACGCTCGCCGTGATCCGCACGCCGTCGTCGTCGACCACGAGGTCCACCACGGCCCCGTGCACCCCGATGACGTGCGCGAGCGGCAGCAGCTCGGGTGTGCGCTTGGCCGCGGCGATGCCGGCGATCCGCGCGACCGCGAGCACGTCCCCCTTGGGCACCGAGTCGTCCCGCAGCGCCGCGACGACGGCCGGCGGGCACGCGACCAGGCCCGTCGCGGTGGCGGAGCGGACCGTGGGCTGCTTCGCGGTCACGTCGACCATGCGGGCCTGCCCGCGCGCGTCGAGGTGCGTGAGCGGCTGGCCGGGATGCTGGGCCGGATGCTGGCTGGGACCGGTCATGTCCAGAAGACCTCCAGGGTGTCGCCGGCGCGGACCTCGTCCACGTCGGCGGGGATGACGGCGAGCCCCTCGGCGACGGCGAGCCGCGCGACGAGGTGCGATCCGGACCCGCGCGCGGTGGCGCGCCGCACGCGGACAGCAGGGCCGGGCTCGGAGCCGGAGCCGGAACCGGCAGCGGGCACGCGGCGCACGGGCATGAGCTGCGCGCGGCCCGGCGGGGTGCGCCAGCCCTCGTCGGCCACGGCGGCGACGCGCGGCCGCTCGGGGTCCGCGCCGAGCATCCGGCGCACCGCGGGCCGCACGAACATCTCGAACGACGCGAACGCGCTCACCGGGTTGCCCGGCAACGTCCACACGGGCGTCCCGGACGGCAGCCGGCCGAGCCCCTGCGGCTTGCCCGGCTGCACGGCCACGGGCACGAGCTCGACCCCGGGCTCGTCGGCCAGCGCGGCCTTGACCACGTCGAACGCGCCCGCGCTGACCCCGCCCGAGGTCACGATGCCGTCGACCGTGCCGTGGTCGCCCCCGTCGAGCTCGTGCAGCAGGCGGCGCAGCGCGGCCGGGTCGTCCCCCACCGGGCCGAGGCGCAGCGCGTCGGCGCCCGCGGCCTGCACCGCGGCGGCGAGCAGCCACGAGTTCGAGTCCGGGATCTGCCCGCGCCGCAGCGCCGTCCCGGGCGCGACGAGCTCGTCGCCGGTG
The DNA here is from genome assembly GCF_006538705.1 of Cellulomonas uda. GTDB lineage: Bacteria > Actinomycetota > Actinomycetes > Actinomycetales > Cellulomonadaceae > Cellulomonas > Cellulomonas uda. The sequence goes on from NZ_BJLP01000017.1 coordinate 52,614, forward strand.
GACACCACCGCGATCCGGGGGCGGCGGTGCACGACGAGGGTCGCGCGGCCGACCGACGCCGCGGCCGCGACGTGCGCCGGGCCGACGAGGTCGCCCGCCCGCAGCACGACCTCTCCCGCGGCGGCGTCCTCGCCGGTGCCGCGCACGTGCTGCCCCGCGGTCACGGCCGCGCGCACCTCGACGTCGGCGCCGCTCGTCGCCCACGCGTGGTCTCCGGCGTCCTGGCCACCGGTGCGGGGAGAGGTGAGCTCGACGGGCACGACGGCGTCCGCACCCGGCGGGACCGGAGCGCCCGTCATGATCCGCACCGCGGTGCCCGGGGCGACCACGGGCGCGTCGTCGGACCCGGCCGCGACGTCACCCACCACCCGCAGCACCACCGGGCCGTCGGGGGTGGCCGCCGCGACGTCCGCCGCGCGCACCGCGTACCCGTCCATCGCGGAGTTGTCCCAGCGCGGCAGGGGGCCGTCGGTGGTCACGTCCTGCGCGAGCACCTGCCCCACGGCCTCCAGCAGCGGGACCAGCACGGGCGGCAGCGGTGCCGCGAGCGCGAGCGCGGCCGCCCGGTGCTCGTCGAGACCTCGCACGCTGCCCCTCCCCTCGTCGTCGCCCGATCCTGCCACCGCGCAGGTCAGGACGGTGTGCGTGCCCGCCAGGCGACGACGCCACCGGTGAGGTTCGCGGCCTGCACGCCCGCCGCGCGCAGCACCTGCGCCGCGGCGTGCGAGCGCGCGCCGGCGTGGCACACGACGACCACGTCGCGGCCGTGCTCCCACGCGCGCAGCGCGGACCCGTCGAGCACGCGTGCGAGCGGCACGTGCACCGCCCCCGGGAACGGCGTGGCCTCGACCTCGTACGCCTCGCGCACGTCGACGACGACGACCGGGTCGGCCGGGTCGTCGAGCCGCTCCGCCAGGGCGTCGACGCTGACGGCCGGCACGTCGTCGGGCGGCACGTCGTCGGCCGGCACGTCGTCGGCCGGCACGTCGTCGGCCGGCACGTCGGCACGCGGGACCACCGGGACCTGCGACCACCGCGCGCGCAGCGCGTCCACCACGAGCACGCGCCCCAGCAGCGGCTCCCCCACGCCGCACACGAGCTTGACGACCTCGGTCGCCATGAGCGACCCCACCTGCCCGCACAGCGCACCGAGCACGCCCGCCTCGGCGCACGAGGGCACCTCGTCGGGCCGCGGCTCGCGCGGGAACAGGTCACGCAGCGTGACGCCCGCACCGCTCGGCGGCGCGGACCAGAACACGCTCACCTGGGCGTCGAACCGCAGCACCGAGCCCCACACCACGGGCACGCCGAGGGCCGCGGCGGTGTCGGACACCAGGTAGCGGGTCGGGAAGTTGTCGGTCCCGTCGACCAGCACGTCGTAGCCCGCGAGCACGTCGGCGGCGTTCTCGCGGGTGAGCCGCACGTCGTGCCGGACGACGACGACGCCCGGGTCGATCGCCGCGACCGCGTCGGCCGCCGAGTCGACCTTGCGCCGCCCGACGTCCGACGAGCCGTGGACCACCTGCCGCTGCAGGTTGCTGAGGTCGACCTCGTCGTCGTCGACGACGCCGATCGTGCCCACGCCCGCGGCCGCGAGGTACTGCAGCACGGGGGCGCCCAGCCCGCCCGCGCCCAGCACGCACACGCGCGCGGACCGCAGCCGGCGCTGGCCGGTCAGGCCGATGCCCGGCAGCAGCAGGTGCCGGGCGCTGCGCACCCGCTGCTCGTCGTCGAGCTCGACGACAGGCTCCACGACCGCGGGAATGCGCACGCGCCCAACCTACGTCGCGGCACCCGCCCGACGCCCAGCCGATCGGGTGGGGAAAATCGCGCGCGGCGCGACGTCCCGCACCCGACGGGCCCGGTCAGTCGAAGTCGAGCAGGTCACCCAGCCAGGAGTCGCGCTTCTTCTTGCGCCGGTAGCGGGGGTCGCCGTAGCGCGGGTCGTACGACGAGCCGTAGCGGGACCGGTCGTCGCGGGACTCGTCGTACCTGGGCTCGTCGTACCTGGGCTGGTCGTACCTGGGCTGGTCGTACCTGGGCGCGCGGGCGTCCTGCGGCGGCGTGCCGTACACCGGTGCGCCGGGCGGGGTGGCCGGTGCCGCCGCACCCGGCGCGGGGAGCGCCGCGGCGCGGTCGAGGATCTTGTCGAGCTCACCGCGGTCCAGCCAGATCCCGCGGCACGTCGGGCAGTAGTCGATCTCGACGCCCTGCCGCTCGGACATCACGAGCTCGGCTTGGTCGACGGGGCACTTCATGGCGCGCTCCTGAGGGTTCGGGGGCCTGACCTCACCCCAACGAGCGGACGGCCGCGCTGGTGCCCGGATCGTCCGGACCCGTCGTCGGCCGGGCTCAGAGCGTGCGCTGCCAGGCCACGATGCGGTCGACCGCCTCGCGCACCACGTCGGGCGACGACGCGAACGACAGCCGCACGTACCGCGACCCGTCGACGGGGTCGAAGTCCGTGCCGGGCGTGAGCGCGACGCCGGCCTCGTCGAGCAGCCGCGCGCACCACGTCACGGAGTCGAGGCCCGCGGCGGACACGTCGCCGTACAGATAGAACGCGCCGTCCGCGGGCGCCACGTGCGTCCAGCCGACCTCGGGCAGCCGCTCGAGCAGGAGCGCGCGCGAGCCCGCGTACCGCTCGACGTTCTCGCGTGCGGCGGCCATGCCCTCGGGCGAGAACGCGGCGACGCCCGCGTGCTGCGCGAGCGCGGGCGGGCACAGCGCGACGTTCCCGGCGAGCGCGTCCACGGGCGAGACCAGGTCGTCGGGCAGGACGAGCCAGCCGAGCCGCCAGCCCGTCATCGCCCAGTACTTGGAGAACGAGTTGACGACGACCGCGCCCGCGTCCAGGTAGCGCGCGGCGGTCGCGACCTCCGCGTCGGTGTACGTGATGCCGTGGTAGATCTCGTCGCTCACGAGCCGCACGCCGTGCGCGCCGCACCATCCGGCCAGGGCCTCGAGCTCGGCGGCGTCGATCATCGTCCCCGTCGGGTTGGCGGGTGACGCGACGACGAGCCCGTCGAGCGGACGCTGCGCGTGCGCCTCCTCGAGCATCGCGACCGTCGGCTGGAACCGGGTGGCCGGGCCGGCGGCGAGCTCGACGACCTCGCACCCGAGCGCCGCGAGGATGTTGGTGTACGCGGGGTAGCCGGGCCGTGCGAGCGCGACGCGGTCGCCCACGTCGAACGCGGCGAGGAACGTGAGCATGAACCCGCCCGACGAGCCGGTGGTCACGGCGATGCGCGCCGGGTCGAGCTCCACGCCGTACCAGCGGGCGTAGTGCGCGGCGATCGCGGCGCGCAGCCCGGGGGCGCCCAACGCCTCGGTGTAGCCCAGGTCGCCGGTGGTCAGCAGCTCCACGGCACGCCGCCGCACCACGTCGGACGCGCCGGTGGCCGGTTCGCCCGCGCACAGGTTGAGCACGTGCTCGCCCGCGGCGCGCCGCGCGTTGGCCGCCGCGATGATCTCCATGACCGCGAACGGGGGGACGTGGGCCCGGGCTGCAACCTTCACGCCCTCATCCTGCCCGCCCGCAGGCCCGGCGCGCGGCCCGGGTCAGGGGGTGGCGGTGGAGAGCGCGGCGCGGACGTGGGCGACGACGCCGTCGGCGGCGGCCTCGATCTGGGCGAGGCAGTCCTCGAAGTCCTGCATGCCGCCGTACCAGGGGTCGTCGATGTCGAGCACGTGCTCGGGCTCGCCGGGTCCGACGACGGGCGCGGCGGGGTCGAACCGGCGGAGCATGACGATGCGGTCGGCCACCTCGGCGGGTGCGAGCCGCCGCAGCGCGCGGGCGTGCTGCGCGGTGGCGGGCAGGAGCAGGTCGCGGGAGGTCAGCTCGGTCGCGGTGACACGGTGCGCGCGGTGGCCGTCTCCGGTCGGGTAGCCGTGCGCGGCGAGCACGGAGCGGGCGCGGCGGTCGACGGGGTTGCCGTGCTCCTCGTCGGACACCCCGGAGGAGTCGACGACGACGAGGTCCCCCAGCCCGGCCGCCTCGAACCGGTCCCGCAGGACGATCTCGGCCATCGGGGAGCGGCAGATGTTGCCCGTGCAGACGGTCATCACGCGGTAGGTCACGCCTCATCCTCCCCCAGCGGGGTGGCCCGCTGGCCTGCGTGTTCACCTCCGCTTGACTTTGGGTTCACCCACCCGCACCCTGGACATAGCACCGGTGACACGAGTCAACGGACATACCGAAGCCTCGGGCGCCTCGACGTGGAGCCGCCACCCGCCGGTGCCGTACCACGGTGACCCACCCTCACCGCCGCTTCCTTGTGCGGGCAGCTCTCGGGCGACGGCGCCCTGGCTCTGCCCGGTCCGGCGCCCCGTCACGGACGCCGGTGACCCGCGCTGCCCGACGCTCCCCGGCGTGGCAGCCGAGAACGGAGATGACCGGATGCCTCCCCTCGCCCACCCGTCACGGACCGGGGTACCGCGCCCCGCGCCCGACCCGCGACCCCTGCCGGCCCGCCGCACGGTCGTCGCGCTCGTCGCAGCCGCCGCGCTCGTCGTGTCGCTGCTCCAGGCCGTCGCCCTCAGCCCCGACCGCGCGCAGGCCGCGACCGTCGGCTCGGGCAGCTACGCCGACTCCGCCCCCGCCGGTGCCGCCGTGCCCACCGAGTGCAACGACCGCCCGATCACCAACCCGCGCGCGCACGTCACGTCGAGCTTCCCGTCGGGTGCGATCCCGACGAACGACTGGTGGACCTCGCTGCTGTGGCGCAAGTTCGACTGCTCCGCGGTCTCCGCGGCGCTCGCGGCCCACCCGGCCGTCTTCCAGGCGTACACCGACGGCCTGGGCGTGAGCTACCCGACGACCCCGTCCATCTCCGGCACCGCCACGGGCGTCTCCGAGTACCACTACTCCTACGCGGAGGACGTGCGGATCGGCCTCGCGGGCCTGACCGCCGACGGCAAGGTCGACGGCTACTCCGACTGGACCGTGAGCGAGCTGTGGAGCAACGGCTCGAGCAGCCTGCGCACGACGTTCGGGCACGGCCTGCCGTTCGTCTACGCGACCAAGACCGGTGCGGGCGACGCGACCCTGACGACGCAGGGCACGCCCACGGTGTGGAGCAACAGCGGCGGAGCGATCGGGTTCACGGTCAACGGCCACGACTACGCCGCGTACGCCCCCACGGGCGCCACGTGGACGGTCTCGGGCACCACGATCCGCTCGTCCCTCTACAACCGTGACTTCTTCTCCGTGGCGGTGCTGCCGGCCACGGGCAGCGCGTCCGGCCGGGCCGCCGCCCTCGCCGCGTACGCGCCGTACGCGCACAACCACGTCACGGGCACCAAGGTCTCCTGGTCGTACGACGAGGCGTCGGCGAAGATGACCGCGACGTACGCGTTCACCACGCAGGCCAAGCAGGGCTCCGGCACCGGCACGGTCTTCGCGCTCTACCCGCACCAGCGCGACCACCTCACGGGCGTCACGCCGAGCAGCTACTCCTACGTCTCGCCGCGCGGCCCGATGCGCGTCGTGATCGGGGCGTCGCAGTTCCGCACGGTCACCACGTTCAACGGCGTGCTCCCGCAGCTCGCCAACACGGGCTTCTCGTCGGGCGCGGACGCCTCCCAGCTGGCCGGGTACGTCAACGACGTCGCCGCGACCGACCCGTTCGCGGGCTTCGGTGAGGACACGTACTGGACGGGCAAGGCCATCGGCCGCGCCACGCAGGTCATCCAGATCGCCAACCTCACCGGCAACACCGCGGCGCGGGACACGCTGCTGAGCAAGGTCAAGGCGCGCCTCACCGACTGGATGACCGCGTCGCCCGGCGAGACGCAGCGCCTGTTCGCGTACAACCAGGCGTGGGGCACGCTGATCGGCTACCCCGCCTCCTACGGCTCGGACACCGACCTCAACGACCACCACTTCCACTACGGCTACTACGTGGTGGGCGCGGCGACCGTCGCGCAGTTCGACCCCGCGTGGGCCGCGAGCTCGGCGTACGGGTCGATGGTCAACACCGTCATCAAGGACGCGGCGAACTGGGACCGCACCGACACGCGCTTCCCGTTCCTGCGCGACTTCGACATCTACGCCGGGCACGACTGGGCGTCCGGGCACGGCGCGTTCGGCGCCGGCAACAACCAGGAGTCGTCGTCGGAGGGCATGAACTTCGCGTCCGGGCTCATCCAGTGGGGCCAGGCCACGGGCAACACCACCGTGCGTGACCTGGGCATCTACCTCTACACGACCCAGGCGTCCGCTATCCAGAACTACTGGTTCGACGACGACGACGAGGCGTTCCCCGCCGCGTTCGGCCACTCGACGGTCGGCATGGTCTGGGGCGACGGCGGCGCCTACGCCACGTGGTTCTCCGCCGAGCCCGAGATGATCCAGGGCATCAACCTGCTGCCCTCCACCGCGGGCCACCTGTACCTGGGCTACAACCCGGCCTACATCACGCGGAACATCGCCGAGCTCGAACGCAACAACGGCGGACCCGCGACGGTCTGGCAGGACATCATCTGGGAGTTCCAGGCGCTCGCCGACGCCCCGAAGGCCCTGGCCCAGTTCCGGTCGCAGGCCTCGTCGTACGCCGTCGAGGAGGGCGAGTCCCGGGCGCACACGTTCTACTGGCTGAAGAACCTCGCGGGCGTCGGCACGGTCGACCGGTCGGTCACCGCGAGCACGCCGCTGCACGCGGTGTTCCTCAAGAACGGGGTGCGCACCTACCAGGCCGCGAACATGAGCGGCTCGGCGACCACCGTCCGGTTCTCCGACGGCACGACGCTCACCGTCCCGGCCCGCTCGGTGGCCGCGACGACGAGCGACGGGGCGACGACGAACCCCACGCCCACGCCCACGCCGACGCCGACGGTCACGCCGACACCCACGCCCACGTCGAGCCCCACGCCGACGACGAGCCCGACGCCGACCCCGAGCCCCACGCCGACCACCGGCACGGGCGTCCCGGCCACGTCGCGCATCCAGGCCGAGGCGTACAGCGCGGCCTCGGGCGTGGACACGCAGGCCACGTCCGACGTGGACGGCGGGCAGAACGTCGGCTGGATCGCCAACGGCGACTGGCTGCGGTTCGACGGCGTGGACTTCGGCAGCACGCCGCGCACGCAGTTCGTCGCGCGCGTCGCGTCCGGCGCGGACGGCGGGGTCAGCGGCCTCGTCCAGGTGAGGCTCGGCTCGCCGACCGCACCGCCGATCGGGAGCTTCGCGATCGGCAGCACCGGCGGCTGGCAGGAGTGGCGCACGGTCCCGGGCAACATCGTCGGGACCACCGGCACGCACACCGTCTACGTCACGTTCGACTCCGGCCAGCCGGCGAACTTCGTGAACGTCAACTGGTTCACCTTCCAGTGAGCGTCCCACCGAGCGGCCCACCGCCGGAGCTGACCGGCGGCGGGTGACACAGCGGGGCCCGGCCGATCGCACCCGGCCGGGCCCCGCGGCGTCGTCGTCCGGACGCGCGTGCCGTCAGGTCGACGCGCGCGTCACCACGTGGAACACGTCGTCCGGCCGGGTAGGCCGCGGCCGCGCCGGGTCGAGCGCCGCGAGCACCGCCTGGGCCAGGTACTCGGCCTGCGCGTCGATGGCCTGCCACACGGTCGTCAGCGGCGGGGTCGCCAGGCGGGCGACCGGGATGTCGTCGACCCCGATCACCGCGAGGTCCTGCGGCACGAGCAACCCCTGGTCGTGCGCCGCGGCCAGGACCGCGAGCGCCACCTCGTCGTTGTACGCGGCGACTCCCGTCGCGGGCTCGTCGGCCCGCCACGCCGCGAGCGCCGCGGACGCCGAGCCGACCGTCAGCTCGACCTCCGTCACGCGCGGCTCCGGGAGGCCGAGGCGCGCGCACGCGGCACGGACACCCGAGATGCGGCGCTCCGCGAACGCGGACAGCCGCGCGTCGGCCGGCGCCGCGTACGCGAGCACCCGGTGCCCCCGCTGCGCGAGGTGCTCCACCTGGAGCTGGCCGATCGCGGCCTGCGGCACGGAGAACGTCTGGGGGTGCGGGTCCTCGTCGAGCGCCGCGTCGACGACGACGATGCCCGCACGCGTCATGGCACGCGCGTCCTGCTCGGCGAACGGCAGCAGCCCCAGCACCGCGCACGGCGTCACCGCGCGCCACAGGTCGGTCAGCGGCCGCGACCCGCGGCTGATGTGCACCAGCACCGACAGGCCGTGCTCGTGCAGCGACGTGGTGACGTGGTCGATCAGCGAGTCCAGCAGCGGCCCGACCGTCCAGTCCGGCAGGACGCACAGCACCAGGTCGCTGCGCCCCGAGCGCAGCGCCCGCGCGGCGGCCGACGGCGTGTAGCCGAGCCGCGCGGCCGTGTCGAGGACACGCTTGCGGGTCGCGTCGGTGATGACGACTCCCTGCTTCGCGTTGAGCACGTAGCTCACGGTGGTGCGCGAGACCCCGCTCTCGCGGGCGACGTCAGCACTGGTGACCCGCACGGCTGACCTCCTCGTCCCATCCTCGCGACACCGGCACGGCTGCTCGATCGTAGACCTGATCAGGCACGACGCGGCCGCGCACGCACGTCCCGGCGCACCGGGGCGCCGGGACGTGCGTGGTGCGAGGTCAGCGCACGGTGAGGGTGCGGCTCGCGCTCGCGGGGAGGTGGTCGGCGGATCCGGCGTACCGGACGGTCACGGTGGCGGTGCGCGAGACGCGCGGCAGCGCGAGCACCAGACGGCCGTCCCGCAGCGCGCGCGTCGCGACGGTCCGGCCGCCCACGGCCACGCTCACCTTGCCGCTGGGCGTCCGGCCGGCGCCCGTCACGTCGACCACGATCGTCGGGCGCGAGCCGCGCGCGGCGTGCCAGGACGCGGCCCCGAGACGCACGCGCGCCTCGGCGCGCGTGACGCGCAGCGACGCGGGGGTCTGCGAGGCGGCGACGTCCGCCGTCCCCGCGTACGCCACCGTGAGCCGGTGCGTGCCCGCGCGCAGCGTCGCGGGCAGGGTGAGCCGCGCGCGGCCCGACGCGTCGAGCGTCGCGGACGCGAGCACCCTCGAGCCCTCGCGCACCTGGACCGTGCCGGTCGGCGGGGTGGCGCCGCCGGTCACGGTGACCGCCACGCGCGCCGCCGTGCCGTACGTCGAGGTCGCGGCGAGCTGCGCGGTCGTCGTCGACGCCGTGCGGCCGAACACCGACGTGCGCGAGCCGAGGTCGAGCAGCGCCGTCTCGCCGGTGGCGTCCGCCAGCCCGTCGTTGTCCGTCACCGCCCACACCGTGCCGTCGCCCGCGATCGTCAGGCCCTCGAGCTTCTCCTGCGTCCAGCCGGCCGTCGCCCGCAGGTCGGGCAGCACGTCGTGCGCCAGCGTCTTGGTCAGCGGCGCGACCGCGCCGGGTGCCGGGTCCGCCGGGACGTCGACGGTGTACACGCGCTTGACCGCGGCGCTCGGACCGTTGAGCTTGTCCCGCTCGACGACGGCGAGCGTGTCGGCGTCGACCGCGACGACCTCGGAGAGACCGACCCAGTCCCCCGCGACGTCGGTCGACGACAGCGGGTAGCCGAACCACGACCACGAGCCGTCGGCCACGTCGTACCGCCCGAGGCGCGCGGTGCCGCCCAGCCCGCCCGGGTCGCTCGTCAGGCCGCGCTGCAACGCGACCCACACGTGCTCGCCCGACGCGTCGTCGACCGTCGTGACGCCCTCGACCCCCCACTTGGTGAGGCCCGCGGCCACGTCCGCCGGCAGCGTGACGCGCTCGACGACCGCGCCGTACGCGTTGGTCCGCACGAGCTGGTTGCCGGCACCGGTCGCCCCCTCGACCCCGAGCCAGAACCCGCCGGCGCGCCGCGTCGCGACGCCCTCGACGTCGAGCGAGACGCCCTCGCCGTGCTCGGTCACGCGCAGCTGCCGGTCGATCACCGCGGGCGTGCCCGAGACGTCGAGCGAGAGCAGTCGCGTGTCGGCGTACGCCGCGTCGGTCGCGGTCCACAGCCGCTGCGCGTCGCGCCGGTCGGCCGCGAGCGCACCCAGCGCACCCCACCCGATCGGGGCGCCCGACGCGTCCGCGGACACGACGGACGGGAACGCGGGCGTCCCCGCCGCGGGCGCGTGCTGCGCGCCGCGACCGAGCACCGTGACCGCCGAGCGCACGCCCGCGGCGGGGGTGTCGGTCTCGGACGAGACGATCAGCAGGTCCCGCGACGGCACCGGCAGGATGCCCTCGGGTCCGTTGGTCGTCGCGAGCACCTGCGAGAAGACCGGTCGCGTCGGGTCGGACACGTCGTACACCGCGACGAAGTTCGAGCGCTCGGAGCCGACGAACGCGTACGGCGTCCCGCCGAACGTCGCGACCGCGAGCCCCTCGATCTCGACGCCCTTCTTCCCGGCCCGGTCCTCGGTGTGCAGACCGACCCGCACCGCGAGCCGCTCGAGCGACGCACCCGCGTCCCACACGACCTCACCCGTGGTCACGTCGAAGACGGACCAGCCGCGCGTGCCGCCCTTCCAGTCGCCCTCGTTCGCGGTCGCGACGTGCGTCGCGTCGAGCCACGCGACGGCGTCGGGCTCGCGCGGCCGCGCGGGCAGCGTGCCGCTCTGGTCGACCACGCCGTCCTTCGCGGTGTCGACGCCCGTGAGCGCCTGCGAACCCGCGGAGAACACGCGCGTGACCTCGCCGCTCGCGACGTCCACCAGCACGACGCCGTTGTTCTCCTGGAGCGTCACCGCGACGGTCGCACCCGACGGGTCGACCGCGACGTACTCCGGCTCGGGGTCCTGCGGCGTGTCCAGCCCGGCCGCGACGAACGCGGGCAGCGGCTGCGTGCCGTCCGTGAACGGCACGGCCCGCAGCGCCCACGTCGCCGGGTCGTCCCGGTCCGGCAGGTCGAGCAGCTGCAGGAAGCCGCCGGGCAGCTGCGGCAGGTCGCCCTTGGCGCCGCCCGCGGGGCGCGCGTCCTCGTCGCGCTGGTTCTCGATCGCGATCGCGGCGTGCGCGCGGTCGGGGGTCAGCGCGATCGAGTCCGGCTGCCCACCGAGCTCGAGCGTGCGCACGACGTCGTGCGTCGCGAGGTCCACGACCACGAGCGCACCCGACGGCGCGGTGAACGACGGCGACGTGTCGACGACGACCAGCACGTACCCGCCGACCACCGCGACGCTCGTCGGCTCCGCGTGCGCACCCACCCCCAGGTCCGCCGCGAGGTCGAGCGTGCCCGCGCCCACCGGCCGGGCGGGGTCGGTGACGTCGACGAACCCGATGCGCCGCGCGAGCGCGTCGGTGTGCACGAACGTGCGGCCGTCGTCGGACACCGCCGAGATCTCCGCGACGGTCACGTCGCTCGCGGGCGCGCCCGCGGGGCGGTTCAGGTACACGGGGTACGTCGCGAGGCGGTGGAACGTCGCGTCGGGCGACGGCGGCGTCCACCCGTCGTCCGACCAGCCGGGCGCGGGCGCGAGTGCGGCCGCGAGCGGGGTCGCGGGTGCGGTCGTCGCCGTCGCGGGTGCGACGACGAGGGCCGTCGCGGCGAGCGTGCCGACGAGCACGCACGCGACGGTCGTGCGCACCGGGCGCGCACGGTGGGGGTGGGCAGGCAGCATGGAGGTCCTCCTCAGGACGGGGGGCGCACGCACTGTCGCGGCGGCCCGTGTCCCGCTGCGGAACCGCAGGTGAACGCTCTGCGGCGAGGGCGCGACGGTTCGTCGCGCACGTGCCGTACATCGCTCCCTGTGCACGTCACGCGCCGTCGTGTAGGCTTCCAGGGCGTTCATGTCGCGGGCATCCGTCCGCTGCGCTCTTCGGTTCAGCATCGAAGCAGGACCGCGAGCCAGGACGGCACCCTCCGTCACCGATTCACGAGATTCACCCATCCCGCCCCGGCGGGGTGCGAGAGTAGTCAGCATCTTCACCAGTCTTCATCCCCTGTCCCAGACAGGTCCCCGGCCCGCCGCGCCACGCTGGCGCCAGGCCGACGAGGACCTCTGGGTCGCCACGATCGCCGACGAGTACGCGGGCCTCGCCCAGCGGACTCCCGCCGGTCTGCGCGTCAGCGACCGCTTCACGCGGCCCCTCGGCGTCGTCGCGACCTGGGCCGCAGCCGACGTGCTGCTCGTGCCCGCCCGTGCGACCCGCCCCCACCCGCGTGCTCGCCGAGCACGCGCCCACACACGTCCGTGCCCGTCGGGGCGCGGCGAGCGAGGTCGCGCCCGCGGCCGCGCCCCTCGAACGAGAAGAGACATCATGGCCACCGGAACGGTGAAGTGGTTCAACGCGGAGAAGGGCTACGGCTTCATCGCCCCGTCCGACGGTTCCGCTGACGTGTTCGCGCACTACAGCGCGATCGCGACGCAGGGCTTCCGTACCCTCGAGGAGAACCAGCAGGTCGAGTTCGACGTCACGCAGGGCCCCAAGGGCCCGCAGGCGGAGAACATCCGCCCGCTCTGACTCGAGCACGCGAAGGGGGCCGCACCCGGCTGGGTACGGCCCCCTTCGTCATGCCCTGGCTGGTCGCGAGCCGGGGCTCGGGTGCTCAGACGCGTCGGAAGCGCGACACCATGTGGCACTCGAACGGGTCGCGTGCCGCGAGGCCCACCTCGTTGAGGTAGCGCACGACGATCGCGTACGACCGGAACAGCGACGTCTCGGTGTACGGCACGTCGAGCGCACGGCACTGCTCGCGCACCAGCAGGCGCGCCTTCGCCAGGTGCGGGCGCGGCATCGACGGGAACAGGTGGTGCTCCACCTGGTAGTTCAGGCCGCCCATGAGCGACGTCGCCCACCAGCCGCCGCGCACGTTGCGGGACGTGCGGACCTGCTTGGAGAAGAAGTCGAGCTTCAAGTCCCGCGCGATCACCGGCATGCCCTTGTGGTTGGGCGCGAACGACGCACCCATGTACACGCCGAACACCGCGACCTGCACGCCGACGAACGCGAACGCCATGCCGATCGGCAGGAACCAGAACACCGGCACCCAGAACGCGGCGAACCGCAGCACGATCAGGCCCAGCTCGGTCCACCGCTGCTCGACCTTCTCGCGCCCCAGCAGGTGCTGGAAGCCCAGGCGGTGCAGGTTCAGGCCCTCGAGCGTGAGCAGCGGGAAGAACAGCCAGCCCTGGCGGCGCGTGATGAGCGCCTGCAGGCCGCGCGCCTTGACCGCGTCCTCCTCGAGGAAGGAGATCGTGTCGACGTCGATGTCCGGGTCCTTGCCGACCTTGTTCGGGTTGGCGTGGTGGCGGTTGTGCTTGGTGTTCCACCAGGACAGGCTCACGCCGACGACGCCGCACGCGAGGACGCGCGCGAGCCGGTCGTTGGCCTTGCCGCCCGCGAGCACCTGCTTGTGCGCGGCCTCGTGCGTGAGGAACGCGGTCTGCGTGAGCAGGACGCCCAGGCCGCCGGCGATCAGGAGCTGGAACCACGAGTGGCCGAGCAGGAAGAACCCGGCGAGCGCGCCGGCGAACCCGGCGGCGAGGACGGCACCGACGCCGCCGTAGAACCCGTACGCGCGGCGCAGCAGCCCGCGGTCGCGCACCTTTGCGGCGACCTCGGTGTACGCGTGCGTGAGATGGGGAAAAGAGGTGTCCCGCCGGACCGTCGCGCGGAAGCCGGCGGGCAGCTCGGTCGCAGTGGTCGGGGACGCGGTCGCAGAGGGAGAAGCGATGAAGCACCTGCTCGTTCCGGGGCCCGCAGCGGCGGGCGACGTTGCCAAAGGCGGATGCCTGTCGCCGGCCCACCGTACCCCGGCGGCCTGTGACGGGCAGGGGAATCGTGGGCGGGCCGTGTGTGGGTCCCGGGCCGTAGCGTGCGCGTCATGCACGCCGCCGAGGTCGTCCGCCGCCGCCTGCAGGCCCAGCACCTGCGCGGTCGTCGGCTCGAGCACCCAGCCGAGGTGGTCTCCGCGCTGCTCGCCGTGCAGGGTCAGGAGCTGCCCGTCGCGCGGTGGTCGCTCGGTCGTCGTCTGGCGGACGCGACCGACGCGGACGTGCGCCGCGCGCTCGACGACGGTGAGGTCCTGCGCACGCACGCGCTGCGGCCCACCTGGCACCTGCTCGCGCGGGAGGACCTGCGCTGGGTGCTCGCGCTGACCTCGCCGCGCGTGCTGCGGGCGTGCGCGCCGGCGTTCCGGCGCACCGGCCTGGACGACGAGACGCTGGCCCGCACCGACGTGCTCGTCGCGCGCGTCGTCGAGCGTCTGTCCGCGAAGGCGCACCCCACGCGCACGGAGGTCGGTGCGGCGCTCGCCGCGGAGGGGTTCGAGGCCGGGCCGGAGACCGTGGGCTTTGCGATGATGCACGCCGAGCTCGGGGGCCTCGTCGTCAGCGGGCGGGCCCGCGGCACGCTGCACACCTACGCGCCGGCCGACGAACGCGCACCCGCGGGCCTCGACCTCGCGGGCGACGAGGCGCTCGTCGAGCTCGTGCGCCGCTTCCTCGCAGGGCACGGGCCCGCCGCGGTCCGGGACGTCGCGTGGTGGGCGACGCTCACGCTCACCCAGGTGCGCCGCGCGCTGGCCGCGCTGGGCGACGCGGTCGAGCGGGTGGAGGTCGACGGGCACGAGCTGTGGTGGGTGCCGTCCGACGACGAGCTCGCCGCACCCTCGTCGGACAGGCCGCGCGTCGACGTCCTGCAGGTCTACGACGAGGTGTTCGGCTCGTTCCCGACGACGAGGTCCCTGGCCGACCCCGCCGGCCTGGGCGCCGCGCGGCCCACCGACTACGCGTCGCTGCACGTGGTGCTCGTCGACGAGCAGCTCACGGCCTGGTGGCAGCGGCGGGTGGAGCGCGGCGTGGTCGAGGCGCGTGTCCACCCCCTGCGCGCGCTCTCGTCTGCCGAGCGCGCCGCGGTGCTCGCGGAGTTCGAGGCCTACGGCCGCTTCGCCGACCAGGAGGTCGCGGTCACGCTGCCCTGATCCTGCCCTGACGCCCGCTCCCGGGCGACAGTCCGTCATCCCGTTCCGGGCAGGGAACAGCCCGTGGGCCGGGCCCCTGTCGGGGCCCTGCCGCGAGGGACGAGGTCGCGGCTCCCACGGGCTGCGGTGACTGCCGTGGATTCGCTCGCCGCCCTGCCGTGGTCCTGGACCACGGCCGAGCTCTGCGAACGGATCGAGCAATCCGTCCGAGTACTCGGGCGACTAGCGGACAGTCACCTCACGCGTCCGAAGAAACTTCATGTCTCCGACCACCTCCTTCCCGTGTGCGTCCGACGCTAACCCCGCCCCCCGCACCCCCGCACCCCTAATTCCCACCCCACCACCCCCGCGACCCCCCGGCCTCGCCCCCCACTCCCGCCCACCCCGCGCTTGCTCCGGGTCCGGGCGCGCATACCGCGAGCAACCACGGTCTCGACCACCCCACTCCCGCCCACCCCGCGGCTGCTCCGGGTTCGGGGTCGGGCACCGCGAGCAACCACGGTCTCGACCCACCCACCGCCCACCCCGCGCTTCCTCCGGGTTCGCGCGCGCAGAGCGCGAGCAACCACGGTCTCGACCACCCCACTCCCGCCCACCCCGCGGTTGCTCCGGGTTCGGGGTCGG
>NZ_BJLP01000018.1 GCF_006538705.1 Cellulomonas uda
CGGCGGGCACGGCAGCACGCGTGCCCGCCGGTCCCGCATCGCACCCGCGGGCCGAGCACCCCGCGGGTGCGGTCTGGCACGCCGCCGGCGCGTCTGCCACGCACGGGACATGAGCGCACCCGACGAGGGGTGGCGGGAACGTCGGGTGCTCGTCGGCGGGCACCGCGTGCTGGTGCGCCAGAGCGACGAGCACCCGGACCGGCTCCCGGTGGTCCACGTGCACGGACCGCCCGAGGTGCCGTCGCTCGCGCGCGACCGCGACGGGCGCGGTCGGTGCCACCGCGCCGGGCGAGGCGCTCAGCCGCTCCCGCAGGCGTGCGTTCTCGGCCTCGAGCGCGGCGAGCCGTGCGCGCAGCTCGTCGTCCGTCATCACGCACCTCCGTCGAGGGTCGGGTGGGACCGCAGCGCACCGACCATCGCAGCACCGCGCGCAGCGGCGCACCACCCGGCGTGGTCGATCCGCAGGTCCGCGCGCCGGTGCACCGCGCGGCGCACCGGTGCGCCTCGCGCCGGGTTGCGCCCGCGCCGGTCACGGTCCCGGTACGGTCGTCGCGACATGCACCGCCCCGCCTGGACGTGACGAGGTCCGATGCCGAAGCCCCGCACCGCGATGGACGCCCGCCGGCCCCCGGCCTGGCTGCCGCGCGCGCTGCTCATGTGCGTGCTCGCGGTGTTCGCCGCCGTTCTCGTGTGGCGCTCGCTCGGGCTCCTGACGAACGTCATCACGATCGTCGTGTGGTCGTGGTTCATCGCGCTCGCGATGGAGCCGCCGATCCGCTGGCTCGTGCGGCACGGGCTGCGGCGCACGCGTGCCACGGGGCTCGTCATGCTCGGCGCGGGCGTGGTCGTGACCGTCGTGGTGGCGCTGTTCGGCAGCCTGTTCGTGCAGCAGGTCGTCGACTTCGTCACGCACCTGCCCGACTACTACGCGGACCTCGCGGAGTGGCTCGACGACCGGTTCGGCGCGCAGATCCCGACGGCCGACGAGGCGCTCGACACGCTCGGGACGCACTGGCAGTCGCTCGCGCCCGGCATCATCGGGGCCGGGGCCTCGCTCATCGGCGGCATCTTCAACGCCACGTCGATCCTGCTCGTGACGTACTACATGGCGAGCGCCGGCCCGCGGTTCCGGGCCGCGGTCCTGGCGTACCTCGAGCCGAGCCGCCAGCGCGAGGTGCTGCGCGTGTGGGAGGTCTCGCAGGAGAAGGTCGCGGACTTCATCAACTCCCGGCTCGTGCTCGCCGCGCTGTCCACGGCGTTCACCTGGGTGTTCTTCATGCTGATCCACGTCCCGTACGCGCTCCCGCTCGCGGCGTTCACGGGCGTGGTGTCGCAGTTCGTGCCCACGATCGGTACGTACATCGGCGGCGCCCTGCCGGTCGCCGTGGCGCTGACCGTCTCGCCGGTCAAGGCGCTGCTCGTGATCGCGTGGATCATCGCCTACCAGCAGGTGGAGAACTACCTGTTCTCGCCGAAGATCTCGGCGCGGGCGCTGCTGCTCAACCCCGCGGTGTCGTTCCTCGGGGTCATCGGGTTCGGCGCCGTGTTCGGTGCCATGGGCGCGTTCCTCGCGCTGCCCGTGATGGCCACGATCCAGGCGGTCGCCTCCACCTACGTGCGGCGGCACGAGATCGTCGACGACCCGCTCCTGCGGGAGGACGCCGAGGCCATGCGGCGCGACCACGGCTGGGAGGACCTCGAGCCCGAGGACGCGCCGGCCGACCGCACGGACGACTGACCCGGGTTTCACCCGCTCCTCCCCCGCCCCGACGCCGTCGCGAGCGGTCCCTGTGACGCGCGCGTGACGCGCGTGAGGCGCGCGGCGGCGCACGCTCCCTGCCAGGGGCTGTGACGCAGGCGTCCGACCTGCGGGCTCCCGTCGCCGGTGCACCGTGCCGGTGGTCGTCGCGCGAGGAGGAAGCCATGGCGACGCTCGTCGTACCCGGGGTACAGGTCGAGACACGGTTCGACGTGCTGCCGCCGCTGCCCGCCTCGTCGGGCGTGGTCGGCATCGCCGGCATCGTCGACCGGCCGCCCGCCCCCGCCGCGCTGGTCGGCCTCTCACGAGCCGCGGAGATCACCGGCGCCCTCGGGCCCGGGACCGTCGCGTCCGCGCCCGAGATCGTGCACGCCCTGGCCAACGGCGCGTCCGAGGTGCTCGTCGCGCCCGTCGGGGGCGGCGGTGCCGCGTCGCTCGTGCTGCGCAACGCGGTGTCCACCGACGCGGTGCTGCTGCGCGCGCGGTCGGTCGGCACGTGGGCGCACCAGGTCGCGGTGGACGTGCGCACCGTGACGAACGCCGCGGGCGAGACCGTCCGCGTGAGCCTGCGCGTGTTCCGCGCCGGGCAGGTCGTCGAGGAGTTCACGGACCTCGTGGTCGAGCCCGGCTCGCACCAGGACCTGTTCGACACGATCAACACCCGCTCGCTGTACCTCGTCGCGCTCGACCCGTCGCTCGCGGACGCGCTGCCCGCCGCGGGGACGTACGTGATCCCGGCGGACGGGACCGGCGTCGTCGTGCCCCGCTCGGGCGCCGCGCAGACCCTGCTCACGCTGTTCGCGGAGCCCGGAGTCGACCCGGAGGGCCTCACGGTCGAGCTCCTGTCGCCCTCGGCGGACAACGTGCGCGTGCGCGTGCTGCGCGACGGTGCGCAGGCCGAGGAGTTCACGCGCCTGACGATGAACCCCGACTCGGCGAACTACCTGCCCGCCGTCGTGCTGCGCGAGAGCGCGCTGATCCACGTGCGGCAGGCCTCGTCCCTGGCCGGGCCGGACCGGCTCCCCGTGGCGATCGCGCCCACCCCGCTCGCCGGGGCGACGTCCCCGAGCGCCGCCGACTACCAGGCGGCGATCGACCTGCTGGCGACCGACCCGCGCATCAGCCTCGTCGCCGCGTCCATCGAGCCGACGCGCGGCGAGACGTTCGTCGCGACCGTGCACCAGGCCCTCGTCGCGCACGCCGTGGCGCAGGCCGACGCCGGCGCGCCGCGCATCGCGTTCGGCTCCGTGACCCCCGCCGAGCAGGGCAGCCTCGACCGGATCCGCGACCACGCCGCCGGCGTGCGCAACCGCCGGTTCGTGCTCGTCACACCCGCGGGCGCGGCGGGCGCCGTGCTGGGCGCGGTCGCGCGCACCGGGCCGTCCGTCTCCCCGACGTTCAAGCCCGTGCCGCTGTTCGGCATCCCGCCCGCCCGCTACACCGACAGCGAGCTCAACCGGCTGCTCGGCCCGACACACAACGCGCTCGTCGTCGCCGACCGGTCGGGCCGCGGCGTGATCGTGCTGCGCGGGCTGGACACCAGCGGCGACCAGATCTCCGTCACCCGCGTCGCGGACGCGTGCGTGCGCGAGGTCAAGGCCATCGCGGAGAACTTCATCGGCCAGCTCAACACCGTCGACGCCCGCACGGCCCTGCGCCAGCAGATCGTCGCGACGTTCACGCGCATGGAGCGCGCGGGCGAGCTCGTGCCGTCGACCGACGGGACCGACCCCGCGTTCCTCGTCGACGTGTACTCCACGCAGCTCGACTTCGCGCAGGGCAACGTCCGCATCGACATCGCGGTCCGCCCCGTGCGCGCCATCGACTTCGTCTACGCCACCATCCGCGTGAAGAACTGAGAGGCGTGCCATGCCCACCGTGTACGCAGCCAACGAGAGCTCCGTCCTGGTCAACGGGACGCCCGTCGAGGGGGTGCGCTCCGTCGAGCACCGCTCGCTCGTGGCCCGCTCCGACCTGTACGCGATCGGCTCGTCCGAGCGCATCGGCGTCATCACCGGCGGTCGCAGCGTCGAGGGCCGGATCCGCGTCGCGTCGTCGGCCCCCGACCTGGACGCGCTCGTCGGCGACGCGTTCTTCCAGATCACCGCGCCGCTGCGGCAGGGCGAGACCACCGTCACGGTGAGCTTCGACGAGTGCCTGCTCACCGAGAAGTCGTTCGCGATGAGTGCGGGCGGGCACGGCGAGACGGTCTACGCGTTCACCGCGACACGCGTGCGCGAGGAGCGGTGAGGTCGGACGGTCATGGGTGCTGCGGTCCAGCTCGTCGCCGGGCAGGTGCGGGTCGGCGACGCGACGTTCCCCGGAGGGCTGCTGCCCGACGGGCGCGTCGCCGTGCTGGGCGCACGCCTGCGCCGGTTGCGGCTGCGTGAGCGCGACGACCTCGTCGCGCTCGCCGCGGAGCTGACCGGTCCCGACGCGGTGCGCACGCTCGCGCGCCTCGTGCTCGCGGCCGCCTGCGGGACGGGCAGCACGGGCGACGACGAGACGCGCGCCGCGCTCGAGGCCGTGGCGCTGCACCTGGCCGGTGCGGAGCACGAGGGCGCTCTGGTCCGCACACGTCTGCTCGCGACCCGGGCAGCGGGGGCTGCGGGCGGCGACCTCGCCGCCGCGGACGCCGACGACCTCGCGGGCCGCCTCGCGCACGCGGTGACGGACGACGACGGGTGGACCAGGATCGCGCTGGACCCCGAGGCCCACGTGGCGCCGCGGACGCCCGACGACGTGCGCGACCACCTGGCGGCAGGGCTCCTCGCCCGCGCGGGTGAGGCGCTGGACCCCGGCCTCGCGCGTGTGCTGGTGCTGGCCGCACCGGACGGCCCCGCCGACGCCGGCACGTGGGTACCCGACGCTGCGCCCGCCGCGGGCGGTTTGACGCCGCCGGCCGACCCTGACGACCCGCCCGGTCCGACCGGCTCTCCGGCGGCCGTTCGCGCTCCGCTCGGCACGCCGGACGACCGCACGTGTCCGCCCGCGGACGCCCGCGACGCCGTCCCGTGCGACGGCGCGTCCCCGCTCCGGCCGGGACCGGTCGGCGGACGAGCGTCGACGGACGGGCGCTGGTCCGCCGTGCGGTCGGCTTCCCGGCAGCAGGCCGAGCAGGCTGGACATGACGACGGTGCGTCGGCGCTCACCTCGACGCCGGGCGGTGCCGCGGCGGTCCGCCCCGCGTCCGCCCCCGCCGAGCGGCACGGCGCGGCGCTCCACGCGCGCCCGGACGCCGCGCACGGCCGGGCGGCGACGGCGACGGGAGCCCCGCTGCCGGTGCCGCACGCGACGCTCGACCGGTGGGGCGCGCCGGACGGTCACGCGTGGCCGACCGCGCCCGGACCGTCCACCGCGTCCGACGCGACGGTCCGCGGGCCAGGACGGGCGACCACGCAGCCCCGCGCGGCCGCCGCACCCGGGGCTCCCGGCCCCGGCACCCTCGTCCCCGGCTCCCTCGTGACGACGGGGCGCGCGCCGGGCCGGCCGCTCGACGACCGCTCGCCCGCCCCCGCGCGGCCCGCCTGGACCTCCGACGTCGCCGCCCCGGGCGGTGAGCCCGTCGACACCGACGCCCTCGCCCGCGCGCTGCACCGCGCGGCCGACCTGCGCGGGGTGCGGCGATGAGCATCCCGACCCTGCCGTCCGCCCCCGCACCCGGTCCGGAGCAGGGTGCCCGCCCCATGCCGGTGATCGGCGACGTCACCCTCACGGCCGCGCAGCGCGTCGACCACGCGCTCGACGGCGGCTTCGTCGACGTCCCCGTCCTCGGCCTGCCGGGGCACGCGCAGCAGCGCTCGGGTCGCCCGAGCCACCGGGTCGCGATCGCGGCGGTGCTCGCGGGGCCCACCGCGCTGGCCGACCTCGGCGCGCTCCAGACGCTCGCCGCGTCGGGCGAGCCGACGACCTTCACCGCGGACATCGTCACGGCGCTCGAGCTGCAGCAGGTGGTGGTCACGCGGCTCGCGGCGAGCGAGGTCGCCGGGCGGCCCGGCGTGGTCGAGGTGCTGGTCGAGCTGGCCGAGGACCCGCCCCTGCCCCCGCCCGCGCAGCTCGCGGGGTTCGGCGGGCTCGACGACTTCGGGCTGGGCGACCTCGGCTTCGACACGGACCTGCTCGACGACCTGTCCGGTCTCGCGGACGACGTCGCCGGCGCTGTCGAGGGCGCGCTCGCCGCCGTCGACGCGCTGTCCGCCCTGTCCGGGCTCGCGTCGTTCGACTTCGACGGCGTCCTGGCGCCGGTGCAGGACCTGCAGCGCTCGATCGAGACCGCGGGCGACCAGCTCGGCACCGCGCTCGACGCGCTCGGGCAGGTGTTCGGCTCATGACCCTCGCGACCGGCGCCACCGTCACGCTCGACGACCTGCGCTACACCGTCCAGATCCGCTCGGTCGCGGCCGAGCTCGTGCTGCTGCCCGGCGTGAACCGCGCCGAGGTCGCGATCGCGGCGGGGGTCGACGTGCCCGCGGCCGCCGGCGCGCGCGCGAGCGTCGAGCTCGACGGCGGCGACGGTACGGCCGTCGTGCTCACCGGCACCGTCGACCACGTCGAGCGCACGACGAGCGGCGCGGTCGTCGTCGTGACCGACGCGGGTGCCGCGCTCGCCGCGACCCGGCCCTCCGAGACGTACAACGGGCTCACCGGCGTGCAGGTGGTCGGCAAGCTCGCCGACCTCGCGTCGGCCGACACCGGGCAGGTCGCGGCGCTCACGCAGACCGCCGCGTACGTCGCGGACGCGCGGCGCACCGCTGCCGAGCACGTCGCGGCGATCGCGCGGCGGTCCGACGCGGTCGCCGCCGTGGACGCCGAGGGGCGCGTCACCGTGGTCGCGTGGCCGGTCGGCGTCGCCACCGCCGCGATGCGGCTCGACCGCGAGTTCACGTCGTTCACCACGTCCGCGCACACGCCCGCGCACGAGTTCACGCCTGTGGGCGCGGGCGGGTCCGGCGCCGCCCAGGCACCCGACGCGTGGGTGCCCAGCACGGACCCCCTGACCGGCGCCGACGAGCCCGACGGGACGCGGACCTGGTCCCCCGCCCCCGTCCTGCGCACCCGCAGCGACGTGGACCTCGCGGCCCGCGGCGAGTCCTCCCGGCGCGGTGCCGCGACGGCGCGCATGCGCGGGACGTGCTGGCTGCAGCCCGCGCGCCGACCCGGCGACGTCGTGCGCATCGACGAGACCACCGACCCCGCGCAGTCCGGCCCGTGGCTCCTGACCACCGTGCGGCACGAGCTGGCACCGGGCGTCGCGCGCACCACGCTCGCGGGCGTCGCGGCCGGCGCGTCGGACGACCTGCTCGGCGGGCTCGCGGGAGCGCTCGGGGGGCTGCTGTGACCGACGTGCTGTACGACGCCGTCGCGCGCATCGCGCGCCACGAGGCCGACGCGCGCTCGTGGGTCAGCGTCGCCGTCGTCACCGAGGTGCACACGACCGCCGCCGGCTCGCCCGACCACAGCGTGAGCGTGCGGCTGCGGGACACCGCGGTCGTCGTCCCGCGGGTCCCGGTCGCGGTGGGCGCGCTCGGGTTCGTCGCCACGCCCGCGGTCGACGACCTCGTCGTCGTCGCGTTCGCCGACGGGGACCCGCACGCGGGCGTCGTCGTCGGGCGGCTGTACCACCGCGACCTCGCACCGCCCGAGCACGGCGACGGCAAGGTCGTCCTGCAGCTGCCACCCGGCGGGAAGGACGTCGACCTGCAGGTCGACGCGAGCGCACCGCAGGTCACGCTCGTCGTCGGCGACACGAGCATCGAGCTCGCCAAGGACCGCGCGTCGCTCACGATCGGCGACTGCGAGGTCGTCGTCGACGGCGCCTCCCCGGGCAGCGTGACGCTCACCGCGAAGGACAGCACGCTCACGCTCGGCGGGAACGGCGAGGTGAGCCTCGAGGCGTCGACCCGGCTGACGCTCAAGGCGCCCGAGGTCGTGATCGACGGGTCGAGCAAGGTCACCGTCTCCGGCGGCCTGGTGGAGGTGAACTGATGGGCACCCCCGCCGTGGGCACCGACGCGATGGTCGTCGCGGTCGACACGCACGTCGTGCTCGTCCCGACGCCCGGCGGGACCGTGCCCACCCCGCTGCCGCACGTGTTCTCCGGCACGATCACCAGCGCCACGTCGTCCACCGTGACGATCGGCGGCAAGGCCGCCGCGACGCTCGACTCGGTCGCCAGGAACAAGCCCCCGCACGTCGCCACGCCCCCCGGCACCACGTTCCAGTCGCCGCCCTCCGACGAGGGCACCGTCACGCAGGCCTCGAGCACCGTGACGATCGGCGGCAAGGGCGTCGCCCGTGTCGGCGACCAGGTGACCACGTGCAACGACCCGAGCGACCAGCCCGTGGGCACGCTCGTCGGACCCGTCGGGACGGTGATGGTCGGATGAGCGACGTCCTGGGCACCGACCTGCGCGTGCTGCTCGGCCCGCCCGGCATGGCCGCGCACGACGCGGCCGCACTCGACCTGCGGCTCGGCGCAGGCCTCGTCGACCGCGCCGCGGACGGCCCGCAGCTCGTCTCGGACCGCCACAACCTGGGTCAGGCACTTGTGCTGCGGCTGCTCACGCCGCGCGGCACCCTCGCCGGGCTCGGGCACGCCGCGTACGGGTCGCGTCTGCACGAGCTGGTCGGCGAGCGCAAGGACGAGTCGAGCCGCGCACGGTGCAAGGCGTTCGTCCTCGAGGCGGTCGCCGCCGAGCCGCGCGTGCTCGACGAGGTCGTCGACCTGACGTTCGACATTCCGTCGGAGGGACCGTCCGAGCTGCGGTTCCTGCTCACGGTCCAGCCCGTCGAGGGCGGGCAGCCCGTGTCGGTCGACCTGGGGGTGGAGCTGTGAACGGCCTGCCGGACGGCTTCTCGCCGCGCCCGTACCCGGAGATCGTGCGGGACACGCTCACCACGCTCACGGGCGGCACGGTGCGCGAGGTCGTCACCGTGCCCGCTGGCGACCTCGTCGTGCTCGACTCGCTGCGCGACCGCCCGATCCGGCGCGTGAGCCACCTGCAGGGCGTCGTCGAGGTCACCCGACCGCTGCGGGACGTCAACGGCGACCTCGTGCGCGACGCGCAGGGCCGCACCGTCGAGGAGCAGGTGCCCGTGCCCTACCGCTTCACGGATGCCGACTTCGAGGTCGTCGCGACGGGCCGCGAGGGCGTCGAGCGCGACGCGATCCGGTTCCGGCCCACGGGCCGTCGGCCGCCGACCGGCTCGACCGTCGTCGTCAACTACTACCCCTCGCAGTCCCGTCCGGCGCCGGTCACGGACCTGAGCGTCGGGTCGGTCGCGCGCACGCTGCTCGAGTCCGTGGCGCGCGAGCTCGCGCTGGTCGAGCTGGGGCTCGACGCGGTGTACCGCTCGGCGTTCCTCGAGACCGCGCAGGGGACCTCGCTCGACAAGGTTGTCGCGCTCGTCGGGGTCGCCCGACGACCCGGGGGCGTGCCGACCGCGCGCGTGCGGTTCACGCGCGCCGCCGGCTCGACCGGACGCATCACGGTGCCCGTCGGCACGGTCGTCTCCGACGCGCAGGCCAACCGCTACGCGACGACCGTCCCGCTGGTCCTCGAGATCGGCGAGGACTCGCGCGAGGTGCTCGCGGCCGCGCTCTCCCCCGCGACCGCGGCGGTCGAGGCGGGTGCGCTCGACCGGCTCGAGGTGCTCATCGCGGGGGTCGGCGCGGTGACGAACGAGTCCCCCGCGGCGGCGGCGGGCGGACCCGAGCCCGACGACGACCTGCGTCGACGCGCGCGCGGAGCGCTCGCGGTCGCGGCGCGCGGGACGCTCGACGCGCTGCGGCACGGCGTGGCGAACCTCGAGGGCGTGCAGGACGTCACGGTCACGGAGTTCCCGCACGGCCTGCCGGGCGAGGTCCTGCTGTCGGTCTCGTACGACGGGGAGCCCACGCCGGACCTGCTGGCGCGCGTCGTGGCACGGGTCGACGACCTGCGGCCCGCGGGCGTGCGGGTCACCCTCGGGCGCACGCAGCCGCAGCCCGTGCAGGTGACCGCCACGCTCGTGCTCGCCGGCTCGGGCGTCGGCGGGGCCGAGCTGCAGTCGCTGCAGAGCGCGCTCGAGGAGCGCGTCGCCGCGATCGTCGGCGCGCTGCCGCCGGGCGGCACCGCGCGTGCGGCCCAGCTCTCGGCCGCCGCACTGTCCGACCCGCGCATCGTCGACGCGACGTTCGGGCTCGACACGGGAGCCGGCCCGCAGCCGAGCGTGACGGCCCCGACGGGGCACGTGCTGTCGGCCGTCCGGCCGTTCACGCACCTCGTGAGCACGGAGTCCGGCACGGGCCCGGGTGCGACCGTCGAGGTCGACGCGCTCGTCCCCGTGCACCTCGCCCCCGGCGTCACGGCGGGCCAGGCGGAGCAGGCGATGAGCCTGGCCGCGCGGTCGTGGGCCGCGGGCCTCGGCCCCGGCACGCAGATCTCGGTCGACGCGTTCGTCGCGGCGGTGCGTGACGACACGCGGTACGCGGTGGTGCGCGCGCACGTCGCGCTGACCACCGAGGCCGAGGGCCGGTTCCTGCGCCTCGCCGACGGCCTCGGCACGCACGCGCTCGGTGCGCAGGACTCCGCCCGGATCCGCTCCGTGTCGCTCGACGTGCGCGAGGGGGGTGCGTGATGCGGACGGACGCGGTGCTGTCCCACCTGCCCACGCTGTACCGCGAGGGCGAGCTGCTCGGCGCGTTCGCCGGGACGTGGGGCGTGCAGCTCGACGGCCTCGACGAGGCGGGCGTGAGCGTGCAGCGTGCGCACTGGTTCGACGCGACACCCGACCTCGACGAGGCCGCGGCGCTCGCCGCGCTGCTCGACATCCCGCCCGAGCCGTTCCACGCGGGGCTCGGCGAGTACCGCGCGTGGGTGCACGCGGTCGTGCGCGCCCGCCTGCAGCTCGGGGCGGTCACGCGCGAGGCGCTGCGGGTGCTCGTGAGCGACTACGCGGACGGCTTCCAGCGGGCGGCGGGCATCCGCACCGTCGGCCGCGTCGACGCGTGGTCGACCGAGCCCGCCGGCCCGCAGCTCGTCGACAACCCGACGCGCGTGCGGGAGACCCGGCTGCCCCAGGTGGGCGGGTGGGAACCGCTCGCGCACCTCGAGGTCGACAACCGCGGCATGGATCCCGCGCCGTGGGCGGTGGTGCTGCGGGGCACGGGCGAGCAGCCCGAGCACTCGCCCGTCGTCGTGAACCGCACCACCGGTCACGCGGTGCTGTTCCGCGGCTCGCTCGCGCCCGGCCAGCGCCTGACGATCGCGCCGTCCGCCGCCGACCGCTCGCTGCTGCGCGCCGACCTCGACGGGCGCGACGTGACGAGCCGGCTCACGGTCTGGACCGACCTGCGGGCGGGCGCCGACGGCCCCGGCGAGCCGGCCGGCACGCTCGTCGCGGGCGCGCTCGCACGCGGCACCAACGTCCTGTGGTTCCTGCCGCTGGCCACCTACGACGCCCCGGGCCTCGACCGGTACCTGCTCGCGATGGCCGACGACTCGCTCACCCAGGCCCGGTTCGACTCGACGGCGTTCGACCGCTCGCTGTTCGCGCAGCCCGCGCTCGTGGCCGCACGCGTCGCGTGGGTCGAGGCGCAGCCGGCGACGCTCGAGGTCCGCCTGCCCGCGAGCACGCTGGTCAGCGACGCGGGCGCCGCCGACCAGGCCGTCCTGGCGCGTGACCGGCTCGAGGCGGGCCTCGACGCCGCGGTGGAGCGCACCGCGGGCGCGGGGATCGCGGCGGACGTGGTGCTGCGCGCGTTCACCGAGCGGCAGCCGGGCGAGGCGCACCTCGTCGGCGTCTGGCCGCGCACGTTCCGCGAGGCCGGACCCACCGGCGCCGACGCGCTGCCCGACTCGGGCGCGGCGTTCGACGTCACCGACTTCGACGACTCGGTCCTTGCCTGAGGAGGCGCCATGAAGGCCACGTTGCACCTGGTGCTGAGCGACCACGACGGGTCCGTCGTCGACGAGCGACGCGCCCACAACACCGTGATGGCGAGCGGCGCGCGGATCATCGCGGACCTGTTCGCGGGGGTCGGCAACCCCATCACCCACATGGGCGTGGGCACCAACGACGACTCGCCCGAGGACGTCTCGGTGACCGCGCTGACGAACGGGGGCGGGGACGACGCCGCGCTGGTGGGCGCGACGACGACGCCCGTCGCCGCGTCGGCGTTCACGGCCACGCTCGTGCCGGAGCGGCGCGTCGTGCGGGTGCGGGTGCGCGCGACGCTCCCGGACGACGCCGCCGTCGGGCGCATCCGCGAGGCGGGGCTCGTCTCGCAGGGCGACACGGACGCCGTCCTCTACAACCGCGTGGTCTTCGCGCCCGTCGACAAGGGCGACGACCACGAGCTGACGCTGTTCTGGGAAGTCGAGTTCCCGTACGGCGACCTCCAGTGGCTCACCTGAGTCGAAGGGAACCGACCATGGCCAAGGCAGCGTTCGACATCCGCCTCGAGGGCTTCGTGCCCGCGAACCGCGACGCCGTCGTCAAGCTCGTCAACCAGTCCACGGGGCAGCAGGTGGAGCGCAAGCCGTTCCTCGACGGCTCGTTGCTGGTGCGCGACCTCGACCCGGGCAGCTGGGAGATGACGGTCACGCACCCCAACCTCGTGAACGTCATCGACCGACGCGTCGTGCGGCTCTTCCCGCAGGACATCCCCACGCGTGTGCCGGTGGTCGTGCCGCCCGACCTGTTCCGGGACTCGCCGATCCGTGACATCCAGGACGCCGACCTGGCCCCGGTGCAGCAGCAGGCGGGCGCGGTCACGACGAACGTGGGACGGCTCGCGAACAAGGCGCCCGGCGAGGTCATCCGCGCCGAGGACTGGAACGTCCTCGCGGCGGCGGTCGCCGACCTCGCGCGCGCCGTCGGCGAGCTGACGCGGCTCGTGTCCCCCGTGGGCCACGACCACCCCGAGATCGCGGAGAAGTTCGCGGAGGTGCAGGGCAACATCGTGCGATTCAGCGAGTCGTTCGGGCGGAGCCTGCTCGAGCTGCGACGCGAGGTCGAGAGCCAGAACCTGCGCGGCCGCCTGACGGCCGTGCTCGACAAGGGGGCGGCGACCAGCGCGGTGCGCGACCGGGTGCTCGGCCGCGTCGCCGAGCTGCAGCAGTCGACGCTCGTCACGACCGCGCAGTGGACCCCGCTCATCGCGAACCACTCCAACGCGGCGATCCGCGAGGTCCTCGAGCTCGCGAACGAGCAGGGCACGGGGGCCGACGAGTTCCTCGCGTCGCCCGAGGTCAGCGGCGCGCTGACGCTGCTGCAGACGTTCTCCTCCGCGGGCGGCGCGAGCCGTCCCGAGGAGGAGCTCGAGACGTACCGACGCGGCGTCGCGGCCACCGGCCCGTCGCTGTTCCGGGCCCTGTGACGGCCCACCCGCGCGAGGAGGACGACCATGGCAACAGCCGTCGAGATCGAGCGGCTGCAGGCGCTCGTCGAACGCCTGCGCCCGCTGGCGGGCAAGACGCGCGGCGAGCTCATCGCGGCCGACGACTGGAACACGCTCGTGTCCGCGATCGTCGAGATCGGCCGGGCCACGGTCGCGACCGGCCAGGCGGGCGTGCCGCAGCACGAGCACCCGGACCAGGTGGGCATCGGCTGGCTCGACCCGCAGCTGCGGCAGATCGTCACGGGCGGCGGGCTCAAGGACCCGGCGCTGGACTCGACGCTCGTGAGGCTGCGCCGTGACGTGAGCCTGCTCGACACCCGCATCGGCCGGGTGGGCGACGACCTGGCCGCGACGCGCACGCGCGTCGACGTGGTCGCGACGAACGACCTGACGCGGTCCGCGACGCTCGACCGCCTGAACCGCAAGGTCCTCGGCGCGGCCGACGACCGCGGTGACATCGCCGACCTGCGCTCGACCCTGCGCACCCTCCAGACCGAGGTGGGGCGCGCGGTCGAGGTGGGCAGCATGCTCGAGGTCGACGGTGCTCCGCTGGACGTGCCGGGGCTCGTGGAG
Source organism: Cellulomonas uda (assembly GCF_006538705.1). Taxonomy (GTDB): domain Bacteria; phylum Actinomycetota; class Actinomycetes; order Actinomycetales; family Cellulomonadaceae; genus Cellulomonas; species Cellulomonas uda. The sequence goes on from NZ_BJLP01000018.1 coordinate 13,716, forward strand.
CGGCTCGGGTCCGTCGAGCAGCTGCGGGACCGGCTCACGCGCCCGGACGGCTCGCTGCTGGACGCGTCCGGGCTGGAGATCCGGCTGTCGGAGCTGCAGTCCGCGCTCGTCACGCAGGACCAGCTGACCGAGGCGATCGACGAGGTGCGCGGCAGCGGCGGCCCGGGCGACCTGGACCAGGTGCTCGACGCGGCACGGCAGGCCGGTCGCGCCGAGGCGACGTCCGCTGTCGAGACGCTCGGCACGGACCTGCGCTCGGTGCTGTCCGCCCGGCTCGCGGAGGTCGGCGAGGAGGTCGAGGCGCGGGTGCGGCGGGCGACCGCCGGGTTGGTCGACGAGGTCCTCACCACGTCCCGCGCGGACCTCGCCGCGGGTCTCGACTCGATGGCGGCACGGGTGCGGGAGGCCGTCGGCGCGGACGTCGACGCGCGGCTGCGCGCGGCCGACGAGGCGACGCGCGAGGCGCTGGCGAACATCGACGCGAGCCTCGGCGCGCTCGTCGAGAAGACCGTCGAGGGCCGCCTGGCGGACGTGCTGGGCGAGCTCACCGCGCGGGTCGGCGGCGTGGACGAGCGCATGTCCGGGCTGGAGGGCGTGCTCAAGGAGATGGGTGTGCGGGTGGACCGGCTCGAGGAGCGCATCGAGGTCAACCGCCGCGTCGGGGTCGACGAGCGCGACACGCTGCGCCAGGAGCTGCTCACCGAGGTCGAGCGGCTCGACCGGGAGACCGCGACGCGCATCGGGCGCGACGTCCAGGACGCGCGCACGCAGCTCGGGCTCGACCTGCAGGCCGAGGTCACCGCGGCCCAGCGCGACCTCGAGGTGCGCCTCGCCGAGGTCGCCCGGCAGGCCGCGGCGACCGAGGTGCAGGTGCTCGGCACCGGCCTGCGCACCGACGTCACCGGCGTCGTCCGCTCGGCGGTCGCGAGCGAGACGGCGGGCGTGCGGGACACGGTCGCGGCCGAGCTCGCCGGGTTCCAGGTGCAGGTCGCGGGGCTGGTCACCAACGAGGTCGCGCGGCAGACCCAGGACATCCCGACGATCGTCGAGAAGCAGCTCGCGACGCTGCGCCCCGAGCTCGAACGGATCGTCGACGTGCGGGTCGGACGGGGGTGACGGGTGCTCACCGAGCTCGAGTCCCGCCTCGCGGACGTCCTCGGAGCGGCGCTGCCGGCGCCGTTCGGCGGACGTGTGCGCAGGCGGGGCGCCGCGCCACCGAACGGTGCCGGACCGGTGGTCCGGCTCGGGGTCGAGGCGTACTCGCCGCTCGAGCCCGACCTGTTCTCCGCACGCCCGGAGACCGGCGCCGGGGCACCGTCGCTGCGGCGCGTCGTGCGGCTGCGGGTGCGGCTCGGCGTCGACGTCACGACCGACCCGCCCGGCGACCGGCTGGGCCTGCTCGCGGGCACCGACGCGCTGCTGTTCGCGCTGCAGGCGCCCGAGGTGCGGTCCGGGCGCGCGCTCCTGGCGCCCGGTGACCAGGGGTTCCGCCTCGACTCCCTCGAGCTGCTCGACGTGGGCGACGACGACCCGGCGGTGTTGCTCGAGGCGGTCGGCTGGTTCTGGCCGGTCGGCGTCGCGGGCCAGGACGGGCGCGCGATCGTCCGGGCCCTCGTGCGTGAGGTCCGGCTCCCGGTGCGCCTGACGCTCGGCGGTCCGCTCGTCGCGGGCGGTGCGGGCGTCGCGTGCGACCTGGTGCTCGGCGCGACCGGGACCGCGGACGTGACCGCGGGCGCGACGACGAGCGCACCGTTCGGCGAGCTCGCGCTGCACCTGCTCGACGCGGGCGGTGGCCCGGGCGCCGGGTCGCTGGACACACCCGCCTCGCCCGCCGGGACGCAGGTCGTCGCGAGCGTCGACGCGCGGGACGCGGGTGCGGGCACGACGTTCACGTACGTCCCACCGGCGACCGTCGCGCGCGAGCAGCTCGTCGTGCTGGCGCGCGCGGGCGAGGGCGCCGACGCGCGCACCGGCATGGAGCTCGCACGGTTCGACCTGGTGGTGACGCCGTGACCGGGGTCTCCCTGCTCGGGGTCCAGGCCGCCGCGGTCCAGGCCGTCGCCGTGACCGGGTACACGACCGGGTACACGACCGGGTACACCGTCCTGCTCCCGGCCCCCGTCACCGTGCCGCCCGCCGGTCACGTGCTGAGCACGCCGTGGCGGGCCGTCGTCGGCGCGACGGGCGCGCGCGTCGGCCGCGCGCTGCTCACCCTCGACCCGGTGACCGCGGGCGACGGGCGCGACCTGGGCGTCGTCGCGCCCGGGAAGCGACCGACGACCTCGATCACCGTCCGGCCCCCGGACCCGCGCGTCCCCACCCGCGCGCTGACCGTCCCGCAGTGGGTGACCGCACCCGACGGCGAGACGTTCCCCTGGTCCGACGACCTGCACGTGATGGTGCGGCAGGACGGGCGACCGGTGGTCGCGGCTCCCCCGCTGCCGGCGGTCGGCTACGTGCCGGCGCAGCTGCCGGGCGGGACGGTCTCGGGCTCACGCGTGACGCTGCCGGACCTCCTGGGCGACCTCACGCTCACGGTCGTGTCCGGCCGGACGCTCGACGCGCTCACCGAGCTCCCGTTCGCGCACGGCGACGTGCGCCTGCGCGCCGCCCCGATGCCCGTGGGGCTGCACGTCCTGGGGCCCGACGGCGACGAGCAGCTCGCGGTCGCGGGGCCGGTGCGCGGCCGGGTGTCGCACGACCTGGCGCCCGCGCTGGCACGCCACCTCGCCGCCGCGGTGCGCACCGAGCCGGGCGGGACCGCTCCGGTGACGGTGCGCTCGGACGTCGTGGGCGAGGCGCACGTGCGGCTCGACGTGCAGGACGTCGTCATCGAGCGCGCGCTCGACGGGCGGCTCACCGTGGGCTGCGACGGGACGGCGACCACGCTGCCCCGGCCGGGCGTCGCACCCGGACGCGCCCCGACCCGCACCCGGGCGGACCTGACGGTGACCCACCACGGCGCCGCGCTGCACCCGGCCTCCGACCCGGTGCCCGCCGTCGACGCGGGCCTGGGCGGTCCCACGGTGCGCGACGAGCCCGTCACGCGGCGGGTCGCGGCAGCGACGCTCGCCGACGCGCGGCTCGTGCGGGTCGGCGTCGTCGGGTGGCCGTCCGCCGGGACGGACCTGTCGCTCGTCGTGCTGGGTCGCACGGTGACGGCGACCGGCCTCGTCGGGCCCGTCGGGCGCTCGACGCCCCAGGTCGTGTGGTTCGACCTGGGCGACGCGGTGGCGGTCGACCGTCCGCTCGAGGTGACGCTGCGCGCGACGCGCGGCACGTTCGCGTGGCTCGCGGCGCCCGAGCCCGCGGTGCGCCTCGCGGTCGAGGCACCCGCGGCGGGCGCGCACGTCACCGTCGGCGGGCTCACGGTCACGCTCACCGGGCCCGAGACGCACGTGCCCGGGGTGTCGCTCGCCGGCACCGACGGGTGGGACGTGACGACCGACCAGCTCGTCACCGTCGCGCTCTCGAGCGCGGTCATGGAGTTCGCGCCATGACCGCGGTGAGGAGGCTCGCATGACGCTGCTGGACGACCTGCAGGCGCTCGACCTGTCCGCCGTGGTCGGCGGGAAGCTCGACATCGCCGCGGCGCTCGACGTGTCCGATCTCCAGGCGCTGCTCGGCGACGGCGCGGTCGCGACCGTGCTCGGCGACCTGGGCACCGCGGTGAGCACCGCCGTGGCGGCCGTCGAGGACCCGTCCACGCTCGTCGAGCCGCTCGCCGCCGCGCTGCTCGAGCTGCTCGACTCGATCGGCGCGGACCTGCCGCTCGCGCAGTACGCGAGCGCCGTCGCGGACGGCGCACGCATCGTCGCCGGGCTGGTCGGCGCGCTCTCGGGTGACCCGCTGCGCCTGAGCATGCCCGGCACCGGCGACGCGGGCGACGCGTTGGCACGCGTCGCCGACGGGTTCGGCGACCAGGCGAGCGCCGTCGCGGGCGGTGCGGAGCAGCTCCGGTCGCTCGTGCAGCTGGTGGACCGCGGGCTGCCGCGCGACCCCGCCGCGCTCGTCGGCGTCGCCATGCAGATCCTGCTCCCGTTCGGCACGGCGGCGGTCGACCCCGTTCGGGGCTGGGCGCGCACCGTGGACGCGCAGCTCGACCGGGTGCGCATCGACCCGCGGCTCGGCGAGGGTCTCGTCGTCGCCCTGGGCCGCCTCCGGGCGGCGGCGGACGCGGGTGACGTCGCCGCGGTGCGCACGGCGCTCGCGACGCTCGCCGAGGTCCGCGCCGCGACGGTCACCCAGCTCGCCGCGGCGCTGCGCACGGTCGCCGGCGTGCTGTCCGCGACGCGCGTCGGCGACCTCGCCGCTCCCGTGCGGGCCCTGCGCGGCGCGCTGCACACGGTCGAGAAGGGCGCGCTCGACCAGCTCGACGAGTGGCGCGGGATGCTCGCCGACGCGCGCGGGTTCGTCGACGGCATCGACCCGCAGGCCGCCCTCGACGCGGCGCGCGACCTGCTCGACGACGTCGAGCGCGCGGCGCGCGAGACCGTGCTCGGCGTGGTCGACCAGTCGGTCGAGGTGATCAAGGGCTGGGTGCGCGACCTGCTGCGCGAGCTGCCGCTGCGTCCGCTGCGCCAGGAGCTGTCGGAGGCGATCGCCCGGCTCGCGCGGGTGATCGACGACGCGGACCTCGACGCACCCGTCGCGGTCGTGCGGGACACCCTCACGCAGGTCGCGCAGACGCTCGCGGAGGCGGACCCCGCGGCGCTCGTCGCGTCCGCCGTCGAGCGGCTCGAGGGCGTCGTGCGGGACCTCGTGGACGCGGTGCGCGACGCGCTGGGCGGGATCGCCGAGGGTGTCGAGGCCGTCGCGGACGAGGCGAGCGAGGTGCTCGGGCGTGCGGTCGACGGGCTGCGCGCGTTCTCCGAGGCGGCGCACGCGATCGCCGACGCGGTGGGCGGCACGCAGATCGCCGACACGGCGGCCGCGATCGCCGCCGAGCTGCGAGAGCTGCGCGAGGAGGTCGGCGAGGTGGTCTCGTCCGTCGAGCTGCCCGAGCCGTTGCGCGCGGGCGTCGACCAGCTCGTCGGGCTGCTCGACTCGATCGACCTCGACGAGGCCGTGCGCCGCCCGCTCGAGGACGCCGCGTCCCGGCTCACCGTCCCGCCGGCTGTCGGCCAGACCGTGCGCGACGGTCTGCAGGCCGTGAGCGACGCGATCTCCTCGCTCGTCCCCGCCGACCTGACGGCCGAGCTCGACGCGCTGCTCGCGGACGCGTTCGACCAGCTGCGGTCGATCGACGTCTCGTCGCTCACCTCGGGCGTCACGCAGCTCCTCGACGACGCGGCCGGTGCCGTCGAGGGCGTCCACCTGACCGAGCTCGTCGCGCCCGCGAGCGACGTGTTCGCCCAGGTCCTCGGCGCGGTCGACCGCGTCCACCCGCGCACGCTGCTCAGCCCGGCGATCGACCTGTACCGCCAGCTCACCGGCGCGATCCCGGTGCCCGCACCGGACGCGATCGGTGCGCGCGTCGGCTCGGTCACCGCGCAGGCCGGGGAGGCCGCGGCGCGAGCGGTCGTCGAGCCCACGCTGAGCGCGGTGGGCGCGGGCGGCTCGGCACCCACCACGGACCGGCCCCAGCCGACTCCCCCACCGGACCTGCGGCTCGGCGACGTCGTGCGGCTCGTCGGCTACCTGCCCGCGCGCCTGCGCGAGGCGCTCGAGGACCTGGGTACCGGTCCGGTCGGCGAGGTGCTCGCGACGATCGACGACACGCTCACGGGCACCGCCGCCGCGCTGCGTGCGACGCGTGACCGGCTGCTCGGGCTGCAGGCGCAGGTCGAGGCCGGTCTCGCCGCGGCGCTCGCGCCCGTCGGCGCCGCGCAGCTCGACGCGCAGCTCGCGCTGCGCGGGTCGGCCGCGCTGAGCGCGGGCGGGCTCGACGTCGCGGTGTCCGTCGAGCTCGTCGGCGGCGTCTCGCCCGGTGCGCTGCTGCGCGCCGTGGACGGTGAGCGCGCGATCGTCCTCGACGGCACGCGCGGGCTCGCCGGCGCGCTCGTCGGACCCGTGGCCGACGACCTCGAGAGCGTGGCCGCGCTGCTCGAGGCCGCGCTCCCGGCGGGCGTGCTCGCGGACGCCGACGGCCTGCTCGCGGCACTCGACCCGGAACCGCTCGCCGCCGAGCTCGACGCGCTGTTCGCCTCGATCGTCGCGGCGGTCCCCGGGTTCCTCACGGTGGCCGGGTCCGCCGTGACGGAGCTGGCCGACCGCGTGCGCGCGCTCGTCGAGGAGTTCAACCCCGGCTCGCTCGCGCAGCGGTACCTCGCGGTCGTCGAGGTGCTGCGCGACGAGCTCGCGCTGCTCGACCCCGCGCGGCTGGCCGACGAGCTCGGTGAGGTGCACGCGGTCGTGCGCGCGACGATCGCGGCGTACGACCCCGCGGTGCTCGCCGCGCAGCTCGACGCGCTGCTCGGCCAGGTGGCGGGTGCGATCCGTGGGCTCGACCCGGCGCACCTGATGCCGGACCTGTCGGGCGTCGAGGCGCAGATTGCACGCATCGCGCAGGTGCTGCCGCTGGAGGCCCTGGACGGCGTGGGCACCCAGCTCGAGGCCGTCGGCGACCAGCTGCGCGCGCTCGACGTCGAGGGGATGCTCGCGATCGTCGACGCGATCCCGCCGCAGGTCGCGGACGGTGTCTCGACGCTCGTCGAGGCGATCCGTGACGAGCTCGTCGCGCTGCTCGAGTCCATCCGGTACGCGGGCGCCTCGGCGTCGGCGTCCGTGTCCGTGTCCGCCTCCGTGGGGTGACGACGATGACGACGACGACCGACCGGCCCGCGCACGTCGCGGGCGTCACCGACCGGGTGGACCTGGGCGACGCGGGCGTGCTCGAGGTCGAGCGCGACGCGGAGTCCGGCGTGCTCGTCGCGCTGCGCGGCGGTGGCCGCGACTACCTCACGGTCGGCCACGACGGCACGCGCGTCTGGCACGGGGTCTGCACGACGAGCGAGCGCGTCGCCGAGGGCACGCTGGACCGCCGGGTGCGGCCCGTGACGGGCGCGGTGTGGACCGAGCACTACCGCTGGTCGGGCGACCACCTGGTGCTCGTCGACGGCGTCGAGGTACGCCGCGACGCGAGCGGCCGCGTCGTCGCGTGCCTGCCCGGCGGCCCGGACCCGGCACCGGCCGGGCACCGCTGGCTCTACACGCACGACGAGCGCGGGCTCGTCGAGGTGCGCGGCCCCGGCCGCGAGCGCCGCGTCGTCCTCGGGCCGGACGGTCGTGCGCGCGAGGTGCACGACGAGTCCGGGGCCACGGTGCTCGCGCACGACGCGCGCGGCCACCGGCTCCTGGCGGCGCGGCCGGCGGGCGACACGGTGGACGACGAGGGCCGCACCTGGGTCACGCGTGCGCCCGACGGACGCGTGCGCTGCGTGTTCCTGTGGGACGGCATGCGCTGCCTCGCACGGGTGGACGGCCCGCTCGGCAGCCCGCTGGCCGCGGTCCTGAGCCTGGACCCGTCGGGCACCCCGGTGCGCGTCGTGACGGCCGACGGTGCGCGGCGGCTGCCGCGTGACGCGTACGGCGAGGGGCTGCTCGACGTGCCCGACGTGCCGGGGCTGTTCGGGGGGCGCGTGCACGCCGGCGTCGTGCACCTCCCGCTGCGGCGGCTGGACCCGCGCACGGGCGCGTTCTGCGAGCCGGACCCGTGGCACGGCGGCGACGACGACCCGCGCCGGCCCGCCGGGTACACCGGCCCCGTGCCGGTCGAGAAGGAGCCGCGCTCGGCGTTCGAGGTGTGCCGCGGCGACCCGGTGGGTCGCTCCGACCCGACGGGCGGGGTCTCGGCGGGTCTCGTGCTGTCGACGCTGACGTGGTCGTTCCAGAACAACATCATGACGTTCTTCGGGATCGACTGGTGGTTCAACCTGTTCCTCAGCCTGCTCGCGGCACCGTTCGCGGGCGACAGGTACGACTTCTTCTCCTCGACCGGGCTGTCGTCGACCGACCGGCTGGGGTCGTTCGGCGTGCGCCGCGACGGGTTCATGAACGTCATCACGGGTGGCCGCGCGTTCACCACGCAGCACATCGTGTGGTCCCCGGACAGCGAGTTCGCGCTCCTGCAGCGCGGCGAGGTGGTCGACCCGCGCGGCGCGTACGAGCCCACGCACTACGGCACGGTCCTGTCGCTCGCGCCGACGGGGGCGCCGACGTCGTTCCTGGCGTGCGGCCCGACGACGATGCCCGGGCTCCCGGGCAACCTGACCTCCTGGTCCCGCCACGGCGGGCTGGGCGTGCCGGCCGCACCCGGCACGCTCACGCCGTGGTTCCCGTCCGGCGGGCTGCACCTGGACACGCCCCGCATGGACACGCGGCACGACGTCGACGCGACGCTCACCGAGCTGCGACCGGGCCCGGTGGGGGTCGGCGACTTCGAGCAGCGGTCGGTGCTCACGTCGAGTGCCGCCACGGGGCTCGCGGCAGGGGCGCTCGTGCTGGTCGACGACGGCACCGCGCTCGCGATCGCGACCGTGGTGGGCGTCGTCCCGGTGCCCGGTGGCGAGCGCGTGCAGCTCGCCGAGGAGCTCACGCTCACCGGCCCGTCGCTGCGCGTGACGCCGCTGGAGGCCGCGCCCGCGTCGTCGGAGTCCCGTCCCGCGGGAGCGCCCGCGGCGTCCCTCGACGCGCGCGGCACGACGACGACGTACGCGCCGGGCGACCTGGTGCGCGTCCGGGCCGCGGGCGGGCAGGTGCTCGTCGCGCGCGTCGCGCACCTGGAGGTGCGGGTGCCGCTCGAACGCGCGCTGCCCGCAGCGCTCGCGGGGCCGATCGCGGTCGCGACCGGCGTCGTGGGTCCCACCGCGACCGTCACGGCGACCGGCACGACGCTCGACTTCGCTCCCGCCACGCCGCCGGGCCGCGGCACCACGGGGCTGCTCGTCGGCGGTACGACGACGGGCGCGCGGGTCGAGACGGACCCGACCGGCTCCACCACCACGGTCGACGTGGCGGCACCCGCGGGCACCACCGGCTTCCAGACCGTGACCGCGAGCACGGTCCTCGGCACCCGGACCGGCGCGGCCGAGACGGACCCCGCGCTCACGTACACCCCGCTCACGGCGGGCTCGGCACCCGACGGCTCCGCCGGTCTCGTCGTCCTGCGTGTCGAGTCCGGGGGCACCGCGCACGCCCGCGTGGTGCCCGCTGCGCCGACGCACGACGTCGTCGTCCTCGACCGGCCGCTCGTCGGCGCCGGGCCGTTCACCGTCGAGCGGTGGCGCACGCGAGGCACCGCGCTCACGTCGTTCACGCTCGCGCAGGTCCTGTCCGTCGTCGTGCCCTCGCCCGAACGGTTCGAGGGCATGCCCCTGCTGCTCACGCGGGTCGCCGGGGAGCCGCCCACCGTCACCGGCGCGCTCACGGGCGTCGACGTCACGGCGGGCACGACGACCCTGACGACGCCGACGGCCGCGGCGGGGCTGCGCGCGGGCTTCCCGGTCCGCGTCGGCACCGAGCACACCGCGGTGCGCGACCTGCGGTGCGACGTGACGTTCACGCCCGCGGTCGACCTCGGTGCGGGCGACCTGCGCCTCGTGCGGCTCGAGCCGACGGGCTTCGCGTACGACGCGGTCGTCGCCGCCGCGGACGCGCTCGACCTGCGTGCGACGGTGACGGTCGCCGGGACGCCGGTCGACGCGCCGTTCCCGCGGCTGCGCCCCGGCGACCTGGTCGAGGTCACGTCCGGCGGCGCGACGACGTGGCACCGGGTCACCGCCGAGGCCGCCGGGCGCGTCACGGTGACGGTCGCGACGACCGCGCTGACCCCCGGCGCGGCCGCGACCGTGCGCCAGGCCGCCGTCGGCGACCCGGACACCGGGTGCCCCTCCCTCGGGATCAGGGGCACGCGCACGGGAAGCGGCGCGACGACGACGGCGACGTTCTCGCTGTGGCGGTCCGACGACCTCCCCGCGGGGACCGCGGCGCTCGGCATCGTCGACGGCGACGTCACGCACCCCGTGCAGCAGAACGGCGGCGCGCTCGTGCGGTCCGTGACGTTCTCGACGACGTTCACCGCGTCGGCGGTCGACGTGGAGGTGTTCACGCACGTGACGACGGCGGTCCTGGCGTCCGTGACGCGCGACGGGGGCGTGCTGCTCGCCGAGACGCCGCCGGGTGCCGGCACCATCACGACCGCGCCCGGCCAGTCGGTCGTCGCGGTGGCGCTCGAGGCGGTGGGCGACGCCCGCACCGTCACGCTCGGCCCCGGGACGCTGCTCGTCCCCGAGGAGGAGACCACCGAGATCGACCGCGGCCAGTCCCTGTCGAACCACGAGCTCACGCACACCGTCCAGTACGCGCGGTGGGGGCCCCTGTGGTTCTGCGCGTTCCCGATGATCGCCCTCGAGCTGCCGGCGATCCTCACGTCCGACACCGAGCTGCCGGAGTTCTCCGCGTTCCTCGACGCGAGCGTCGCGGCGGGCGCGGACGCGCTGTGGGACGTCACGATCCCGCAGCGCGGCGGGGTGTCCCTCGCGGAGGGCGACACGCTCCAGGTGGTGCAGGGCGCACGGATCGTCGAGGCCGAGGTCCGCTCGTCGTCGGGCGACGTGGTGCGCGTGCGCGTCTCGTCGGGCACGGTGCCGACCGGCCGCGTCGCGGTCCGCAAGAAGCAGAGCGCCGCGGGGTGGGACGTGTCGATCGCGATCCTCGACCTCATGACGCACGGCGGTCTGGTGAACCTGCTCGCCGGGTCCACGTGGGGCGGGATCTTCTGGCTCGTCGGCAAGGCGTTCTACGGGCTCGGACGCGCGATCGGGGGCACCGGGGACCTGTACGCGGGGACCGTGACGGTCGGGGGCACGACGATCACGCTCGCCCGGGCCGGCGACGCCGAGAAGATCCCGGTGACCGGGCGCGTCACCGTCCGGCAGGGCGAGGACACCGTCATCCGCTCCGCGACCCGCGCCGGGCAGACGCTCTCGCTCGGCGAGCCGGTCACGTTCACGGGCGACGTGCGCGTGGCCGCGTACGACTCGCACGAGCCCGGCAGCGCGTTCGACTGGTACGACTACCGCGCGGGGACGGTCGACGCCGCGAACCACTTCGCGGTGGACCTGGGCGCGGGTCACGGCCTCGAGCCCGAGGACCGGGTCGTCGTGCGGTACCGGTCGGGACGCCCGTTCCGCACCGACGTCCTCGCGGTGGCGGGCGGGCGCGTCGAGCTCGCGACCCGGGTCCCCGTCACCGGCGACGAGCTGTCGGTGCGCATCGCGCGCGTCGGCGCGAGCGACCCGCTCGGCAACGCCGACTCCGCGGCGATGGTCGAGATGGGCATGGGGTGGATGAAGTGGCTCTTCGACCCGTACGGGCAGGTCGAGCCCGCGGTCGCACCGGGCGACTGGACGCGCTGGCTGCTGCGCGTGATGCGCTGGCTGCTCGGCACGCAGAACTTCTCGCTGCTGCCGTTCGGGTACGTGTGGTGGGGGCGGCTGTTCGGCCTCCAGAAGGAGCACGAGGCACCGATCGAGCAGGAGGCGTCGAGCGAGTCCGGTGACGTGTACTCGCCGCTCGCCCGGCTCACCGGCGAGGTCGAGCGCGGCGGCGCGATCGCGGACCGGCGCGCGACCGTGGGCGACGTCATGCGGTACCGCTTCACGCCCGGGGACCGCTCGCGCACGTTCGTGACGCGCGACCGGCTCGACACGCCCGGCGTGCACCTGTCGCGGACCCTGCGCGTGATGCCCACCCGCTCATCCACGGGCACGTCCGCCGACCCGAACGGCGCGGTCCGCGCCGACGCCGCCACGCCCGACCCCGGCCGGTTCGTCTCCGCGGTCCTCACGGACCACGAGGGCGACACCGACCCCCGCGCCCTCCCCCTCAACGGCGGCGGGACGCCGGACGCGCTCGGGTACCGAGCGTCCGCGCTCGGCTCGGTCCCGGTCAGCGCGCGGCTCGAGCGCAACGAGAGCGTCTACGCCGCGTTCACCCGCCCCGGCGACCACCGGGTCACCACCCGCAACGGGATCGCCGGCGCCACCGAGGCCGTCGAGGCGCACGCCAAGGACCTGCAGACGCTGTGGTTCGACGTCACGGTCGCGGACGTCACCGTCACCGCCGCAGGCCGCGCGCTGGACGCGACGGCACCCGGCACGAGCGACCGTCTCGTGCTCGTCCCCACGCAGTCCGTGGACGTCACGACGACGCCCGGGGCGCCCCGCGTCCACCGGGTCACCGCGCTCGACCCGGCCGGCTCCGTGACCGTGCGCGACGCGCGGCTGACCGCGGTGTCGGCCACCACCGCGCCCGTCCCCGTCGAGGTGAGCCGGCACTACGCCGCGACCGACGGGCGGTACACCGGCGGGCTCGCGTTCGCGGGCATGCACCTGTCGCGCGACCTCGACGTGCCCGTGCGGACGTTCACCGTCGAGGTCGTCACGACCGTGCCCCTGCGCGCCGCCGCACGCGCGGACGCGGCCGAGGTCACCACGCTCGCCCGCGGCACCGAGGCGTTCCTGCTGGTCCCCGCGAACGTGACCGTGCCGCCAGCCGTCGCGACGATCGGGGGCGCACCGCCGCCCGCCGGCACCCCGGACCCGGTCGCTCGCGCCGACGCACCCGACGCGGCGGCGTTCCTCGGGCCGACCGGTTCCGCGTGGCGCGTCCTGTTCCCCGCCGCCGCCACCCCCGGCGCCTACGTGCTCACCGTGAGCGTGGGCGACGGGACGACGTCGCACACCCTGACGTGCGCTGTGACCGTCAGCTGACCGTCAGCGCTCGCACGGGCGTCGCGACGAGGGCCGCGGTGGCGGCCGACGGCTCGACACCCAGCTCGGCGTGCAGCAGCGCGCGGCACGCCGCGAACGCCCGCCGCGCCTCGGCGACGTTGCCCTCCGCGAGGTGCACCGCGATCACGGTGCGGTGCGCGCTCTCGCGCAGCGGGTCGGCGCGCAGCGCGGTGAGCGCCAGGTCGACCGCCGCCGCGAACCGGTCCCGCCCGGCGAGCGTGCGCGCGACGGCCTCGAGCAGGTGCAGCCGCAGCTGCCGGACCCGCTCGCGGTCCTCCGCGACCCACTCGTCGTCCCAGTCGGGCAGCAGGTCCGCGTCCGCGAGCCGCGGCAGGTCCGCGACGTCGTCGGCGCTGTCCTGCGCGCGCAGCGCGCGCTGCGCGACGTCCCGCACGTCCACCGACACCCCGGGCCCGAGCTCCAGCCAGCCGCGCTCCACGCGCAGCACCTGCGGCGCGACCGCGCCGACGCGCCACAGCGCGGTCCGCAGGTTCGCGCCCGCGCGCCGGTCGGCCACCGCGGGCCACAGCGTCCCCGCCGCCCGCGCGCGCGGCACCGCGCCGCGCAGGCACACGAGCGCCACGACCCGCCGGCACGACGTCCCGAGCTCGACCGAGCGACCCGCCACCTGCAGCCGGAAGTCGCCCAGGAGCGTCACGTGCGCCTGCGCGCCCCGCTCGACCGACGCGGCACCGGGTACCCCCGCCGCGTCCGACGCCGTCTCCCCCGCACGGGATGACATCGCCCGTCGCCGCCCGTCACCGACCGGCCGCCGCGGGCCGGCCACGCTCACCCGACATCGTCGTCACCGCGCCCCTCCGCAGGTTCGACCGCCATGGTCGTCGGGAAGGAGCGCGCGGCACCGCGCCCAGATACCCCTGGCGCGCCACGGGCACCGGGGGTGCGCCGCGCCCGTCAGCCGTAGAACACGCGCTCGACCACGGCCCGCGCCCGCCGGGCGGTCCGCAGGTACGTCTCCTCGAGCTCGCCACCCGAGCCGGGCGGCATCCCGATCACGCGCGCGAGCCCCGCGAGCGTGTGGTGGTCGTGCGGCAGCACGTCCGTGTGCGCACCCTCCGCGCGCCCCGTCCACAGCACGTTCGCGTCCCGCAGCCGCGACGCGAGCTCCCACGCCTGCACCAGCACCGGCAGGTCGTCGTCCTCGAGCAGCCCCGCCTCGTGCGCGGCGGCGAGCGCGTCGAGCGTGCTCGTCGTGCGCAGTCCCGGCACGGCGTGGGCGTGCTGCAGCTGCAGCAGCTGCGCGGTCCACTCCACGTCCGCGATCCCGCCGCGCCCGAGCTTGAGGTGCCGGGCCGGGTCCTGACCGCGCGGCAGCCGCTCGGCCTCGACGCGCGCCTTGATCCGGCGCACCTCGCGCACCGCCGCCGGGTCGAGGCCGTCGGCCGGGTAGCGCAGCGGGTCGACGAGCGCGACGAACCGCTCGCCCAGCTCGCAGTCGCCCGCCACGGGACGCGCGCGCAGCAGCGCCTGGCTCTCCCACGGCGACGACCAGCGGCCGTAGTACTCCACGAACGCGTCGAACGACCGCGCGAGGGGCCCGTTGCGACCCTCGGGGCGCAGGTCCGCGTCGACCGGCAGCGGCGGCTCGGCGCCCACCGCACCGAGCAGCTGACGCATCGCGGTGGCCACCGCGACCGCGAACGCCTGGGCCTCGCGCGGGTCCGCGCCCGGGACCGGGTCGTGCACGAACAGCACGTCCGCGTCCGAGGCGTACCCCATCTCCCCGCCCCCGAGCCGGCCCATCGCGACGACGAGCATGCGCGTCGGGTCCTGCGCGAGCCCGCGCGCCTCGCGGACCTCCCACCGCGCCACGCGCAGCGCACCCGCGAGGACGACGTCGGCGGCGACCGTCATGCTCTGCGCGGCCCGGAAGCCCGTCACGACGCCCAGCACGTCCGCGACCGCGGTCCGGGCGAGCTCGCGGCGACGCAAGCCCCGCAGCAGCGTGACCGCCGGCACGGGCTCGTCCGCGCGCGTGAGCATCGCGTCCGCCTCGGCGGCGAGGCGCTCGCGCGTGCGCGGCTCGAGCTCGTCGTCGTCCGCGAGCCACGGCACCGACTCGGGCGAGCGCATGAGCGCGTCCGCGACGTACCGCGACGTCGACAGCGCGCGCGCGAGCCGCTGCGCGGCCGTGCCCGAGTCGCGCAGCAGCTTGAGGTACCAGTGCGTGCGCCCGAGCGCGTCGGACAACCGGCGGAACGCCAGCAGGCCGCCGTCCGGGTCGGGCCCGTCCGCGAACCAGCCGAGCATCACCGGCAGGAGCTGGCGCTGGATCGACGCGCGGCGCGAGACACCCTCGGTGAGCGCCGCGATGTGCCGGACCGCGCCCGCCGGGTCGCGGTAGCCGATCGCCGCGAGCCGGGCCTTGGCGGCGTCCGGCGCGAGGCTCGCCTCCTCGTCGGACAGGCGCGCGGTCGCGGGCAGCAGCGGGCGGTAGAACAGCTCCTCGTGCAGGTGCCGCACGTCGCGCCGCACCTGCCGCCACCGCTCGAGCAGACCCTCGGCGCCCTCCGCGCGCATCCCGACCGACCGCGCGAGCCGGCGCAGGTCGGCGTCCGCGGTCGGCAGCAGGTGCGTGCGCCGCAGCCGGTGCAGCTGGATGCGGTGCTCGAGCAGGCGCAGGAACCGGTAGCAGACCGCGAGCCGCGCGGCGTGGTCCCGGCCCACGTACCCGGCGGCCGCGAGCGCCCCGAGCGCGGTGAGCGTGCTGCCCGAGCGGATCTCGTCGTCGGAGCGGCCGTGCACCAGCTGCAGCAGCTGGACCGTGAACTCCACGTCCCGCAGGCCGCCGCGCCCGAGCTTGAGCTGGCGGTCCGCCTCCGCGGCCGGGATGTTGTCCTCGACCCTGCGGCGCATGCGCTGCGAGTCCTCGACGAAGTGCTCGCGCTGCACCGCGGACCACACGAACGGCTGGGTCATCTCCACGTACGCGCGCCCGAGGTCCCGGTCGCCCGCGAGCGGACGCGCCTTGAGCAACGCCTGGAACTCCCACGTCTTGGCCCAGCGCTCGTAGTACGCGCGGTGGCTCGCGAGCGTGCGGACCAGCGGGCCGTCCTTGCCCTCGGGCCGCAGCGCCGCGTCCACCGGCCACAGCGCGGGCTCACCCGACGGTGTCGCGCACGCGCGCGCCAGACCCGTCGCCAGCCGCGTGCCCGTGGCCAGCGCGTCCGCCTCGCTGACGCCCGCGCCCTCGTCGGGCTCGCACACGTACACGACGTCCACGTCGGAGACGTAGTTGAGCTCGCGGCCGCCGGCCTTGCCCATCCCGATCACCGCGAGCCGCACGCCCGCGCCGTGGTCAGGCAGGTCGGCGCGCGCCAGCGCGAGCGCCGCCTCCAGCGCGGCCGACGCGAGGTCCGCGAGCGCCGCGGCGACCCCCGGCATCCGGTTCAGCGGGTCGACGACCGTGAGGTCCGTCGCGGCGATGCGCAGCAGCCGTGTGCGGTACGCGCGCCGCATCGCGTCCACGCCCGCGGTGCCGACGAGCGTCGCGACCGGCACCGCCGCGTCGGGGTCCGCGCCCACGGCCGCGAGCAGCTCCGCTCGCACCTGCGCCACCGGGACGCCCGTGCCCGGGGTCGGGTCGGCCAGCACGCGCAGGTTCGCCGGGTGCGCGCCGAGCGTGTCGCCCAGCGCCACCGAGGCCCCGAGCACGGCGAGCAGCCGCTGACGCCGTTCGTCGTCGTGCGTGAGCACGTCCCTGAGCAGAGCGCTCAGCTCCGCGTCCGGACGGACGACGCCGGCGAGCTTCGCCAACGCGAGCAGGGCCGCGTCCGGGTCGGCGACCTCCGCGAGCGGCCCGACGAGCACCTCCGTCGCGTCGGGCAGCACCTCGAGCAGCGCGGCGTCCTCGAGCAGGCGCTGCGCGCGCGGGACGTCGTCGACCCCGGCCCGCGTGAGCCGGCCCGCCAGCGACGTGCCGCGCTCGCTCCGGTCGCTCATCGCGGTCACAGGACCGGCAGGAACCGCTTCAGCTCGTACGGGGTCACCTGCGAGCGGTACTCCTCCCACTCCTGGCGCTTGTTGCGCAGGAAGAAGTCGAACACGTGCTCACCGAGCGTCTCCGCGACCAGCTCGGAACGCTCCATGACCTCGATCGCCGCGTCGAGCGACGTGGGCAGCGGCTCGATGCCGAGCGCACGGCGCTCCGCGTCGGTGAGCTCCCACACGTCGTCCTCGGCACCGTCGGGCATCTCGTAGCCCTCCTCGATGCCCTTGAGGCCCGCCGCGAGCAGGACCGCGAACGCCAGGTACGGGTTGGTGGCCGAGTCCACCGCGCGGTACTCCACGCGTGCCGAGTTGCCCTTGCCGGGCTTGTACATCGGGATGCGGACCAGCGCCGAGCGGTTGTTGTGGCCCCAGCAGATGTAGCTCGGCGCCTCGGAGCCGCCCCACAGGCGCTTGTACGAGTTCACGAACTGGTTGGTCACCGCGGTGATCTCCGCCGCGTGCCTGAGCAGACCCGCGATGAAGCTGCGCGCGACCTTCGACTGCTCGAGGTGCGCACCCGGCTCGTGGAACGCGTTGCGGTCCCCCTCGAACAGCGACAGGTGCGTGTGCATGCCCGAGCCCGGCTTGTCGGCCAGCGGCTTGGGCATGAAGCTCGCGAACACGCCCTGCTCCAGCGCGACCTCCTTGACGACCTGGCGGAACGTCATGATGTTGTCCGCGGTCGTCAGCGCGTCGGCGTAGCGCAGGTCGATCTCGTTCTGGCCCGGGCCGGCCTCGTGGTGCGAGAACTCCACCGAGATGCCCATGGACTCGAGCATCGTGATCGCCGCACGGCGGAAGTCGTGCGCGGTGCCGCGCGGCACGTGGTCGAAGTAGCCGCCCTGGTCCACCGGGACCAGCGGCTGCGACGGGTCGGCCGGCGCGTCGAACAGGTAGAACTCGACCTCGGGGTGCGTGTAGAACGTGAACCCCTTGTCGCTCGCCCGGCTCAGCGCACGCTTGAGCACGTTGCGCGAGTCCGCGAGGCTCGGCTCGCCCTCGGGCGTGAGCAGGTCGCAGAACATCCGCGCGGTGCCGTGCCGCTCACCGCGCCACGGCAGGACCTGGAACGTGGACGGGTCGGGCCGGGCGATCATGTCGGCCTCGTACACGCGCGTCAGGCCCTCGATCGCGCTGCCGTCGAACCCGATGCCCTCGGAGAAGGCGGCCTCGAGCTCGGCCGGGGCCACCGCCACCGACTTCAGGATGCCGAGCACGTCGGTGAACCAGAGGCGGATGAAGCGGATGTCCCGCTCCTCGACCGTGCGGAGCACGAACTCCTGCTGCCTGTCCATGGCGCATATCCTGCCCGATCCCGCGCCCCGCGCCGCCCCCATCCCACCCACCGGCGCGCCCCCCCTTCCCGCCCCGGCCCGAGCTCGGGCCCCCGCCGACCGCACACCACTCACGCACCACCACCGACCCCGCACCGCCGAGTGCGCACGTACCGGCGCGAGCGCGCCCGCTCTGCGTGCGCAGTGGGGTCGGAACGTGCGCGGTCGGCGGTGGGTGAGGGTGGGCGTGGTGGGTGCGGTGGTGGGGGGCGTGCTGGGTAGGGTCGGGGGGTGAGCCGGGTGAGGATCGCTGCAGCGCAGGTCGACACGTGCGTCGGGGACCTCGAGGGGAACGCGCGTCTGGTGCTCGAGTGGACCCGCCGCGCGGCGGACGCGGGCGCCGACCTCGTCGTCTTCCCCGAGATGACGCTCACCGGCTACCCCATCGAGGACCTCGCGCTGCGCGCGTCGTTCCGACGTGCCGCGGAGGCGACGCTCGACCGGCTCGCGCAGGACCTGGCCGCGGCCGGGCTCGGCGCGGTGGCGGTGCTCGTCGGGTCGGTCGGCGAGCGCACGAGCGCGACGGGCGTGCGGCGCCCGACGAACGACGCGGTCCTGCTGCGTGACGGTCGCGTCGAGACCCGGTACGCGAAGCACCATCTGCCCAACTACGGCGTGTTCGACGAGTTCCGCATCTTCACCTCGGGCGACGAGATCTGCGTCGTCGAGGTCGCGGGCCGCCGCCTGGGCGTGGTGATCTGCGAGGACATCTGGCAGGACGGCGGTCCGGTGTCCCAGATGGACGCGAACGAGGTGGCCGCGCTCGTCGTGCTCAACGGCTCGCCGTTCGAGGAGGGCAAGGGGCACGTGCGCGCGGAGCTCGCGGCCCGACGCGCCGCGGAGGTGGACGCCCCCGTCGTCTACGTCAACCTCGTCGGCGGCCAGGACGACCTGGTGTTCGACGGCGGGTCGTTCGTGGTGGACCGCGACGGGACGACGCTGGCGACCGCGCCGCAGTTCGTCGAGCACCTGCTCGTGTGGGACCTCGCCGACGAGGGCGAGCCGTCGCTGCCCGGCCCGCAGGTGCCACCGCTGGGCGCGGACGAGGAGACCTACCGCGCGGTGGTGCTGGGCCTGGCCGGCTACGTGCGCAAGAACGGCTTCCGCTCGGTGGTGCTGGGCGTCTCCGGCGGGATCGACTCGGCCCTGACCGCGGCGATCGCAGCGGACGCGATCGGCGGCGAGAACGTCGTCGGCGTCTCCATGCCGTCGTCGTTCTCGTCCCAGCACTCGAAGGACGACGCGGCGGACCTCGCCGCGCGCCTCGGCGCCGACTACCGCGTCCAGCCGATCGCGTCGATGGTGGACGCGTTCCAGGAGCAGCTCGCGCTCGAGGGCGTCGCGGAGGAGAACCTGCAGGCGCGCGTGCGCGGCGTGATCCTCATGGCGATCTCCAACCGCGAGGGGCACCTCGTGATCGCACCGGGCAACAAGTCCGAGCTCGCGACCGGCTACGCGACGATCTACGACGCGGGCAGCATCGGCGGCTTCGCGCCCCTCAAGGACGTCGACAAGTCGCGCGTGTGGGCGCTCGCGCGGTGGCGCAACGACCACGCGCTGGACCGGGGCGAGATCCCGCCCATCCCGGAGTCCTCGATCACCAAGCCGCCCAGCGCCGAGCTGCGGCCGGGCCAGACCGACCAGGACTCCCTGCCGCCGTACGACCTGCTCGACGAGGTGCTCGACGCGTACGTCGAGCACGCCGAGGGCCGTGCCGAGCTGCTGGCCCGCGGGTACGACGAGGCCGTCGTCGACCGGGTGCTGCAGCTGGTCGACCGCGCGGAGTGGAAGCGCCGTCAGTACCCGCTCGGCCCGAAGGTCACGGCCCTCGCGTTCGGCCGCGACCGCCGCCTGCCCGTGACCTCGCGGTGGCGCGAGCCCTGACCGAGCAGCACCACCGACGCAGCACCACCGACCCCACGTCCGCGGGACGTACGAACGGAGCGACGATGAGCGAGACCATCAAGCGCGTGCGGGTGCACCACCTGCGAGCGGCGAAGGAGCGCGGTGAGCGGCTCACGATGCTCACGGCGTACGACGCGGTCACCGCGCGGATCTTCGACGAGGCGGGCGTCGACATGCTGCTCGTCGGCGACTCCATCGGGAACACGATGCACGGGCACGCCACCACGCTGCCCGTGACGATCGAGGACATGATCCCGCCGGCGCGGGCCGTCGCGGGCGCGGCCACGCGCGCCTTCGTCGTGGTGGACCTGCCGTTCGGCTCGTACGAGGCGGGCCCGCAGCAGGCGCTCGAGTCGGCGGTGCGGGTCATGAAGGCCACCGGCGCGGACGCGGTGAAGTTCGAGGGCGGCAAGCGCTCGGCGGCGCAGATCCGGGCGATCACGTCGGCGGGCATCCCCGTGGTCGGCCACCTGGGCTACACGCCGCAGTCCGAGAACCTGCTGGGCGGCCCGCGCGTCCAGGGCCGCGGCGACGTGGCCGCCGAGGAGCTGTCCGAGGACGCGCTCGCGGTCGCGGACGCCGGTGCGGTCGCGGTGGTCCTCGAGATGGTCCCGGCGCCGGTCGCGGCACGCATCACGGAGATCGTCGCGATCCCGACGATCGGCATCGGCGCGGGCGCGGAGTGCGACGGCCAGGTGCTGGTCTGGGTCGACATGGCGGGCATGGGCGACTGGTCGCCGCGGTTCGCCAAGCGGTTCGGCGAGGTCGGTGCCGCGCTGCGCGCCGCGGCGACGGCGTACGTCGACGAGGTCCGCTCGGGGTCCTTCCCCGACGCGGCGCACAGCTTCGAGAAGTGAGCGACCGGGGCCGCCCGCGCGGGAGCGGGCGGCCCGGTCGCGCGGCTCAGGGCGTCGTCAGCGGTCCGCCTCGTCCTGCGCGTCCCACGCGGCGGAGCGCGCCCGCGCCTGCTCGAGCGCGTGCTGCGCGGCGTCCCGCGTGGGGTACGGCCCCATGACCTTGCTCCAGTCGCTCTGCCGGCCCTCCTCGACCTGGCCGGTCTCGGTGTTGTACCAGTACTGGGTCTCGCTCACGTGCGCTCCTTCGCTCGTCGGTCCGCGTCTCTCGGGTCGCGCGTCGGCCCGGACCTGGGGCTTCGTCCGGCGTGGTCCGTAGACTGCCAGGCATGTCGCCCGTCCGCTCCCCGCTCGTCCCGGGGACGATCAGCCCTCGTCGTGCCGTCCCCGCCACCATCGCGCGCCCCGAGTACGTGGACAAGCCGGCGCCGACGCCGTACCGCGGACCCGACGTGCTGGACGACGAGACGGTCGCGCGGGTCCGGGTCGCGGCGCGTCTCGCCGCGCAGGCGCTCGCCGAGGTCGGCGCGCACGTGCGGCCGGGTGTGACGACGGACGAGCTCGACCGCATCGGCCACGAGTTCCTGCTCGACCACGGTGCGTACCCCTCGACACTCGGCTACCGCGGCTTCCCCAAGTCGCTGTGCACGAGCCTCAACGAGGTCGTCTGCCACGGCATCCCGGACTCCACGGTGGTGCAGGACGGCGACATCGTGAACGTCGACGTCACGGCGTACGTCGGCGGGGTGCACGGGGACAACAACGCGACGTTCCTCGCGGGAGACGTCGACGAGGAGTCGCGCCTGCTCGTCGAGCGCACGCGCGAGGCGCTGGAGCGCGCGATCAAGGCGGTCCGGCCGGGGCGCGAGATCAACGTCATCGGTCGCGTGATCGAGAAGTACGCAGCACGATTCGGGTACGGAGTCGTGCGCGACTACACCGGGCACGGCGTGGGACCGGCGTTCCACACGGGCCTCGTGGTCCCGCACTACGACGCGGCACCGCAGTACGACACGGTCATCGAGCCCGGCATGGTGTTCACGATCGAGCCCATGCTCAACCTCGGCACGCCGGACTGGGTCATGTGGGACGACGACTGGACGGTCCTGACGGCCGACGGTCGTCGCTCCGCGCAGTTCGAGCACACCCTGCTGGTCACGGACGACGGAGCGGAGATCCTGACACTGCCATGAGCAAGCGAGCGTTCGGCATCGACATCGGCGGCAGCGGCATCAAGGGCGCCCCCGTGGACCTCAAGAAGGGGGAGTTCACCGACGACCGGCTGCGCATCCCCACCCCGCAGCCGGCCACGCCGGACGCGGTCGCACGGACGGTCGGCGAGATCGTCGACTCGTTCGACCTGGACAAGCACGTCCCGATCGGCGTGACGTTCCCGGCCGTGATGCTGCACGGCGTCGCGCAGTCGGCCGCGAACGTGGACGACTCGTGGATCGGCACGGACGCGCAGACGTTGTTCGCGGAGGCGACCGGCCGGCACGTGGTGGCGGTGAACGACGCGGACGCGGCGGGCTTCGCCGAGGCGAGGTACGGCGCGGCGAAGGACGTCTCGGGCGTCGTGCTCGTGGTGACGCTCGGGACCGGGATCGGCTCGGCGCTCGTCGTGGACGGCCGCCTCGTGCCGAACACCGAGCTCGGGCACCTGGAGATCGACGGGCACGACGCGGAGTCGCGCGCCTCGGACGCGGCGCGCGACCGTGACGGCCTGGACTTCGAGCAGTGGGCGCAGCGGCTCCAGCGGTACTTCTCGGTCGTCGAGAACCTGTTCTGGCCCGACCTCATCGTCGTGGGCGGCGGGGTCAGCAAGCACCACGAGAAGTTCCTGCCGCTGCTGGACCTGCGCACGCGCATCGTCCCGGCGCAGCTGCGCAACGCGGCGGGCATCGTGGGCGCGGCGGCCCTCGCGGCGGTCACGGACGAGGACTGACGCCCTGGCCCTCGCGCAGGTCGCGCCGGGCGTGCTCGTCACGACGAGCGCGGTGTACGCGACCACGACGACCGTGCTCGTCGGGTCCGGCGGCGCGTGTCTCGTCGTGGACCCGGGTGTGACGGCCGACGAGGTCGCGGCGCTGGGTGCCCAGCTCGAGGCGGCCGGGTGGCGCGCGGCGGCCGTGTGGTCGACGCACCCGCACTGGGACCACCGGCTGGACGGGCCGGCGTTCGCGGGTGTGCCGCGCTGGGCGGTCGCGGCCCGCGACGACGAGCACGCGACCCTGGCCGCCGAGCGGGACGCGGACGACGAGCTCGCACGCGTCCTGCGGTCCCGGCCCGGGGACGGCCCCGCCGCGATGGCGCCGGTCCCCGCGGTCGCCCCGACGCACCCGGCCCCGGCCGGTGCACCGCCCGGCTGGCGCTCGCTCGACACGGCCGCGCTCGGCTGGGCGGGCCCACGGGTCCTGGTCCTCGCGCACCGCGCGCACGCCCCGGGGCACGGTGCGCTGCTCGTGGCGGACGTGGGCGTGCTCGTCGCGGGCGACATGCTGAGCGACGTCGAGGTCCCGCTGCTCGACGAGGCGGCGGGCGACCCGCTCGGCGACTACGTCCTGGCGCTCGACGCCCTGGCCGCCTCGGGCGCCGGGCTCGTCGTGCCCGGGCACGGCTCGCCCGGGCCGCTCGCCCCGCGCGTCGCGGCGGACCGCGCGTACCTCGCCGGTCTCACGGACGCGGACTCCACGGACCGGGGCGTCGCGGGCGCGCGCGACCCGCGCCTGGCCTCCGCGTGGCAGCGTGCCGCCGACGACCGTCAGCGGCGGCTCCTGCACCGCTGACCTGCCCGGTCCCCACCCCGAACCTCCACATGCACGACCGCCCGCGGGCGGCGCGTCGTGGTGAGGTGGTGGCGTGCTGCTCCCCCGGCGCGTCGTCGCCCCGCTGGCTCACGCCCGCTCCGCCGTCGAGCGCGGCCTCACCTCGGTCGAGCAGCGCGTCGACGCGTGGGCGCACCGCCGCCTCGACGGGCTCCCGACGGACGGTCCGCGGGCGTGGCTGGTCACGCTCGTGGTGTTCGTCCTGAAGCAGGCGTGGGCGTGCCTGTTCGGTGCGCTGCTGCTCGCGGTGATCCTCGCGACCCGGCTCTGGTACCCCGACGACGCGCCGCTGGCACGCAACGACCTCCTGACGCTCGCCGCGCTGGCGTTGCAGGTGCTGATGCTCGTCACGCGCCTCGAGACGGTCGCGGAGCTGCGGGTCGTGGGGGTCTTCCACGTGGTCGGGACCGTGATGGAGCTGTTCAAGACGGACGTGGGCTCGTGGTCGTACGCCGCGGACGGCGT
The DNA here is from genome assembly GCF_006538705.1 of Cellulomonas uda. Taxonomy (GTDB): domain Bacteria; phylum Actinomycetota; class Actinomycetes; order Actinomycetales; family Cellulomonadaceae; genus Cellulomonas; species Cellulomonas uda. Next base: position 37,844 of record NZ_BJLP01000018.1, read on the forward strand.
CCTGCGGGTGGGCGCCGTCCCGCTGTTCTCGGGCTTCATGTACGCGGCGGTCGGCTCCTACCTGGTGCGCGTGATGCGGATCTTCGACCTGCGGTTCGAGCGCTACCCGCGGCGGTGGGTCACGGCGCTCGTCGCCGCCGCGGTGTACGTCAACTTCTTCACCCACCACTGGTGGTGGGACGCGCGCTGGCTGCTGGTGGCCGCGGTGCTGACCGTGTGGGCGCGCTGCGTGATGCACGTGCGGGTGCTGACGCGCGTGGTGCGCATGCCCGTCCTGGTGGCGTTCGGCCTCGTGTCCGCGGTGATCTGGGTGGCCGAGAACCTCGCGACGTTCGCCGGCGCGTGGCTGTACCCGGCGCAGGCCGCCGGCTGGCACCCGGTGTCGCCGCACAAGCTCGTCGCGTGGTTCCTGCTGCTGGTCATCTCGGTCGTGCTCGTCACGTGGGTGCACGTCCCGCGCCCGCCGGCCGGCGCGGTGACCTCCGGCGGGACGCGGGACGTGCCCGCGCGTCAGGGGCGACGACGACGGGCGGCGAGGAGCGCGGCGACGGCGACGGCCGCGACGACGACGAACAGCGCCCCCACGACGAACGACGCGGGCCCACCGCTGCGCGGGCCGGGGTCGATCGTCGGCAGCGCCGACGGCGTCGGGGACGGCGCGGCGGTCTGACCCGCACCCGAGGTGGGCGACGGCGCCTGCGTCGGGGTGGGCGTGGGGGTGGGCGTCGGCTCGGGCGTGCCGGTGCCGCTCGCCGCCGTGAACGCGAACGTCCCGTCGACGGGGTGGCCGTCCGCGGAGGTCACGCGCCACTGCACGGTGTACCGGCCGGGCGGCAGCTCACCCGACAGCGGCTGGGTCACGGCGGCGCCGTCGAGCAGCGGCTCACCGGCCGCGGCGTCCCGGCCGTCGGGCGTCAGCACGACGACGCGCGTGCCGAGCGCCATCGCGGGCGACGAGAACGTGAGCGTCACCGCCTCGGGTGCGACCGGGACGGTCGAGCCGTCGGCCGGGTCGGTCGACAGGAGCGTGTCGTGCGCGTACGTGGCACTCGCCCCGGCCACGAGCAGCACCCCCGTCGCGACGAGCGCCGCGAGGGACCGCAGCGTGCGTCGGGTGGTCGGGGGCGCGTCGCGCAGCGCCGGGGTGGGGTCGGTGCGGTGCATGGGTCAGGGATCCTTCACGGGCGGGCCGCGGGGCGGCGGGGTCGGTGCGGCGCACCGGGCCGCGCGCGGTCGGCGCGTCAGGTCCGCGGTGTGCCGGTGGGCGGGGCCGCCAGCGGCGGGGGTCCGCGGCGCGCCGGCATGCCCCGCAGGTGCAGCGTCGCGACGCGCGCGTCGGGCTCGCCGGCGGGCAGGAGCCGCGCCAGCACGGGTGCGACGAGTGCGGCGGGCGCGCGGAACAGGGCCGCGAGCACCCCGGCGACGAGCGGGAAGCCGCGCTCGACCCCCGCGACGAGGAGCGCGGTGACGACCGTCGCGACGACGTGCCACGCGACCATCGCACCGGCGGAGGAACCGGCGATCGACTCGGCACCCGTGGCGCACACGTGCTGCAGGTGCGCACCCCCGTGGTGCGCGTGCGCCCCCACGGCGGGTCCGGACGTCGCGCACGAGCCGACGACGGTGAACGCACCGTGCAGCGCCAGCTGCCCCACGGCGAGGACCGCGAGCGCGACCCCGCGCGTCACGCGCCGGCCGCACAGCAGCACGGTGACGGGTGAGGACACCGCGACGAGCGCCACCAGCAGACCGGGCTGCGGCGCGGCTCCCCCGCCGAGCGCGTGCCCGACCGCGGCCAGCGCGACCACCAGGACCGACAGCGCCGCCGCACGCGCGAGACGCGCCGGTGCGGTGGACGCCCTGGTCATGAGCCGACGCTAGCCCGCGTACGGGACCAAGGTCCTCACCGTGAGGTGTGAGAATCCCCGCACCTCAACGGTTCGGCACGGATGAGTCAGCCGGTACGCCGGGTTCTGTCCCCGTGCGCGGTCGCCCACGCACGGGTGGCGGCCATCCATCTACGACGTACGTTGCCGCACGCCTCCAGCGACCTACCCGGGAGCTCGGGCGGGCCGCCCTCGAACGCTCCCTGTCTGGTCTTGCTCCGGGTGGGGTTTGCCGAGCCGCACCGGTCACCCGGTGCGCTGGTGGTCTCTTGCACCACCGTTTCACCCTTACCCCGGCCGGGCCGGCGGACCGGCACGTCGGGGCGGTCTGTTCTCTGTGGCACTGTCCCGCGGGTCACCCCGGGTGGGTGTTACCCACCACCCTGCCCTACGGAGCCCGGACGTTCCTCGGCGGTGGGGCCCCGAGGACCTCACCGACGCGGCCGCCTGGCTGACTCATCCGCGCGACGAGTCTACGCACGTCGCGGGCGCGTGCCAGCATGGGCGCATGGGCTGGCTCGCCTGGGTCGTCGGGGTCGCGGTGGTCGGCGGGCTGCTCGTCGTCGCCGACCGGCTGGTGGCGAGCGGGCGGCTCGACCGGTTCCTCGACCGGCCGCGCGCGGTGCGCACGGACGTCGGGAGCGCGGCCGGCGGGCTGTTCGACTCGCTCGGCGACCTGTTCCAGCCCAACCGGGAGCACCTGACGGCCGAGAAGGAGCGTCAGCGGCTCGACATCCACTACGCGGGTGACGACGCACCGCCGTTCGACCTCGACTCCGGGACCGTCGTGCTGCGACCGCGGGCCCGGCCCGGCGACGAGGACGACGCATCTCACGTCGCGCCGCACCCGGACTGACGCGGCCCGCGCGGTGCGGGCGTCCTACAGTCGTGCGGTGCTCCTGCTGCTCCCCCCGTCCGAGGGCAAGACCGCGCCGCGCCGCGGCGCCCCGGTCGACCTCGACGCGCTGTCCTCCCCCGCGCTGAACCCGCTGCGCGCCAAGGTGCTCGACGCGCTCGTCGAGGTCTCGGCCCGGCCGGACGCGGCGCAGGTGCTCGGCGTGTCCCCCGGCCTGGCCGACGAGGTCACGCGCAACACCCGGCTGCGCGAGGCGCCCGCCGCGCCCGCGCGCGGCGTCTACACGGGCGTGCTGTACGCGGCGGCGGGGCTCGCCGGGCTGACACCCGCGCAGCGGCGACGAGCGGCGGCGTGCGTGCGGATCTTCTCGGGGCTGTGGGGCGTCGTGACCCCCGACGACGCGGTGCCGGCGTACCGGCTGTCGGGCGGGGTCGACCTGCCCGGCATCGGTCCGCTCGCGGCGGCCTGGCGCGCGGCGCTGCCGGACGTGCTCGACGCCGAGGCGCAGGGTGCGCTCGTCGTCGACGGCCGCTCGGCGGACTACGTCGCGATGTGGCGCCCGCCCGCGGGAGCGGACTGGGTGGCCGTGCGGGTCGAGCGCGAGCTCGCGGGGCGGCGGTCGGTCGTGTCGCACCACGCGAAGCACACGCGGGGCGTCCTCGCGCGTCACCTGCTGACGCGTCGCGCGCAGCCGCCGCGGGACGCCGAGGCGCTGGCGCACGCGGCCGGCGAGCTCGTCGGCACGGCCCTCCTGGGTGTCGAGCTGGGCGACGCACGTGCCCGGGGGCCGCGCACGCTCACGCTCGTGGTGGGGTGAGCACGCCCGCTCGCGGCCGCCCGTGGTGGGTGGTCGCGCTCGTCGTGTCGGTGCTCGTGGTGGCCACCGGGGTGCTGCCGCGCGACGGCGCCGTCGCGCTCGCCGAGCGCACCGGCCCCGTCCTGCTGTTCGTCGCCGCGCTCACGGTCGTGTCCGAGCTCTGCGCCGGCGCCGGCCTGTTCGCGGCCGCGGCAGCGCTCGCGGCGCGCGCCGCCCGCGGCCGACGCTGGGTCCTGTGGGCCGGTGTCGTCGTGCTCGCGACCGTCGTGACCGCGGTGCTCTCGCTGGACACCACGGCGGTGCTGCTCACGCCCGTCGTGATCGCCCTCGCGCGCCGCACGCACACGCCTCCCCTGCCGATGGCGCTCGCCGTCGTGGCGCTCGCGAACACGGCCTCGCTCGTGCTCCCCGTCTCGAACCTGACGAACCTGCTCGCGGACCACGAGATCCGGCGCTCGGGCACCGACTACCTGTCGCTGATGTGGGCGCCGGCGCTCGCGGCGGTCGTCGTGACGGTCGTCGTGCTGGCCGTGCGCGACCGGGGCGCGATCCGCGGCCGGTACGCACCCGTCGCGACGCCCGACGCCCCCGACCCCGTCCTGCTGCGCGTCACCGGCGTCGCCGTCGCCGCGATGGCCGTCGCGTTCGTCGTCGGCGTCACGCCCGAGCTCGCCGCGGGCGTGACGGCGCTCGTGCTGCTCGCCGTGACGCTCGCGCGGCGCCGACCGCTGCCGGTCGCGCCCGGCGACATGGTCCCGTGGCGCACGCTGCTCGTCGTCGCCGCGCTGTTCGTGCTCGTCGCGGCCGCGCACGCGCACGGCCTCGCGGGCGTGCTGCACCGCGCGGCGGGCGACGGGCACGGCCCGCTGGACCTGCTGCGGCTCGCGGGCGTCGGGGCGCTCGCGTCGAACGGGATCAACAACCTGCCCGCGTTCCTGGCGCTCGACCCGGCGACGGCGGGCGACCCGCTGCGCATCGCCGCGCTGCTCGTCGGGACGGGCGTCGCACCCATCCTCACGCCGTGGGGCTCGCTCGCGACCGTCCTGTGGTGGCAGCGGTGCCGTCAGGTGCTGCTCGACGTGCCGGCCGCGACGATCGTCCGGCAGGGCCTGCTGCTCGCGCCGCTCGCGCTCGTGGCGTCGGTCGCGGCCCTGGTCGCCGCGACCTAGGACCAGCCCTCGCTCGGTGCTCCCGCCACGGCGATCTCGTGGCGCCGGTCGGAGTACAGGCGCACGATGCTGACGGACGCGGGCGAGACGCGCAGCTGGCTCCACGTCCCGGGGTGCGCACCCATCGCGAGGCCGAGCGCCGCGCGGATGGCGACGGCGTGCGAGACGACGACCACGGTGCGTCCCCCGCCCGCCGCGAGGAGGTCGTCGTACACCGACCGCAGGCGCTCCCCGACGTCGGCGATCGACTCCCCGCCCGGCGGTCGCACCGTCGCGAGGGTGTGCCACGGCTCGAGCATGCCCGGCCAGCGCTCCTCGATCTGCTCCGACGTCAGACCCTGCCACTCACCGAAGTCCGCCTCCTTGACGCGGTCGTCGGTCCGCACCGGCAGCCCGAGCCGCTCCGCCACGATCCCGGCGGTCTCCTGCGTGCGCACCATGGGCGACGCGAGGAGCTCGCTCGGGTACTCGATGTCCCCCCACAGGTCGCGGCCCACACGGTCCACGAGCGCGGCCGCGGCACGCGCCTGCGCGCGGCCGTGGTCGTTGAGCGGCGGGCCGGGCTCGCCCGAGCCCGAGTAGCCGCGCGAGACCGTCATGGCGGTCTCACCGTGCCGCACGAGCACGACCGTGACGGGCTGCTCGTCGTCGAACCGCACGCCCGCCCCGGACGGGCCGGGCTGCCGCCGCCGCACGACCTCCGCCACGGACGACGACGCGGCCGCGTCGGTCACGACCGGGCCTCGCGTGTCCATCGCGCGGTTCGCGAGCCGGTCCGCGGCGGCGTTCTCGGCGCGCGGCACCCACGTCCACGTGACCGTCGTGGGGTCGACGAGCGCGCGGGCCTGCGCCGCGAGCCGGCGCATGTCGTCGTGCTTGACCTGCCACTCACCGCTCATCTGGCGGATGACCAGCTGGGAGTCCATCCGGACCTCGATCGCCGCGTCGGGGTCGATGCCGACCGCGGCGCGCAGACCCGCGACGAGGCCCGAGTACTCCGCGACGTTGTTCGTCGTGATCCCGACGTAGTCGGCCCGCTCGGCGAGCACCTCGCCCGTGGCCGCGTCACGCACGAGCGCGCCGTACCCGGCGGGACCGGGGTTGCCGCGCGAGCCCCCGTCGGCCTCGACGACGAGCCGCCGCATCACTGTCCCTCGGGCAGCCGGACCAGGATCCGCCCGCACTCCTCGCAGCGGACCACCGCGTCGTCCGGCTTCGCCTTGATGACGTCCACGTCGGACGGGTTGAGGTCGAGGTGGCAGCCCTCGCAGCGTCGGCCGCGCAGCGCTGCCGCGCCCTGCCCCCCGAGCTGCGCGCGGATCCGGTCGTACAGCGTGACCAGGCCCGCGTCGAGACCGCTCGCGGCGCCCGCCCGCTCGGCCTGCACGGTGGCGGCCTCGGCGTCGAGCTGCGCGTACGCCGCGTCCCGCTCGGAGACGACCTGCGCCTTGCTCTCGACGAGCTGCGAGTGCGCCGCGGTGACCTCGGCGAGCGCTGCCTCGTGCGCCTCGAGACGCTCCATCACCTCGAGCTCGACCTCCTCGAGGTCGCCCTGGCGCCGCGCGAGCGACTCGAGCTCGTGCTGCAGCGCCTGCAGGTCCTTGGCCGTGCCCTGACCCGCGTCGAGACGCGCCTGGTTGCGCGCCGCGCGGTCCCGCACCTGCTGCACGTCCGCCTCGGCCTTCGCGAGCTCGCGGCGCAGGTCCGCGACCGCCGTCTGCGACGTGACCAGCGCGGTGTGCAGGTCCGCGACCTGCGAGTCCAGCTCGGCGATGCGCGCGATCTCGGGCAGCGTCCGGCGCCGGTGCGCGAGCTGGTCGAGGCGCGTGTCGAGCGCCTGGACGTCGAGGAGTCGTCGCTGGTCCGCTGCGGGGGCGTTGGCCACGGGCAGTCCTTTCCGTACGCGGCGGCGCGCGTGGGTCGTCGTCGGCTCTCGCCGGATGGCGGGGCTAGCTGCTGCGGGAGTCCGTGCGGCCGACGCGACCCGTCCACGGGTCGGTGCACCGTACGCTCACGCGGGTCTCCACCGTAGTGCCCTGCGCGTGCAGGTCCGCCGCCAGGTCGCGCGCGGCGAGCGGCAGCCAGGGCCACTCGGACGCGAAGTGCGCGAGGTCCACCAGGTACGGCGTCGCGGCCCTGCCCGCGCGCGCGTCGAACGCCGCACGCTCGCGCTGCTCGGACGCGGGGTGGTGGCGCAGGTCCGCCGTGACGTACACGTCGGCACCCGCCGCACGCGCCGCGTCGAAGAACGGGTCGCCCGACCCGCCGACGACCGCGACCCGCTCGACGCGACCGTCCGGGTCGCCCGCGAACCGCACGCCCTGCGCGGTGGCCGGCGTCGCGTCCGCGGCGCGCTGCGCGAACGCGCGCAGCGTCGTGGGCTCCGCGAGCCTGCCGACGCGTCCCGTGCCCGTGCTCCCGGGCAGGCTCGCGGCCTCCAGCACGTCGAACGCGGGCTCCTCGTACGGATGCGCGCCGCGCATCGCCGTCACGACCGCGGTCCGGGCACCCCGCGGCGCGACCATCTCGACACGGGCCTCGACGACGACCTCGCGGGTACCGACCGAGCCGATCGTGGGCGACGCGCCCGGCAGCGGCGTGAACGTCCCCTCGCCGGTCGTCGTCCACGCGCACCGCTCGTACGCCCCGAGGGCACCGGCTCCGGCCGCGGCCATGGCGTCGACCACGCGCGGCGCGTCGGCGACCGGCACGAAGACGACGTGCTTGTCGAGCGCCGGGCCCGCGTCCGCCAGCAGCGGCTCGACGTCGACGAGCCCGAGCACCTGGGCGAGCGCGTCCGCGACGCCGTCGGTCGCGGCGTCCGCGTTGGTGTGCGCGGCCAGCAGCGCGCAGCCGCCGCGCACCAGCCGGTGCAGCACCGCCCCCTTGAACGTCGTCGCAGCCACCGACGTCACGCCCTTGAGCAGGAGCGGGTGGTGGGTCACGACGAGGTCCGCACCCCACTCGAGCGCCTCGTCGACGACCGTGGCGACGGGGTCCACCGCGAACAGCACGCGCCGTACCGGCTGGTCCGGGTCACCGGTGACCAGGCCGACGGCGTCCCACGACTCGGCGGTCGACGGCGGGTAGCGCCGTTCGAGGACCCGGGCGACGTCGGCCAGACGAGGAGCGCTCACAGACGAGCACGCTACCCGGCGGGCGGGTCAGGTCAGCGGGACGACGGGCGCGCCGACGACGAGCTCGCCCACCTGCTCGGGCACGAGCCGCACCCCGAACCACACCTTGCCGTCCTCGCGGCGGTGCCGTGCGAGCGTGCGCGTCGGCTCGGTGCCGGTGCGCAGCGTGTCGAGGTCGACCGTCGTCATGACGCACCGGTCGCACCGCTCGGCGAAGCGCAGCACGGCGTCCCCGACGCGCACACGCGCCCACCGGTCCTCCGCGAACGGCTCGAGGTCACCGTCGACCACGAGCGTCGGGCGGAACCGCTCCATCGGGAGCGGCGGGTGCCCCCGCTCGTGCGCGAGCCAGCCGTTGAGCGCGTCGAGCGACGCGGTCGTCGTCAGGAGCACGGGCGCGGCGTCCGCGAACGACAGCGGGTCGCCGGGGCGCCCGCCGTGGTCGGGCGAGACCGACCGTCGCGCCGGGTCGTCGAGCCACACGAGCCGCACCGCGAGCGCGAGCGCCTCGGAGAGCCACGCGTCCGCCTCCGCCGCGCACGCGGTCGCCTCGCCCACCCGGGACAGCGTCACGGGGACCCGCCGGCCCGCGCGTGGCTCGTGCACGACGAGCGGCACGCGCCCGGGGGCCGTGAGCTCCACACCCCCGTCGACGGGGCGCGCGGTGAGGCCGAGCATCGCCGGCACCTGCCGTGCGGTGACGGTCGCGCCGTCCGGGCCCACCACCATCCACCGCCGGTCCCCGCGGGGCCCGAGCCGGTCGAGCGCGACCCGCTCGACCTCGACGCCGCGCAGCGACTTCACGGGCCGTACGGCGAGCGACGCGAGACGCGGCGGCCGCGAGGGGGCGTCGCTCATGACGGGCGACCTCCTCGTGCGCGCGTCGTCGCGGCGTCCGCCTGGTGGGCCCGGCCGGGTTCGAACCGGCGACCCCCGCGGTGTAAGCGCGGTGCTCTGACCAGCTGAGCTACAGGCCCCTGCTGCCGTGCGCCCGGGCGCCCGACGGCGGCACAGCCTACCGGCAGCGCCCGGCGCCCGGCGCGGTGGCCCGCCAGCGGGCGGCCGCGCAGGTTCACAGCGCCGCGAGCGCCTCGCGGTACGCGCCGAGCGGACGCGCCTGGCCGCGCGCGTTGACGACGCTCCACCGCAGCACGCCCTGCGCGTCCACGAGGAACGAGCCGCGCAGCGCGTGCCCGGTGCTCTCGTCGAACACGCCGAACGCGCGCGCGGCCTCGCCGTGCGGCCAGAAGTCGGAGAGGAGGTCGAACGTGTAGCCCTCGTGCTCCGCCCACGCCCGCAGCGTGAACATCGGGTCGCACGAGACGACGAGCAGCCGCACACCGGCCTCGTCGAACGCCTCGAGGTTGTCCCGCAGCTCGCACAGCTCGCTCGTGCAGATCCCGGAGAACGCGAACGGGACGAACACGACGGCCACGGCGCCACCGCGCAGCTGCGACAGCGTGACGGGCGTGCCGTGCGTGTCGGGCAGCGTCAGGTCCGGCGCGGGCTCGCCGACGACGAGCGCACGCGTGCCCGCTGCGGTCACTTCCCGCGGCCGCGCGTGCCGAGCCGCGTCGCCGACCAGTCCGGGGCGATCGCGAACGTCGACATCGCGTGCAGGCCCGACGTGGTCGCGGCCTCCTCGATGTCGGAGTGCGACACGTGGCCCGGCCGGCCCGACTTCGGCGACAGCACCCAGATCGGGCCGTTGTCCTCGAGCACCGTCATGGCGTCGACGAGGTAGTCGGTGAGGTCACCGTCGTCCTCACGGAACCAGATCACCGCACCGTCGGTGACGTCGTCGTACTCCTCGTCGACCATCTCGGCACCCGTGATCGCCTCGATCGACTCGCGCAGGCCCTCGTCGACGTCGTCGTCGTAGCCGAGCTCCTGGATCACCTGCCCCGCGGCGAATCCCAGTCGAGCAGCCTGCTGCTGCCCGGCGTCCGCACTCGCTGACACGTCCCGTCCGATCCCTTCGTCGCGGCCCCCACCCCTGCGGGCGCCTCCCGATGTGCGCACAACCTAGCCCACCGCAGCACGCGCCACCTGGCAAGAGTCGCCGCGGTGGACCGTGCCGGACGGGTCGGCGGCCGTGCGGTGGGCGTGCGGTGGGCGTGTGACGCAGGAGGCACTGTCACGGACGTCACGTGCACCAGAGATGACCCGCGTGTGACTTTCGGGCCGTCAGGGTCCGAGAATGGGGCGGACTACCCGCCCCGTGCACGCGGCAGCCAGCCACGCTCGGGCCCGGGCCGACGATGTGCGCCGTGGCCGATCCGGCCCGCGCGCCGACGAGAGGCGAGGAGCACTGGTGGCTCAGATCGACGAGACAGGCCCGCTCATCGGCGGCCTGCTCAGCCAGGTACCGGACATCGACCCCGACGAGACCGGGGAGTGGGTCGAGTCCCTCGACGGACTCATCGACGACAAGGGCGGCCCGCGCGCGCGGTACGTGCTCATGAGCCTGCTGCGGCACGCGCGTGAGCGGAACGTGGCGATCCCGTCGTCGATGAACACGCCGTACGTGAACACGATCGCGGTGCACAACGAGCCCTACTTCCCGGGCGACGAGGTCATCGAGCGGCGCTACCGCTCGTGGAACCGCTGGAACGCGGCCGTCATGGTCACGCGGGCGCAGCGCCCCGGCATCGGCGTCGGCGGCCACATCTCGTCGTACGCGTCGGTCGCGACGCTGTACGAGGTCGGCCTCAACCACTTCTTCCGCGGCAAGGACCACCCGGGCGGCGGCGACCAGGTGTACTTCCAGGGCCACGCCTCCCCCGGCGTGTACGCCCGCGGCTTCCTCGAGGGACGCCTGAGCGAGCACCAGCTCGACGGGTTCCGTCAGGAGCTGTCGCACCCCGGCGGCGGCCTGCCGTCCTACCCGCACCCGCGCCTCGCGCCGGACCTGTGGGAGTTCCCGACCGTGTCGATGGGCCTGGGCCCGTCGGGCGCGATCTACCAGGCGTGGACCAACCGCTACCTGCACAACCGCGGCATCAAGGACACCAGCCAGCAGGACGTGTGGGCGTTCCTCGGCGACGGCGAGATGGACGAGCCCGAGTCGCGTGGCCTCATCCACCTCGCGGCGCAGCAGAACCTCGACAACCTCACGTTCGTCGTGAACTGCAACCTGCAGCGCCTCGACGGTCCGGTACGCGGCAACGGCAAGATCATCCAGGAGCTCGAGGCCGAGTTCCGGGGCGCCGGCTGGAACGTCATCAAGGTGATCTGGGGCCGCGAGTGGGACGTCCTGCTCAACGCCGACAAGGACCGCGCGCTCGTCCACCTGATGAACATCACGCCGGACGGCGACTTCCAGACGTACCGGGCCGAGAACGGCGCGTTCATCCGCGAGCACTTCTTCGGGCGCGACCCGCGCACCAAGGCGCTCGTCGAGAAGATGACCGACGACGAGATCTGGGCGCTCAAGCGCGGCGGTCACGACTACCGGAAGATCTACGCGGCCTACAAGTCGGCGCGCGAGCACACCGGCCAGCCGACCGTCATCCTGGCGCACACGATCAAGGGCTACGGGCTCGGCTCGGGCTTCGCGGGGCGCAACGCGACCCACCAGATGAAGAAGCTCAAGATCGACGACCTCAAGACGCTGCGCGACACGCTGCACATCCCGTTCACGGACGCGCAGCTCGAGGAGAACCCCTACGTCCCGCCGTACTACCACCCGGGTGCCGACGACGAGGCGATCCAGTACATGCTGGAGCGCCGCCGTCAGCTCGGCGGGTTCGTGCCCGAGCGCCGCTCGACGCACAAGCCCGTCACGACGCCTGCGCCGGAGAAGTACGACGGCCTGGCGAAGGGCTCGGGCCAGCAGGAGGTCGCCACGACCATGGCGCTCGTGCGCCTGTTCAAGGACCTCCTGAAGGACAAGGAGTTCGGCCACCGGCTGGTGCCGATCATCCCCGACGAGGCCCGCACGTTCGGCCTGGACTCGATCTTCCCCAGCGCGAAGATCTTCAACACGGTGGGTCAGCACTACCTCGCGGTCGACCGCGACCTGATGCTGAGCTACAAGGAGTCCGAGTCCGGGCAGATCATGCACACCGGCATCAACGAGGCCGGGTCCGCGTCCGCGTTCCAGGCCGTCGGCACGTCGTACGCGACGCACGGTGAGCCCCTGGTCCCGTTCTACTTCTACTACTCGATGTTCGGGTTCCAGCGCACGGGCGACCAGTTCTGGGCGGCCGGCGACCAGATGGCGCGCGGCTTCCTCATCGGGGCGACCGCAGGCCGCACCACGCTCACCGGTGAGGGCCTGCAGCACGCCGACGGGCACTCGCCGCTCATCGCGGGCGCCATGCCGCACGTCGTGCACTACGACCCGGCGTACGGCTACGAGATCCGGCACATCGTGCGCGACGGCATCGACCGCATGTACGCGCCGGACAACGGCGGGCGTGACCGTGACGTCATCTACTACCTCACGGTCTACAACGAGCCGATCGTCCAGCCCGCCGAGCCGGAGGGTGTGGACGTCGAGGGGATCCTCAAGGGCATCCACCTGCTGGCCCCCGCCGAGGGTGACGGGCCGCGTGCCCAGATCCTCGCGTCGGGTGTCGCGGTGCCCTGGGCCCTCGAGGCGCGCGACCTGCTCGCCGAGGACTGGGGCGTGCGGGCCGCGGTGTGGTCCGTGACGTCGTGGAGCGAGCTGCGCCGCGACGGTCTCGAGGCCGACGCCCAGGCGTTCCTGCGCCCGGACGAGGAGCCGCGCACCGCGTACCTCACGCAGAAGCTCGCGGGGGCCGAGGGTCCGTTCGTCGCGACGACGGACTACGACCACCTCGTGGCGGACCAGGTCCGCGCGTGGGTGCCCGGCACGTACGCGACGCTCGGTGCCGACGGCTTCGGCTTCTCGGACACGCGCGCCGCCGCTCGCCGGCACTTCAAGATCGACGGCCCGTCGACCGCGGTGCGCGTGCTGCAGCAGCTCGCGCGCACGGGTGCGGTGGCCGCGGACGTCCCGGCGCAGGCGATCGAGCGCTACCGACTGCACGACGTCACGGCCGGCACGTCCGGCAACGCGGGCGGCGACTCCTGACGGTCCGCGCCTGACATGCGCGAAGGGGGCCGACGAGCGATCGTCGGCCCCCTTCGTCGTCCGCGCCGCGACGGCGCGGGAGTACTCAGGTACGGGAGCGCTCAGGTCCCCGGCATCGCCTGCTGCGCCTGCGCGACGACGTGCGCGAGCTCCTCACGCAGCTCGCGCACGGACGCCTGGTCCGGGTACAGGTCGAGGTTGGCGAGGTACTGCTTGGCGTCGAGCGGCCGGTCGGCCTCGACCGCCGCGAGGACGAGCTGGCGCGCGACCGCCGGGTCGTGCTCGCGCGGCCGCCAGTGCCCGACGCCGATCCCGAGCGCGTCGACCGGCTTGCCCGCCTCCCGCAGCAGGCTCAGCGCCTCCACGAGCGCCGTGCCCGACGGGTCGCGCTCCGCGGCGGTCGTCAGCCGGCGCAGCGTCCCCTCGTGGTCGTCGCGCACGGACAGGCGGGCGACCTCGATGAGCGGGTACCAGGCGCGCGGGTTGCCCGCGAGCTCCTCGCCGAGCGACCAGACCGCGAGGTCGGCCGCACGTTGCCGCTCGGCGTCGTCCTGGGGCGCGGTCAGCGGGTCGCCGTCGGGGCCGGTCTCGGCCGCGCGACGGCGCACGATCTCGGCGAGGGCCGCGAACGCGCGCACGTTGTTCGGGTCGTCGGACAACATCGACCGCAGGGCGTCCTCGTGGAGGGTGTCGCCGCGGCGCGCCGTGCTCGTGGGACGACGGGCGCCGACGCGCGAGGCGGACGAGGGCCGACGCATCAGCTGTCTCAGACGGGGCAGCAGAGCCATGCTGCGACACTAGCCCGTCGGCGTCCGTGGGACCGACCCGAGACGCCGCGAACCGGGCCAGACGGACGATCCGCCGGGGCTCCGAGCCGGTCCCGGGCGGCGCGAGCCTGGCCGCGACGCGCGCCGGGCTTTGTCGACTTCCCACAAGCCGTCCGCCTATGCTCGGCGCATGTCCCGCTCCTCCGAGCGCCCCGCGCGCTCCACGACGACGCCGCGGGCCGCGGCCGCGGGGGCGCTCACCCCGTCCCAGGCGGTGGCGCAGCACGTCCCGACGAGCGAGACGCAGCGGCGCGTGCGGGAGGGCGCAGGGCTGCTCGCGGCCGCCGCGATGCGCCGCCTCGACGAGGACCTGGACTGGTACCGGGCGCTGCCCGCCGAGGACCGCTCGTGGGTCGGCCTGGTCGCCCAGGCCGGCATCAGCGCGTTCATCACGTGGTTCGCGGACTCGACCCGCCCACCGCACGGTGTGAGCGACATCTTCGCGAGCGCGCCACCCGAGCTGACACGCTCGATCTCCCTGCAGCACACGCTGCACCTCGTGCGCGTGGTCGTCGACGTCGTCGAGACGCACGCCGAGCGCCTCGCGGCGCCGGGCGAGGAGCGCGAGCTGCGCGAGGCGGTGCTCCTGTACTCGCGGGAGGTCGCCTTCTCCGCTGCCGAGGTCTACGCGCGCGCCGCCGAGGTGCGCGGCGCGTGGGACGCCCGGCTCGAGGCGCTGGTGGTCGACGCGCTGGTCCGCGGCGACGTGGACGACTCGGTCCGCTCGCGCGTCGCCGCGCTCGGCTGGGGCGGGCGCGGTCCCACCCTCGTCGTGGTCGGGACGACCGCGGCGCCGATCGACGAGGTCCGCGCGGCGGACCTGCGGCGTGCGACCAGCCGCGCGGCCGACGACGCGCTCGTCGGGATCCAGGGCGACCGGCTCGTCATCTTCCTGGGCGGCGAGGGCGACCTGCGCGCGGCGGTGACGTCGCTGCTCCCGCGCTTCGGGCCGGGCCCCGTCGTCGTCGGGCCGCAGGTCGCGGACCTGACCGAGAGCGCACGCTCCGCCCGTGCGGCGCTCGCCGGGCTGCAGGCCGCGGCGGCATGGCCGCAGGCGCCGCGGCCCGTCGCGGCGGACGACCTGCTGCCCGAGCGCGTGCTCGTCGGCGACCCGCTCGCACGCCGCACGCTCGTCGCGCAGGCGTACGACCCGCTGTCCGCGAGCCAGGGCGCGCTCCTCGAGACGATCTCGGCGTACCTGGGGACGGGCCGTTCGCTCGAGGCGGCCGCACGCTCGCTCTACGTGCACCCCAACACGGTGCGGTACCGGCTCAAGCGCGTCGCGGACGTCACGGGGTGGGACCCGCTCGACCCGCGTGAGTCGTACGTGCTCCAGACGGCGCTCGCCGTGGGGCGGCTCGACGCGACCTCCTGACCGCCGGCGCACCGACAGGAGGGCTTTGTAGGACAGCCACAACGCCCCGCCACATTCTCGGTGCGCGCCGCGTACCGGTGCCCCGCCGTCGGGCAGGCACAGTTGACGGGTGCTCGTCGTCGTCTGCCCCGGACAGGGTGCCCAGTCCCCCGGCATGCTCGCCCCTTGGCTCGAGCTGCCCTCCGTCGCCGAGGCCGTGGGCCGTGCATCGCAGGCCACCGGCCTCGACCTCGTCGCGCACGGCACGACGTCGGACGCCGACACGATCCGCGACACCGCCGTGGCACAGCCGCTGCTGGTCGCCTCCGCGCTCGCGACGCTGCGCGCGGTCCTCGAGCTGGACGTGAGCGCCCCGCTGGGCGCGGCGGTCGCGGACCGCGTGGACGTGACCGCTGGCCACTCGGTGGGTGAGCTCGCCGCAGCGGCGGTCGCGGGCGTCCTGACCGACGACGAGGCGCTTCGGCTCGTCGCGGTGCGCGGTGCCGCCATGGCCCGCGCGGCCGCGGTGACGCCCACCGGCATGAGCGCGGTGCTCGGCGGGGACCCCGACGAGGTGCTCGCGGCCCTCGCGCGCCACGCGCTGGTGCCCGCGAACGTCAACGGGGGCGGCCAGGTCGTCGCCGCCGGCACGCTGGACGCCCTCGCCGCGCTCGCCGCCGAGCCCCCCGCCCGCGCACGCGTGGTGCCCCTGCAGGTCGCGGGCGCGTTCCACACCGAGCACATGGCGCCCGCGGTCGACGAGCTGCGCGCGGCGGCAGCCGAGGTGACGCCCGGCGAGCCCGGCGTCACGCTGCTGTCCAACGCCGACGGCGCCGCGGTCGCGAGCGGCGCGCAGGCCCTGGCGCGGGTCGTCGCGCAGGTCGCCAACCCGGTGCGGTGGGACCTGTGCTGCGCGACCCTCCTCGAGCTGGGCGTCACCGGCCTGCTCGAGGTCGCCCCCGGTGGTGTGCTCACGGGCCTCGCGCGCCGTACGCTGCCCGGGGTCGAGACCGTCGCCGTCAAGACCCCCGCCGACCTCGACGCCGCACGCGACCTCGTGCGCCGCCACGCGTCGTCGGCCGTCCCCACGTCCGCGAGCAGCCAGGAGCAGTCGTCGTGACCCGTCCCACCCTCACGCAGGCCACCGGCCCCGCGCACACCCGCATCCTCGGGATCGGCGGCGTCCGCGGCGAGAACCTCGTGACGAACGACGATATCGCCGGGCCGATCGACTCGTCCGACGAGTGGATCCGCCAGCGCACGGGGATCGTCACGCGCGCCCGCGCCGGCGAGGGCACCGACGTGCTCGACCTCGCCGAGGGCGCGGCCCGCAAGGCGCTCGAGCACGCCGGTCTGACCGGTGCGGACATCGACGCCGTCATCCTGTCGACCGTCACGTACTTCCACCAGACCCCTGCGGGGGCCGCGATCATCGCCGACCGGATCGGCGCGACGCCCGCCGCCGCGTTCGACATCTCGGCCGCGTGCGCGGGCTACTGCTACGGCATCGGCCAGGCGGACGCGCTCGTGCGCGCCGGCACCGCACGCCACGTGCTCGTCATCGGCGCCGAGAAGATGAGCGACTTCATCGACCCGACCGACCGCTCCATCTCGTTCCTGCTGGGCGACGGTGCGGGCGCGGTGGTCATCGGACCGTCGGACACGCCCGGCATCGGCCCGACGGTGTGGGGCTCGGACGGCGGCCAGGCGCAGGCCATCCGCCAGACGCACTCCTGGAAGGAGACGCAGACGGGCGCGGGCTGGCCCACGCTGCGCCAGGAGGGCCAGTCGGTCTTCAAGTGGGCCGTGTGGCAGATGGCGCCCGTCGCGCAGAAGGCGCTCGACGCCGCGGGCATCACCGCGGACCAGGTCGAGGCGTTCATCCCGCACCAGGCGAACATGCGGATCGTCGACCAGATGATCAAGCAGCTCAAGCTGCCCGAGTCGGTGGTGGTCGCACGCGACATCGTCGACACGGGCAACACCTCCGCGGCGTCGATCCCGCTCGCGACCGAGCGCCTGCTCCGTGAGGGCGAGGTGTCGTCGGGCGCGCTCGCACTGCAGATCGGCTTCGGTGCGGGGCTCGTCTACGCCGCCCAGGTCGTCGTCCTGCCCTGACACCCCCGCGGGCCGCGACCGCGGTCCGCACTCCCCCGTCGGTCCGGCCGCCCGGCTGTACCGTTCGTCCGACCCCTAACGTCCCACGAAGGAGACACCCATGGCGTACAGCGAGCAGGACATCCTGGCCGGCCTGGCCGAGATCGTGAGCGAGGAGACCGGCCTGCCGACCGACGCGGTGCAGCCGGAGAAGTCGTTCACCGACGACCTCGACATCGACTCGCTGTCGATGATGACGATCGTCACGCTCGCCGAGGAGAAGTTCGACGTGCGCATCCCCGACGACGAGGTCAAGAACCTCGCGACCGTCGGCGACGCCGTCAGCTTCATCGCGAACGCGCAGGCCTGACCCACCCGCGTCCGTCCTGCGCGCGTGCGCAGGACGGACGCGCCGGGCGTCGTCGGACACCGTCCGGCACCCGCCCGTCCGGCACCGGCCACCCGGCACCGCCGGAACCCCCGCACGACACCCGTGAGACCGGGACCCGACCTCTTGGGAGCAACGATGAGCCACACGACCGACGTCGTCGTCACCGGCCTGGGCGCCACCACGCCCCTCGGCGGCGACGTGAAGAGCACGTGGGCCGCGGCGCTCGCCGGCGAGTCCGGCGCCCGTCCCTTCGAGGAGGACTGGTCGGAGCGCTACAGCATCCCGGTGCAGTTCGCCGCGACGATCAAGGTCCGTCCCGAGGACGTCCTCGAGCGGCCCGAGCTCAAGCGCATGGACCCCTCCGCGCAGTACGCGATCATCGCGGCGCGTGAGGCGTGGTCCGACGCGGGCACCCCCGAGGTCGACGGCGAGCGCCTGGGCGCGGTCGTCTCGTCCGGCATCGGCGGCATCTGGACCACGCTCGACGGCTGGGACCTGCTGCGCGAGAAGGGCGCGCGCCGCGTGCTGCCCATGACCGTCCCCATGCTCATGCCCAACTCACCCGTGGCCTACGTGTCGCTGGAGTTCGGTGCCAAGGCGGGTGCGCACGCGCTCGTCTCGGCGTGCGCGTCGGGTGCCGAGGCGATCGGCTACGGCGTCGACATGATCCGCGCCGGGCGCGCCGACGTCGTCATCGCGGGCGGCACCGAGGCGACGATCCACCCCATGCCGATCGCCGCGTTCGCGGCGTCGCGCACGCTGTCGCTGCGCAACGACGACCCGCAGGGCGCGTCCCGGCCCTACGACGTCGACCGCGACGGGTTCGTGATCGGCGAGGGCGCGGGTGTCGTCGTGCTCGAGAGCGCGGAGCACGCCGCGGCCCGTGGGGCGCGCGTGTACGCCCGCATCGCGGGCGTCGGCCTGTCCGCCGACGGGTACCACATCACCTCCCCCGAGCCGAGCGGCGACGGCCAGGTCCGCGCCATGCGTGCCGCGCTCGCGGAGTCGGGCGTGTCCGCGCCCGAGGTCGTGCACGTCAACGCGCACGCGACCTCCACGGTGGTGGGCGACCTCATCGAGGCCCGCTCGATCCGCGGGGTGCTGGGCGACGACGCGGACCACGTCGCGCTGTCCGCGACGAAGTCGATGACCGGCCACCTGCTGGGCGGTGCGGGTGCGCTCGAGACGATCTTCACGGTCCTCGCGCTGCACGGACGTCAGGCCCCGCCGACGATCAACGTCAGCAACCCGGACCCGGAGCTCGTTCTCGACCTCGTGCGCGACACGCCGCGTGCGCTGCCCTCGGGCGACATCGCCGCGATCAACAACTCGTTCGGCTTCGGCGGTCACAACGTCGCTCTCGTGGTCACGAGCGCCTGACCCTCACGCACGACGAAGGGGCACCCCCGGTGGGGGCGCCCCTTCGTGCTGTCGGGTGCGAGCTCAGCCGACGCGGTGCAGCCAGCGCACGGGTGCGCCCGCTCCCGCGTAGCGGAAGGGCTCGAGCTCGTCGTCCCACGCCTGGCCGAGCGCGAGGTCCAGCTCGGCGCGCAGGCGCGCCGGGTCGCCCGCGTGCTCGAGCGCCGCACGGATGCGGTCCTCGGGGACGACGACGTTGCCGTGCACGTCCGTCTGCGCGTGGAAGATGCCGAGGTCGGGCGTGTGGCTCCAGCGGGAGCCGTCGGTGCCGTGGCTCGGCTCCTCGGTGACCTCGTAGCGCAGGTGTGCCCAGCCGCGCAGCGCGGACGCCAGCCGCGCGCCGGTGCCCGGCACGCCCTGCCACGAGTGCTCGGCACGGTAGAACGCCGGACCGGCCGGCTGCTCCGTCCAGTCCAGCGAGACGCGCTGACCCAGCACGTTGCCCGCCGCCCACTCGATGTGCGGGCACAGCGCACGCGGTGCCGAGTGCACGAAAAGCACACCGCGGGTGATCGCACCTGCCATGTCGTCCTCCATCAGCGGCTCGAGGTTCGCCTTCCCCAACGACCTCGTGACTGCTGCGGAGCACCCTGGGGCGCACGCGGCGTACGGCCTTCAGGATGCACGACGAGGCGACGAGACGCCAAGCGGAACCGCCGCACGTCCCCCGGATGCGTGACGCGGCCGGCCTGACCGGTTGCCGGGAGGGCGTATCGACGACGGCCGGACCGGGCCCGCGCGTCGGCTCAGAGCTGCTCGCGGATCGCGCGCATCGCCTTCTTGCGCACGGACCGCTCGAGTCTGTCGAGGTACAGCATCCCGTCGAGGTGGTCGACCTCGTGCTGCAGGCAGCGCGCCATGAGCTCGGTGCCCTCGACCACGACCTCCTTGCCGTCCAGGTCGTGCCCGACGACGCGCGCGTACCAGGCGCGCCGGGTCGGGAACCAGAGCCCGGGGACCGAGAGGCAGCCCTCGTCGCCGTCCTGGTACTCGTCCTCGGACAGCTCGACGATCGTCGGGTTGAGGACGTAGCCGATCTCGTCGTCGATGTTCCAGGAGAACGCGCGCAGGCCGACGCCGATCTGGTTCGCGGCGAGCCCGGCGCGACCGTCCTCGTCGACCGTCTCGAGCAGGTCCTCGACCAGGGACCGGACGCGGTCGTCGATGGTGGTGATCGGGTCGCACGGGGTGCGCAGCACGGGGTCGCCGACGGTCCGGATCTCTCGCATCGCCATGCCGAGCATCTTCCCATGCCGCGCCGCGCGGGCTCTCGCCCGGTCCGCGCGTGTGACGGGACAGACAGCGCCCGCGGGGTGACGAGTCGGGCATCGCGACCTATGCTTTGTACTGACCAGTCAGTCAGGAGTCCGATCGCATGGTTCAGCAGACCCCTCTCCGCCCGCCCCAGCACGTCGCCGGTCAGCCGGCAGCCTCCGATCCCGAGACCGGGACACCCCCGGTCCCGGCGGCCGTGGCCGCGCACCGGCTCGCGCTGCACGGCGATCGTGGCGTCGTGTACGGCCCGGTGGACCTCGAGCTGCCCGCCGGTGCCCTGACCGTCGTGCAGGGACCCCAGGGCGCCGGACGCTCGAGCCTGCTGCTCACGCTCGCGGGCCGCATGGTCCCCGACGCCGGGTCGTCCCTCACCGTCCTGGGCCACGCCCTGCCCCGCGAGCGCGACCGCGTCCAGCGGGAGGCCGCCATCGCGGGCTTCGCGGGGATCGACGACCTCGACCCGAGCGTCACGGTCGGCGACGTCGTCCGGGAGCGGCTCACGTGGCTCGCCCCCTGGTACCGGCGCGTGCCGCGTGTGGACCAGCGCACGTTCGCCGCGCTCGCACGCCCCGTGTTCGGCGAGCGGCCCCTGCCCCGGACGACGAGCGTCGTGTGGGACCTCGACGAGGTCGACACCCTGCTCCTGCGCGTGACGCTCGCGGCCGCCCAGCGCCCGCGTCTGCTCGTCGTGGACGACGTCGACCAGGTCCACGACTCCACCCGCCGGGCGACTCTCTGGTCGCGGCTCGAGGCGCTGACCGCCTCCGGCACGACCGTCGTCGCGGCGGTCGCCTCGCTCGACGAGGTCGGCCGCACGCCCTGGCGCACCCCACCCACGCAGGTGACGCTCGCGACCGGCCCGCACGCCGTGCCCGCGACCGACGCCGCCTGACCGCGCTCACCCCGAGGACTCCCCCATGCCCGCGCTCACCACCACCGGCACCGAGCTGCGCCGGTTCCGCCGCGGACGGCTGCCCCGGCTCGCCGTCGCCGCGATGATCCTCGTGCCCCTGCTCTACGGGGCCCTGTACCTGTGGGCCTTCTGGGACCCGACCGGGCACCTCGACCGGCTCCCCGTCGCGCTCGTGAACGCCGACGCGGGGACGACCCTGGACGGCGCACCGCTGCGGGCCGGCGACGAGGTGGCCGAGGCGCTCACGTCGTCGGCCGACCTCGACTGGCGCCCGACCGACGCGCGCGACGCGGCGGCCGGGGTCGCGGACGGGACGTACTACTTCGCGGTCACGCTCCCGGCAGACTTCTCGGCCGACGTCGCGTCCGCGTCGGGCGACGACCCGACGAGCGCGCAGATCCTCGTGACGTACGACGACGCGAACTCCTTCCTCGCCTCCACGCTGGGACGCAGCGCGATGACGCAGGTCGAGGCCGCGGTCTCCGACTCGATCGGCGAGCAGGCGACCCAGCGCGTGCTCGTCGGGCTCGGCGCTGCCCGCGACGGGTTCGCGCAGGCGTCCGACGGTGCGCTCACGCTGCACGCGGCGGCCGGCGACCTCGACGACGGCGCGACCCGGGTCGCCGGCGGTGCACACGACGCGGCGGACGGAGCCAGGGACCTGGCCGCGGGGGCGGGCGCGCTCGACGCGGGTGCGGCACGCCTGGCCACGGGCGCCGCCACGCTGGCCGAGGGAGCGACGAGCGCCACGCGCGGCGCGGGCGACGCCGCGAGCGGCGCGCACGACCTCGCAGCCGGCCTCGGGACGCTCGACGACGGCGCAGGCCGCGTCGCGCAGGGCGCGCACGACGCAGCCGACGGCGCCGACTCCCTGGCCGACGGCGCGGCCACGCTCGCGAGCTCCGCGCAGACCGCCGCCGACGGCGCCGCGCGCCTCGACTCCGGTGCGGGCACGCTCGCCTCCGGGCTCACGAGCGCCTCGTCGGGGGCGGACGACCTGCGGGACGGCACGGCCGCGCTCGCCACCGGCGTGAGCACGCTCGAGGACGAGCTGTCGCCCCTCGTGTCGGCGGTGCCGACCCTGCGCACCGGGCTCGGTCAGGTCTCCGCGTACCTCACGGCTCGCGCGCAGGCGGGCGACACGACCGCCGCTCAGCTGCTGACGGGACTGTCCGCGCAGGCCGGGGCCCTGCCGTCCGACGCGCAGCTCTCCGAGCTGTCCGACGGCCTGGCGGCGCTGTCCAGCGGCGCGGCGAGCGCAGCGAGCGGCGCGGACGACCTGGCCGGCGGCGTCTCGACGCTCGCGGCCGGCGCGCAGGACCTTGCGGACGGCACGGGCGACCTCGCCTCGGGCCTCGGCCGGCTGGCCGACGGCGCGAGCACGCTCGCGGATGGCACGTCCTCGCTCTCCGACGGTCTGGACACGCTCGAGAGCGGATCCAGCGCGCTCGCGACCGGGACCACGAGCGCCGCCACGGGGGCCGACGCGCTCGCGGACGGCACGTCCCGCCTCGCGGCAGGGCTGACCCGCCTCGGCTCGGGATCCGCCGACCTCGCGTCCGGTGCGGACGAGCTGGTCGACGGCACGGGTGAGCTCGCGGACGGCGCCGGCCGGCTCGCGGACGGCACCGCGACGCTCGCCGACGGCGCCGGGAAGGTCGCCGACGGCGCGGGCCGGTTGCAGGAGGGCGCGGGGCAGCTCGCCGACGGCCTCGTGGACGGCGAGTCCGCGATCCCCGCCGACGTCGCGGCGCCGGCACGCGCGAGCACCATCGCCTCCCCGGTGCACGTCACGGAGGACCACGTGAGCCAGGCCGAGGGCTTCGGCGAGGGCTTCGCGCCGTTCTTCCTGCCGCTCGCGCTGTTCGTCGGCGCGCTCATCACGTGGCTGCTCCTGCGGCCCCTGCCCCCGCGCGCGCTCGCGACGCCCGCGTCCGGTGCTCGCGTCACGCTGGCCGGGTACCTGCCGGCGCTCGCGCTCGGCGTCGCGCAGGTCGTGGTGATGCTCGGCGTGGTGCACCTCGGTCTCGGGCTCGACCTCAGCTCCGGGATCGGCACGCTCGCGTTCACGATGCTGGTCGCGGCGACGTTCCTCGCGCTCCAGCAGATGCTCATGGCGGTGCTCGGCCCCGCGGCGGGCAAGGTCGCGATCCTCGCCCTGCTCATGCTGCAGCTCGCCTCGTCGGGCGGGACCTACCCCGTGGAGACGACGCCGGCGTTCTTCCGCGCCATCCACCCGCTGCTGCCCATGAGCTACGCGGTCACCGGCCTGCGGGAGGTCATCACGGGGCCCGTCGACGCGCGGTTCTGGGTCGCGGTCGCCGTCCTGGCGGGCGTCCTCGTGGGCTCGCTGGCCGTGACGGCGTGGCGCGCGGGGCGCATGCGCACCTGGACGCTCGAGCGCCTGCACCCCGTCCTGTCGATCTAGGCCGGGCGGACGACGAGAGGCGGTCTAGGGTTGCGGACCATGACGGACACGCGGCAGCAGATCGTCGATGCCGCTCTCGCGCTGGTCGCCGACCGCGGCATCGGGGCGACGACCGTCGACGAGATCGCGGCGGCGGCGGGCGTCGCGAAGGGCAGCGTGTTCTACAACTTCGGCTCGAAGTCGGGGCTGTTCGAGGCGATCATCGCCGCGGGCGTCACGCGGCTCACCGCCGCGTTGCAGGAGGCGGGCGCCGGCCGGTCCGGCCGGGCCGCCGTCGAGTCCATGGTGGGCGCGCTGCTCGAGCAGGTGCAGGCCCACCCCGACTTCGCCAAGCTCGTCGTCGCGGAGTCGTTCCGCTCCGGACGTGCGTGGCAGGACTCGATCCGTCAGGTGCGCGAGGAGTCGATGGGCGCGCTGGCCGCCGTCGTGCAGGACGCGTGGCCCGAGCGGGACGCGTGGTTCACGGCGGCCGCGCTGTTCGGCGCGACGCTCGTCGCGGGCCTCGAGTGGCTCGTGTTCCAGCCGGACCGCCCGGTCGAGGACGTGCGCGCCGCGGTCCTGGCGACGCTCTCCTGACCGATCCGAGCACCGCGGGCAGGACGCCGCCGGGCGCGGGCATGACGAAGGGCCGGTGACCCGGTCACCGGCCCTTGCGCCTGACGTACGTGCGGGACGTCCCCGCCGCGCTCACTCGCCCGCGCGCTGCTGCGGGACGCCCTGCAGGAGCTGACGGACCTCGGCCTCGTGGAAGCGACGGTGCCCACCGAGGGTGCGGACCGCCGACAGCTTGCCGGCCTGCGCCCACCGGGTGACGGTCTTGGGGTCGACCCGGAAGAGGACCGCGACCTCGCCGGGGGTCAGCAGAGCGCCCTGCTGCAGGGGGGCGTCGGTGTGGGGGGGTGGTGATGGCCATGGTGGCTCTCCTTCGTCGTTCGGTAGCTCGGCTGACCCGGTGGGCCCCGTGGCTTTGCGTCCCCTCCTCGCGGAGGGTTTGCCATTTGTCGCTGACAACTCAGAACTATCCCCGAAACTGGACATGCGTGCAAGAAGCCGAGCCGTGGGAGACCACGGGCATTCGGGTGAAATTCGGACGCCGTGGACCAGGAGGAACAGGACCAAGTCGGACGTCCGGTTTTCGATCCGGACATTCGTCCAGTTCAGGGCCGTTCTTGCTGACTTGGCACACGCCCCGACGCGTGCGACGGCGTTTCGGAAGTGACCTCGGTCACTTCCGGGGTCTCGGCGTGTCCCGGGCGACGAACCGACCACCGGGTGGGGTGCCGGAGCTGCTGGGTGGGGCAGGTGGGGCTTGAACCCACGACCCACGGATTATGAGTCCGCTGCTCTGACCGGCTGAGCTACTGCCCCGAGATCGAACGCCAGGCTACCGGGACCAGGACCAGGACCAGGACGGGACCGGACCAGGGCCGAGTACCGTGAGCCCGTGGCCGGCTTCCTCTCCACCCGCGCGCTCACGGACGACGACCGTCGCCTGCTCGACCTGCGTCGCGGCGACCGTGTGCTCGTCGCCGCGACCCTGACGGACGGCCGCCGGGTGGCCGCCTCGCGACTCGCGCTGCACGTGCTGCGCGACGGCGAGGCGGCGCGCACGCCGTGGGCGGACGTGGACCGCGGTTCGCTCGACCCCGAGACGCGCACGCTCGCCGTGCGGTGGGTGTGGGGGGCGAGCGACACGTTCGTCTTCGGCACGGACCGCCAGTCGGTGCGGTTCGCGCAGACGTTCCGGGAGCGCGTGCAGTCGTCCGTGGTGCACGCCACCTCGGTCACGCTCCCGGGTGGCGGTCAGGCGCGGGTCGCCCTGCGGCGCGACGAGGACGGCGAGCTGTTCACGCAGGTCGTCGCCGACGAGGGCGTCGACCTCGCCCGGCCCGAGGTCGCGGCGCTGGTCGACGCGGCAGAGTCCGAGCTCCGCGCGAGCGCCGGGCTGCCGGCCTGACTGGTCGGGACCACCCCCGAACGGCTGCTAGAGTTCTGCAGCGCGATCCCCCGTAGCTCAATTGGCAGAGCATTCGACTGTTAATCGAAGGGTTACTGGTTCGAGTCCAGTCGGGGGAGCTCCACGGGGCCCTGACCTGCATCGCAGGCAGGGCCTTCGTCGTGCTCGGACGGCCGCCGTGGCGCGGTCGGTGCGACGGCGGGCCGGACGTAGGCTGGTGGCCGGTTCGTCGAGGCACCTGTCCCGACCCTCACCGAGCCGCCCACCGAGACGGAGCCTCCCCATGACCGGCGTGCCGCACCCCGTGCGCACGTCGTCGCACCGCGCGATGGTCGTGTTCACGGCCGCGGTCGCCGCGTACTTCGTGGCCGTCCTGCACCGCACGTCGTTGGGCGTCGCGGGCGTCGAGGCGATCGAGCGGTTCGGCCTCGGCGCGACCGCGCTGTCGATGTTCTCGGTCGTGCAGCTCGCCGTGTACGCGGGCATGCAGCTGCCGGCGGGACGCGTGCTCGACCGGTTCGGCGCGCGCGTCGTCATCGGCGGCGGCTCGGCGGTGATGGCCGCGGGCCAGCTCCTGCTGGCGTTCGCGGACGACGTGCCGCTGGCGCTCGCGGCGCGTGTGCTGATCGGAGCGGGCGACGCGGGCATCTTCATCTCGGCCGTGCGCCTCGTGGCGCAGTGGTTCCCGCCGATGCGCGCGCCGCTGATGGTGCAGGTGACCGGGCTCATCGGGCAGTCGGGCCAGCTCGCGTCCGCGATCCCCGTCGCGTGGCTCGTGCACCACCACGGCTGGACGCCCACGTTCACCGTGCTCGCGGTGGTCGGTGCGGTCGCGGCCGTCGCCTCGATCCTGGGGGTCCGCGAGCCCGACGACGACCGGCGCGACGCGCCGCACTCCGACGCGTCGTTCCTGCGGGCGGTGCGCGCCGCGGTCGAGCCGCCGGGTACCCGCCTGGGCTGGTGGAGCCACTTCGCCACGCCGTTCTCCGCGAACGTCGTCGCGCTGCTGTGGGGCGTGCCGTTCTTCGTGACCGCGCAGGGGCGCTCGACGGCCGAGGCCGGGGCCCTGCTGACCGTGCTGACCGTCACCGCGATGACCACGGGCCCGCTCGTCGGCCGGTTCACCGGGCGCCACCCGCTGCGGCGCACCTGGGCGGTGCTCGGGTCGTGCGGCATGACGCTCGTCGCCTGGCTGGTCGTGCTGGTGCCCTCGACCCCGCGGCCCCTGTGGCAACTGGTGCTGTTCGTCGTGCTCGTCGGCATGGGCGGCCCCGTGTCCCTCGTCGGGATCGACTTCGCGCGGACGTACAGCGCCCCCGAGCGGCTCGGGACCGCGTCCGGCTTCGTCAACACCGGCGGGTTCGTCTCCACGATCGTCGGCGTCCTGGCCGTGGGGGTCGCGCTCCAGGCGGTCTCCCCCGCGGGCGCGACGACGTACTCGCTCGACGCCTACCGCTGGGCGTTCAGCGTGCTCCTGGTCCCGTGGCTGCTGGGCGTGTGGGGTGTGCTGCGCAGCCGCGCGCGGACGCGCGCGGCGATGGCCGACGAGGGTGTCGTCGTGCCGCGCCTGCGGGACGCGGTGCGCCGCCCGCACGTGCCCCGCCGCGCGCGCGACCGCTGACCCTCAGAGCCGGCCGTAGCGGGTGCGCACCACGCAGTAGACGCCGAACGCGATGAAGCCGACCGCCACGAGCGCGAGCAGCAGCGTCCCGGCGGGCCCCTCCTTGAGCGTGCGCATCGCGCCGTCGAGCCCGGTGGCCTCCGACTCGTCCGCGTGCCACGCGGCCAGCGCGAACAGCACGCCGACGATGCCGAGCGCGACACCCTTGGCGATGTACCCGACGCGGCCGGCGATGACGGTCCCCCGCCCCGCCTGCCCGCCCGGCAGCCCCGTGAGGTCCTCGAGGAACTTCTTCCGCCAGCCCTTGACCACGTGGTAGATCCCGACGGCGAGGACGGCGACGCCGATCGCGCCGACGAGCAGCCGGCCCCCCGGCGCGGACATCAGGTCCGACGTCATGCCCTGGGACTGGTCCGACGACGACGAGCCCGCACCGTCGGCCCACGCGACCGACGTGGCGGCGAGCGCCAGGTACACGACCGCGCGTCCGACGGCCTTCGCGCGGTCGCCGCGGTGCGCACGGCCCGCGTGGCCGACGTGCGCGGCCTTGGCCGCCTGCCACGCGCCGAGCGCGAGGAACGCGACGGCCGCGACCCACAGCACGACCTGGCCGAACGGCTCCTGGGCGACGGTCGAGAGCGCGCCCGACTGGTCCGCGGAGGCCGAGCTGTCGCCGAACGCGAGCCGCAGCGCGAGCACGCCGATGAGCGCGTGCAGCACGCCGCTGACGGCGTACCCGGCACGCGCGGCCTTCTCCCACGCGTCCTGCGTGGTCCCGGTGAAGTACGTGGCGCTCGACATGAGGTCTCCCGTCGTTGGGGGGTGGCGAAGGAGGCAGGACCGATCGTGGCAGCGCCCCCGCGGTCGCGCGACCGCAGGCGGCACCCGGCGGGGTGCACCCACCCACGCGTCGAGGCCCCGCACGCGGCGACCGACCCGCAGCACAGGCGCCTGACCTGCGGTTTCACCGTGCCCACCGGACGGGCTTGTCGAACCGTCCCGCGAGCCTCACACTTGCGCTGCCCCCTCGTGATTCCGGCCACCGACAGCCGGGGAAATGGACCCGCCGGCCGTGCTGCGCACCGTCTCCTGCCACCTCTCCCTCGACGTGCGCAGCCCCCTCGAGCTCTACCTCGCCGTCGCGGTCGCCGACGGCTCCTACGACCGCACCGAGCAGCTCGTCGTGCGCCACGAGGACGGTCCGCTCGACGTCCTGGAGATCAAGTCCGGGCACGGCGGTCGCTCGCACCGCGTGCACGTCCCCGCGGGCCGGGTCGTCGTCGACTACCACGCCACCGTGTCCGGGCGGTCCGGGCCCCCGCCCGTCGACGACCTCGACCTCGTCGAGTACCGCCGCCCGAGCCGGTACGTCCAGTCGGACCGCCTGCTCGCCTTCGCGCGCGACCAGTTCCGCGGTCTGGCGGGGGCCGAGCTCGCCGACGCCGTCGTCGGGTGGGTCGCCTCGCACGTGCGGTACGTGCCGGGCGCGAGCCAGCCGACGGACGGCGCGACCGAGACCCTCCTGGCGCGCCGTGGCGTGTGCCGCGACTTCGCGCACCTCGTCGTCGCGCTGCTGCGCGCGTGCGACACGCCCGCGCGCCTCGCGTCGGTGTACGCGCCCCGGCTCAGGCCGATGGACTTCCACGCGGTGGCCGAGGCGTACGTCGACGGCGCCTGGCACGTGCTCGACGCGACCCGCCTCGCGCCGCGCGACACGATGCTGCGCATCGCCACCGGCCGCGACGCGACCGACACCGCGTTCCTGTCGTACTACGGCGGCGACCTCTCGCTGCGCGCGATGACCGTGACCGCGAGCGTCACGCCCTCGTCCGACGAGGCCGGGGCGGCGCAGGCCACGTCCGACGACGGCACGGGCCTGCGGACGCTGCGCTGACGCGTCGGGTGACGCCCGCGGCCCCGGGCCGCGTCAGGCGCTCTCGCGCAGCGTGCGACGACGCCCCTCGAGCGCGACGAGCTCGGCGAACGCCGCCTGGTAGGCCGCCGGGTCGGCGCCCGAGTCCATGCGCTGCAGGCGTCCGCGCAGCTCGGCGATCTGGCGCGTGAAGCCCATCTCGACGAGCCGCAGCACGACGCCGCGCACGTAGTCGGCGACCGCCTCGGGACGGTCCTCGGGCACCGGCGCGACCGCGAGCTCGGTGACGAGCGCGCGCACGGGCTCGGCGGCCTCCTCCAGCACGGCACCGACCCACGCGGCGGCGCTGCCGTCCGCGCCGACGGACGCGGCACCGGCGACGACACCGCCGGCGGCCCGGATCGCCTCGTGGACGGCGCGGTGGGCCGGAGCGGCGAACGCGTCGGCCCCCAGCTCGTCGAACTCGCCCGGCACGAGCGTCGGCGCCTGGAGCACGACCTCGAGGGCGGTGCGCTCGACCAGCAGCACCGGGTCGGACCGGTCCGGCCGGGCCGGACGGGCGGGGCGGCCCTGCTCGGGTGCGCCGGCTCGCGTCGGCCCGCTCGTCGTGCCCCGGCCCGACGGCCC
>NZ_BJLP01000019.1 GCF_006538705.1 Cellulomonas uda
GCGGCGGGGCCCCCCGCCCCGCCGCACGGCGCGTCGTCGCAAGGAGTGCACCACCCCGCGGCCCGGCCGCTCGGCACGGTGCACGGCACCACGTCGCCGCCCTCGGCGGCCCCTCAGCAGGACGGATGACCAACGATGTCCCTCACGTCCGACTCCGCCCCCGTCGTGCAGATGCGTGGGATCACCATCGAGTTCCCCGGTGTGCGGGCCCTCGACGGTGTCGACCTCACGCTCCGGCCGGGTGAGGTCCACGCACTCATGGGTGAGAACGGTGCGGGCAAGTCGACCATGATCAAGGCGCTCACGGGCGTCTACCAGGTCGACGCCGGCGAGATCCGCGTCGCGGGCGAGCCGCACCGCTTCCACTCGACCGCCGAGGCGCAGGCCGCCGGCATCAGCACGGTGTACCAGGAGGTCAACCTCTGCGGGAACCTCTCGGTCGCCGAGAACGTGATGCTCGGGCACGAGGTCCGCGTCGGACCGTTCATCAACTGGTCCGCGACGCGGCGCAAGGCCAAGGAGTACCTCGCGCGCCTCAACCTCGACATCGACCCGCTGTCGCAGCTGAGCTCGCACTCGATCGCGGTGCAGCAGCTGTGCTCGATCGCACGTGCGATGGTCGTCGACGCGAAGGTGCTGATCCTCGACGAGCCGACCTCGAGCCTCGACAAGGCGGAGGTCGCGGAGCTGTTCACGGTCGTGCGCCAGCTGCGGGACAGCGGCGTGGCCATCTTGTTCGTCTCGCACTTCCTCGAGCAGATCTACGAGATCAGCGACCGGATGACGATCCTGCGCAACGGGCGGTTCGTGGGGGAGTACCTCACCGCTGAGCTGCCGCGCATCGATCTCATCTCGAAGATGCTGGGCCGTGCGAGCGACGAGCTCGCGGCGATCGAGGCGGGTGCGCAGCGCGTCGCGCACGACGACGAGCGCGGCACGCCCCTGCTGAGCGCGGTGCGGCTGGGCCGCTCGGGCTCGGTCGAGCCGGTGGACCTCGAGGTCTACGAGGGCGAGATCGTCGGCTTCGCGGGTCTGCTGGGCTCGGGCCGCACCGAGCTCGCGCGCCTGCTGTACGGCGCGGACAAGCCCGACGCGGGCGATCTGACGGTGTTCGGCGAGCAGGTGCGCTCGGCCGCGCCGCTGTCCTCGCTCAAGAACGGTGTGGCGTACTCGACCGAGGACCGCAAGAAGGAGGGGATCATCGGGGACCTCACGGTCCGCGAGAACATCGCCCTCGCGATCCAGGCGAACCGCGGCATCTGGCGGCGGATCCCCGCCAAGGAGCTCGACGACGTCGTCGACCACTACATGACGGCCCTGAACATCCAGCCGCCGAACCCGAACATGCTCATCAAGAACCTGTCGGGCGGCAACCAGCAGAAGGTGCTGCTGGCGCGCTGGCTCGCGACGTCGCCGAAGCTGATCATCCTCGACGAGCCGACGCGCGGCATCGACATCGGCGCGAAGGCCGAGATCCAGCGCCTCGTCGTCGAGCTCGCGTCGCAGGGCATGGGCGTCGTGTTCATCTCCTCCGAGCTGGAGGAGGTGCTGCGCCTGTCGCACCGCCTCGTCGTGCTGCGCGACCGCGAGAAGGTCGGCGAGCTCGTCAACGGCCCCGACGTGACTTCGTCCACGGTCCTCGAAACCATCGCAGCGAGCGGGAGTGACGCAGCATGATGACCGGAACCGTCCAGACCTCGGGGCTCGCGTGGCTCACGCGGGTCACGCGGCACCACCTGTTCTGGCCCGTGCTCGCGCTCGTCGCGCTGTGGGTCGCGTGCGGGATCGTGAGCCCCGGCTTCCTCGATATCAAGGTCGTCGACGGGCACCTGTTCGGCCAGCTCGTCGACATCACGCGCAACTCGGTGACGTTCCTGCTGCTCGCGCTGGGCATGTGCCTCGTGATCGCGACCGGCGGCATCGACCTGTCGGTCGGCGCGGTGATGGCGATCTCGCTGTCGGTGGCCCTGACGTACATCGACAGCTCGGGCAACGGCGAGAACGCGACGGTCGCGCTGTCGGCGATCGCGATCGCGCTCGCGGTCGCGGCGGTCGTCGGGGCGTTCAACGGGTTCCTCGTCGCCGGGTTGGGCATCCAACCGTTCATCGCGACGATGATCATCCTCGTCGCGGGCCGCGGTATCGCGCTCGCGTTCACGAGCGGGCAGATCACGACGACGCACTCGGCTCCGTTCAAGTCGATCGGGTCCGGCTTCGTGCTGGGCATCCCGACGCCCGTGGTGATCGGGGCGGTCGTGTTCGCGGTCGTCGCGGTCGTCGTGCGGCGCACGGCGCTCGGCATGCTGCTGGAGTCCATCGGCATCAACCGCACCGCGAGCCACATGGCGGGCGTGCGGTCGCGCAACATCACGTGGCTCGTGTACGTGATCTGCGGCGTCCTGGCCGGCCTCGCCGGCCTGGTCTACGGCGCGCCGACGATGGCGGCCGACGCGAACAACATCGGCCAGCTCATGGAGCTCAACGCGATCATGGCGGTCGTCATCGGCGGCACCAAGCTCGACGGCGGCAAGTTCTCGCTCGCGGGCACGATCGTCGGTGCGCTCATCCTGACGACGCTCGACCGTGCGGTGATCATCTTCCACCTGCCGTCGGAGTCGAAGGACCTGTTCAAGGCGATCGTGGTCATCGCGATCTGCATCGCCGGCTCCGAGCGTCTGCGTGAGCTGTCGGGCCTGCGGCGTGTGCCGCGTCTTCCGGGTGGCCCGACGGCGGCCAAGAAGGTGGAGGTGGCGGCGTGACCGCGCAGACGGTGTCGGAGAAGCTGCCGACGAAGAAGAGGCCGGCCGGCGCGCCGGACGCGCGCTGGAAGCGACTGCTGGACCGCCGGTACCTGCCGACGGCGGGCACGGTGGCGACGCTGCTGCTGCTCCTCGTGGTGGGCCAGCTGCGCTACAGCACCGACGACCGCAGCTTCATCAGCATGCGGCTGTTCTCCAACCTGTTCATCGACAACTCGTACCTGCTGGTGCTGGCGATCGGCATGACGTTCGTCATCATCTCCGGCGGCATCGACCTGTCGGTGGGTGGCGTGGTGGCACTCGTCGGCCTGGTGGTGGCGAAGCTGCTGCTCAACGGGGTACCGCTGCCGGTGGTGCTCGTGGTGGGCGTGCTCGTCGGGACGGCGATCGGCTCGCTGATCGGCGTGATGGTCCAGTACTTCCGCATCCAACCGTTCATCGCGTCGCTCGCAGGTCTGTTCCTGGCCCGCGGGCTGGCGAACATGATCGGGACCACGTCGATCGGCATCAAGGACCCGGGCTTCGAGAAGCTGGCGTCCTGGAAGATCAAGTTCGGTGAGCGTCCCGACATCTGGTACGTCAACCTGTCGATGATCATCGCGGCCGTGGTGCTGCTGGCCGCCGTGTACCTGCTGCACTACACGCGGTTCGGCCGCACGGTGTACGGGCTGGGCGCGGGCGACGGCGGGCAGGCGGCGGGCCTGATGGGTCTGCGGCCGGGCGCGACGAAGATGTGGGTCTACGTCGTGTCGGGCACCTGCGCCGGCATCGGCGGCATCCTGTTCGCCTTCTACACGAAGTCCGGCTACAACCTGTCGGGCGTCGGCATGGAGCTCGACGCGATCGCGTCGGTCGTCATCGGTGGCGCGCTGCTCACCGGTGGCGTCGGCTACGTGCTCGGCACGTTCGCGGGCGTGACGCTGTACGGCCTGATCCTGGTGGTCTGCAACCGCGAGGGCCTCGAGCCCTGGTGGAACCGCATCCTCATCGGCGCGATCCTGCTCGGCTTCGTGCTGCTGCAGCGCGTCCTCGTCGCGAGACGGAACTAGGGGACACGACGGGCGCGGGACGACGTGGTCCCGCGCCCGTCGCGCCCGCCCGCACGGTACGGCTGAGCGCACGGCGCAGCCGTCACCGTCGGGGAGAGAACGAACCCTCGCGCTCGCGACGACGCCCGTGAAGTACGGCCGCCCCGTCGCCGTGACCGTGAAGGTCACGTCCACCCAGGGCACCCCGACCGGCAAGGTGCGCGTCCTCGAGGGCTCGAGGAACCTCGGGACGACGACCCTCTCGGGTGGCGCCGCGTCGTTCCGGCTGCGCGGGCTCGCGGTGGGCACGCACACGCTCACGGTCGTGTACGACGGCAACGCCACGCACGCGACGTCGCAGGCCACCGTGACCGTCAAGGTCATGCGGACCACGTCGCGCACCAAGGTCTCGACGCCGTCCGTGACGGTGGGCACGGCGCCGCGTGCCACGGTCACCGTCATCTCGAACGTCACGGTCACCGGCAAGGCGACCGTGACCGTCAGGAAGGGGACCACGGTCGTCGCGAAGGTCACCGGCACGCTGCGCAGCGGCGTCGTCACGGTGACCCTGCCGAAGCTCGCCAGGGGCACCTACGCGGTGTCGGCGACCTACGGCGGGTCGACGACCATCACCGGGTCGACCGGAGGCACGACGCTCGTCGTGAACCCGCGCTGACCCGCCCGACGGGCCGCGTCCACCCCTCCGCACAGGGGCGGACGCGGCCCGTCGGTGTACCGGCGCGGCGCGACGCGGGCACGGGGTCGGTTGGTTGGATGGGCGCATGCTCGTGCACCTGCGCGCGGCGGGCGTGAGCCTGCTGCTGACCGCGACCGACGACCGCCTGCCGCACGTCCTGCACTGGGGGCGGGACCTGGGCGACGGCCTGGACGCCGACGCCGCGGCCGAGCTCGTGCGTGCGTGGGCGCCGCCGCGTGCGGGCGCGCAGGTCGACGAGCCGGTGCCGGTGCCGGTGCTGCCGGGCCAGGCCGAGGCGTGGCTCGGGACGCCCGGCGTCGCGGGGCACCGGGACGGGCTCGCGTGGTCGCCGTCGTTCGTCGTGCGCTCGTCGTCCCTCGACGTGGCGCAGGCCGGGGGGACCGTCCGGGTGCAGGCGGCCGACGAGGACGCGGGGCTGGACCTCGAGCTCGTCGTCGAGCTCACGCCGCAGGGCGTGGTGCGCACGCGCGCGACGCTCACCAACGCGGGCGCGGGCACGTACACGCTGGACGCGCTGCAGCCCGCGCTGCCGGTCCCCGCGCACGCCGCCGAGATCGTCGACCTCGCGGGCCGGTGGGGCAAGGAGCGCACGCCCCAGCGGCACACGTTCACGGTCGGCACGCACGTGCGCGAGGGCCGGCGCGGGCGCACGGGCGCGGACGCGACGCTCGTGCTCGTCGCGGCCGAGCCCGGCACGGACTTCCGGCGCGGCGAGGCGTGGGGCGTGCACGTCGCGTGGTCCGGCAACCACCGCACGCAGGCCGAGCTGATGCCCGACGGCACGCGCCTGCTCGGCGGCGGCGAGCTGCTCCTGCCGGGCGAGGTGCGGCTCGCGCCCGGGCAGGCCTACACCTCCCCGTGGCTGTACGGCACGTACGGCGACGGGCTCGACGCGCTCGCGGGCCGGTTCCACGCGCTGCTGCGGGCCCGCCCGCACCACCCGCGCACGCCGCGACCCGTGACCCTCAACGTGTGGGAGGCCGTGTACTTCGACCACTCGCTGCCGCGGCTGCGCGAGCTCGCGGACCTCGCGGCGTCGGTCGGCGTCGAGCGGTTCGTCGTGGACGACGGCTGGTTCCGCGGCCGTCGGGACGACACGGCGGGCCTGGGGGACTGGTACGTCGACGAGGACGTGTGGCCCGACGGCCTGCGGGCGCTCGCGGAGCACGTGCACGGCCTCGGCATGCAGCTCGGGCTGTGGTTCGAGCCGGAGATGGTCAACCCCGACTCCGACCTCGCGCGGGCGCACCCCGAGTGGGTCCTGCAGGTGCCGGGCCGTACCCCGCCGCTCGTGCGCCACCAGCAGGTGCTCGACGTCGCACGGCCGCAGGTCGCGGCGTACCTGCGCGAGCGCGTCGTGAGCCTGGTGCGCGAGCTCGGTCTCGACTACGTGAAGTGGGACC
Organism: Cellulomonas uda; assembly: GCF_006538705.1. Classification (GTDB taxonomy): domain Bacteria; phylum Actinomycetota; class Actinomycetes; order Actinomycetales; family Cellulomonadaceae; genus Cellulomonas; species Cellulomonas uda. The sequence goes on from NZ_BJLP01000019.1 coordinate 5,909, forward strand.
ACAACCGTGACCTCGTCGAGGCGGGCGGGGCGAGCGGCGCCGCGGGCGTGCACGCCCAGACCGCCGCGGTGTACGCGCTGCTCGACGCGATCCGCGCCGACTGCCCGGGGCTCGAGATCGAGTCGTGCTCGTCGGGCGGCGCACGCGTCGACCTGGGGATCCTCGAGCGCGCGGACCGCGTGTGGGCGTCGGACTGCATCGACGCGCGCGAGCGGCACGAGATCCAGCGGTGGACCGCGCAGCTCCTGCCGCCCGAGCTCGTCGGGTCGCACGTCGGTGCGGCCCGGGCGCACACCACCGGTCGGGTGCTCGCCCTGTCGTTCCGCGCGTCCACCGCGCTGCTCGGCTCGTTCGGCATCGAGTGGGACCTCGCGGCCGCGTCCGACGACGAGCGCGCGGAGCTCGCCGCGTGGGTCGCGCTGTACCGGTCCGAGCGTGCCCTGCTGCACACGGGCGTCGTCGTGCGGGACGAGGTGCCGTCCGCAGGGCTGTGGGTGCACGGCGTGGTCGCCCCCGACCGCGCGCGGGCGTTGTACGCGCTCGTCCAGCGCGAACGGCCCGCGACGTGGCCGCCCGGGCGCGTCCGGCTGCCGGGCCTCGACCCGGACGCGCTGTACGAGGTCGCGCCGCACGGCCCGTACGCGCCGCACAGCACGTGGGACCGCCCGGCCTGGTGGTCGGCACCTGTCCGGCTGACGGGCCACGTGCTCGCGACGGTGGGCGTCGCGGCGCCCGCGGTCGAGGTCGACCACGCGGTCCTGCTCACCACCACGCGCGTCGCGGGGGCGGGGCAGTCAGCTGGTCGACACCCCGTTGTGCCGGCCAGCTGACATCGGTGCGCGCGTCAGCGGGTGGCTTCCAGACGCGCGAGCTCGGTGGCCACGTCGAACGACGGCTGCGGCCAGGTCAGGTCGAGGTCGAGCAGCGCACGCAGCAGCAGCGCGCTCACGGCCAGGCGGGCGTACCACTTGTGGTCCGCGGGCACCAGGTACCAGGGCGCCACGTCGTACGACGAGCGTGCGAGCACCTCGTCGTACGCGGCCTCGTACGCGGGGCGCTGCAGGCGCACGTCCACGTCGTGCGGCGCGTACTTCCAGTGCTTGTCGGGGCGCTCGAGCCGCTCGAGCAGGCGCGTGTACTGCTCGTCGCGCGAGACCCACAGGACGGCCTTGACGACCGTCGTGCCGTTCGCGACGAGGTCACGCTCGAACGCCTCGATCTCGGCGAACCGCCGGTCGAGCTCGGCGGCGTCCGCCGTGCCCGACGCGTGCGGGACGAGGATGTCCTCGTAGTGCGAACGGTCGAACAGGCCGATGCGCCCGGCGGGCGGGAGCGCGTTGCGGATGCGCCACAGGAAGTGGTGCTCGAGCTCCTCGGGCGTCGGGCGGCCGAAGCCGCGCAGCGCGACGCCCTGCGGGTCGACCAGGCCGAGCACGTGCCGCGCGATGCCGCCCTTGCCGGCCGTGTCGAGCCCCTGGAGCACGACGAGCACGGAGCGCGTGCCCCCGGTGCGGCCCTCCGCGAACAGCCGCTCCTGCAGGTCGGACATCCGCCCGCCGATGGCCTCGAGGGTCGAGCGGCCCTCCTTCTTGCCGCGCGTGTACCCGGGCGTGGAGGCGGGGTCGAGCTCCGTGACGGACCGCCCCGGGACGGCGCGCAGGGCCTCGGCCACGTGGTCGAGCCGCTCGCGCACCTCGTCGTCCGACGGCCGCTTGGCCACGGGGACCGCCTCTCTCGTCGGCGAGCGATGGGACGCGGGGCGTGCCCCGCGCTCGGATGCTATCGGCGCACGGCGTGCCGCGCGAGACCTCGTCAGGGGCGGGCGGCGAACCGCTCGAGGAGGTCGGCGTGACCCGAGACGATGATGATGTCGTTCTGCGAGATGCGGGTCTCGGGGGTCGCGTAGACGAACTCGGTGCCGGGCGACTTCACGCCGACCACCGTGACCCCGTACCGCTCGCGGATCTTCGACTGCGCGAGCGTGAAACCCTGCGTCTCCTTCGGCGGGCGCATCTTGACGACCGTGAAGCCGTCCTCGACCTCGATGTAGTCGAGCAGCTTGCCCGAGACGAGGTGCGCGACGCGCGAGCCCGCGTCCGCCTCGGGCAGCACCACGTGGTGCGCGCCGATGCGCTGCAGGATGCGCGCGTGCTCGTTGGAGACCGCCTTCGCCCAGATCTGGGGGATGCCGATGTCGACGAGGTTGCCCGTGATGAGCACCGACGCCTCGAGGTAGGACCCGACGCCGACGACCGCGACCGGGAAGTCCCTTGCGCCGAGCTGCTCGAGCGCCTCGGGGTTGGCCGCGTCGGCCTCGACGAGCGCGATGCGCCCCGCCCACTGGGCCACGAGCTCGGGGCTGCGCTCGACCGCGAGCACGTCCTGCCCGAGCCGGTCCAGCGTCGCCGCGATCGCGGACCCGAACCGGCCCAGCCCGATGACGAGCACACCCGAGTCCTTCTTGGGCGTGCGCGGGGCGCCCTGCGTGCCTGCGCGTGCGTCGCGCATGGTCTCAGCCAATGATCGGCCTCTCTTCCGGCAGCCGGATGACCCGACGACGGTTGCGCAGCGCGAGCGCGGCCGCAAGCGTCATGGTGCCGGTCCGGCCGATGAACATCAGGACGGTGAGCACGTACTTGGCGGCGTCGGGCAGGCCCGGCGTGATGCCGGTCGACAGCCCGCACGTCGCGAACGCGGAGATGACCTCGAACAGCACGACGTCGAGGCGCAGCCCCGTCATCGCGAGCAGCAGCAGCGAGGCGATGAGCACGAACGTCGCGGAGATGAGCGAGACCGCGATCGCGACCTGGAGCGCGTCGCGCGGGATGCGCCGGCCGTACGCCTCGACGTCCCGGTCGCCGCGGGCCTCCGCGACGATCGCGAGCAGCATGACCGCGAGCGTCGTCACCTTGATACCGCCGGCGGTCGACGCCGAGCCGCCACCGACGAACATGAGTGCGTCCATGAGCAGCCAGGTCGACTCGTGCATCTGGCCCACGTCGACAGTGGAGAAGCCCGCCGAGCGGGGCATGACGCCCGCGAACAGGGACGCGAGCGCGGTGCCCGACGCGTCGATGGGTGCGAACGTGCTCGGGTTCGTCCACTCGAACGCGGCGACGAGCACGGAGCCCGCGACGACGAGCGCGAGGCTCGTCGTGATCGTCAGCTTGGCGTGCAGGCTCCACCGCCGCGGCTCGCGCAGGTGCCTGGCGACGTTGAGGATCACGGGGAAGCCGAGCGACCCGATGAACACGCCGACGATGATCGGCAGCAGCACCCACCAGTCGGAGATGAACGGCGCGAGCCCCTCGGGCGTCGGCACGAACCCGGCGTTGTTGAACGACGAGACGCCGTAGAAGATCGCGTGCCACGCGGCCGTGCCCCACGACTCGTCGTACATGTGGAAGCGGGGGAGCAGGACGAGCGCGATCGCGACCTCGAGGGTCGTCGAGGTCACGATGACGGTGCGCACGAGCGAGCCGACCTCGCCGAGCCGCGTGAACTTGGTCTCCGACGAGACGAGCAGGCGCTGCGTGAGGCCGATGCGCCGCGAGACCGCCATGCCCAGCAGCGACGCGAGCGTCATCACGCCCAGGCCGCCGATCTTGATCGCGACGAGGATGACGACGAGCCCCCACGTCGACCAGTACTCGCCGGTCGGGACCACGACGAGCCCGGTGACGGTGCTCGCGGACGTCGCGGTGAACAGGGCGTCGACGAACGGGGCGCGGTGCCCGGACGCGGTCGCCCACGGCGCGGACAGCAGCACCGTGACGAGCGCGATCACCGCGGCGAACACGCCGAGCGCGAGGCGGGCGGGCGACTGGCGCGCGGACCGGTCGACGAGCTCACGCGCGCGCCACGCGACGCCGGGGCCGCTGCGCGCCATCCCACCTCCCGAGCTCGTCCCGACCAGCGTGCATCGCACACTCTGGCACGTCGCGCGCCCGTGGGCCGCGCGCGGTCCGCGACGCGCCCGCGCTCGTCCGGCCCGCCGCCACGCGCCGCCGCGCGACGCGCCACGGGGGTTCGACACCGCGCCGGTTCGGTGTTTGGGTGTGGTCATGACGCCGCGGCCGCGCGTGGAGTGGGCGCCCGAGATGCTCCGCTACGACTTCGGCACGGGGCACCCGATGTCGCCCGCACGGCTCGCCCTGACGATCGACCTGGCGGGCGAGCTCGGCCTGCTCGAGCACGTCGACGTCGTCGCCGCGCAGGTCGCGCCCGACGAGCTGCTGACCACGGTGCACGAGGCCGCGTACGTCGCGGCGGTGCGGCGCGCGGCCGACGAGGGCGTGCGCGACGAGGCCCGCGGGCTGGGCACGCGCGACGACCCGATCTTCCCGGGCATGCACGAGGCGTCCGCGCGCGCGGTGCAGGGCACCCACGACGGGGCGCTCGCGGTGTGGCGCGGCGAGACCGACCACGCGGTGAACATCGCGGGCGGCCTGCACCACGCGATGCCGGGCGCCGCGTCGGGGTTCTGCGTCTACAACGACGCGGCGGTCGCGATCCGTGCGCTGCTCGACGCGGGCGCGGAGCGAGTGGCGTACGTCGACGTCGACGCGCACCACGGCGACGGCGTGCAGGCGGTGTTCTGGGACGACCCGCGCGTCCTGACGGTCTCGGTGCACGAGTCGGGCCGGACGCTGTTCCCGGGCTCGGGCCACGCGTACGAGACGGGCGGGCAGCACGCCGAGGGCTCGGTGGTGAACCTCCCGCTGCCGGCGGGCACGTCGGACGCGGGCTGGCTGCGCGCGATCGACGCGGTCGTCCCCCCGGTCCTGCACGCGTTCGGCCCCGACGTGCTGGTCACGCAGCACGGGTGCGACACGCACCGCATGGACCCGCTGAGCAACCTGCGGGTGACGGTGGACGCGCAGCGGCTCGTGGCGCAGCGGCTGCACGACCTCGCGCACGAGGTGGCGCACGGCCGGTGGGTCGCGCTGGGCGGCGGCGGGTACGCCGTGGTGGACGTCGTGCCGCGCGCGTGGGCGCACCTGCTCGCCGTCGCTGCGCACCGGCCGGTCGACCCGGACCAGGTGGTCCCGCAGGCGTGGCGCGACCGGGTCGCGCGGGACTTCGGGCGCGAGGGGCCGGTGTCGATGTCCGACGGCGCGGTGCCGGCGTTCCGCACCTGGGAGTCGGGCTTCGACCCGGCCGACGAGGTCGACCGGGCGATCCGGGCGACCCGCGCCGAGGCGTTCCCGCTGCTGGGTCTGGACGTCCACCACGAGTGACCGGCCTGCCGCGCGCGTCGTCGGCGCTCGTGCGGGTCAGACGCCCGGGTGGGAGGGATCCGGGCAGACCGGTCGTCACACCCGTCACCCCTTTCACTCGTGTCCCAGGCGCCACTAGGGTTGGGCCAGCCCGTCGACGACGGGTCACAGGGCCGGCGCGTGAGCACCGGGGGACGGGTGCCGCAGGGCGCCCCAGGAGGACGATCCGCACCGATGAGCGACCAGCCGGGCCGCGTGCGCTACCTGACCGTCGTGGAGGTCGCGGACGTCATGCGCGTCTCCAAGATGACGGTCTACCGTCTGCTCCACTCCGGCGAGCTGCCGGGCGTGCGCGTGGGCCGCTCGTTCCGCGTCCCGCAGGACGCGCTCGACGCCTACCTGCGCTCGTCGATGTCGAGCGTGACCCCCGAGCAGGACACCGAGCGCCGCTCCTCCTGACGTCCTGTCCGACGCACGTCGCGGGCACCGGCCGTCATCGCGTAAGGTAGGCCCTCGGACTTTCCTTGTGCGGGCGGCAGTGCGCGAGCACGGCCGTGAGCCCTGACCGGGCGACCGCGCGTCGAACGACCAGCACTGGTCCGCTGCCGCGGGCCCCACCGGAAGCGAGAGTGGACCCATGGGCTCCGTCATCAAGAAGCGCCGCAAGCGGATGGCCAAGAAGAAGCACCGCAAGCTGCTGCGCAAGACGCGTCACCAGCGTCGCAACAAGAAGTGACCACCCGCTGCCCCGGCAGCGCGTGAGCGAGGGCTCGGCCGTCCGGCCGGGCCCTCGCTGTCTGTCCCGGCGCCTCGGACGCCCGAGCAGGGTGTCTCAGAGCGCGCGCTCGAGGACGAAGTCGTCCTCGATGCGGGACCCCACACGGAAGTGCTTGGTGCCGACCCGCAGGAAGCCGTGGCGCTCGTAGAACCGCTGCGCGCGCGCGTTGAGCTGGTTCACGCCCAGCCAGCACCCGAGCGCGTGGCGGCCGCGCGCGTCGGCGAGGGTCGCGGTCATCAGCGCGTCGGCCACGCCCCGCCCGTGGCGGTCGGGGTGCACGTAGCACTTGGACAGCTCGGCGGTCGGCCACAGCGACAGCGCGGAGCGCACGTCGGAGTCCGCGGGCATGCCGGCGACCAGCATCGTGTAGCCCTCGAGCGTGCCCGCCTCGTCGTGCGCGACGAGCACCGTGCGCCTGCCGTCCGCGAGGTAGCCCTCGAACGCGGTGTGCGACAGCACGGTCTCGACGAACGCCCGCTGGTCCTCGGGCGTCGACCCCGGGGGGCAGGCGAGCGGGAACGTCACGGCTGCCAGGTCGGCGAGAGCGGCGAGGTCGTCGAGCCGCGCGCGGCGAACGGTTGTCACGGAGGAACCCTAGGACGCTCGCGGGGTGCCTCCGGGGCCCGGGAAGGGCGCTGGCACCCAGGCCGGGCCACGTCGTGACGTCCGGCGCGTGTTCGTCCGACCTGCGCCCCGCCGGGACCGCGCGGAACGGCTCCTCAGCCTCCGGCGTGTCGCGTCAGCCCGCGCCGGGCGGCCCGCGCCGAGACGGCGGTCGCCCACACCGCGCCCGCCACGGTGGCGGCGCGGACCCCGCGCGTGAGCGAGCGCCGTGCGGGCCGGAAGTCGCGCACCGGCCATCCCTGCCGTGCCGCGTGCCGCCGCAGGCGACGGTCCGGGTTGATCGCGCACGGGCGCCCGACCGCGGACAGCAGCGGCAGGTCGTTCGTCGAGTCCCCGTACGCGGCGCAGCGCGCCAGGTCGATCCCGGTGCGCTCCGCGAGCGCCCGCACCGCGCGCGCCTTCGCCTCGCCGTGCAGCAGGTCGCCGACGAGCCGGCCCGTGTAGAAGCCGTCGACCTCCTCGGCGACCGTCCCGAGCGCCCCCGTCGTCCCCAGCCGGCGCGCGAGCAGGCCCGCGATCTCCATCGGCGACGCGGTGACGAACCAGACCTCGTCGCCGGCCGCGACGTGCGCGTCGATCAGCGCGCGCGTGCCGGGGTACAGGCGCAGGTGCAGCACCTGGTCGTACACGTCCTCCGCGATCGCGGTGACCTCCGCGACGGAGTGCCCGCGCATGATCGCGAGCGCCTCGCCGCGCAGCCGGTCGATCTGCCGGCGGTCCTCACCGACGAGCCGGTAGCGCAGCTGGTGGCCCGTGAACCGCAGCAGGTCCCACGGCCGGAAGAACCCTCGTCGGTACAGCCCGACGGCCAGGTGGAACGCGCTCGCGCCGCGCACCACGGTGTTGTCGACGTCGAAGAACGCGGCCGTGCGCCCGGCGCCCACCGCGGCACGGTCGTGCGTCGGCTCCGGCATCCGGTCACTGTAACCAGCCCCGAGCGGCCCGCGCCGGGTCGGTGGTCCGAGGCGCCCGCACGCGGGTCCCGCGCGCACTAGGGTCGGGCTCGTGCACGACGACGAGCCGACGACCACCGCACGCGTGGTCCTGTTCTCCCGCGCGGGGTGCCACCTGTGCGACGACGCGCGCGCGGTCGTCGCCGCCGAGGCGTCCCTCGCGGGCACCGCGTGGCGCGAGGTCGACGTGGACCGCGACGACGAGCCGGGGCGTGACCTGTCGCAGTACGGCGACCTGGTGCCGGTGGTGGAGGTCGACGGCGTGCGGCAGGGGTACTGGCGCATCGAGCCGGCGCGGCTGCGGCGCGCGCTGGCCGCCCGCTGAGGGCACGGGCGTGCGCACGACGCCGGACCGCGGGGAGCCGCCGGACGCGACCGTCGCCCGCCTGCCCGGGTACCTGCACGCGCTGGAGTCCGTGCGCGGCTCGCGGGTCGTGACGTCCGAGGAGCTCGCGGCGGCCGCGGGTGTCTCGCCGGCGCAGCTGCGCAAGGACCTGTCGTTCCTCGGCTCGTACGGTCGCCGGGGCGTGGGGTACGACGTCGCGCACCTCGAGCGGCAGCTCGGCGAGGTGCTGGGCGTGCAGACACGGCGCGCCGTGGTCATCGTCGGGATCGGCTACCTGGGGCACGCGCTGGCCAGCTACGGCGGGTTCGCCGAGCGCGGGTTCGAGGTGGCGGCGCTCGTCGACGCCGATCCGCAGGTCGTCGGGACGACCGTCGCGGGGCTCGTCGTCGAGCCCGCCGACGCGATCGGCCGCGTGGTGGGGCGTACGTCGGCGTCGGTCGGGGTGATCGCCGTCCCGGCGCCGCACGCGCAGCCCGTGTGCGACGCGCTCGTCGGTGCGGGGGTGACGGCGCTGCTGACGTTCGCGCCGCGCGCGCTGCACGTGCCCGAGCACGTGACCGTGCGGCAGGTGGACGTGGCGAGCGAGCTGCAGATCCTCGCGTTCCACGACGCGCGTCGTCGCGCGCGCTGACGCCGCACGCGCTGACGCCGGACGCGCTGCCGCACGTCCCGGGGCAGACGCCGCGGGCGGGCCCGGCGTGGTGCCGGACCCGCCCGCGGGTCACGCGGCGGCGTCAGGGGGTGCGCTGCCGCGGTGGTCGGGCGCCGCTGGGGCGCCCGGGCTCAGGCCTGCTTGATGGCCGAGACGTCGAGCGTGATGGTGACCTTGTCGGAGACGAGCACGCCGCCGGCCTCGAGCGCGGCGTTCCAGGTCAGGCCGAACTCCTTGCGGGAGATCGTCACCGAGGACTCGAACCCGGCGCGCGTGTTGCCGAACGGGTCGACCGCGACACCGTTGAACTCGGTGGCGAGCTCGACCGGGCGGGTCTCGCCGTGGATCGTCAGGTCACCGGCGATGACGTACGCGTCGCCCTCGGCACGGATCGCGGTCGAGGTGAACGACCACTCGCCGAACGCCTCCACGTCGAAGAAGTCGCCGCTCTTGAGGTGGCCGTCGCGGTTCGCGTCGCCCGTTGAGACGGTCGACGGGTCGAGCGTCGCGGTGACGGAGGTCGAGGCGAGGTCCTCGCCGACCGTGATGGTGCCGCCGGTGACGGCGACCGTGCCGCGGACCTTGGAGATGCCCGCGTGGCGGACGCTGAACGCCGCCTCGGTGTGCGAGGCGTCGATGGCCCAGGTGCCCGTGGTGAGGCCGGCGGGGAGGGCGGTGGTGGTCGTGGCGCTCATGGTGGTTCTCCCTGAGAGGTCGGTGGTGCCGGATGGTCCGGGCAGTCGGTCGAGTCGTTGAACTCTCAACTGCTGCTAGTTCAAAGTTGTACTACAGTGGGAGGCGGAGCGCAAGACCCCACCGGGGACTCGTCGCGCACCCGGTCGGCTGGGACACTCGTCCGGCGAGCCGCCGGGCACCCGACGACGCAGCCCCTGACGCACGCACGCACGACGCGCGCACGCCCGACGCACGCACACCGCCGAGCACGGCGCCGCACGAGAGGTGAGACACGTGGCCACCACCACACCGACGACGTCCGCACCCGCGGCCCCCAGCGCCGACGAGGTGCGGTGGCTGACCGCCGAGGAGCAGCTGAGCTGGCGCGCGTACCGCAACGGCGTCGCGATGCTCAACGACACCCTCGCGCACGAGCTCGAGGCCGAGACCGGCCTGTCGATCCACGAGTACGAGGTGCTCGTGCGCCTGTCCGAGGCCCCCGAGCGCACCATGCGCATGTCCGAGATCGCGACCGGGCTCGCGCACTCGCGCAGCCGCCTCACGCACACCATCCGGCGCATGGAGGAGCAGGGCCTCGTCGAGCGGCACCAGTGCCTGCACGACGCGCGCGGTGTGAACTGCACGATGACCGAGCAGGGGTGGCAGCGCCTCGTCGCCGCCGCACCCAGCCACGTGCGGTCGGTGCGCGCGCACCTCGTCGACGTCCTCACCCCCGAGCAGTTCCGCGCGCTGGGCGAGGCGATGGACGCCGTCGCCGAGCACCTGTCCGGTGGCGCGTCTCACCCCGGCTGACCCCCGGCCCGGCCCCGAGCACACGGCTGCGTGAGGGACACTGGCTCCCATGGTCGCGACCACCGTCCACCTGATGCGCCACGGTGAGGTGCACAACCCCGACGGCGTGCTCTACGGACGTCTGCCCGGGTACCGCCTGTCCGAGCGCGGGCGCGCGATGGCGCGCCTCGTCGCCGCGCACCTGTCCGGCCGCCGGTACGAGGGCGAGTGGCTCAGCGAGCTGGGGCACGAGGACGCCGCCGCCGACGCCGTGGTCGCGAGCAGCGCCCTCGCGCAGGCCGCGGGCGCCGCGCCCCTGGCCGGGACGCGCCGGGACGTCGTCGCCGTGATCGCCTCGCCGCTCGAGCGCGCGCAGGAGACCGCCGCGCCCATCGCGGCGGCGTTCGGCGTCGAGGTCGGCACCGACCCCCGGCTCATCGAGGCCGACAACCACTTCCAGGGCAGGACGTTCGGCGTGGGCGACGGCTCGCTGCGGCACCCCGAGCACTGGCCGTACCTGCGCAACCCGTTCCGGCCGTCCTGGGGCGAGCCGTACCGCGAGCAGGTCGACCGCATGCTCGCGGCCGTCGACTCTGCGCGCGAGCTCGCCCGCGGGCACGAGGTCGTGCTCGTCTCGCACCAGCTCCCCGTGTGGGTCACGCGGCTCGCGCTCGAGAAGCGTCGGCTGTGGCACGACCCGCGCCGCCGCCAGTGCTCGCTCGCGTCGCTCACGAGCCTGTCCTTCGAGGACGACACGCTCGTGGCCCTCACCTACACCGAGCCCGCCGCCGCGCTGCTGCCCGGCGCCGCGACCGTGGCAGGTGCGTGACGTGACGCCGCTCGCCGGGGCCCGGGCGGCCCGCCGCGCCCCGCGCGCGCTGGTCGCCGCCGCGCTCACCGTGCTCGTCGGGGTGCTCGCCGCGTGCGGCCCCGCGCAGGAGCAGTCCACCGACACCACCGACGACGGCTACGTCTCGGGCGACGGCTCGACGAAGACGTGGGCGCCCGGCGACCGCCAGGGCCCCGTCGAGCTCGCGGGCACGGACTACGAGGGCACCGCGCAGGACGTCGCCTCCTGGCGCGGCGACGTCGTCGTGCTCAACACCTGGTACGCCGCCTGCCCGCCGTGCCGGGCCGAGGCCCCCGACCTCGTCGCGTTCGCGAACGAGTACGCCGAGCAGGGCGTGCGCGTCCTGGGGCTGAACTCGACCGACGAGGCCGGTGCCGCGCAGGCGTTCCAGCGCACGTTCGACGTGCCGTACCCGAGCCTCGAGGACACCAGCGGGCAGGGCGTGCTCGCGCTGCAGGGCGTCGTGCCGCTCAACGCCGTCCCGACGACCGTCGTGCTGGACCGCGAGGGCAAGGTCGCCGCGCGCGTCGTCGGGCTGCTCGACGCCTCGACGCTGCGCACCGTCGTCGACGACCTCCTCGCCGAGCCGGTGCCGTCGTGACGCCGGGCGCGCTGTCCACGCTCGCGGGGTCGACGCAGGTGCTCGCCGCGGGCGGGTCGTTCGGGCAGACCGCCGCGAGCGGGTCGCTCCTGCTGGCCGTGCCGGTCGCGGTCGTCGCGGGCGTCGTCGCGTTCGCGTCGCCGTGCGTGCTCCCGCTCGTGCCCGGCTACCTCGCCTACCTGGGCGGCATGACGGGCGCGACGAGCACGCGGCTCGGCGCCGGTGCGCCGACCGGGCCGGCCGGGTCCGCCGTGGCCGGTGGCGTCGTGCGCGGGGTCGCGCCCGGGCAGCCGGTCGTCGGCGCCGACCAGGACGCGCCGCGGCGCCACCCGGCCCGCGCGCGCGTGCTCGCCGGGGTCGGGCTGTTCGTCGCCGGGTTCTCGCTCGTGTTCGTCGTGTTCGGCGTGCTCGCCGGGACGCTCGGCTCGGCGCTCGTGCAGTGGTCCGACGTGCTCTCGCGCGTGCTCGGGGTCGTCGTCGTGCTCATGGGCCTGGCGTTCTGCGGCCTCGTGCCGTTCCTGCAGTACGAGAAGCGCCTGCACCTGGCGCCGCGCGCCGGGCTGTGGGGTGCGCCGCTGCTGGGCGTGACGTTCGGGCTCGGGTGGACGCCGTGCATCGGCCCGACGCTCGCCGCGATCTACAGCCTGTCGCTCGACCAGGCGTCCGCCGGGCGCGGAGCGCTGCTCGCGGTCGCGTTCTGCGTGGGCCTCGGGCTGCCGTTCCTGCTGGTCGCGCTCGGCGTCGAGCGCTCCGCGCGTGCGCTGTCCTTCCTGCGCCGGCACCGCCTCGCGATCATGCGGGTCGGCGGCGGCCTGCTCGTCGTGCTCGGTCTCGCGCTCGTCACCGGTGTGTGGGACACGTGGGCGCAGTGGCTGCAGGGCGTGTTCACCGACGACTTCGTGCCGGTGGTGTGACGTGGCGACCTACCGCCCCGAGGGCCTCGAGGACACGTTCGCGACGAGCGCCGCCGCACCGGGCGCCGACGGTTCGTCGGACGCACCCGCCGCCCCGCCCCGGCTCCCGCGCCTGGGCCCCACCGGGTGGGCCCGCTGGGCCTGGCGGCAGCTCACGAGCATGCGCGTCGCGCTGCTGCTGCTCATGCTGCTGGCCGTGGCCGCCGTCCCCGGCACGATCTTCCCGCAGCGCGCGCAGGACGTCTCCGAGGTCGCGCAGTACATCGACGACCACCCGTCCACCGGGCCGTGGCTCGACCGGTTCGGGTTCTTCGACGTGTACTCCTCCGTCTGGTTCTCCGCGATCTACCTCATGCTGTTCATCTCGCTCGTCGGGTGCATCCTGCCGCGCACCCGCGCCCACCTGGGCGCGCTGCGCGGCCGCCCGCCGCGCACGCCACGGCGCCTCACCCGGTTCCCCGCGCAGGCGCGCGCCGAGGTCGCGGGCACGCCGCAGGACGTCGCACGCCGCGCGGCGAGCGCGATGCGCCGCGGCCCCCGGTGGGCGCCGTTCGTGCGGTCCTACCGCGTCGACGTGCACGACGAGGGCGGCGGCGCCTGGTCCGCCGCGGGGGAGCGCGGGTACCTGCGCGAGACCGGCAACCTCGTCTTCCACCTCGCGCTCGTCGGGCTGCTCGTGTCCGTCGCGGCCGGTCAGATGCTGCACTACCGCGGTCAGGCGATCGTCGTGCAGGGCCGGGGCATGGCGAACTCCGTCAAGGAGTACGACACGTTCGAGAAGGGCACGGCGTTCAGCGAGGACAGCCTCGAACCGTTCACGCTGCGCCTCGACGACTTCACCGCGCGGTTCGACGACGAGACGCTCGAGCCGCGCGACTTCGCCGCGTACGTCACGGTGACCGACCCCGACGGGACCCCGAGCGCCGAGACCATCAAGGTCAACCACCCGCTCGAGCGGGACGGCGCCAAGATCTACCTGCAGGGCAACGGCTACGCACCCGAGCTCACCGTGCGGGACGCGGCCGGCGAGGTCGCGTTCTCCGGCGCGGTGCCGTTCCTGCCGCAGGACGAGGTCTACACCTCGCGCGGCGTCGTGAAGGTGCCGGACGTCTCCGGCGACCAGGCGCAGGTCGGCCTCGTCGGCTACCTGCTGCCCACCGCGGTGGAGATCACCGACGGGCTCTACCAGTCGGTCGACCCGCAGCCCGACGCGCCGCTGCTCGTGCTCTCGGTGTGGTCCGGCAACCTGGGCCTCGACACCGGCGTGCCGCAGAACGTGTACCAGCTCGACGAGTCGCGCATGGAGCAGGCGGTCGACGCCGACGGCAAGGCCGTGACGATCTACCTGCGTCCCGGCGAGAGCGTCGAGCTGCCCGACGGGCTCGGGAGCGTCTCGTTCGACTCGCTGACCCGGTACGTCGCGCTCGACCTGCGCCACGACCCCGCGCTGACGTGGGTGCTCGTGTTCGCGCTCGCCGCGTTCGCGGGGCTCGCGGCCTCGCTGTTCGCCCCGCGGCGCCGGCTCTGGGTGCGCGCGGTGCCCGGCACGCGGCCGGGATCTACAGTGGTGAGCGCCGCGGGCCTCGCGCGCGGCGACGACGTCGGCCTCCAGCCCGAGCTCGATCGCGTGCTCGCGGACGCGCTGACCACGTTCGACCCGGTCACGGTCGAGCACACGACGGCACCGGGCACGACGACGGTGCGCACGACGACAGCGGACACACGGGTCCCGCCGACGACCTCGGCGGACCAGACGCAGCCGGACACCCCGGACGCGCCGAGGGACGGGAGAGACCATGCAGGTCGGTGACCTGAGCACGCTTCTGGTGTGGGCCGCGGCGACCGCGTTCCTGATCGCGCTCGTCGCCTACACCGTCGACCTCGCGCGCCTCGCGGACAACGCGCAGCGCCTCGACGTGCCCGAGGAGGCGAAGGCCGAGGCGCGCGTCGAGGCGCTCGCGGGCGCGGGCGTGCGCGGCGGCACCGCGACCCTCTCGCGCGGGCCCGACTCCGCGATCGCGGGCGCCACGGTGGACGCGGCGCCGGGACGTTCGCCGCGCGCCGAGGGCATCGCGCGCTCGACCACCTACCTCGGCATCGTGCTGCTGTTCGCCGCGATCGTCCTGCGCGGCGTCGCCGCGGGCCGCTGGCCCACGGCCAACATGTACGAGTTCACGCTCGTCGGCGTCTTCGTCGCGACCACGGTGCTCGCGGTGGTGCAGCGCCGGCGCGTCATCGCGTTCCTCGGCGTCGTCGTCATGGGCATCGCGGTGACCGCGCTCGTCGTCGCGATCGAGAGCTTCTTCGTGCGCGCCGACGCGGTGCGCCCCGCGCTGCAGAACTACTGGCTGGTGCTGCACGTCGGCGTCGCGATCATCGCGACCGGCATCTTCACCGTGGCGTTCGCCGCCGCCGTCCTCCAGGTCATGCGCTACGGCCGCGAGACCGACCGCACGCACCTGGGCCACCGGTGGTCGCGCGCCGACGGCCTGCGTCAGGCGTTCTCCGGCCTCGCCGTCACCGGCCCGCGCTTCCGCTGGCTCGAGCAGGTCCCCGACTCGCGGCGCCTCGAGGCCCTGTCCTTCCGTCTCAACGCCATCGCGTTCGTGCTGTGGACCCTGACGCTCATCGGCGGCGCGGTGTGGGCCGAGGACGCGTGGGGCCGGTACTGGAACTGGGACCCCAAGGAGGTCGGCACCTTCATCGGGTGGGTCGTGTACGCCGCCTACCTGCACGCGCGCACGACGCGCGGCTGGAGCGGCCGCAAGGCGGCCTACTTCGTCTTCGCCGGCTACGCGTGCGTGATCGCCAACTTCACGGTCGTCAACCTGGCGATCAAGGGCCTGCACTCCTACGCCTTCTAACCGGGGAGCGCGCGTCCGCGCCTCCGGTCGCGGGTTCGTCGCCAGGTCGTGCAGTCGTCCGCGCGACCTGGCGACAGACGCGCGACCTCGCGTCGGACCCACGCCCTTGGACTCCCCTCAGCCGGGCGGCCCGGCGGTGGGGTCCGGTGATGGGGTCCGGTGGTGGGGTCAGACGGTGGGGCCGGGCTGGTCGTGGGGCTCGTCGTCGGGCTTGCGGGCCTCGCGGCGGCGGCGCTCCTGCTCCAGACGCCACAGGAACTCCGGGTCGTCGTCCGGGGCGACGGGCGCTCCGGGAGCCGGGGCCGTCTGCGTGCGGTAGGGGGTGCGCTGGCCGCGCTTCGTGCGGCTGACCGCGAGCCAGACCACGCCGCCGATCACCGGGAACAGCACCACGAGCAGCACCCACAGCGCGGGGTGGACGCCCAGGCGCTCGTCCTCGTCGCTGCGCACGATGTCGATCACGCAGTAGACGACGAATCCGATGAGCAGCAGCGTCCCGAGGTAGCGCACGCCCCCAGGCTAGTCGGTGGCGCGTGCCACAGGTGCGGGCGCGACCCCGAGGGTGGGCGGGGACCCCGCGCCGCCTACGCTGGGACCGTGCCCGTCCTCGTCTACACGCTCCTGCGCCTGGTCCTGTTCGCCCTCGTGACCGTCCTGCTGTGGGCGGTCGGCATGCGCTCGTGGCTCGCGCCGCTCGCGGGGCTGCTGGTCGCGTGGGGGTTGTCGTACGTGCTGCTGGCGAAGCAGGGCCGCGCGGCCGCGGAGTGGGTCGAGCGGCGTGCCGCGCAGCGGGGGGAGCGGCGGCCCACGGCGGCCGACGAGGACGCGCGGCTGGAGGACGCGGCCGACGAGGCCGCGCGGGCCACCCCGGCCGACGAGGCCGCGCGGGCGGACCGCCCGGCCGACGAGGCCTGACGCCCCCGCTCGTCAGACGGCGAGCCCCACGCCCAGCAGCACGCCGAACGCGAGCTCGAGCATGCCCGTGCCGGCGAGCACGGGCACGAGCGCGCGGCCGCGCGCGCCGAGGAGCACGACGCCAGCGAGCAGACCGGCGGGGAACAGCAGGATCGAGACGATCAGCGCCCACGGCGAGGCGAACGCGCACACGATGCCGAGCAGCACGGGCACGACGACGAGCGCGGCGTACGCCCGGCGCGCGCGGCGGTCGCCGAGCCGCACGGCGAGCGTGCGCTTGCCCGAGACCGCGTCCGTCGGGATGTCGCGGACGTTGTTGACCATGAGCAGCGCGCACGCGAGCAGCCCGACGGCCACCGCGCCGACCCACGCCACCCAGGACAGCCGCCCGGCCTGCGTGTAGGTGGTGCCGAGCACGGCGACCAGGCCGAAGAACACGAACACGCCGACCTCGCCGAGCCCGCGGTACCCGTACGGGTTGCGCCCGCCGGTGTAGCCCCACGCGGCGAGGATCGACACGGCACCGACGCCGACCAGCCACCAGGCGCCGGCCGCGACGGCGAGCCACAGGCCGAGGGCCGCGGCGACGCCGAACGCCGTGAACGCCGCGTTGCGCACGGCCGAGGGCCGCGCCGCGCCGGACGCGGTGAGCCGCATGGGTCCCACGCGCTCGAGGTCGGTGCCGCGCACGCCGTCGGAGTAGTCGTTGGCGTAGTTCACGCCCACCTGCAGCGCGAGCGCGACACCGAGCGCGAGCGCGGCGCGCCCCAGGTGCGACGCGTCGAGCTGCGCGGCCGCACCGGTGCCGACCAGCACGGGGGCCGCGGCGGCGGGCAGCGTGCGGGGCCGCGCGCCGGCGACCCATTCCTGCGGTGTGGTCACGCGGTGCTCCCTGAGGTGGTGGTCGGTCCCGCGTGCGGTGCGGGCGAGGAGACGTGGTCGACGACGAGCGCGGCGGCGGCCCGGCGGTCGGGCTTGCCCGGGCCGCGAAGCGGCAGCGCGCCGACCACGACGAGGTGCTGCGGGGCGTGCGCGGGCCCGAGCGCGGCGGTGACGTGCGCGCGCAGGTCGGCGAGGGTCGGTGGTGCGGCCGGGTCCGTGGGGACGACGAGCGCGCCGACGGCCTGCCCCCACGTCTCGTCGGGCACGCCGACGACGAGCGCCTCGGCGACCCCCGGTGCCGCGGCGAGCGCCGCCTCGACCGCCGCGGGCGCGACGTTCACGCCGCCCGTGACGACGACGTCGTCGGCCCGGCCCAGGACGCTCAGCACGCCGTCGTCGAGCCGGCCTAGGTCGTTCGTGCGCAGCCAGCGCGAGCCGTCGAGCGTCACGAACGGGTCCAGGTCGGGGCGGCCGAGGTAGCCCGCGGTGAGCACGTCCCCGCCCAGCAGGACCCGCCCGGAGGCGTCGAGCCGGACGCGCACCCCGTCGAGCGGTACGCCGTCGTAGACGCAGCCGCCGCACGTCTCGGTCATGCCGTACGTGGTGACGACGCGCACCCCCGCGGCGCGGGCGCGCTCCAGCAGGGGGGCCGGCGCTGCGGCGCCGCCGAGCAGGACCGCGTCGAGCGTGCGCGCGGCGTCGGTCGCCGCCTCGTCGTCGAGGACCCGGACGAGCTGCGTGGGGACCAGCGAGGTGTACGTCGGCGTGCCGGCGGGGGTGCCGGTGCGCAGGTCGGCGACCGCGGCCGCGAACCGCGTGGCGGTGAACGGCGTGCCGAGCGCGACGACGGGCCGCGTGCCGGCGAGCACCGAGCGCACGAGCACCTGCAGCCCCGCGACGTGCTCGACGGGCAGCACCAGCAGCCACCGACCCGGACCGGCGAGGCGCCGCTCGGTCGCGCGGCCCGAGGCGCGCAGGGCCGAGGCCGTCAGGAGCGCGGTGCGCGGCTCACCGGTCGAGCCGGACGTCGCCACGGCGAGCGCCACGTCGTCGTCGACCGCGACGGCCGCGGCGTGGTCCCACCCGGTCGCGGTCGCCACGCGCACGGCGGGTCCCGCGCCGTCGAGCGCGGGACCCAGCGCGTCGAGCAGGTCCTCGGCGCGCGGCGGGACGTCACGCAGCGGCCGGCTCACGGTCCCAGAGTAGGTCGCCACGCGCGCGCGGATGCACGCCGCGCGCGCGGTCCGTGGCACCCTGGACCCGCTACGACCCCAGGGGAGAGACCACATGACGTCCACGTCCCACCGTCGCGCGCGCACCCGGGTGCTCGGCCTGCTCGGCGCGTTTGCGCTCACGCTCACGGCGGCGTGCAGCTCGACGACGCCCGAGACGCCCGAACCGGTGACGGCGGCCCCCGTGATCACCCCGGACAAGCAGCCCGTGCCGACGCCCTCGCTGCCCGCGACGTGGCCGCTGACGGGCCTGCCGGCCGGTGGCGACCTGGTCGAGCGCCCGTCCCTGGCCGTCAAGGTCGAGAACACGTCCGCGGCGCGCCCGCAGTCCGGCCTCGAGCAGGCCGACGTGGTGTGGGAGACGATCGTCGAGTTCCAGGTCTCGCGGTTCATCGCCGTGTACCACTCGCAGGTCCCCGAGACGGTCGGCCCGATCCGCTCGGTGCGTCCCATGGACCCGCTGGTCCTCGCGCCGACGAAGGGCCTGCTCGCGTTCTCCGGCGGGCAGGGCGGCATCGTCTCGCTCGCCCGGCAGTCCGGGCTGCAGATCCTGTCGAACGACGAGGGCGTCGACGGCATGTACCGCTCGAGCGACCGCGCCGCCCCGCACAACGTGTACGGCGACATGAAGACCCTGTGGGGTCAGGCGGACGCGTCCCACTCGGCGTCCCCGGGCGAGCAGTTCCTGTTCGCCCGGACCGCCGACGAGGCCGCGGCCGTCACGGGCGGTACGCCCGCCTCGACGCTGTCGTTCCGGCTGTCGAGCGCGTCGAACCCGTCGTGGGCGTGGGACGACGCGACGGGCACCTGGCTGCGCTCGGAGGGCTCGTCGCCCGCCACGGCGCGCAGCGGCACGCGGCTGTCCGCGGTGAACGTCGTGTCGGTCGTCGCGAACCACCCGAACACGGCCTTCCCGGCCCAGGGCGGCGCGCGCGTGCCCACCTACGACCTGGTCGGCCAGGGCGAGGGCACCCTCGCCACGGGCGGCAAGACCGTCGCGGTGACGTGGAAGAAGGAGGCGCAGGACGCGCCCTTGCGGCTGTTCCTCGCCGACGGCTCGGACGCCCTGCTCGCCCCCGGGAACACCTGGGTCGAGCTCGTCCCGCTGGGCTCGGGGTCGCTCACGACGAGCTGAACGTCCACCCTGCGGCGGCCGGGCCGTCCACCCGCGGGTGGAGGCCCGGCCGTCGTGCACCCGCCCCGGGACGGTCCGCGCCGCGGGCAGGACGAGCCCGGCGGCCGATGCCCGCACCGACCTGCGCGGACGAGGCTGGTCGCATGACCACAGAACCTCTCACCGAGCCCGTCGAGCACGACATCGCGGCCGTGGGTGCCGTCGTCACCGCGGGGGTCGTCCTGCTCGCGTTCGTCGTCGGCGCCGCGTTCGTCGTCGCGCAGCTCGTCGACCTCGTGTCCTGGTTCGCCGTCGACTGACGACGCACCGGGACCGAGCGCACCGGGACCGAGCGCACCGGCCGCGGCGCGCTCAGTACGCGTACGGGAAGCCCGACCAGTCGGGGTCGCGGCGCTGCAGGAACGCGTCCCGGCCCTCGACCGCCTCGTCGGTCATGTACGCCAGGCGTGTCGCCTCGCCCGCGAACACCTGCTGGCCCGCGAGGCCGTCGTCGGCCAGGTTGAACGCGAACTTCAGCATCCGGATCGCCTGCGGCGACTTGGTCGCGACGATCCGCGCGTACTCCAGGCCCGCGTCCTCGAGCTCGTCGTGCGGCACGACGTCGTTGACCGCGCCCCACGCGCACGCCTGCTCGGCCGAGTACTCGCGGGCCAGGAAGAAGATCTCCCGCGCGCGCTTCTGCCCGACCTGCCGCGCGAGCAGCGCCGAGCCGTACCCGCCGTCGAACGAGCCGACGTTCGCGTCGGTCTGCATGAACCGCGCGTGCTCGCGGGACGCGATCGTCAGGTCCGCGACGACGTGCAGCGAGTGCCCGCCGCCCGCGGCCCAGCCGTTGACGAGGGCGACGACGACCTTCGGCATGGTCCGCATGAGCCGCTGCACCTCGAGGATGTGCAGCCGCCCCGCCCGTGCCGGGTCGATCGCGTCGGCCGTCTCGCCCTGCGCGTACCGGTAGCCGTCCCGCCCGCGGATCCGCTGGTCGCCGCCCGAGCAGAACGACCACACGCCGTCCTTCGGGCTCGGGCCGTTGCCCGTGAGCAGGACCGTGCCCACGTCGGAGGTCATGCGTGCGTGGTCGAGCACGCGGTACAGCTCGTCGACGGTGTGCGGGCGGAACGCGTTGCGCACCTCGGGTCGGTGGAACGCGACGCGCACGACGGGCAGGTCCCGCACGACCGTGCCGTCGGCCGCGCGCTCGACGCCGCGGTGGTACGTGAGGTCGGTGAGGGCGGTGCCGTGCTCGAACCCGTCGACCGTGCGCCAGCGCGCGGGGTCGAACGTGTCGGAGACGCGGGCGGGCAGCTCGTCGTGCGCAGTCACGGCCTCACCCTACGAGCCTCGCGCGCGGCGGGGCCGCAGGGCAGCGCACGTACGCTGGTCCGGTGCTCGCCCCGGACGTCGTCGTGTGGTCGCTGCCGATGCGCACGCGCTTCCGCGGTCTGACGTCCCGGGACGGCGTGCTCGTGCGGGGCGACGCGGGGTGGGCGGAGTTCTCGCCGTTCTGGGACTACGACGACGAGGAGTCCGCGGGCTGGTGGCGCGCGGCGCACGAAGCGGCCGAGCTCGGCTGGCCCGCGCCCGTGCGCGACCGTGTGCCGGTCAACGTGACGGTGCCCGCGGTGGACGCCGCGACGGCGCACCGGATCGTGACCGGCTCCGGCGGCTGCCGCACCGCGAAGGTCAAGGTGGCCGAGCGGGGGCAGGACGTGTCCGACGAGATCGCGCGCCTCGAGGCCGTCCGGGACGCGATCGGCCCGGGCGGGGCGATCCGGGTCGACGCGAACGCGGGCTGGGACGTCGACGAGGCCGTGGCGCGCCTGGCCGTGCTCGACCGCGCCGCCGGCGGGCTCGAGTACGCCGAGCAGCCCGTGCCCGGCGTCGCGGACCTCGCCGCGCTGCGACGGCGCACGCACGTGCCGATCGCCGCGGACGAGTCGATCCGCCGTGCCGCCGACCCGTACGCGGTCGCGCGTGCGCACGCGGCGGACGTGGTGGTGCTGAAGGTGCAGCCGCTCGGCGGGGTGCGCGCGTGCCTCGACCTCGCGGAGCGCATCGGGCTGCCCGTGGTGGTCTCCTCGGCGCTCGAGTCGTCCGTGGGGCTCGCTGCCGGGGTGGCGCTCGCGGCCGCGCTGCCCGAGCTGCCGTACGCGTGCGGGCTCGCGACCGCACAGCTGCTCACCGCGGACCTCGTCGCGCAGCCGCTGCTGCCCGTGGACGGTGCGCTGCCCGTCCGCCGCACGCAGCCCGACCCCGCGCTCGTCGCCGCCGCGTCCGCCGACGAGGCCCTGACCGCGCGCTGGCGCACGCGCACGGCCGCGGTCCGCGCCGCCGCCGCCCGCGCGGACCGGGCATGATGTCCGGCGTGACGACGGCTGTCCCGGACCCCGCAGGCCACGCGACCGGCGCCGCGACGGGTCCCGGCGCCGGTGCGCCCGCCGTGGTGTCCGCGCGCGTGCTGGTGCAGGCGCTCGCGCGGCTGGGTGTCGAGGACGTCGTGCTCGCCCCGGGGTCCCGCAGCGCGCCGCTCGCGTACGCGCTCGCGGACGCCGCGCTGGGCGACGACGAGCGCCCCGAGCACGCGCCGGCCCTGCGGCTGCACGTGCGCATCGACGAGCGCGACGCGGGCTTCCTCGCGCTCGGGCTGGCGAAGGCGTCCGCGCACACGGGCGGCTCCGGCGCCGCCCGCCCGGTCGCGGTCGTCACCACGTCCGGCACGGCGGTGGCGAACCTGCACCCCGCGGTCCTCGAGGCGCACCACAGCGGCATCCCGCTCGTCGTGCTCACGGCGGACCGTCCGCACGAGCTGCGGGGGACCGGCGCCAACCAGACCACCGACCAGCCGGGCATCTTCGGCAGCGCGGTCCGCCTGCTCGTCGACGTGCCCGCACCCGTCGGCCTGCCGCACGAGGCGCGCGACGTGCGGCACACCGCGGCGCGCGCCGTGGCGGCCGCGACCGGCGCGCGCACCGCAGACCCCGGCCCCGTGCACCTCAACCTCGCGTTCCGCGAGCCGCTCGTCCCGGGCGACGAGCCGTGGCCCGCGCCCGGCACGGCGGGCCTCACGCACGTGCAGTCCCGCCCCGGCCCGAGCGTCCCGACCGCGACCGGCGCCGTCCCCGCGGTCGTCGCGGCCGCGCAGCGCGTCGCCGACGACGACCGCCCCGCACGACGAGCACCCGGCCGACTCGGCGGCGTGCCCACGGTCGTCGTCGCGGGCGACGGTGCGGGACCCGCGGCGCGGCGCATCGCCGAGGCCAACGCGTGGCCTCTGCTCGCCGAGCCGTCGTCGGGTGCGCGCGGCGGCCCGTGCGCCGTGAGCGCCTACCGCCTGCTGCTCGCGCAGCCCGAGCTCGGCGGACGCGTCCGTCGCGTCGTCGTGCTCGGCCGGCCCACGCTGTCGCGGCCGGTGCTCCGGCTCCTCGCGCGCGACGACGTCGAGGTCGTCGTGCTCGCCCCTCGCGGCGCCGACTGGTACGACGCCCCGCGTGCCGCCGACCAGGTGCTGCTCGAGACGTCCGCGCGCATGCGGCAGGGGCGCATGCCCGGGCCCGCGGGCTGGCTCGAGGCGTGGCTCGTGGCCGACACCGCCGCGCGCGCCGCGGTCGACGCCGTGCTCGACGACGGGCCCGAGGCCGTGCGGGGCCGCCGCTCGCGCACCGGTGCCCGCATCACCGGCCCGGTGCTCGCGCGCGCGGTCGCCGCCGCGAGCACGCCGCAGGACGTCCTCGTCGCCGGGTCGTCGAACCCGGTGCGTGACCTCGACCTCGTCGCGCGCTGGGACGACCCGCCGCTCGTGCTCGCCAACCGTGGGCTCGCCGGCATCGACGGCACGGTCGCGACCGCGACGGGCGTCGCGCTCGCGCTCCCGCGGCGGCGCGTGCGCGCGCTCGTCGGGGACCTCACGTTCCTGCACGACGTCGGTGGGCTGCTGCGCGGCCCCGCCGAGCCGGCCGTGGACCTGCAGGTCGTCGTCGCGAACGACGACGGCGGGTCGATCTTCGCGACCCTCGAGCACGGCGAGCCGCACCGTGCCGCGGTGTTCGAGCGCGTGTTCGGCACGCCGCACGGCGCCGACCTCGCCGCGCTGTGCGCCGGGTACGGCGTGCGGCACTCGCGCGTCGTCGAGGTCGACGGGCTGCTGCCCGCGCTCGCCGCGCCCGGGCGCGGCGTGAGCGTCGTCGAGGTGCGCGTCGACCGCGCCGGGCGGCGCGCGCAGTCGGCGCTGCTCGCGCAGGAGGTCGCCGCCGCCGCCGCGCGCGTCCTGCGCGCCTGACGAACTCCCAGCGAACTCTCAGGTCCGACGAAGGCTGCGCCCAGCACGAGGGCGTGTCATGGAGTCCGACCCGAGGAGGAGCTCACACCATGACCACCCCCACCCCTGAGAACCACCCGCAGGCGGAGCCGACCCAGCCCCTGCCGCCGGTGCCGGCCCCACCGACGACCCCGCCGACGACCCCGACGACGACCCCGCCGACGACCCCGCCGACGACCGCGACGGCGCAGCTGCCGCAGGCTTCGGCCCCGCAGGCGCCGGCCCCGCAGCAGCCGGGCGCGCCCGTCGGACCGCAGGCGGGCCAGCCGTACGCGCCGGCCGCGCCGGACGCCGGTCAGCCGGCCGCCGGTCAGCCGGCCGCCGCCGGGCCGTGGACGCCGGCCGAGCAGCCGCCGGCGGACCCCGCGCGCCGCGAGCGCCGGGGCCGCGTCTGGATCCCCGTCACGTCCGCCGCCGCCGCCGCGCTCGTCGCGGCCGTGGCGACGCTGGGCGTCACGGGCGCGCTCGACGACACGGCCACCCCGGCCGCGTCGAACGGCACCAGCTCGTTCGCCGAGCTCGGCCACTCGTCCACCGACACCGTCCCGGTCGCCGGCTCGTCCGACGACGCCCCGGACTGGGCCGCCGTCGCGGCGGCCGTGCAGCCGTCGGTCATCGCGATCGAGACGACGACGTCGGGCGGCACCGCGCTCGGCTCGGGCGTCGTCATCGACGACGAGGGTCACATCGTCACCAACAACCACGTGGTGGCGGGCGCGCAGGGCGGCGAGGTGCAGGTGACGCTCACCGACGGGCGCATCTTCACCGCCAAGGTCGTCGGCACCGACCCGACGACGGACCTCGCCGTCGTCAAGCTCGTCGACCCGCCGAGCGACCTGGAGCCCGCCGCGCTCGGCGACTCGTCGCAGGTGCGCGTGGGCGCGGCCGTCATGGCGGTCGGCAACCCCCTCGGCCTGCAGAACACCGTGACCACCGGCATCGTCTCCGCGGTCGACCGGCCCGTCTCCACGCAGAGCGAGGACGGCTCGCAGGCCACCGTCACCAACGCGATCCAGGTCGACGCGTCGGTCAACCCCGGCAACTCCGGGGGCCCGCTGTTCGACGCGCAGGGCCGCGTCATCGGCATCAACTCGTCAATCGCGACCACGTCGCAGCAGTCCGGGTCGATCGGTCTGGGCTTCGCGATCCCGGTCAACCTCGTCAAGACCATCGCCGGTCAGCTCGTCGAGTCGGGCACGGCCCGGCACGCGTTCCTCGGCGTGGGGCTGGACGACGGCACCGCGACGGTCGACGGCGTGACGCGCGCCGGTGCCGTCGTCAAGCAGGTCAACGAGGGCTCGCCCGCCGCGAAGGCCGGCCTGCAGGTCGGCGACGTGGTCGTCGGCATCGACGGCAAGGCCGTGGGCGGCGCGGAGTCGCTGACCGCGTACGTGCGCTCGTACGCGTCGGGCTCGTCGGTGACGCTGACGGTCGTGCGGGACGGCAAGGCGAGCGACGTCGACGTCACGCTGGCGACGCGCGAGGACACCACGGCCGGCGGCCAGCAGGGTGGCGACCAGCAGGGCGGTGACCAGCAGGGCGGCGACCAGCAGGGCGACCAGCAGGGCGGCCAGCAGGGCGGGCCGGGCTTCGGCGGCCAGGACGGCTCGCAGCTGCCCGACCTGCAGAACATGACCCCTGACGAGCTGTGGCAGTGGCTCCAGGAGAACGGGGTGGGTCAGGGCCGCTGACCCCCCTGCGGACGCCCGGTCGGACGACCCCTGGTCCGGCCGGGCTTCCGCACGTCCGGGCTTGCGCACGTCCAGGCTTGCGCACGTCCAGGCTTCCGCAGGACCGGGGTTCGGCGCATCCCGCCGTCCGCGCGTCCGGCCGCGCGTCAGTCGGACGCGAGCGCCGTCCGCATCGGGACGAGCTTCGCCTCGGACTCGGCGAGCTCGGCCGCCGGGTCGGACGCGGCGACGATCCCGCACCCCGCGAACAGCCGCACGCGCGTCGGGTCGTCGGCCGACGTCTGCGCGGAGCGCAGCGCGATGCCCCACTCGCCGTCGCCGTCGGCGCCGAACCAGCCGACCGGCCCGGCGTACCGGGCGCGGTCCATGCCCTCGATGCGGCGGATGAGCGCCGCCGCGGCGCGCGTCGGCGTGCCGCACACGGCCGCGGTCGGGTGCAGCGCGGCGGCGAGCGCGAGCGACGAGGGGTGGGCCGGTGTGCCCACGACGCCCTCGGACGCGTCGGTCAGGACGCCGGTGACGTCCGAGGCCAGGTGCAGCACGTTGGGCAGGCGCAGGACGAACGGCACGTCGGGCACGTTCGTCGACGAGCAGAACGGCTCGAGCGCGTGCGCGACGGACCGCACCGCGTACTCGTGCTCCTCGAGGTCCTTGGAGGAGTGCGCGAGGATCGCGGCGCGTGCGAGGTCCGCGGCGTCGTCGCCCGTGCGCCGGATGGTGCCCGCGAGCACGCGCGACGTCACCAGGCCCTTCTCGGAGCGCACCAGCAGCTCCGGGGTCGCACCGATCGTGCCGTCGACGCTGAACGTCCAGCAGGACGGGTACCGGTCCGCGAGCCGGCCCAGCGCCCACCGCACGTCGAGCGGGCGCTGCGTGCGGGCGACGACGTCGCGCGCGAGGACGACCTTGTCGACCTCGTCGGCGTGCACGGCGGCGATGCCCGCGGCGACGACGTCGCGCCAGCCGTGGGCGGTCACGGCGCCGTCGGCGTACGTGACGCGGCCGGGGGAGGCGGGCGGGACGCGGTCGCCCGCGAGCTCGTCCAGGTCCGGCACGGGCCCCAGTGCGGGGCCGGTGGACATGGTGGTGAGCCACGTGCGGCCGCCGCGCCGCCCGACGACCACGCGGGGCACGACGACGACGCCCCCGGCCGCGGACTCGTCGTCGAACGCGAACGAGCCGAACGCGACGGGACCCGAGCCGGGCAGGCGCACCTCGTCGCGCACGACGGCGTGCGCGAGCACGTCGTGCCACGCCCGCTCCGCGTCCGCGAACCGGTCGGCCCCGGCGACCTCGAAGCGCAGCACCTCGCCCCAGGCGACCAGCCCGTCGCCGCGGCGCACCCACGCGAGCGGCGGTGCGCCCTGCGCGCGCTGCGCGCCGGGCGCCGGGAGCAGGTCCAGCAGGTCCGCGGGGTCCGGCAGGTGCTCACCCGACGGGTCGGCGACCGCGCCGGGCGCGAGCGCGTCCAGGGGGACGGTGCGGACGACGAGGGGGTGCGGGAGTCGCTCCGCGGGTGCGGAGGCAGTCGTGCTCATCGCGTCCCAGGGTATGCCCGCGCCCGCGTCGCGCTCGTCGTGGCCCCCGGCCCGTGGCCTGGTCCGTTCGTCACACCGTGGTCGGTGCCGGGGTCCGCGGGCTGGCACGATGGGGGCATGGCGCGAGCGAACCTGGACAAGAGGCCCGACGAGGTCGCGGCGATGTTCGACTCCGTGGCGCAGCGCTACGACCTCACGAACGACGTCCTGTCGATGGGGCAGGACCGCCAGTGGCGGCGCGCGACGCTCACCGCGCTCGCGGCGCAGCCGGGGGAGCGGGTGCTCGACCTCGCGGCGGGCACGGGCACGTCGTCGGAGCCGCTCGCGGACTCGGGCGTGCTCGTCGTCCCGTGCGACCTGTCCGAGGGCATGCTCGGCGTCGGCAAGCGCCGCCGCCCGGACCTGCCGTTCGTCGCGGGGGACGCGCTGCACCTGCCGTTCGCGGACGCGTCGTTCGACGCCGTGACGATCTCGTTCGGCCTGCGCAACGTGCCCGACGTGCCGGCCGCGCTCGCGGAGATGCTCCGCGTCACGCGCCCGGGCGGGCGGCTCGTGGTGTGCGAGTTCTCGACGCCGACGTTCGCGCCGTTCCGCGCGGTGTACACGGGCTACCTCACGCGCGCGCTGCCGCGCGTCGCGCAGGCCGTCACGCGCGACTCGGAGGCGTACACGTACCTCGCGGAGTCGATCCGCGACTGGCCGGACCAGCGCGAGCTCGGGCGCACGGTCAAGCGCGCGGGGTGGGACCAGGTGGCGTTCCGGAACCTGTCGGGCGGCATCGTCGCGCTGCACCGCGGGACCCGGCCGGCCTGACCCGTGCCGCGGGGCACCTGGTCCGTGGACGGTCGGCCCGGGCGACCGACTGGCGGTCACGCGTCGTCCGTCAGGCGGACGCCGCGCCGTCGCTCCCGCGTCCGACGAGCGGCGACGGGCGCGCGAACCGGCTGTTCGCGGGGCGTTCTTCACCCGGTCACCCGGCACCCGTGCGAGGTGAGGTAAGCCTTCGCAGACACCCTCCCGGACGCGTGACTAGACTCCCCCGAGTCGCACGTGAACAACGTCACAAGTGAGGTCGCTCGTGGTGGTCGCAACCGATGACGCGGACGTCATCGTCGTGGGCGCGGGTCCTGCCGGGGCCGCGACCGCGTACCACTGCGCCCTCGCGGGGCTCGACGTCCTGCTGCTCGAGAAGGCGTCCTTCCCGCGGGACAAGGTGTGCGGCGACGGCCTGACGCCGCGTGCGGTCGCCGAGCTGGTCCGCATGGCCGTGCCGATCCGCGAGCAGGACGGCTGGATCCGCAACAAGGGCCTGCGCGTCATCGGCGGCGGGCACCGGCTCGAGCTGGCGTGGCCCGAGATCTCGTCCTACCCGTCCTTCGGCCTGGCGCGGGCCCGCACGAGCCTGGACCAGATCCTGGCCGAGCACGCGCGTGCCGCGGGCGCCAAGCTGCACGAGCTCACCAACGTCACGGGCGCGGTGCGCGACGAGCGCACGGGCCGGGTCGTCGGCGTGACCGCACGGCCGGTGGACGCCGACGGCAGGCGGGCCGGCGACGAGGTCACGTACCGCGCCCGCGTGGTCGTCGCGGCCGACGGCGTCAGCGCGCGGCTCGCGACCGGCGTGGGCCGCACCAAGCGTGACGACCGCCCGATGGGCGTGGCCGTGCGCACCTACTTCCGCACCCCCCGGCACGACGACGCCTGGATGGAGTCGCACCTCGAGCTGTGGGACGGCGAGCCGGGCCGCTCGAACCTCATGCCGGGCTACGGCTGGATCTTCGCCCTCGGCGACGGCACCGCCAACGTCGGCCTGGGCTCGGTGAGCTCGACGGCCGCGGCGACCAAGGTCGACTACAAGTCCCTGTTCGCGGCGTGGATGGCCAACGCGCCCGCCGAGTGGGAGTTCACGCCCGAGAACCAGCTCGCGCCCGTGCGCGGCGCGGCGCTCCCGATGGGCTTCAACCGGGGGCCGCTGTACGCGGACGGTCTGCTGCTCGCGGGGGACGCGGCCGGCATGGTCAGCCCGTTCAACGGCGAGGGCATCGCCTACGGCCTGCAGGCGGGACGGGTCGCGGCCGACGCGATCGCGCAGGGCCTCGCGCGGGGCACCGTCGCGGGCCGCGAGCGCGCCCTGGCCACCTACCAGCGCCGCATGAAGGACGACCTGGGCGGGTACTACACGCTCGGGCGGGTCTTCGTGCGCCTCATCGAGCACCCCGAGGTCATGCGCATCTGCACGCGCTACGGCCTGCCGCGGCCCCTGCTCATGAAGTTCGTGCTCAAGCTCCTGTCCGACTGCTACGAGCCGCACGGCGGTGACGTGGTGGACCGGACGATCGCCGCCCTGGCCCGGATCGCCCCGGCGGCCTGACCGACATGACCAGCAGCACCTCAGCGCCGAGGAAGGACGCCTGATGACCAACCCGTACGTGCCGCTCCTGTGGCTCATGGGCATCGCCGCCGTCCTCGCCCTGGGCGGGGTCGGCGCCAGCGCGATCATCGGTCCCAAGCGGTACAACCGCGCCAAGCTCGAGGCGTACGAGTGCGGCATCCAGCCCACCCCGCACGCCGTGGGCGGCGGCCGCTTCCCGATCAAGTACTACCTGGTCGCGATGACGTTCATCGTGTTCGACGTCGAGGTCGTGTTCCTCTACCCGTGGGCCGTGAGCTTCGTGGAGCTCGCGCTGTACGGGCTCGTCGCGATGCTCGCGTTCCTGGTGCTCATCACGGTGCCGTTCGTCTACGAGTGGCGGCGCGGGGGCTTCGAGTGGGACTGAACCGGCTGGACGTAGGACGAAGGTCACGGGCCGCCCGGTCAGGGGCGGCGACGATCACGACGAGCACGACGACGAGGAGGTCCTGACATGGGGATCGAGGAGGCACCTTCCGGGTTCCTGCTGACGACGATCGAGGACCTCGTCGGCTACTTCCGCAAGGGGTCGCTGTGGCCCGTCACGTTCGGTCTCGCGTGCTGCGCGATCGAGATGATGGCCGCGGGTGCCCCGCGCTACGACCTGTCGCGGTTCGGCATGGAGGTGTTCCGGGCGTCGCCGCGCCAGGCGGACCTCATGATCGTCGCGGGCCGGGTGAGCCAGAAGATGGCGCCCGTCGTGCGGCAGGTCTACGACCAGATGTCCGAGCCGAAGTGGGTGCTGTCGATGGGCGTGTGCGCCTCGTCGGGCGGCATGTTCAACAACTACGCGATCGTGCAGGGCGTCGACCACGTCGTGCCCGTGGACATCTACCTGCCCGGCTGCCCGCCGCGGCCGGAGATGCTCATCAACGCGATCCTCACGCTGCACGACCAGATCCAGAACGAGCCGCTCGGCGTGAACCGCAAGGAGGCCGCCGCGGCGGCCGA
The DNA here is from genome assembly GCF_006538705.1 of Cellulomonas uda. Taxonomy (GTDB): domain Bacteria; phylum Actinomycetota; class Actinomycetes; order Actinomycetales; family Cellulomonadaceae; genus Cellulomonas; species Cellulomonas uda. The sequence goes on from NZ_BJLP01000019.1 coordinate 36,243, forward strand.
GGCGGCGGCGCTCGCGGCCACGCCCACCTCGCACATGACGGGGCTGCTGCGATGAGCGACGAGCCGAAGAAGGACGAGCTGAAGAAGGACGCGGCCGAGGCGGTCAAGCCCGGCGACGGCACGACCGAGGCGCAGCGCACGTCCGAGGCGGCGCTCGAGGCGGGCTCGCAGCACGTGCCCGCGACGTCCGGCGCGGCGCGCACGCCGCTCGACGTCGTCGACGTGCGCCACGGGCTGTTCGGCGCGCACGGGCCGGGGGACACCTCGGGCTTCGGCGGGCTCGTGACGACCGTGCTCCTGCCGGGGCCGAGCGAGCGTCCGTACGGCGGGTGGTTCGACGAGGTGGTCGACATCCTCGCCGAGCTGCTCGACGCGTCGGGGACCGGCTTCGCGAACGCGGTCGAGTCGGTCGTCGTGGACCGCGGCGAGCTGACGATCAACGTGGCGCGCGACCACCTCGTCGAGGTGTGCCGGCACCTGCGCGACGACCAGGACCTGCGCTTCGAGCTCGGCCTGGGTGTCTCGGGCGTGCACTACCCGCACGACACGGGCCGCGAGCTGCACGCCGTCTTCCACCTCACGTCGGTGACGCACTCGCGCCGCCTGCGCCTCGAGGTCGCGGTGAGCGACGCCGACCCCCACATGCCGTCGACGACGGGCGTCTACCCGGGCCACGACTGGCACGAGCGCGAGACGTTCGACTTCTTCGGGATCATCTTCGACGGCCACCCGGGCCTCGCCCGCATCGAGATGCCCGACGACTGGCCGGGCCACCCCCAGCGCAAGGACTACCCGCTGGGCGGCATCCCGGTCGAGTACAAGGGCGCGACCGTCCCGCCCGCGGACCAGCGGAGGTCCTACAGCTGATGAGCACCACACGCCCCGCCCCCCACGCCCCGCGCGCCACGTCGGGCATCGTCGACGACGAGACCACCGGCATCCCCTCGTTCGAGGCGTCCGGCGGCGACTGGTCGGACATCGCCGAGGAGGCCGCCCGCCTCGGCGAGGAGCGCATCGTCGTCAACATGGGCCCGCAGCACCCGTCCACGCACGGCGTGCTGCGGCTCATGCTCGAGATCGACGGCGAGACCGTCACCGAGGCGCGCGCCGGCATCGGATACCTGCACACAGGTATCGAGAAGAACATGGAGTTCCGCACCTGGACCCAGGGCGTGACGTTCTGCACGCGCATGGACTACGTGGCCCCCCTGTTCCAGGAGGCCGCGTACTGCCTCGCGGTGGAGAAGCTGCTGGGCGTCACGGACGACGTGCCCGAGCGCGCGAGCGTCATCCGCGTGCTGATGATGGAGCTCAACCGCATCACGAGCCACCTCGTGTGCCTCGCGACCGGCGGCAACGAGCTCGGCGCGACGACGATCATGACGGTCGGCTTCACCGCGCGCGAGGAGCTCCTCAAGATCTTCGAGCTGATCTCCGGCCTGCGCATGAACCACGCGTACATCCGCCCGGGCGGCGTCGCGCAGGACGTGCCGGCGGGCGGCGTCGAGGCGACGCGCGAGGCGCTGAAGAACGTCGAGCACTACCTGCGCCAGCTCGAGGACCTCATGCTGGCCAACCCGATCCTGCACCTGCGGCTCAAGGACGTCGGCGTCCTCAACCTCGCGGGCTGCATGGCCCTCGGGATCACGGGCCCGATGCTGCGCTCGGCCGGCCTGCCGTACGACGTGCGCAAGGCCGCGCCGTACAGCGGGTACGAGACGTACGAGTTCGACGTCCCGACCGTGACGAGCGAGGACGCCTGGGGACGCGTCGAGGTCCGCCTCGAGGAGATCTACCAGTCGATCAAGATCGCGCGGCAGGCCCTCGACCGGCTCGAGAAGAACCCCGGGCCGGTGATGGTCGCGGACAAGAAGATCGCGTGGCCCGCACAGCTCGCGATCGGCTCGGACGGCATGGGCAACTCGCTCGCGCACATCAAGGAGATCATGGGCACCTCGATGGAGGCCCTGATCCACCACTTCAAGCTGGTGACCGAGGGCTTCCGCGTGCCGGCCGGCCAGGTGTGGCAGACGGTCGAGCACCCGCGCGGCGAGCTCGGCGTGCACCTCGTCTCGGACGGCGGGACGCGCCCGTACCGCGCGCACTTCCGCGACCCGAGCTTCAACAACCTGCAGGCGACGTCGATCGTGTGCGAGGGTGGCCAGGTGGCCGACGTCGTCGTCGCCGTCGCGTCGATCGACCCGGTGCTCGGAGGGGTGGACCGCTGATGTCCGTCGAGGAGCTGGTCCCGCGCGAGCCCGGCCGGGTGCACGCCGCGTCGTACGACGACGTGACGCTCGCCCGGCTCGAGGCCGACGCCACCGTGATCAAGGCGCGCTACCCGCAGGAGCGCTCGGCGCTGCTGCCGCTGCTGCACCTCGTGCAGTCGCAGGACGGCTACGTCAGCCCGCGGGGCATCGCGTTCTGCGCGCAGACGCTCGGGCTGACCACGGCCGAGGTGTCCGCGGTCGCGACGTTCTACACGCAGTACAAGCGCCACCCCAACGGCGACTACACCGTGGGCGTGTGCACCAACACGCTGTGCGCCGTCATGGGCGGCGACGCGATCTACGAGCACCTGTGCGACCACCTCGGCATCGGGCACGACGAGACCACCGAGGACGGCAAGGTCACGCTCGAGCGCGTCGAGTGCAACGCCGCGTGCGACTACGCGCCGGTCGTGATGGTGAACTGGGAGTTCTTCGACAACCAGACCCCCGAGTCGGCGGCAGCGGTCGTCGACGCGCTGCGCGCGGGGGAGCCGGTCGCGCCGACGCGCGGCGCGGACCAGGTCGTCACGTTCAAGGAGATGTCGCGCGTGCTCGCGGGCTTCCCCGACGGCCGCGCCGACGAGGGTGTCGGGGCCGGTGAGGCGACGCTGCGCGGCACCGTGCTCGCGCACGAGCAGGGTTGGACCGCCCCGCCGCTGCCCGGCCAGGACGAGCCTCGTCGCACGAGCGCGCGGACGACGACGCGCGCCCGGACGGGGACCGCCCGCGCCGCCGCGTCCGAGCCCCGCACGGGCGACGAGCAGTCGAGCGCGGAGCGCCCGGTGACGGGCGAGCGCGACGCGTCGTCGCAGCAGCAGGAGACCAAGCAGGCCTCGTCCGACGCGAAGGAGGACTGAGCGATGGCGACGACCCTCGCACCGGTGCTCACCGACCACTGGGACGCCGAGCGCTCCTGGAGCCTGGCGACGTACGAGGCCAACGGCGGCTACCGCGGCCTGCGGCGCGCGCTGGGCATGCCGGCGGCCGACGTGGTCACCGCGGTCAAGGACTCGGGCCTGCGCGGCCGCGGTGGCGCGGGCTTCCCGACGGGCATGAAGTGGGGCTTCCTGCCCGCGCCCGACGGCGGGCCGCGCTACCTCGTCGTGAACGCGGACGAGTCCGAGCCGGGGACCTGCAAGGACATCCCGCTCATGATGGCGAGCCCGCAGCACCTCATCGAGGGCGTCGCCATCACGTCCTACGCGATCGGCTGCCACCACGCGTTCATCTACGTACGCGGCGAGGTCGTGCACGTGTACCGCCGCCTGCTGCGCGCGGTCGAGGAGGCCTACGCGAAGGGCTACCTCGGGAAGAACGTCCTGGGCTCGGGCTTCGACCTCGAGGTCACGGTGCACGCAGGCGCCGGGGCGTACATCTGCGGTGAGGAGACCGCGCTGCTCGACTCGCTCGAGGGCCTGCGCGGCCAGCCGCGCCTCAAGCCCCCGTTCCCCGCGGTCGCGGGCCTGTACGCGCGCCCGACGGTGGTCAACAACGTCGAGTCGATCGCGTCGGTGCCCGGGATCCTGGTCGGCGGTGCCGACTGGTTCAAGCAGATGGGCACCGAGCGGTCGACCGGGCACGGCCTGTTCTCGCTGTCGGGCCACGTCACGCGGCCCGGCCAGTACGAGGCACCGCTGGGCATCACGCTGCGTGAGCTGCTCGAGATGGCGGGCGGCGTCCGCGAGGGCCACGAGCTGAAGTTCTGGACCCCGGGCGGCTCGTCCACCCCGATCTTCACGGCCGAGCACCTCGACGTCCCGCTCGACTACGAGTCGGTGGGCGCCGCGGGCTCGATGCTCGGCACGCGCGCGCTGCAGATCTTCGACGAGACCACCTCGGTGGTCCGTGCGGTCACGCGGTGGACCGAGTTCTACAAGCACGAGTCGTGCGGCAAGTGCACGCCGTGCCGCGAGGGCACGTTCTGGCTCGCGCAGGTCATGCAGCGCCTCGAGCGCGGTCAGGGCACGCCCGCCGACATCGAGCTGCTGCTCGACCTGTGCGACAACATCCTGGGTCGCGCGTTCTGCGCGCTCGGCGACGGTGCGACGAGCCCCGTGACGAGCGCCATCCAGTACTTCCGGGACGAGTTCGAGGCCGGGTGCCACACGCCCGCGGACGTCCTGTTCCCGCCCGAGCGCAGCGCGCTGTTCGACTACACGCCTCGCCGTCGCGGCGCGGCACTCGCGGGGGTGCACGCATGACGATCACCTCGGACCGCTCGCAGACGGGGTCGCCGCTCGTCCCGGCCGCCCCGCCCGTCGCCACGCCCGTGCCGGCGGACACGGTCACGTTCAGCATCGACGGCGTCGAGACGACCGTGCCCAAGGGCACGCTCGTCATCCGGGCCGCCGAGCAGCTCGGCGTGCAGATCCCGCGGTTCTGCGACCACCCGCTGCTCGCACCCGCCGGTGCGTGCCGCCAGTGCCTCGTCGAGGTCTGGGCACCCGGCCGCGACGGCAACCTCGCCAAGATGCCCAAGCCCCAGGCCTCGTGCACGCTCGAGGCCACGCCGGGCATGCAGGTCAAGACGCAGCACACGTCGCCCGAGGCGGACAAGGCGCAGCACGGCGTCATGGAGCTGCTGCTCATCAACCACCCGCTCGACTGCCCGGTGTGCGACAAGGGCGGCGAGTGCCCGCTGCAGAACCAGGCGATGAGCAACGGCCGCGCCACGTCGCGGTTCGTCGACGTCAAGCGCACGTTCCCCAAGCCCATCGCGATCTCGACGCAGGTGCTGCTCGACCGCGAGCGGTGCATCCTGTGCCAGCGCTGCACGCGGTTCTCCGAGGAGATCGCCGGCGACGTCTGGATCGACCTGCAGAAGCGCGGTGCGCAGCAGCAGATCGGCACGTTCGACGTCGAGGTCCTCGGCTTCGCGGGCGACGTGCCCGTCGGCGCGTCGACGCTCGACACGAGCGGGCAGCCGTTCGCGTCGTACTTCTCGGGCAACACCGTGCAGATCTGCCCCGTGGGCGCCCTCACGTCGGCCGCCTACCGGTTCCGCGCACGCCCGTTCGACCTGGTCTCCACGCCCGGGGTGTCCGAGCACGACTCGCAGGGCTCCGCGATCCGCGTCGACCACCGCCGCGGCGTCGTCATGCGTCGCCTCGCGGGCGAGGACCCGGCGGTCAACCAGGAGTGGATCACCGACAAGGACCGCTTCGCGTTCCGCTGGCAGTCCTCGCCGGACCGCATCACCACCCCGCTGGTGCGCGACCGCAACCCCGACGGCACGCGCGGCGAGCTGCGCCCCGCGAGCTGGGTCGAGGCCTACGGGGCCGCGGCCGCGGGCCTGCGCGACGCGCTCGCCGCGGGCGGCGTGGGCGTGCTGCCCGGCGGCCGGGTCACGCTCGAGGACGCGTACGCGTACGCCAAGTTCGCGCGCGTCGTGCTCGGCACCAACGACGTCGACCACCGGGCGCGCCCGCACTCCGACGAGGAGGCCGCGTTCCTCGGCCACCACGTCGCGGGCCGCACGCTGGACGTGACGTTCGCGGACGTGACGTCCGCGCCGACCGTGCTGCTCGTCGGCCTCGAGGCCGAGGAGGAGGGCGGCATCCTGTTCCTGCGGCTGCGCGACGCGGTCGTCAAGCGCGGCACGGCCGTGCTCTCGGTGGCCGCGCTCGCGAGCCGCGGGCTGGAGCGCCTGTCCGGCACGCTCGTGCCGGCCGCGCCCGGCACCGAGGCCGAGGTGATCGAGGGCATCGACGCCGGCTCCGACGAGCCGGTGCTCGCGCGCGCCGCCGAGGCGCTCGCCGCACCCGGTGCCGTGGTGCTCGTCGGTGAGCGCGCGGCCTCGTCGACCGGTGCGCTCTCCGCGGTGCTGCGGCTCGCGGCCCGCACGGGGGCGCGCGTGGCGTGGGTGCCGCGTCGCGCCGGTGAGCGCGGTGCGGTCGAGGCAGGCACGCTGCCGACGCTGCTGCCGGGCGGTCGCCCGGTCGCGGACGCGGCCGCGCGCGTCGACATCGCCGCGGTGTGGGGCGCCGAGCACCTCCCCGAGGCTCCCGGCCGCAGCGTCACGCAGATCGTCGCCGCCGCGCGCGACGGCTCGCTCGCCGGGCTCGTCGTCGGCGGCGTGGACCCGGCGGACCTGCCGGACCCGGCGCTCGCGCGCGACGCTCTCGAGAAGGCCCGCTTCGTGCTCTCGCTCGAGGTGCGCCCGTCGGGTGTCACGGAGCGCGCGGACGTGGTGCTGCCCGTCGCGCCTCCGGTCGAGAAGCCGGGCACGTTCGTCACGTGGGAGGGCCGACCGCGGCCGTTCCCGCAGGCGCTCGTGTCCCACGCGCTGAGCGACCACCGCGTCCTGCACGGTCTCGCCGCGGAGCTCGGGGTCGACCTCGGGCTCGGCTCGGTGAGCGACGTGCACGCGGAGCTCGACCAGCTCGGCGGGTGGGACGGGACGCGGCTCGACGCGCCCGACGTCCGGCCCGGCGAGCCGCCCGCCGTGCCCGCGGGCCACGCGGTCCTCGCGACGTGGCACCAGCTGCTCGACGCGGGCCGGCTGCAGGACGGCGAGCCGCACCTGGCCGGCACGGCCAAGCGACCCGTCGCGCGCGTCTCGGCAGCGACCGCGGCGTCGGTCGGCGTGGCCGACGGCGCGCCGCTCGCGGTGAGCACCGACGCCGGGACCGTGACGCTGCCGGCGCAGGTCAGCGACGTGCCGGACTTCGTCGTCTGGCTGCCGACGAACGCGCCCGGCTCGGCCGTGCGCGACACGCTGCACGCCGTCGGCGGTGACCTGGTGCGGCTCGCGCCCGGCACCGCCGTCACGCAGGACGAGGAGGTCTGACGTGCACACGATCCTGCTCGCCGAGCCCGTCGCGCCGGTCACGGCCGACTTCTCGAACGACACGTGGTGGATCTGGCTCATCAAGGCCGTCGCGATCCTCGTGTTCCTGCTCACGAGCGTGCTGTTCGCGATCTGGTTCGAGCGCAAGGTCGTCGCGCGCATGCAGGTGCGCCCCGGCCCCAACGTGCACGGGCCGTTCGGCCTGCTGCAGTCGCTCGCCGACGCCATGAAGCTCCTGTTCAAGGAGGACATGACCGTCAAGGCGGCCGACAAGGTCGTGTACATCGTCGCGCCGCTCATCGCGGTGTTCTGCTCGCTGCTGACGTTCGCGGTGATCCCGCTCGGGCCGACCGTGAGCATGTTCGGCGTCGAGACGCCGCTGCAGCTCACCGACTTCCCGGTCGCCGTGCTGTACATCCTCGCGTGCGCGTCGGTCGGCGTGTACGGCATCGTCCTCGGCGGCTGGTCGTCGAACTCGACGTACCCGCTGCTCGGTGGTGTGCGCTCCACCGCCCAGGTGATCTCCTACGAGCTCGCGATGGGCCTGTCGCTGGTCAGCGTGTTCGTGCTCGCCGGGTCGATGTCGACGTCGCAGATCGTGTCCTCGCAGACGCAGCTGTGGTGGTTCCTGCCGCTGCTGCCCGCGTTCGTGATCTACGTGATCTCGATGGTCGGCGAGACCAACCGTCTGCCGTTCGACCTCCCCGAGGCCGAGGGTGAGCTGGTCTCCGGCTACATGACCGAGTACTCGTCGATGAAGTTCGCGTGGTTCTTCCTCGCGGAGTACATCAACATGCTCAACGTCTCCGCGGTCGCGACGACGCTGTTCCTCGGCGGCTGGCGCGCACCGTTCATCCCGGCCGACCACTTCCTGCAGCAGGGCTGGTGGCCCGTGCTGTGGTTCCTGGCGAAGCTGTGGGCGCTCATGTTCTTCTTCGTCTGGGTGCGCGGCTCGGTGCTGCGGTTCCGGTACGACCAGTTCATGAAGCTCGGCTGGAAGGTGCTGATCCCCGCCGCGCTCGCGTGGCTCGTCCTCGTCGCCGTCGTGCAGGGGCTGCGCCAGTTCCCCGAGTTCGCGGACCTCGAGCTGCGGACCATCCTGTTCGTCATCGCGGGCATCGTGGCGGTCGGCGTGGTGATCTCGCTGTTCGTCCCCGAGAAGAAGCGCCCGGAGCCGGCGACGCCGCCGCGCGTCCTCGACGCGTTCGCCGACGGCTACCCCGTCCCGCCCCTGCCCGGTCAGGTGCTCCCGCCGTCGCCGCGCCGGGCGCGCGTGCCCGCGGGTGCCCCGGGCGAGCCCGACGAGCCCGATGCGCAGACCGACACGAAGGAGGTGCACGGTGGCTGAGCCGCGCAAGAAGCCGCCCGCCCCGCGCCCGCAGCAGGCCGGTGCGCCCGCCGGGGGCAAGGCCGTCGCCCGCAAGCCCGCCTCGGAGGTGGGAGCGCCCGCGGCACCGCAGTACGAGTCGCTCATCCCGCAGTCGTCGGGCCTGCGCGCGCTGCTCGCCCCCGTCGGCGGGTTCGGCGTGACGCTGTCGAACATGTTCCGCAAGACCGTCACCGAGCAGTACCCGCGCGAGACGGTCCCGACGAAGCCGCGCTACCACGGCCGTCACCAGCTCAACCGCTACGCCGACGGCCTGGAGAAGTGCATCGGCTGCGAGCTGTGCGCGTGGGCGTGCCCCGCGGACGCGATCTACGTCGAGGCCGGGGACAACACCCCCGACGAGCAGTACTCGCCCGGGGAGCGCTACGGCCGCGTCTACCAGATCAACTACCTGCGCTGCATCTTCTGCGGGCTGTGCATCGAGGCGTGCCCCACGCGCGCGCTGACGATGACGAACGACTACGAGCTCGCGGGGCCGACGCGCGCCGGGATGATCTACGAGAAGCAGGACCTCCTCGCGCCGCTGCGTGACGGCATGCTCGCGGCGCCGCACCCCATGGCCGAGGGCACGACCGACACCGACTACTACCGCGGCGAGGTCACCGGGGCCACGCAGGAGCAGCAGGACTGGGTCCGCGAGCAGCGGCCCGACGACCCGACGCTGCCCGAGGGACCGGGGCTCACCCCGGCCGAGCAGGTCGGGCCGACCGCAGCGGCCATGGCCGCGAACGTCGCCGCCGCGCACCGCCAGGGCGGTGCCCGATGAGCGCAGCGCTCTCGGCGGCCGCGCTGGCCGCCGACCTCACCTCGAGCCTGCCCGCCGTCGGGGCGCTGCCCCGCGCGGTCGACTCGGCCGGGGACCCGTCGACCGCCGAGGCCGTCTTGTTCTGGGTGCTCGCGCCCGTCATGGTCCTCGCGTCGCTCGGGCTGCTCTTCGCGCGCAAGGCCGTGCACGCCGCGCTGTCGGTCATCCTCGTGATGATCTGCCTCGCGTTCATGTACGTCACGCAGGGTGCGGTCTTCCTCGGCGTCGTCCAGGTGGTCGTCTACACCGGCGCGATCATGATGCTGTTCCTGTTCGTCCTCATGCTCGTCGGCGTGAGCACCGCGGACTCGCTCGTCGAGACCATCCGCGGGCAGCGCTGGATCGGCTGGGTGGCAGGGCTCGGGCTGCTGGTCGTGCTCGCGGGCGTGATCGGGACCGCCGCGTACCCCGAGCCCACCGGGCTGGGGAGCGCCAACGAGGCGTCCAACCCCGTGGGCATCGCGCACCTGATCTTCGGCAGGTACGTGTTCGCGATGGAGGTGGTCGGCGCACTGCTCGTGACCGCCGCGCTCGGCGCCCTCGTCTACACGCACCGCCGCCGGCTCACCCCGCGCCTCGGCCAGCGTGAGCGCGCCGAGGCGCGCGTGCGCGACGGGCAGCACCTGGCGCCGCTGCCCGCGCCGGGCGTGTACGCCAAGCACAACGCCATGGACGTGCCCGCGCTCGACCCGTACGGGCAGCCGATCGAGAGCTCGGTGCCGCGCGTGCTGCGCGTGCGCGGCCAGGAGGCCGACGCCGCCGAGTACGCCGCGCGGATCGACCGCGTGCTCGCGGGCAAGGCGGCGGTCGACCGCGGCACGAGCGCGTCCGACGAGCAGGGCACCACCGCGCCGCCGCACGCCGAGCCGCAGTCGGCGCCGATCGGCGAGCCGCGCATCGCGGACGCGGTCGCGGGCGTGGACGCCGGCGCACCGGACTCGGAGGAGGGCAAGTGACGCTCACCCACTACCTCGTGCTGTCGGGGATCCTGTTCTCGATCGGTGCGGCCGCCGTGCTGCTGCGCCGCAACGCGATCATCGCGTTCATGGGCGTCGAGCTCATGCTCAACGCCACCAACCTCTGCCTCGTGACGTTCTCGCGCATGCACGGCGAGCTCACGGGCCAGGTGCTCGCGTTCTTCGTGATGGTCGTGGCCGCCGCCGAGGTCGTCGTCGGGCTCGCGATCATCGTGGCGATCTTCCGTACCCGTCGGTCGGCCTCGATCGACGACGTCAACCTGCTGAAGAGCTGAGGGGACGGCTGTGCACTCTCTTGCCCTCGCGGCGACCCTGCCCGCGGTGTCCCCGGTGGTGAACCCGGCCGGGGCGACCGCCTCCGGCGGTGTCTGGTCGTTCGCCTGGCTGGTGGTCGCCCTGCCGCTCGCCTCCGCGGCCGTGCTGCTGCTCCTCGGCCGGCGTGCCGACCGGTGGGGGCACTGGCTCGGCGTGCTCGCCTCCACCGGCGCGTTCGTCGTCGGCCTGCTCGCGATGCTCGAGGTCCTCGGGCAGGCCGCGTCCTCGCGGGTGTGGGACCTGCGGCTCGGGACGTGGATCGACGCGGGTGCGCTGCACCTCGACGCGGGGCTGCGGTTCGACCCGCTGTCGCTCACGTTCGTGCTGCTCGTGACGTTCGTCGGCACGCTCATCCACGTCTACTCCGTGGCGTACATGGAGCACGACACCGACCGTCGCCGGTTCTTCGCGTACCTGAACCTGTTCGTCGCCGCGATGCTCCTGCTCGTGCTCGCCGACTCGTTCGTGCTGCTGTTCGTCGGCTGGGAAGGCGTCGGTCTGGCGTCCTACCTGCTCATCGGGTTCTGGAACCACAACACGCCGTACGCGGTGGCCGCCAAGAAGGCGTTCGTCGCGAACCGTGTCGGTGACGTGGGCCTGCTCGTCGCGATGGGCCTGATGTTCGCGCACTTCGGCGCGCTCGACTTCGGGACCGTCCTCGCCGACCCGGCGGCGCACGCGAGCGAGGGGACGCTCACCGCCATCGGCCTCATGCTGCTGCTCGCGGCGTGCGGCAAGTCGGCGCAGTTCCCGCTGCAGTCCTGGCTGGGTGACGCGATGGCCGGCCCGACCCCCGTCTCGGCGCTCATCCACGCCGCGACGATGGTCACCGCGGGCGTGTACCTGATCGTGCGCTCGGGTGCGATCTTCGAGGCCGCGCCGAGCGCGCAGCTCGTCGTCGTGGTCGTCGGCGCGATCACGCTGCTGTTCGGGGCGATCGTCGGCTGCGCCAAGGACGACATCAAGAAGGCCCTCGCGGCGTCGACGATGTCGCAGATCGGCTACATGGTGCTCGCGGCCGGCCTCGGCCCCGTCGGCTACGCGTTCGCGATCTTCCACCTGGTGACGCACGGGTTCTTCAAGGCCGGGATGTTCCTCGGTGCCGGGTCCGTCATGCACGGCATGGACGACCAGGTGGACATGCGCCGCTTCGGCGGCCTGGCCCGCTACATGAAGGTCACCTGGATCACGTTCATGATGGGCTGGCTCGCGATCCTCGGGATCCCGCCGTTCTCCGGCTTCTTCTCCAAGGACAAGATCATCGAGGCCGCGTTCATCCCCACCGACGGCGCGCAGTGGCGCGCGTGGGTGTTCGGGACCGTGGCGCTCGTCGGCGCCGGCATCACGGCGTTCTACATGTCGCGCCTGTTCTTCATGACGTTCGAGGGCGAGCGCCGCTGGACCACCCGCAAGGACGGCTCCGAGCAGCACCCGCACGAGTCCCCGGCCCTCATGACGTGGCCGATGATCGTCCTCGCGGTCGGCTCGGTCGGCCTCGGCCTGTTCCTCGCGCTCGGCAACCGGTTCACCGGCTGGCTCGAGCCCGTCACGGGGCACGTCGAGCACGAGGAGCCCGTCCTGCCCGCGGGTGTGCTCATCGCCCTCACGCTCACCGTGGTCGTCGTCGGCCTCGTGCTGGCGTGGCGCCGGTACGCGACCGCGACCGTGCCCGTCGTCCCGCCGCTCGGCACCGCGCTCACGCGCGCCGCGCGCGTCGACCTCTACCAGGACGCCGTCAACGACGCCGTGCTGGTCGAGCCCGGGCAGCACCTGACGCGCTCGCTGGTCTACGCCGACCACGCGGTCGTCGACGGCGGGGTCAAGGGGGTCACGCACGCGACCGTCGGTCTGGGCGCGCTGCTGCGCCGCCTGCAGACCGGATACGTCCGCACGTACGCCGCGACGATGCTCGGAGGCCTCGTGGTCCTCCTCGTCGTCGTGCTGGCCGTCCAGAGCTGAGGAGAGCGATGTCGCCCGACTTCCCCTGGCTGACCACGCTGATCGCGTGGCCGGTCCTCGGTGCGCTGGTGCTGTGGTTCGCGCCGAGGGCGCTGCGCCCCCGGGCGCGCGTCGTGGCGCTCGGTGTCGCGCTCGTCGAGCTCGTCCTGCTCGGCCTCGCGCTCACCGCGTTCGACACCGCCGACGCCGGCACCGTCCAGCTCACCGAGACGCACCGGTGGATCCCCGCGATCGGCGCGTCCTACGCGGTCGGGGTCGACGGCGTGGGCCTCGCGCTCATCGCGATGTCCGTGCTGCTCGTCCCGCTCGTCGTCCTCGCGGCGTGGCGCGAGCAGGGCTCGGGCACCACGACGAGCGACGCGCTGCGCCACTACCTCGCGCTCGCGCTCGTGCTCGAGGCGTTCATCGTCGCGGTGTTCGCCGCACGTGACGTCTTCCTGTTCTACGTGCTGTTCGAGGCCATGCTCATCCCCGTGTACTTCATGATCGGCGGGTACGGGGGAGCCGAGCGCCGGTACGCGGCCGTGAAGTTCCTGCTCTACTCGCTCGCGGGCGGCCTGATCATGCTCGTCGGCGTCATTGCGCTGTACCTGCAGGGCCCGCGCGGCGAGGACGGCTTCCTCACCGAGAAGCTCACCGGGCTCGACCTGCCGACCGGCACCGAGCGGTGGCTGTTCGTCGCGTTCTTCATCGCGTTCGCGATCAAGGCGCCCATGTTCCCCGTGCACACGTGGCTGCCCGACGCCGCCGAGCAGGCACCCGCCGGCACGTCGACCCTGCTGGTCGGCGTGCTCGACAAGGTCGGCACGTTCGGCATGCTCACGCTCTGCCTGCCGCTGTTCCCGCAGGCGTCGCGGTGGGCCGCGCCTGTCGTCATCGTGCTCGCCGTCGTGTCGATCCTCTACGGCGCGCTGCTCGCGATCGGCCAGAAGGACCTCATGCGGCTCATCGCGTACACGTCCGTGTCGCACTTCGGGTTCATCGTGCTCGGCATCTTCGCCTTCACGTCGACGTCGGTCGCGGGCTCGTCGTTCTACATGGTCAACCACGGGCTCTCGACCGGTGCGCTGTTCCTGATCGCCGGCTTCCTCGTCGCGCGCCGCGGCTCGCAGCAGATCGACGCCTTCGGCGGCCTGCAGAAGGTCGTGCCCGTCCTGGCGGGCCTGTTCCTCGTCGCCGGCCTGTCCGCCCTGTCGCTGCCGGGTCTGTCGACGTTCGTGTCCGAGTTCATGGTCATCGTCGGCACGTTCGCCCGGCACCCGGCCGCCGCGGTCGTCGCGACGCTCGGCGTCGTGCTCGCCGCGATCTACGTGCTGTGGACCTACCAGCGCATCTTCACCGGGCCGCCGCGCGAGGAGGTCGCGGGCTTCCGCGACGTCACCGCGACCGAGCGGTGGGCCGTCGCGCCGCTCGTCGCCGCGATGCTCGTGCTCGGCTTCGTCCCCGGCCCCGCGCTCGACCTCGTGCGTCCGCCCGCGTCCGTGACGCTCGACGTCGTCGGCGTGCAGGACGTCCCGGCCGCTGCTCTCGAAGGGAGCGACCAGTGAGCTTCACCGCACCGGAGATCGCCTGGGGCGCGCTCAGCCCCGTCGTGATCGTGCTCGTCGCGGGCATCGTCGGCGTGCTCGTCGAGGCGTTCGTGCCCGACCGCGCGCGGCGGGCCGCACAGCTCGTGCTCGCGTTCGGCGCGCCCGTCGGCGCGATCGTCGCGGTCGCGGCGCTGTGGGACGGCGTCTCGTCGTCCGGCGGGACGGACGTGCTCGACGGCTCGCTGCTCGTCGACGGCCCGACGCTCGTCATCCAGGGCGTCATCGCGGTCCTCACCCTGCTCGCGCTGCTCGTCGTCGCCGACCGCACGGCCACCGGCGAGGACGCGTTCGCACCCACCGCGGCGTCGATCCCCGGCTCGGACTACGAGGAGCTCGCACGGCGCAAGGGCCTCACGCAGACCGAGGTCTACCCGCTGCTGCTCCTCGCGACCGGCGGCATGATGATCCTGCCCGCGACCGGCGACCTGCTCACGCTGTTCGTCGCGCTCGAGGTGCTCTCGCTGCCGCTGTACCTGCTGACCGGCATGGCGCGCCGCCGCCGCCTGCTCTCGCAGGAGGCCGCGCTCAAGTACTTCCTGCTCGGTGCGTTCGCGTCCGCGCTGCTGATCTTCGGCGTCGCGCTCGTCTACGGCTACTCGGGCACGCTGCGCTACTCGGAGATCGCCGCCGCCACGGGCACGCCCTCGGCGCTCGACCCGCTGCTGCTCGTCGGCGCCGTGCTGCTGCTCGTCGGCCTGCTGTTCAAGGTCGGCGCGGTGCCGTTCCACTCGTGGACGCCCGACGCCTACCAGGGTGCCCCGACCCCGATCACCGGCTTCATGGCCGCGTGCACCAAGGTCGCCGCGTTCGGTGCGCTGCTGCGCGTGTACTACACGATCTTCCCCGGCCTGCAGTGGGACCTCGACGTGTTCCTGTGGACCGTCGCGATCGCCACCATGGTCGTCGGGACGGTCGTGGCGCTGGTCCAGACCGACATCAAGCGCCTGCTCGCGTACTCGTCGATCGCCCACGCGGGGTTCATCCTCACGGGCGTCGTCGCGCTCGACGAGGCGGGCATCAGCGCGGTGCTGTTCTACCTGCTGGTGTACGGCGTCGCGACGGTCGGGGCGTTCGGCGTGGTGTGGCTCGTGCGTGAGCGCACGGTCCCGCAGGCGTCGACCGACGTGGCGGCCGACGAGCTCGCGGAGGCCGGGGACGAGGACCTGCGCACCAGCGTGCTCGGCGAGGCCACGCACCTGTCGCAGTGGGCCGGGCTCGGGCGCACGCACCCCGCGCTCGCGGGCGCGTTCGCGCTGTTCCTGCTCTCCTTCGCGGGCATCCCGCTCACCGCGGGGTTCATCGGGAAGTTCGCCGTGTTCTCCGCCGCGGTCGACGGCGGCGCCTGGCCGCTCGCGCTCGTCGGCGTGCTGAGCTCGGCCGCGGCCGCGTTCTTCTACGTGCGGATCATCGTGCTGATGTACTTCACGCCCGCGCCCGGCCGCGACGACGCCGCCGTGGAGCCGTCCGACGAGGACGCCGCACCGGTCGTCGAAAGCCGCGCGTCCGACGAGAACGCCGCACCGGGCGAGGACGTCGCGCTCGCCGGGGCCGACGGGTCGTCCGCCGTCGCGACGCTCGTGGCCGCGCCGACCGCGACGACCACGACGACGGTCGTGCCGTCCGAAGGGCTCGCCGCGGTCGCGATCGCGGTCGCCGCCGTCCTCACGGTCGTGCTCGGCGTGTTCCCGACGCCCGTGCTCGACCTCATCTCCGACGTCGCGAGGTTCCTGCCCTGACCAGGCCCGGTCCGGCTCCCGAGATCACCGTCCGGTTCGTCCGTTACGCCCGGTCGGGCGTGCCGGCGCACCCTCGTGGCCGGGATAGGTTCGTCTCGTGACTTCGACCGCGGCCATCCCGCTGGCCGACCAGGCCCTCGCCGACCGGCTCACCGCGCGCCTCGCCCTCGTCGAGGAGGCGCTGCGTGACGCGGTCGGCAACGCCGACGCCCTCGCGGACTCGGCGTCGCGCCACCTGGTCAACGCCGGCGGGAAGCGCCTGCGCCCGCTGCTGACCCTGCTCGTCGCCGAGCTGGGTGACGGGGCGCGCCGGGAGGTCATCGACGCTGCCGTCGTCGTCGAGCTCACGCACCTCGCGACGCTCTACCACGACGACGTCATGGACTCCGCACCGCTGCGCCGCGGTGCGCCGTCCGCGCACGAGGTCTGGGGCAACTCCGTCGCGATCCTCACGGGCGACCTCCTGTTCGCCCGGGCCTCCACGACCGTCGCCGGCCTCGGCCCCGAGGCGGTGCGCATCCAGGCGCGCACGTTCGAGCGGCTGTGCCTCGGCCAGCTCCACGAGACGGTCGGCCCGCGCGAGGGTGACGACCCGGTCGCGCACTACCTGCAGGTGCTCGCCGACAAGACCGCGTCGCTGCTCGCGACGTCCGCGCGGCTCGGCGCGATGTTCGCCGGCTGCACGCCCGAGGTCGTCTCCATCGTCATGGAGTTCGGCGAGCGCATCGGCGTCGCCTTCCAGCTCGCCGACGACGTCATCGACCTCACCTCCGACGGTGCGCTGACCGGCAAGACCCCCGGGACGGACCTGCGCGAGCGTGTCCCGACGATGCCCGTGCTCCTGCTGCGGGCCCGCTGCGCGGGTCCCGCCGCGAGCGACGAGGACCGGGCGCTGCTCGCGCGCCTCGACGGGGACCTGTCCGACGACGCCGCGCTCGACGAGGCCGTCGCGCTGCTGCGGGCCCACGCCGTCCTCGACGAGACCCGGGACCAGGCGGTCGCGCTCGCGCACGACGCCGTGCGCGTGCTCGAGCCGCTGCCGGCCGGGCCGGTCAAGGACGCGCTCGTCTCCTTCGCCGACGCACTCGTCGACCGCGCGTCCTGACGACGGGCCGTCGCACCCCGCGCACCACCCGTGCGGGGGACACCTCGGGCCCCGCGCGTCTCGCGGTACGACCTGCACGTGCGGTGCTGTGCACGGACCGGGCGAACGCATCGGGCGCATCTGGCACGATGCTCGCGGCAGGCCGGGGAGCGCGCGAGCGGACCGGCCACCGCGACGAGGAGGGTGGCGAGCGTGAGCGGCAAGCTGTGCGGGACGTGCGGGGCTGAGCTCGAGGCGGGGGCGATGTTCTGCGCCGAGTGTGGCGCGCGCGTCCAGGCCCCGCCCGCGCCGCCGGCGCCCGGACCCGTACCCGCTGTTATACCCGCTGTTGTACCCGCTGCCGCGCCCGCTGCCGTACCCGCTGCCGACGACCCCGTCCGGACGTCGCGCGACGTGCCCCCGAGCGCGCCCGCCGCGACCGCCGCGCCGGCTCCTGCGCCCACGACGGCCGCGACCGCGTGGGGCTCGGAGCCGGTCACCGCCGCGTCGGCCGCCGCACCGCCGAGCGGCGGTGGGCGTCGCGACGCGCGTGCGGCCGGGACGTTCCCGGTCGTGCCGGGGAGCGTTGCGCCCGTCGGGCGCCGCGTCGCCGCGTACGCGATCGACCTCGCCGCGCTCTCACTGCTCGCCGGGCTGGGCGTGGTGATCTCGCTGGCCGTGGCGGGCACCCCCGAGGCGGGAGTGCGCCCGAGCGCGGCGTCGTTCCTGCCGTCCCTGCTGGGCGGGCTCGGCGGGCTCGCGCTGTGGATCTGCGAGTCGGTCACCGGCGCGACCGTCGGTGGTGCGCTGCTGGGGATCCGGACGGTGTCGGCCGAGACCGGCCGTCCCGCGGGTCTGCTGCGCATCTTCGTCCGGCAGCTCGTCGTGGGACTCGGCTACGTCGCGTGCCTCGTCGGGGAGTGGCTCGTCGTGGCGTCGGGCGTGTTCGACAAGACGCCCGCGCAGCGGGGCTGGCACGACAAGGCCGCGGGCACGATCGTGCTGCTCGCGAACGCGACGGGCGTCGCCCGGTCCGAGGACCCCGCGCAGGCGTGGGACCGGGCCGTGGCGCGCGCGGTCGGGCCCGTGCCCCCGCCGCCGCCGTCGTCTGCGCCGGCGCCTGCTCCCGCCCCTGTTCCCGCGCCGGTCGCCCCCGCACCCGTGACCCCCGCACCCGTGACCCCCGCGCCCGTGACCGCTGCGCCCGTCACCGCTGCGCCCGTGACCGCTGCGCCCGTGACCGCTGC
Organism: Cellulomonas uda; assembly: GCF_006538705.1. Classification (GTDB taxonomy): domain Bacteria; phylum Actinomycetota; class Actinomycetes; order Actinomycetales; family Cellulomonadaceae; genus Cellulomonas; species Cellulomonas uda. The sequence continues at coordinate 54,401 of NZ_BJLP01000019.1, forward strand.
GCCCGTCACCACCCCGCCCGTCACCGCGCCGCCTGTCGCGGCTGCGCCCCCGGCGGAGCCGGCGGCGGACGCCGCGGCGGCGGAGCCGGAGCCCGCCGCCGCGATCGGTCTCGTGCCGCTCCCGCCGGGCGTCGGGACGGGCCGGCCCACCGAGCGCCCGCCGGCCGACGGCCTCATCACGGGCCCGCCCGCCCGCACGCAGCCCACGTCCGCCGAGCCGGCCCCGCCCGCGCCCACGTCGGGCTGGTCCGACACGCTCGCCGGTGAGGTGCGGCGCACGCCGGGCGACACCCCGCCCGCGGGCCATGACCGGGTCGAGCCCGCGGCCGCGCGCGGCGAGGACACGTCGACCGCCGCGCAGCCGATCGCGCGGGCGGCGGCGGACCACCCGCGCTGGACGGAGGAGCTCGACGACATCGAGCTCACGCGCCTGCGCACGCCCGTGACCGGTCAGCCGCCCGTGCCGCCCGGCCTGCGCCTGGTGTTCGACACGGGTGAGCGCGTCGACGTGCTGGGTGAGGGCGTCGTGGGGCGCGCGCCCCAGGGCGACGTCGAGCACGTCGTGGCGATCGACGACCCGGCGCGGTCGCTGTCGAAGACGCACCTCGCGTTCGGCCCCGCCGAGCCCGGGACGCTGTGGGTCGTGGACCGCGGCTCGACCAACGGCACGCTCGTGGTGCGTCCCGACGGGACGGCGGCGACCCTGCCGGCGGGCACGCGCGCGAGCGTCGGCCCGGGCTGGTCGCTGCGTCTGGGCGAGCGCACGGTGCGCATCGAGGCGCGCTGACTCAGGTCGTCGACGGCGTCCAGGCGAGCTGGACCACCTGCAGGCCCGCCTCGCGCGTGACGAGCTGGGCGCGTCCGGGCACCGACGGCACGGGCCGTGCGGCGCCGACGAGCGCACCCTCGTCGGGGCTGCCCGACATGACGATCCCGGGCGCCGCGAGGTCGCGCACGGCCTGCAGGACGGGGTCGTACAGCGAGCGTGACGCGCCACCGGTGCGTCGGGTGAGCACCAGGTGCAGCCCGACGTCGCCGGCCTGTGCGAGCAGCGGGACGAGCGACGTGAGCGGGTTCCCGGACGAGGTGGCGACGAGGTCGTAGTCGTCGACGAGGACGTACACCTCGGCACCGGTCCACCAGGAGCGGGCTCGCAGCTGGTCGGGTGTGACGTCGGGGCCGGGCAGCCGCCCGCGCAGGTACGCGGCGAGGTCCGTGAGCTCGGCGGTCGCCTGCTCGTGCGTGGTCAGGTAGCTCGTGAGGTAGGTGTCGGGGATCTCGCCCAGCAGCGCGCGGCGGAAGTCCACCGCGATGATCTGGGCCTGCTGCGGCGTGTGCAGGCGCTGGATCTCGCTCGCGACGGCGCGCAGGAACGCGGACTTGCCGGCACCCGAGTCGCCGAACGCGTACAGGTGGTGCTCGTCGCGTACGTCGACGACGACGGGGGCGAGCGCTGCCTCGTCGATGCCGAGCAGGATGCCGGGCGCCTGAGGTGCGCGCGCGCGCAGCTCGTCGAGCGTGACCTGCTCGGGCAGCAGGCGCAGCTTGGGCGGAGGAGCGCCGCGCCACGACTGCGCGACGGTCTGCACGAGGTGCTGCACGCCGGCGCCGAGCGTGTCGGGCGACCCGTCGCCGTCGATGCGGGGCAGCGCGGTGAGCACGTGGTGCTTGGACGCGACGAGCCCGCGGCCGGGCCGCTCGCGCGGGACGGACGCCGCGACCTTGCGGTCGAGCTCGGAGTCCGTCGGGTCGCCGAGACGCAGCTCGAGCCTCGTGCCGAACAGGTCCTTGATCTGGGTGCGGAAGTCCATCCAGCGGCTCGCGGACGCGAGCACGTGGATGCCGAACGTGAGCCCGCGCCCGGCGAGCGCCTGGAGGCGCGGCTCGAGCTCGTCGAACTCCTGGCGGATCGTGGACCAGCCGTCGACGACGACGAAGACGTCCCCGTACCCGTCGTCGACCTGGCCCGCGGCGCGCCGCTGGCGGTACGTCTCGACGGAGTCGACGCCGTGCGCCCGGAAGTACCGCTCGCGCGCGTCGACGATCCCCTCGACCTCGGCGACGATCCGCCGCACGACGTCGGGCTCGGCGCGCGTGGCGACGCCCGCGACGTGCGGGAGCCCGACGAGCGGCGTGAACGTGCCGCCGCCGAAGTCGAGCACGTACAGCTGCACCTCCAGCGGCGTGCGGGTGAGCGCGAGACCCGTCAGGACGGACCGCAGGACCGTGCTCTTGCCGGACCGCGGGCCGCCGACGACGGCGAGGTGCCCGCCCGCACCCGCGAGCGACAGCGTGAGGTTCTCGCGCCGCTGCTCGAGCGGGCGGTCGACGATGCCGAGCGGGAACGTCAGCGCGCCGGCCTCGCGCCAGCCGCGCGAGACGAGCCCGAGCTGGGGGTCGACCGCGAGGTCCGGCATGAGCCGGTCGAACGTCTCGGGCACGACGAGCGGCGGGAGCCACACCTGGTGCGCGGCGGGGCCCTGGCCGCGCATGAGCGAGACCGCGATGTCGAACGTGGCGCGCTTCTCGTCGTCGTCGAGGTCCGGCTCGTCGGGCTCGTCGCGACCCGCGGCGGCGGTCAGCACCGGCGCGGCGGTGAACGACTCGAGGCGCGCACGGCCCGTGGCGACGGGGCCCGCCCCGGCGGCCGTGCGGCGCCGCGCCTTCGGCGGACCCGAGACGTAGGACGCGCGGAACTGGATCATCGTCGTCGGGTCGGGCTTGAGGTAGCCGACGCCGGGCACGGGCGGCAGCTCGTACGCGTCGGGCACGCCGAGCACGGCGCGCGACTCGGACGCGGAGAACGTGCGCAGGCCGATCCGGTACGACAGGTGGGACTCGAGGCCGCGCAGGCGACCCTCCTCGAGGCGCTGGCTGGACAGCAGCAGGTGCATCTGCAGCGAGCGGCCGAGGCGCCCGATCGCGACGAACAGGTCGACGAACTCGGGCTTGGCGGCGAGCAGCTCGGAGAACTCGTCGGCCACGATCAGCAGCGCGGGCAGCGGCTGCAGGTCCGGCCGGTCGGTACGACGCGCCTTCTCGTAGTCCGCGACGTTCGCGAAGTTGCCCGCGGCCCGCAGCAGCTCCTGACGGCGCACCATCTCGCCCTGCAGCGCGTCCTGCATGCGGTCGACGAGCGTGAGCTCCTCGCCGAGGTTCGTGATGATCGCCGAGACGTGCGGCATGTCCGCCATGCCGGCGAACGTCGCGCCGCCCTTGAAGTCGACGAGGACGAAGTTGAGGTCCTCGGAGGAGTGCGTGAGCGCGAGGGCGAGCACGAGGGTGCGCAGCACCTCCGACTTGCCGGAGCCCGTCGCGCCGATGATGAGCCCGTGCGGGCCCATGCCCTGCTGCGCGGACTCCTTGATGTCGAGCGCGACGGGCTGTCCCTGCGGGGTCAGGCCGATGGGGACGCGCAGCCGGTCACGCGCGAGCCGCGGGCGCCACGCGCGCGACAGGTCGAGGTCGCGCACGTCGCCCAGGCCGAGCAGGTCGACGAGCTCGGCGGAGACCTGGCCCTCGTCGCGCTGCGGCCCGGCGTCCACGTACAGGGGGAGCAGGCGGCGAGCCGTGGCCTCCGCCTCCGGCAGCGAGAGCCGGTCGCCCTTGAGCCGTGTGGGCTCCATCCCCAGGCGCAGCACCTCGACGGGCACGCCACCGTCGGGCAGCGCCGCGCCGAGCAGGAACCGCAGCGTGTTCGCGTCCTCGAGCTCCTCCCAGTGCTCGGGCAGCTCGAGCACCGTGACGCCGAGCACGCCGTCGGGCGTGACGATGCCGTTGCCCACGGGGACGTGACCGCCGTCGACGACGACGAGCAGGTGGGGCACGGGCGTCGAGCCGACCGGTGCGCGGCCGAACCGCGGCCGGTCCGCGAGCCCCTCGGGCAGCAGCCCCTCGATCTCGGCGAGCGTCGTGCCGATCATCCGGGCCGCTCCGACGGCGTCGCGCTCGCGCGTCGAGTGGGCGTGCGGCAGCCACTTCACCCAGTCCCACGCGGGCAGCGCGCGCTCGCCCGCGAGGACGGCGATCTGCAGCTGGTCGGGGGAGTGGAACGTCGCGAGCTGCGCGACGACGGCGCGGGCGAGCCCGCGGGCCTCGTCCTCGGCCCCGGCGACCTCGATGCGTGCCGCGCTGCGCACGTCGACCGACAGCGGGATGTCCTGCTGCACGCGGTGCGTGACCAGGAACCGGTGCGCGGCCGAGGCCGCCACGGGGTCGAGCTGCGCGAGCGGGGGCGTCTGCGGCGCCTCGAGCTGCAGCGCGAGCTGCTGCGCGCCCGTCCCGAGCCGCGCGCGCAGGAACTCCGGATGCTCGGGTGTGCGCTCCCACGCCCGCGAGCGCTCCTCGGCGATCGCCGGCAGCGCGCCGGGCTCGGGTGCGAACCACTGCGCCGCGCGCCGCTGCGCCCGGGCAGCCTGGCGCACCGTGCGGCGCAGGTCCGCCAGGTACGCGAGGTACTCGCGCCGCGCCCCGACGACCTGCGCCTGGTGCTGCGCGCGCTGGCGCCACCCGTTGACCGCGACGAAGCCCAGCGACGCGACCAGGAACATGCCGCCCGCGATCATGCCCTTGCCGCCCGGCTGCGACATCGAGATGAAGACGATCGAGCCCACCGAGCCGAGCATCGGCACGAGGTTCGAGAGCACACCGCTGACGCCGTCGGACGGCTGGATCTCCGGAGGTGGCTGCATGACGACCTGACCCGTGGGGACGGGCGGTGGGCCGGCCTGGACGCCACGGTCGGCGGTGATCGACATCGCTCTCCTCGCTGCCCGGAGCGTGCGCCGGGGTCGAGCATGCACGGGACCACGCAACGGTACCCGCACCGGGGCGATCCGGACCCGTAGCATGTGGGCGGCCACCCGACCGCCGTCGCAGGTGGCGGGCCCGCACGCGCAGGACGGACACGGACGAGGAGGTGGTCGTGGCGGCACCCGGCTCGGCCACCGACGCCCGCCCGCAGTCGCACGTGCGGCTCGTCGTCGCCGTGGGCGCCGAGCAGCGCCATGTCGCGCTGCGCCGTGACGTCGTGCTCGGTGACGCGCTGCGCGCCGCGCTCGTCCCGATCGACGACCCCGCGACCCTCGTCCTCGACTCCGCCGGGCAGCGGCTCGACGTGCGCGCCGCGGTCGGCCGGCAGGTCGCCGACGGTGGCGCGCTGCACGTCGTGCGCCCCGCGCCCCGGCCGCGTCGCCACCGGCCGGTCGACCCGGAGCTGCTCGCCCGCCGCCCCCGCCCGCAGGCCGGTCTGCTCGCGCTCGCGGGCGCGATCGGTGCGGTCCTGCTGCTCACCGCGATGCTCGGCCCCGCCCCGGACCTGCCCGCGTCGGCCTCGACCGGCGTCGCCCTCGCGCTGGCGCTCGTCGCGCTGGCCGTCGCCACGGCGGGGCGCACCGGACGGGGGACCGCGCCCGTGGCGTCCGTCGCCGCGACCCTCGCCGCACCCACGCTCGCCGCCGCCGCCGGCGCGTGGACCGTCCTGCCCGACGACGCACCGGCGCGACGGCTCGCCGTCGTGGTCGCGCTGGCGTGCGCGACCACCGTGGGCGGCGTCCGCACCGTCGTCACCCGGCGCCTGCGCGACGGCGAGGACGTCGCGGTCGTCGTGCTCGGCGGGCTGACCGTCGCCGCCGCTGCCCAGTCCGCGACCCTCCTGCTCGACCTGCCGGTGCAGGCCGGGGCCGCGCTGCTGGTCGGCCTCGCACCGCTCGTGCTGCGCATCGCGCCGCGCCTCGCGCTCGCGATCCCCGACGAGCAGCTCGTCGACGTCTCGCAGGTCGCGCGCACCGCCGAGTCCGTGCGCGCCCCGCGGCCGCGCGCGCTCGGCCGCGTGAGCCAGAGGCTCGTCGCCCGCACCGTCGAGGGGGCCGAGCGGCGCGTCATCACCGCCACCGCCCTCGCGTGCGTCGTCGCCGTCGTGCTGCTGCCCGGCGTCGTCGCGGCGGCGCAGCGCGCGGACGGTCTCGCGGCCGTGCAGCGCTGGGGTGCGTACACGCTCGTCGCGTGCGTCCTGCTCGCGTTCGTGCTCGTCCCGCGCAGCTCGCGCGACACGGCCGGGCGGTGGCTGCCCCGGCTCGCGGCCGGGGCGCTGCTCGTCGAGACCGCGCTCGCGGTGCCGCTCGCGTGGCGGATCCCCGTCGCCGTGGGCGCGCTCGCGCTCTGTGCGGTCGTGGCGGTGGTCGGGACCGCGCTCGCGCGCGGCTGGCGGTCCGTGGTCGCGTCGCGGCTGGCGGACATGATGGAGGGGCTCGCGGTGGCCGTGGCGCTGCCGGCGGCGGTCGTCGCGTCCGGGCTCGTCGAGGTGCTGCGGAGGACGGTGGGCTCATGAGCGAGCAGACCTGCGCGTCGTGCGGACGCGCGTTGCGGGAGGGCGCCCGGTTCTGCACGGGGTGCGGTGCGCCCGCGGCACCCATGATCGTCGTCGAGGCGCAGCCGCCGGTGACGCGGCGACGCTCGTCGGGCCGCGCGCGGGGGGCGGCGCGCACGTCACACCCGCCCGTGGCGACGCCGGCCGCGGCCGGTCCCCGCGTCGTCGGCGCCCCCGCCCTCGCGGACGGCCTCGGGGCCGCGTTCGACGGTGTCCGGACCGTCGGCGTCGGGGCGCGTCTCGGCGCGTTCGCGATCGACACGCTCGTGGTCCTCGGCGTCGCGGGCGCCGTGCTCGGCGCGACGCAGCGGCCCGTGCTCGCGGCTCTCGTCGCGCTCGAGCTCGCCGTCGGGCTCGTCGTCTGGGAGGCCCGGACCGGGCGGACCGTGGGGAACCTCGTGCTCGGCCTGCGCGCGGCGCGCGTCGAGACGCCGTACGCGCCCGGCCTCGGCCGTGCGGTGCGCCGGGCCCTCGTCGTCGGGGCCGGGCACCTCGTCGGCGGGGTCGGGCAGTGGGTCGTCGTCGGGTCCGTCGCGGGGGACCGCTCCGCGCTGCGGCAGGGCTGGCACGACCGCGCGGGCCGCGCGGTGGTCGTCGACGTCCGCGGACCGCGCGCCGGCGGCGCGGGGGTCGGGGCACCCGCCACGCCCGGCCTCGTCACCGTCGGCTCGGCAGCGCCCGTCTCCCGCCCGGCACCCGGTGCGCCGACAGCCGTGCCGACCGGTGTGCCCACCGATGCGCCGACGGGCGTGGCGGCCGGCGCGCCGGCCGGTGTGCCGCCGACCGCCTCGGCGCCCGGCCCGGTGCCCGCCGCCGGTCCGCGTGCGACCCACGGTGGCGCGCACCCCGTGGTGCCCCACCCGTCGGCACCCCCGACGGCGCCTGTGCGGCCGCGCACGTTCGTGCTGACGCTCGACACGGGCGAGGCGATGAGCGTGAGCGGCCCGGGCGTCATCGGCCGCGCGCCGCGCCCGCGGGACGGCGAGCGGTGCGACCACGTGGTCACGGTCGACGACCCGCAGCGGTCCCTGTCGCGCACGCACGCGCGGTTCGGCATCGACGCGCGGGGGTTCTGGGTCGCGGACGCAGGGTCCGGCAACGGCACCGTCGTCGTGCTGCCCTCCGGGCAGTCGGTGGTCGTCGCACCGGAGCGGCCGACCCCCGTCCCGAGCGGCTCCACGGTGCGCATCGGCGACCGGACCGTGCTGGTGGAGCAGCTCCCGGGCTGACCGACGACGACGGCCCCCGCACCGGTGGTGCAGGGGCCGTCCGTCAGCGGTTCGTCACCAGGTCTCGTCGTCCGCGGGGGCGTCGACGGTCACGTTCGGTGCGTCCTCGCGCGAGCCGCGCGCGAGTCCCGCGGCGCGCGCGGTCGTCGTCGGCTCGTCCTCGTCGAGCTCGGGTGCCACGTAGCCCAGCGAGCCCGCGCGACGCTTGCGCTTCGAGCTCCCGGCGGCTCCGCCGCCACCCGCTGCGCCGACCATGCCGCCCGCCGACCCGCCGCGACCGCCCGCGCCTGCGGCGCCGAGCGCGCCGCGGCCCGCGGCGCCCGCTCCGGCAGGGCCACCGCCCAGGACGGCCGCTCCGCCGGCTCCGCCCGGCGCACCGCCGAGCGCACCACCCAGGGCACCTGGGAGTGCGCCACCGCCGAGCCGCGCCGCACCCATCGCGCCGAGCGCGGTCCCGCCGACCACGGCGCCACCGGCGAGGGCACCGCCGGCCAGCCCGCCGGAGCCCGGACCGCCGATCGACCCGCCGCCCGCTCCAGGGCCGGTGGTCGAGCCGTCGCCGCCGGCGAACCCGCCACCGAGGACCGGCGACCCGACGCCAGGCCGGGAGGGCGTCCCGGTGCCGGGCAGGTCGTCGCCGTGCGTGTCGCCGGGGTCGCCGATGACGGGGCCGGGCGTGACCGGGCCGGGGTCGACAGGGGGCGGGGGCTGCCGGGGCGGCCACTCCGTCTGAGGCGGCTCGTACGGGGGCTCGTACGGCGGCACGGGCGGCAGGACCGGGGGCTGCTCGCCGGGGTCGCCGGGCACGGGCCCGACGACCCCGAACCGCGGCGGGCGCTCGGGGGCCGGGCCGGGGCTCGACGACGGCGGGTCGTACGGCGTCCGTGGCGTCCTCGGGCCCCCGGGGTCGGTGGGCCCGGGGCTCGTCGGGTCCTCGCGGTCCTGGTCCGCGAGGCCCCGGACCTGGTCCGTGAGGTCGTGGAGGCGTGAGTTCACCGTTGCCAGAGCGGCCTCTGCCTCGCGCTCGCGCTCCAGGGCGCGGGCGTTCTCGATGTAGGGGATGCCGGTCGAGGCACCGTTCGCCTCGAGCTCGCGGCGCTCGGCGTAGGTGAGCCGCCCGAGCGGCAGGGCCCGGTACTCGCGCTGTGCGGTCTCGACCGTGCTCGCCGCCTCTTTGACGACGGTCGCGATCGCCGCCAACGCGTCGACCTTCGCGAGCATCGACCTGGCGGTCTCGGCGATGCTCGCCTGCGCGGCGTCCCCGGACATGCCGTCGAGCCCGAGGTCGCTCGCCAGACGGCGCAGCTCGGTGCTGATCTCCTGCAGCGGCTCACCGAGCGCCTCGAGCCTCTCGGCGTCGGCGATCGCCGCGTCCGGGTTCGCGTCGAGCGCCCTCTGGAGCTCGGCGGAAGACTTCTCGGCCATCGTCACTTGCCCCCTTCAGTTGGGTCCGAGCCGTACGCCTGAGTGGCACCTCCGGTGCCCGGCCGGCTGACGCCGGTCGCGGTCGCGCCACGCCGGCGGAAGACGAGCACCGCGACAGCGGCGACGCCCACGGCCAGGAGTCCGCCACCGGCCGCGAGGAGCGCGGGTGCGGTCGAACCCGCGTCGTGGGCGACTGGCGTGGCGGGTGCAGGCGTCGCGGTCGCGTCTGCGGTGGGCGACGGCAGCGGGGTGGTTGCGCCCGCGCTGGGTGTCTCACGCCGCGGGGAGTCACGCAGCGTCGGGTCGTCCAGGAGCGAGAGGTCCTGCACCTGTTCATAGGTGGGGATGCTGTCGGGGTCGTGGTCGAGCAGAGGGTTCTCGTCCGGGTAGGTGGTCGGATCGTGCTCGAGCATGTGCCGGACGTTGACGACGCCGTACCCGGTGAGCGGGTCGTGGTAGAGCTCGTGGTCCTCGCCGTCGGTGTTGCGGATGAGGGTCTGGATGATCTGGTTGCCGGTCGCCTCGGGGTAAGCGGACCAGACCAGTGCGAGCGCCCCCGCGGTGAACGCGGTCGCGGCCGACGAGCCGTTCCTCAGGCGGTACGAGCTCAGGTCGTCGTCAAGGTGGCGGATCGCCTCGCCGGGTGCGACGACGTCCGCGCCGGGCCGCGACCCGGGACGCACCTGCACGTCCGGCCCGAGCGACTCGACCGTGACGACCCCGTTGAACGAGCCCGGGTAGGGCTGGTCGGGGTTGTCCGACAGCGCCACGACGACGACGACGCCTTCGTGCAGCGCCCGCGTGACGGCCCAGTAGTCCATCAAGACAGTGCTGCTCAGCGAGATCGAGATGATGTCCGCACCGTCGGCAACGGCCTGGTCGATCGCCTCGCCGAACACGAAGCGTCCAGCCTCGACGGAGGGTGAGTGGCACACCTGTTCGCCGTCCGGCCCGACAAGTGTCGAGTAGAACCAGACGTCCGCGTCCGGGGCGACCCCGAGGATCCCGGGGTGCCCGTTCTGGCCGCTCCCGGTGCCGACCAGGAGCGCGGTCATGTTGGTCCCGTGCGCTGCGCTGACCGTGCGCTGCGCGGCGGGCAGCGGATCACCGAGCGACTTCTCGGCGCAGAACGACGGTTCGTGCACGCGGACGGACGCACCCGCGAGGTCACCGGCGTCGGGCCAGATCGCCGTGTCGACCACGGCGATCTGCACGCCCTTGCCGGTGGTGCGCTCATGCAGCTTGGACATGCCTGTGGCCGTGTAGTACCACATGCCGTCGTCGTCATCGAGGGCCGCGGCGGGGGCTGCGGCGACGATGGCCAGGAGCAGGCCCGACGCGACCGCGGCGTAGGTGCGCGCGGCCCTCATCGCAGGTCGTCGCCCGACCTCACGGGGCCCTGCGGGCCCAGCGGGTCGGTGCCGGGCGCGACCGGCCCGCGGTAGCCGGGCGGGAAGTACGGGGTCGTCGATGGCTTCGGGTCGAACCGCTCCAGCTGACCCTGGACGTCCTCGTCGGTGCGCGACTGCGCGCTCGCGCTGAGGCGGAGGTTGTCGCGGATCAGCTCGACGCGCTCGCGCAGGGTCGCGAACGTGGCCTCGAGTCGTGCGATCTCCGTGCGGTACCCCTCGGCGAACGTCTGGGCTGACGGCATCGTCGACCACGTGGAGGAGTCTTGGCTCGAGCGCACGTCACTCGCCTGGGTGATCACGACGTCGATGCGGTCGAACAGTCGTAGCAGGGTGCTGACCTGCTGCTCGAGCAGCTCGATGTCGACGCCGACGTCGTTCTTCGACACGGATCCCCCCAGGGTGCTCAGGTGATGCGGTGCGTGCGTCGGGCGGGTGCCGGTGTCCCGGTCACCC
>NZ_BJLP01000020.1 GCF_006538705.1 Cellulomonas uda
AAGCCGTACCGGCTCGTCGTCGGCCTGCACTGGTGGCACGGCACGTCCAACGACGTGGTGAACGAGAACTACTACGGCCTCAAGCCGCTGTCCGGGACGAGCACGATCTTCGTCGCGCCGCAGGGCATCGACAACGCCTGGCCCAACTCGGGCGGCCGTGACGTCACGTTCATCGACGACGTCCTGCGGCGCGTCGAGTCCGACCTGTGCGTCGACACCACGCAGCGCTTCGCGCTGGGCTTCAGCTACGGCGGCGGCATGAGCAACGCGCTCGCGTGCGCCCGTGCCGACGTGTTCCGCGCCGTCGCGATCCTCAACGGCGCCGAGCTCAGCGGGTGCGCCGGCGGCACGCAGCCGATCGCCTTCCTCGGCTCGCACGGCGTCAGCGACGACGTCCTCAACATCTCCATGGGGCGCTCGCTGCGCGACCGCGCGCTGCGGAACAACGGGTGCACGGCCCAGAACGCGCCCGAGCCCGCGCCGGGCAGCGGCACGCACACGCGCACCGCGTACAGCTGCCGTGCCGGCTACCCGGTGGTCTGGCTCGCGTTCGACGGCGGGCACGCGTGGGCCGCGCGCGACCGCAACCAGGGCCAGTCCTGGGTGCCGGGCGAGGTGTGGCAGTTCTTCACGTCCCTGACGTCGACGACGACCACGCCGCCCACCCAGACGACGCCGCCGCCGACCGAGACGACCCCGCCGCCGACCGAGACCACCCCGCCGCCGACCGAGACGACGCCGCCGCCGGTCACCGGCGCCTGCACCGCGCGGTACACGACCGTCAACTCGTGGCCCGGCGGGTTCCAGGGCGAGGTCACCGTCACGGCGGGCTCCGCCGCCCTCGGTGGTTGGACCGCGAGCTGGGCCCTCGCCTCGGGGCAGGGCGTCACGCAGGTCTGGGGCGGCACCTCGTCCGTGAGCGGCGGTCGCGCGAGCGTCGCGAACGCGCCGTGGAACGGGACGCTCGCACCCGGGGCGTCGACGACGTTCGGCTTCATCGGCACGGGCTCGCCGAGCACGCCCTCGGTGGCGTGCGCGGCACGGTGAGCGGCGACGGCTGACGTCGCGCACCGCGAGGGTCGTCGTCCGCGTCCGGGTCAGCGCGGACGACGACCCGTCCGGCCCGCAGGTCAGCCGACCGCCGCGGGCGTCGGGACGGTCATGAGGGCGTCGAGCACCGCCTGGGCCGCCTCGGCGGCCTTGCGCGCGTGGTACGCCGCGCGCCACGCGGCGACCGCCACGCGCTGCCGGTCGTGCAGGTCCTCGGGCGTCGCGGCCAGCAGCGCGGGGGACGACGCGAGCACCCGCTCCAGGACGTCGAGCGTCGCGAGCGCGTCGGCGTCCGCGGTGTGCAGCAGCCCCGTGGTCACGCCGTGGTGCTCGCACAGGTCGACGAGCCGGCGGCCGCCGGCACGCGCCGGGTCGGCCATCCGGTCGAGCACCATGGGGTCCAGGACCGGGCGGACCGGCCCGCCGAGGCGCTCGGGGAGCGTCGGCAGGCCGTGCCGGACCAGCTCCGCGTCGAGCACCGCGAGGTCGAAGTCCGCGTTGTACGCGACGAGCGCGCTGCCGCCGCGCAGTGCCGCCGCGATCTCGTCGGCCACCGCGTCCAGCGCGGGGCCGGGTGCGGTGCCGTGCTCGCGCACGTGCTCCGTCGTCAGCCCGTGCACCGCGCCGGCCGCCTGCGGGATCTCGACACCCGGGTCGACGAGCCACGTGCGCACGTGCGTCCCGGTGGCGTCCCGGCGCACGAGCGCGGCGCTCACCACGCGGTCGGAGCGCACGTCGACACCCGTGGTCTCGGTGTCGAAACCCAGCAGAGGCACGTGGTTCCAGCTCGCGGCGTTCACCCGCGCAGCATCGCACCGCGCACCGACACCGCCGAGGCAGCGACACGGCGCGCGAGATCGCCCCGGTAGGCTCGTCGGGTGAGCAACGAGATCGAGATCGGCCGCGGCAAGCGCGGACGGCGGGCCTACTCCTTCGACGACATCGCGGTGGTGCCCTCGCGGCGCACGCGTGACCCGCAGGACGTGTCGGTCGGGTGGCAGATCGACGCCTACCACTTCGACCTGCCGGTGGTCGCGGCCCCGATGGACTCCGTGATGAGCCCGGCGACCGCGGTCGCGCTCGGTCGCCTCGGTGGACTCGGCGTGCTCGACCTCGAGGGTCTGTGGACCCGGTACGACGACCCGACCCCGTACCTCACGGAGGTCGCGGCGCTCGACCCGCAGCAGGCCACCGCCCGCATGCAGGAGATCTACGCGGCGCCCATCCAGCCCGAGCTGATCACCGCGCGGCTCAAGGAGATCCGTGCCGCGGGCGTCACCGTCGCGGGCGCGCTGTCGCCGCAGCGCACGCAGGAGCACTGGCGCACGGTCGTCGACGCGGGCGTCGACCTGTTCGTGATCCGCGGCACCACCGTCTCGGCCGAGCACGTCTCCGGCAACGCCGAGCCGCTCAACCTCAAGCGCTTCATCTACGAGCTCGACGTCCCGGTGATCGTCGGCGGCGCGTCCACCTACACCGCGGCGCTGCACCTCATGCGCACGGGCGCCGCGGGCGTGCTGGTCGGGTTCGGCGGCGGCGCCGCCCACACGACGCGCGTCTCGCTGGGCATCCACGCCCCCATGGCGACCGCGGTGGCGGACGTCGCGGCCGCGCGCCGCGACTACCTCGACGAGTCGGGCGGCCGGTACGTGCACGTCATCGCCGACGGCGGCGTGGGCCGCTCGGGTGACCTGGTCAAGGCCGTCGCGTGCGGCGCCGACGCGGTCATGCTCGGTGCGGCGCTCGCGCGCGCGACCGAGGCGCCCGGCCGCGGCTTCCACTGGGGGCCCGAGGCGCACCACCCGCACCTGCCGCGCGGCGAGCGCGTCGAGGTGGGCACGTCCGGCACGCTCGAGCAGATCCTGTTCGGCCCCGGCCGCACCGCCGACGGCACGCTGAACCTCATCGGCGCGCTGCGCCGGGCGATGGCGACGACCGGCTACTCGGACCTCAAGGAGTTCCAGCGCGTCGAGGTCGTCCTGTCGCCGTACCAGCCGCGCTGACGCCGTTCCCGACGAGCGCCGGCCCCTGATGGACGCCGGCCCCTGACGGACGCCGGCCCCTGACGGACGCCGGCCCCGCGGGGGCCGGGTCAGGCCTTCGGGAAGCGGTCGGGCTCGTCGTCCAGGCGGTCGTCGAGGCGTGCGTACAGCAGCGCGTGCACCTTCTCGACGCGCGGGATGTCCTCGAACTCCAGCGGGTCGTCCGACGCGGACTCGATGATGAGCGTCCCCGTGCGCAGGATCCGGTCCACCAGCCCGTGCCGGAACTGCACGCTGTTGATGCGCAGCACGGGGATGTCGATGCCGGAGCGCGTGAGGATGCCCTGGCGGAACATCACGCGGCGGTCGGTGATGACGAAGTGCGTGGTGCGCCACGACACGAGCTTCGCGACGAACCACACGAGCGCCGCGAGCCACACGACGGCGACGGCGACGGCGACGGTCGTCGCGACACCGTCGGACACCGAGTCGCCGGTCGACCACGCCAGCCCCCAGCCGCCGAGGGCGGTGGCGACGACGAGCGCCAGGCCCGGGGCGAGCAGCGCCTTGACGTGCGGGTGCTGGTGGACGACGACGACCTCGTCGTCGGTCAGCACGTCGTTCGGGTAGCCCACGGCTCCTCCTCGGTCCCGGCCGCCCGGCCGGCGGCGGCGTCGTCGGCGGAAGCATCCCACGCCGCGCGCCCCCCGCGGAACTCCGTCAGCCGGTCAGCTCCTGCGGCGTGACCTGCGGGTTCGTCGGCGTGTGGTGGCGTCCGACGGGCACGACGAGCGGCGTGCCGGACACCGGGTCGGCGATCACGCGAGCCGTCATGCCGAACACCTCCTCGACGAGCGCGGGCGTCACCACGTCGGACGGGGCGCCCTGGGCGACGAGCCGGCCCTCGCGCAGCGCGACCAGGTGGTCCGTGTAGCGCGCGGCGAGGTTGAGGTCGTGCAGCACCATGACGATCGTCGTCCCGCGCGCGCGGTTGAGGTCGGTGAGCAGGTCGAGCACCTCGACCTGGTGCGCGACGTCGAGGAACGTCGTCGGCTCGTCGAGCAGCAGCACGTCGGTCTGCTGCGCGAGCGCCATGGCGATCCACACGCGCTGGCGCTGGCCGCCGGACAGCTCGTCGACGGACCGGTCCGCGAGGTCGAGGATGTCGGTCGCGCGCAGCGCCTCCTCGACGGCCGCGTCGTCCTGCGCGGTCCACCGGCGGAACCAGCCCTGGTGCGGGTACCGGCCGCGTCCGACGAGGTCCGCGACCGCGATGCCCTCGGGGCTGACGGGCGTCTGCGGCAGCAGGCCGAGCACGGTGGCGACCTCGCGCGGCGGGATCGTGTCGATCGGGCGGCCGTCGAGCAGCACGCGGCCGGTCCGGACCTTCAGGAGGCGCGCCATCGCGCGCAGCAGCGTGGACTTCCCGCAGGCGTTGGCGCCGACGATCGTCGTGATCCGGCCCGCCGGGACCTCGAGCGTCATGTCGTGCACGACGACGCGCTCGTCGTAGCCGATCGTCGCGGCCTCGACCGCGAGGGTGTGGGTGCTCACAGGCTTCCTCCGGAGCGGTTGGTCCTGGCCAGGAGCCAGAGCAGGTAGGGCGCGCCCAGCACGCCGGTGACGACGCCCACGGGGAAGCGCGCGACGAGCAGGTGCTGGCCGACGAGGTCGCCCACGAGCACGAGCAGCGCACCGACGAGCGCGGCGGGCACGAGCAGAGACCCGGTGCCGCGCACGAGCCGGTGCGCGATGGGGCCGGACAGGAACGCGACGAACGCGACGGGCCCGGTCGTCGCGGTCGCGACCGACACGACGGCCACGGCGACGACGATCAGGGCGAGCCGCGTGCGGTCGGGGCGCACGCCCAGCGCGGACGCGGTGTCGTCACCGAGCTGCAGCGCCGACAGGCGCCGAGAGAGCGCCAGCAGCACGGGCAGCAGCACCGCCATGGCGACCGCGAGCGGACCGACGCCCGGCCAGAACGCCGAGTTCAGGCTGCCGGTGAGCCAGCGCAGCGCCTCGTTCGCGTCGTACACGCCCGCGCGCGTCATCGCGTACGCGATGACCGAGTCGAGCATCGCGCCGACCGCGATGCCGATGAGCACCAGACGCGCGCCGTGCACACCGCCGCGCCACGACAGCCCGTAGATCGCCGCCGCCACGGCGATGCCGCAGACCACGGCGACGAGCGACAGCGCCGTGCCGCTGAGCCCGAACATCGTGATCGCGACCACCGCGGCCGCGCTCGACCCGGCGCTCACGCCGATGATGTCGGGGCTGGCCAGCGGGTTGCGCAGCATCGTCTGGAACACCACGCCGCCCATGCCGAACCCGAGGCCGACGAGCAGACCGGTGAGCATCCTCGGCAGTCGGATCGTCTCGACGTTGAACGTGGCCCCCGGCACGCGCTCACCGAGCAGGACCTGCAGGACCTGGGCCGGTGAGTAGGTCCGCTCGCCGACGCACAGCGTCACGACGGCGACGACGAGCAGGATCCCGACGAGCACGCCCACGACGGTGCGGCGGCGGCGCGCGCGTGCGCGACGTCCGGCGCTGACCGTGCTGATGCCTCCTGGGGCGGGCCGAGCCGCGGGAGGCAGGACGGCCGTCACAGCTCGCGCACCTTCTGCCGGCGGATGATCGCGATGAACACGGGCGCGCCCAGCACGGCGGTCACGATGCCGACCTCGACCTCCTGCGGCCGCGCGACGACGCGCCCGACGACGTCCGCGGCGAGCAGCAGGGCGGAGCCGAGCGCCGCCGCGTACGGCAGCAGCCACCGGTGGCTGGGGCCGGTGAACGCGCGCGCGAGGTGCGGGACGACGAGCCCGACGAACCCGATGGGGCCCGCGATCGCGACCGACGCGCCGCACAGCAGCACCGTCGCGAGCGCGCCCACCCCGCGCACGAGGCCGACGCGCTGACCGAGCCCGGTGGCGACCTCGTCGCCGAGCGCGATCGCGTCCATGCCGCGCGCGCAGCCGACCGCGAGCACCGTGCCGACCACGAGGAACGGCACGATCTGCCCGATCTCGGCGTACGACGCGCGGCCGATCGACCCGACCTGCCAGAACCGGAACGTGTCGAGCACGTCGGTGCGCGTGAGCAGCACCATGGACACGGCGGAGAGCAGCGCGGCGGACGTCGCGGCACCCGCGAGCGCGAGCTTGAGCGGGGTGGCGCCCTCGCGGCCCATCGAGCCGATCGCGTAGACGAGCAGCGACGCGAGGGCCGCGCCGAGGAACGCGGCCCAGACGTACTGGGTGAGGGTCGCGAGGCCGACCCAGGCCATGCCGAGCACGACGAACAGCGACGCGCCCGAGCTGACCCCGAGGAGCGCGGGGTCGGCGAGCGGGTTGCGCGTGAGCCCCTGCATGACGGAGCCCGCGAGGCCCAGCGCGGCGCCGACGAGCAGGCCCAGCAGCGTGCGCGGCACGCGGGACGCCACCGCGGCCTGGGCGATGGTGTCGTCGGGGTGCAGCACACCGGCCACGACGTCGGACCAGCCGACGACGCGTGAGCCGAACGCGAGCGAGCACACGACGGCGACGACCACCGCGAGCACGCACACCGCGAGCCCGGTCGCGCGTCGCGGGCGCGCCGACGCCGGCCGCCTCGGGGCGAGGTCGGCCGGCGTCGCGGTGGTGCGCAGGGTCACCCGACCTTCTTCGCCGCTGCCTCGAACTTGTCGAGGTAGTCGTCGAGGACCCACGGGATCGACAGGACCGTCGGGCCGGACGTGGCGACCGAGAGCGGGCCGTCGTTGGGCATGACGACGACCGAGCCGCGCTGCACCGCCGGGATCTTGCCGTAGAGCGGGTCGGCCTGGAGCGTGGCGAGCGTGCCCTCGTCGCCGTAGGTGACCAGGATGTCGACGTCCGCGAGCTCGTCGACGCGCTCGGCGGACAGGGTGATGTAGAACTCGTCGGTCTCGCCGGCGAGCGCGGTGACCGACGGCGCGACCGTCAGGCCGAGGTCCTCGACGAGCTGCACGCGCGCGTCGAGCGGCGAGTACAGGCTCACGGTGGTCGCGGCCGACGGGTCGATCCAGCCGTACGCGAACGTCTTGCCCGCGACGTCGGGGCGCGCGGCGAGCGCGTCGGCGATCTGTCCCTCCACGTCGTCGACGAGCTCCTGCGCCTGCGTCCCCAGGCCGAGCGCGCGGCCGTCGATCAGCGCCATGTCCTGCCAGCTCGTGCCCCACGCGTACTGCGGGTAGGAGACGGTCGGGGCGATGCCGCTGAGCGTGTCGAACTGCTCCTTCGTCAGGCCCGAGTAGGCCGCGAGGATGACGTCCGGCTCGGTGTTGTTGACCGACTCGAACGGGATGCCGTCGGTCTCGTCGAACAGCACGGGGAGCTGGTCGCCCGTGGCGCCGAGCTCCTCGAGCGCCGCGTACGTCCAGGGCAGGACGCCGTCGGTGTCGTCGTCCCCGTACGTCGACTTCTGGATGCCGACGGGCACGACGCCGAGCGCGATCGGCACGTCGTGGTTGCCCCAGTTGACCGTGGCGACCCGCTGCGGCTGCGACTCGATCGTGGTGTCGCCGAACGTGCTCGTGATCGTCACCGGGAACGCGTCCGACGAGGCGGCCGTCGTCGCGGCGCCGGTGGGTGCCGCGCCGTCGTCGGAGCCCGACGAGCAGGCGGTGAGCGCGAGCGCGGCGGCCGCCGCGACGGCGGCGAGCCGGATCGGGCGCGGGGCGCGCAGGAGTACGGGGCGCATGGGGGTCCTCACGGTGGGGAAGGAGGCGCAGGCCTCTGACGTGCGTCGATTAGGCGAGCCTCACCTTAGTCCGCCCACGCGCGTGCTCCAAGGTCGCCGTGATCACAGCACGGCGTCAGAAACGACACCCGGGCACCGCGGACGGCCGTCCGCGGGTGCGTGGGCGGCCGCGCGTACGCTGACGGGATGTCGCAGGATCACGAGGGGCAGCGCCCCGGTCACGACGGCGGGCAGCGCGGCTCGGCGGAGCTGTACGACCCGGAGACCGACCCGCTCGCCACGTACGTCCTCGAGCCCGAGGACGTCGCGACGCTGCTGCGCCGCGTCGTCGCCTCGCCCGGCGCGCAGGCGCACACCTCCCACGCGCCGTTCACGGGCGCGCCGATCGCCGCGGTCCCGCTCTCGACGCCCGACGACGTCGCGCGCGCGGCCCGCTCCGCGCGCGCCGCGCAACGGCTGTGGTCGGCCCGGTCCGTGCGCGAGCGCGCCGCGGTCCTCTCACGCGTGCACGACCTGGTGCTCGCGCGGCAGTCGGACGTGCTCGACCTCCTCCAGCTCGAGACGGGCAAGGCGCGCGTCTCCGCGTTCGAGGAGGTCGCGGACATCGCGCTCGTCGCACGGCACTACGCCGCGCGCGCCCGGCGCTACCTCGCGCCGCGGCGGGTGCTCGGCACGGTGCCCGGGCTCACCGACGTGCGCGTGCTGCGCCACCCCGTCGGCGTGGTCGGCATCATCGCGCCCTGGAACTTCCCGCTCACGCTCACGCTCGGAGACGTCCTGCCCGCGCTCGTCGCCGGCAACGCCGTGCTGCTGCGCCCCGACCCGCAGACCGCGCTCACCGCGCTGTGGGCCGCCGAGCTGCTCGAGGACGCCGGGCTGCCGCCGGGTGTCCTCCAGGTCGTCGTCGGCGACGGCCCCACGGTCGGCGCCGGCGTCGTCGAGCACGTCGACCACGTGAGCTTCACCGGCTCGACCCGCACGGGCCGCGCGGTCGCGGCGAGCGCGGGGGACAAGCTCGTGCCCGCGACGCTGGAGCTCGGCGGCAAGAACGCGATGTACGTCGCCGACGACGTGGACGTCGAGACGGCCGCCGAGGGCGCGGTGCGCGCGGCCTTCGTCGGCGCCGGGCAGGTGTGCGTGAGCATCGAGCGCATCTACGTGCACCGCGACGTCCGGGACGACTTCCTCGAGGCGTTCGCGCGGCGCACGCGGGACCTGCGGCTCGGCGCCGGGCTCGACTACCGCAGCGACGTCGGCTCGCTCACGTC
Organism: Cellulomonas uda; assembly: GCF_006538705.1. Lineage (GTDB taxonomy): Bacteria > Actinomycetota > Actinomycetes > Actinomycetales > Cellulomonadaceae > Cellulomonas > Cellulomonas uda. The sequence continues at coordinate 9,029 of NZ_BJLP01000020.1, forward strand.
CGCCGCGCAGCTCGCGACGGTCGTCGAGCACGTGGAGGACGCCATCGGGCTGGGCGCACGCGTGCTCGCGGGCGGGGTGCACCGCTCCGACCTCGGCCCCTGGTTCTACGAGCCGACCGTGCTCGTCGACGTCTCGCCGCACGGGCGGCTGTTCCGCGAGGAGACGTTCGGGCCCGTCGTCGCGGTCTACCCCGTCGCGTCCGACGACGAGGCCGTCGCCGCGATGAACGACACCGAGTTCGGGCTCAACGCGAGCATCTGGACGCGCGACGCGCGTCGCGGGGCCGCGCTCGCGCGGCGCGTGCACGCGGGCACCGTCAACGTCAACGAGGGCTACGTGGCCACGTGGGGCTCGGTCGGCGCACCGCAGGGCGGCTGGGGCGCGTCGGGCATCGGCGTGCGGCACGGGCGCGAGGGGCTCTGGGAGACGACGCGCCTGCAGAGCGTCGCGGTGCAGCACGGCGCGCACGGCGCGCTCGGGCTGCCGCCGTTCGGGCTGCGACGCCTCTTCGAGCTCGGGACCGACGTGTGGCCGCAGGTCTACACCGAGCTCCTGCGTGTCATGAAGGCCGCCCGGCTGCCCTGACCCGGCACGACGACGGCAGGTGGCCCGCTCTCGCGGACCGACCTGCCGTCGTCGTGGTGTCGCGGATGGTGCGCCCGGTCAGCGGTCGCGGACCACGTCCAGCGCCTGGCGGGCGATCGCCAGCTCCTCGTTCGTCGGGTAGACGACCACGGTCGTCGCCGAGGCCTCGGTCGAGATGACCGTCGGCTCCTTCTTGCGGCCCGCGTTGCGCTCCAGGTCGATCTCGATGCCGAAGCCCTGCAGCCCCTCGAGGGACCGCGCCCGGACGATGTCGTCGTTCTCGCCCACGCCCGCGGTGAACGCGATGACGTCCACCCCGCCCATGACCGCGGCGTACGAGCCGATGTACTTCTTGATGCGACGCGTGTAGACGTCGACCGCGAGCCGCGCGTCCTCGTCACCCGACTCGACGAGGTCGTGGACCTCGCGCAGGTCGTTGTGGCCCGTCAGGCCCTTGAGGCCCGAGCGGCGGTTGAGCAGGTCGTCGATCTCGTCGATGCTCATGCCCGCGTTGCGCGACAGGTGGAACACCACGGCCGGGTCGATGTCGCCCGTGCGCGTCCCCATCACCAGGCCCTCGAGCGGCGTCAGGCCCATCGACGTGTCCACCGCGTGACCGCCGTCGACGGCCGAGACGGACGCCCCGTTGCCCAGGTGCAGCACGATCGTCCTGGTGGTCGCCAGGTCGCGGCCGAGGAACTCCGCGACCCCGCGCGAGACGAACTGGTGCGACGTGCCGTGCGCGCCGTAGCGGCGGACCTTGTACGTCGCGGCGACCTCGCGGTCGATCGCATACGTCGCGGCCGCCGCGGGCAGGTGGTGGAAGAACGCCGTGTCGAACACCGCGACGTGCGGCACGTCCGGCAGCAGCGCGCGCCCCACCCGGATACCCGTGAGGTTCGCCGGGTTGTGCAGCGGGGCGAGCGCAGACAGCTCGTCGATCTTGCGCTCGACCTCCGCGTCGACCAGCACCGGGCCGTCGAACGCCATGCCGCCCTGCACCACACGGTGACCCACCGCGACGACGTTCGCCTCCGCGAGGTCCGGACCCGCCACCTCGAACAGGCTCAGCACGCGCCGCAGGCCCTCGCCGTGGTCCGGGATGTGCAGCTCACGCTCGGTCGTCGTCCCGCCGTGCACGTGCCGCAGGGAGCCCGTGGGCTCGCCGATGCGCTCGACGACGCCCGACGCGACCGCCGCTCCGGTGCCGAGCTCGACCAGCTGGTACTTGATCGAGGACGACCCCGAGTTGACGACCAGGACTGTCTGGGTGGTCATGCCTGAGCCTCCTCGCCGGCCTGCTGGGCCTGCGCCTGGATCGCGGTGATCGCGACCGTGTTGACGATGTCCTGCACGAGCGCGCCGCGCGACAGGTCGTTGACCGGCTTGCGCAGGCCCTGCAGGACCGGGCCGATCGCGACCGCTCCCGCGGAGCGCTGCACGGCCTTGTAGGTGTTGTTGCCCGTGTTCAGGTCCGGGAAGACGAACACGGTCGCCCGGCCCGCGACGGCGGAGTCCGGGAGCTTGGTCTTCGCGACCGACGCGTCGACCGCCGCGTCGTACTGGATCGGCCCCTCGACCGACAGGTCGGGCCGGCGCTCGCGCACGAGCGCGGTGGCCGCCCGCACCTTGTCGACGTCCGCGCCCGAGCCGGACTCGCCGGTCGAGTACGAGAGCATCGCGATGCGCGGCTCGATGCCGAACTGGATGGCCGTCTCCGCCGACGAGATCGCGATGTCCGCGAGCTGCTCGGCGCTCGGGTCCGGGATCACCGCGCAGTCCGCGTAGACGAGCACGCGGTCCTCGAGACACATGAGGAACGCCGACGAGACGTTCGAGACGCCCGGCGCGGTCTTGATGATCTCGAAGCTCGGCTTGATGGTGTGCGCGGTGGTGTGCAGCGCACCCGAGACCATGCCGTCCGCCAGACCCAGGTGGACCATCATCGTGCCGAAGTACGACACCGACGGGACGATCTCCCGGGCCCGCTCGACCGTCATGCCCTTGTGCGCGCGGATCTTGGCGTACTCGCCCGCGAACCGGTCCACGTACTGCGGGTCGTGCGGGTCGATGACGTCGGCCGCGTCCAGCGCGAGGCCCAGCTCCGAGGCGCGCGACCGGATCGCGGACTCGTCGCCGAGGATCGTGAGGTCCGCGACGCCGCGCTCGAGCAGCGTCGAGGCCGCCCGCAGGATCCGGTCGTCGTTGCCCTCGGGCAGGACGATGCGCTTGCGGTCCGAGCGGGCGCGGTCCAGCAGCGTGTACTCGAACATCAGCGGCGTCACCACGTCCGGCTTCGCGACGTCGAGCGCCGCGAGCAGACCCGGGCCGTCGACGTGCCGCTCGAACAGGGACAGCGCGGTGTCGACCTTGCGCTGCGAGTCGGCCGACAGCCGCCCGCGCGTCGAGGCGACCGTGCTCGCGGTACGGAACGTGCCCAGGTCGGTCGCGATCAGCGGCAGCCGGCTGCCCAGGCCCTCGACCAGCCGCGAGATCGTCTTCGACGGGCGGAACCCGCCGTTGAGGATGATGCCCGCGAGCGTCGGGAAGCCGTCCGCCTGGTGCGCGAGCAGCAGACCGAGCAGGATGTCGGACCGGTCGCCCGGAGTCATGATGACCGCGCCGTCCGAGAGGCGACCGAGCAGGTGCTCGATCTCCATCGCGCCGACGAGCATGTCGAGCACCTCGCGGCCCAGCAGCTCCGGGTCGCCCGAGATGAGCGTGCCGTCCACCGCCTCCATGAGCTGGCGCATGGTCGGCGCGGACAGCAGCGGGCTCTCCGGGAGCGCCCAGGTCGGCCGGTTCAGCGACGTCTGGAGCAGGCGGCGGACCACGTCGAGCGCGGGCTGCGCGCAGCGGTTCGGCACGATCGCCGCGACGTGCGCGTGGTTCAGCGCGAGCTCGTTGACCGCGACCTCCGCGACCTGCTCGATCTCGTCGGGCCGACGGCGGGCGCCGTTGATGACCAGCACGACGGGCGCGCCCAGGTTGGCCGCGATCCGCGCGTTGAACGCGAGCTCGGTGGGGGAGGTGACGTCGGTGTAGTCGGTGCCGACGATCACGACCGCGTCGCAGCGGCGCTCGACCGCGTGGAAGCGCGCGACGATCTGCGACAGCGCCTCCTCGGGGTCGTCGTGCACCTGCTCGTACGTCGTGCCGATGCACTCGTCGTACGACAGGCCCACGCCGTCGTGCTCGAGCAGAAGCTCGAGCACGTAGTCGCGCGCCTGCGTCGAGCGCGCCACGGGGCGGAACACCCCGACGCGCTGGACGGTGCGGGCGAGGAGGTCGACGAGACCGAGGGCGACGGTCGACTTGCCGGTGTCGCCCTCTGGAGAGGCGACGTAGATGCTGCGGGCCACGGTGGGCGTGCTCCAGTCCTGCGGGGAGGGGTCGTGCTTCTAGCGGGTCATGCCGGTGGTGCGGGTCGTGCTGGTGGTGCAGGTGCGTGAGGTGACGGCGGGGGCGGGCCTGACCGGGCCCGCCCCCGCGTGTCGTCTACTCGTTGTCACCGCCCGTCGCGACGGTCGCGGCCACCTGGCCGGAGTCGGACAGGTCCTGCGCGTCGGGCCACACCCAGTCGCGGACCTCGGGAAGGTCCTCGCCGTGCGCCCGCGTGTACTCGCGGGCCCGGAGGCGGGCGTCGACCATGCGCTGGCGCAGGCCGGCCTGCGACGCGCGCAGCCAGTGCACGTGGTCGATGACGTCGATCACCAGGTGGTACCGGTCGAGGTCGTTGAGCATGACCATGTCGAACGGCGTCGTCGTCGTGCCCTCCTCCTTGTACCCGCGCACGTGCAGGTTCGCGTGCCCGTTGCGGCGGTACGTGAGGCGGTGGATGAGCCACGGGTAGCCGTGGTAGGCGAACACGATCGGGCGGTCGGCGGTGAAGATCGTGTCGAACTCCGCGTCCGTCAGGCCGTGCGGGTGCTCCCGTGCGTCCTGCAGGCGCATGAGGTCCACGACGTTGACCACGCGGACCTTGAGCTGCGGCAGCTCGCGGCGCAGGATGTCGACCGCGGCGAGCACCTCCAGCGTCGGCACGTCGCCCGCCGCCGCGAGCACGACGTCCGGCTCCTCGTCGGGCGCCTCCGAGCCCGCCCACTCCCAGATGCCGAGGCCGCGCGTGCAGTGCGCGACCGCCTGCTCCATGGTGAGGAAGTTCGGCGCGGGCTGCTTGCCCGAGACGACGACGTTGACGTACTGACGGCTGCGCAGGCAGTGGTCGTACGTGCTCAGGAGCGTGTTCGCGTCCGGCGGCAGGTACACCCGCACGACCTCGGCCTTCTTGTTGACCACGTGGTCGATGAAGCCCGGGTCCTGGTGGCTGAAGCCGTTGTGGTCCTGACGCCACACGTGGCTCGACAGCAGGTAGTTCAGGCTCGCGATGGGCCGGCGCCACGGGATGTCGTTCGTGACCTTGAGCCACTTCGCGTGCTGGTTGAACATCGAGTCGACGATGTGGATGAACGCCTCGTAGCTCGTGAACAGGCCGTGCCGCCCGGTGAGCAGGTAGCCCTCGAGCCACCCCTGGCACTGGTGCTCCGAGAGCATCTCCATCACGCGACCCGCGCGAGCCAGGTGCTCGTCGACCTCGGGACCCAGCAGCTCGGCGTTCCACTGCTTGTCCGTCACGCCGTACACCGCCTGCAGGCGGTTCGACGCGGTCTCGTCGGGACCGAAGATCCGGAAGTTGTCCGGGTTCCGACGGATGACCTCCGTGAGGTACTCGCCCAGGACGCGCGGCGCCTCCGAGATCGAGCCGCCCGGCTTGGGCACGTCCACCGCGAAGTCGCGGAAGTCCGGCAGGCGCAGGTCCTTGAGGAGGATGCCGCCGTTCGCGTGCGGGTTCGCGCTCATGCGCAGGTCACCCGACGGCGCGAGCGCGCGGATGTCCGGGTCGAGCCGGCCGGTCGCGTCGAACAGGTCCGCCGCGCCGTACGACTCGAGCCACTGCTCGAGCACCTGCAGGTGCTCCGCGGTGTCCCGTGCGTTCGCGAGCGGCACCTGGTGCGCGCGCCACGAGCCCGTCGTCTTCTTGCCGTCGATGACGTCCGGACCCGTCCAGCCCTTCGGCGTGCGGAACACGATCATCGGCCAGGCCGGCCGCGTGAGGTCGCCCGCCGCCGCACGCGCCTTGATCGCGGCGATCTCGTCGAGCACCTCGTCGAGCAGCGCCGCGAACCGGCGGTGCACCTCGACCATCGGCTCGTCCGTGTCGTAGCCGCCCTCGAAGACGTAGGGCTTGTGGCCGTAGCCGACCATGAGCGCGCGCAGCTCGTCGTCGCCGATGCGGTCCAGCACCGTCGGGTTGGCGATCTTGTAGCCGTTGAGGTGCAGGATCGGCAGGACCACGCCGTCCTGCGCGGGGTTGACGAACTTGTTCGAGTGCCAGCTCGTCGCGAGCGGGCCCGTCTCCGCCTCCCCGTCGCCGACGACGGCCGCGACCAGCAGGTCGGGGTTGTCGAACGCCGCGCCGTACGCGTGGGACAGCGCGTAGCCGAGCTCGCCGCCCTCGTGGATCGAGCCGGGGGTCTCGGGAGCCACGTGGCTCGGGATGCCACCCGGGAAGGAGAACTGCCGGAACAGCCGGCGCATGCCCTCCACGTCCTCCGTGATGTCCGAGTAGACCTCGGAGTACGTGCCGTCGAGGTACGCGCTCGCCACGAGTCCGGGACCGCCGTGGCCCGGGCCCGTGACGTAGATCGTCGACTGGCTCCGCTCCGCGATCGCCCGGTTGAGGTGCGCGTACAGGAAGTTGAGGCCGGGGGTGGTGCCCCAGTGGCCCAGCAGGCGCGGCTTGACGTGGTCCCGGGTCAGGGGCTCACGCAGCAGCGGGTTGTCGAGCAGGTAGATCTGGCCGACCGACAGGTAGTTGGCGGCACGCCACCACTTGTCGATGCGCCCCAGGGTCTCCTCGGAGACCTGCGAACCCTGTCCGGTCTGCCATGCGGTCGTCGCCGCCGTCGTCGTGCTCATGCATCGCTCCCCGTGTCGTCCCACGGCGTGCGCCGCAGGTCTTCGAGCCGGATCCAGCCTCTACCGCACGCTCTGACGCCCGTGGGACGTCCGACCCACGGGCGTCAGCACGCCATCTGCCATACAACCGCATTCCGAGCGGTGCCGCAGGACTAGATCGTCGCAGGTCACAGGCAGTTTGCGGGGCTGCGGCGGAGGTCCGGCGCGCCGAGCGCCCACGGCCTCCGCCGGCGGTGTGACGTTGGTGACGCAGGCGAGACGCGCACAGCCCGCGGGTTACCGTGGAGCGTGCCCGAACGACCCGTCGCGCCCGCACCCGCCGAGACCCCCGCGGCGGACGGCGCGTGGGCGGTGCGCCGCGCCGACGAGCCGACGAGCATGCTCCGCGCCGCCGTGCGCCCCCGGATGCTCGGGCTGCTCGTCGTGCTGCTCGCCGCCGCCGCGGTGTGCGGGATGCTCGGCGCCTGGCAGCTCGACCGCGCGGAGATCCGTGGGTCGCGTGCGCAGGCCGAGCACGACGCGGCGATCGTCGCGGCGGACCCCGTGCCGCTGGGCGACGAGCTCGCGCCGCAGACCACGTTCCGCGGCGAGCTGGTGGCGCGCAAGGTCACCGTCACCGGCACGTACGAGGCGTCCGGGCAGGTGCTCGTGCGCCAGCGCGTGCACGACGGCACGTCCGGCTACCTGGTGCTCACGCCGCTACGGGTCAGCGACGCGGGCGGCACGTCCGGGCCGGACGCCGCGGGCGCCGTGCTCCCCGTCGTGCGCGGGTGGGTCGCCACCCCGCAGGACGCCGACGTCCCGCCCGTCGGCCCGGTCGACGTCGTCGGGTACCTGCAGGCCTCCGAGGAGTCCGGCGACGGTGTCGAGGACGGCGAGGTCGTCGCGATCTCCTCCGCCGAGCTCGTCGGCGCGTGGGGCGGCCCCATCTACACCGGGTACCTGGTGCTCGTGGCGTCCGAGCCCGGCCAGTCGGGTGCCCTCGCGCTGCTCGACCCGCCCACCACGCCCGGCTCGGAGCTCAACCTGCAGAACCTCGCGTACGCGGCGCAGTGGTGGATCTTCGGGGCGTTCGCCGTGCTGCTGTGGCTGCGCATGGTGCGCGACGAGGCCCGCGGGCGGCCCGCCGACGAGCCCACCGCGCCGCAGACCACGGCGGCCTGACCCCGTCCGATCTCGTCGCCGGGTCCGGCGCTCGTGGGTCTGCTCGTGCCGTGGGGTCGTCCGGCACGCCGCACCGACCCGAGACGCACGCGCCGCCAGGTGCGACGATGCACCGGGGCGCGGGGGTGCGCCGGGACGGTCGCGGACGACAGGAGACGAGCATGCTCGCGCAGGGCACCTACGACGCCGACTACATCGCGGACAGCCGGGGCCAGGTCGAGGCCGACATCGCGGCGTTCGACAACGCGCGGGCGGACGCCGACAGCGACGACCACGCGCTCGACGACCTCGAGCTCAGCTACTTCGCCGCGCTCGTGCTCGCGCTCGAGATGCGGTTCGTGCACCGCAAGCGCGGCCGGGAGGGCACGGACGGCAACGCGCTCAACGAGGTGCGGCTGCTGGCCCGGTCGCTCATGACGAACGGCGGGCGTCTGCTGGAGGACCCCGCGATCACGCTGGACCCCGCGCGCAGCGTGCTGGGTCTGCGGCCGGGGGACGACATCGTGGTGCGGTACGAGGACTTCGTGCGCCTGTCGCGCGCGTTCTTCGACGAGCTCGAGGCGCGCTACCTGGACTGACGCCGACGCCCCTGTTCGCTGTGAGCGAACAGGGGCGTCGGACCGGGTCTCCGGCGGGTGTCAGGCCGACTCGTGCTGCCAGGACCGCCACAGCGCCGCGTAGTCGCCGCCGGCCGCCACGAGCTCGTCGTGCGGGCCGATCTCGGTGATCCGGCCGCCGTCGACGACCGCCACGCGGTCGGCGTCGTGCGCGGTGTGCAACCGGTGCGCGATCGCGACCACCGTGCGGCCCTCCAGCACGCCGTTGAGCGAGCGCTCGAGGTGCCGGGCCGCCCGCGGGTCGAGCAACGAGGTCGCCTCGTCGAGGACCAGCGTGTGCGGGTCGAGCAGCACGAGCCGCGCGAGCGCGACCTGCTGTGCCTGGGCCGGCGTGAGCGGGGCACCGCCCGAGCCGATCTCGGTCTCGAGCGCCTCGGGCAACGCGCACACCCAGCCCCACGCGTCGACCGCCTCGAGCGCACGGCGCAGCTCCTCCTGCGAGGCGCCCGGGGCCGCGAGACGCAGGTTGTCCGCGACCGTGCCCACGAACACGTGGTGCTCCTGGGTCACGAGCGCGACGTGCCCGCGCAGCTCGTCCAGCGGCAGGTCGACGAGCGGCACGCCGCCCACGGTCACCGTGCCGCCCGTGGGCGGGTGGATGCCCGCGAGCATGCGGCCGAGGGTCGACTTGCCCGCGCCCGACGGCCCGACGACCGCGAGGCGCTCGCCCGCGCGCAGGTCGAGGTCCACGCCGTGCAGCACGTCGTGACCCTCGCGGTACGCGTACCGCAGCCCCCGCGCGCGCAGGTCCTCGTCGACCGGGGTCCCCTCGCGCACCTCGCGGTCCGGCTCGACGAGCCGCACCCCGACGATGCGCGCGAGCGACGTCGCGGCGACCTGGATCTCGTCCAGCCAGAAGATGAGGTCCCAGACCGGGCCGGACACCTGGTAGGTGTACAGCACGATCGTCGCGACCACACCGATCGTCACGTGCCCCTGCGAGACGAGCCAGCCGCCCCACAGCAGGACCGCGACAGGCGCGGTGATGAACGCGAAGTCGACGCCCGGGAACAGGACCGTGCGCAGGTTCAGCGTCGCGGTCTCCGCCTCGAACGCCTCGCGCAGGTCCGCCTCGACGCGCGCCTGCCGACGCGCGCCCATGCGCAGCGCGTCGATCGTGCGCGCACCCTCGACCGACTCGGTGATGGTGCCGTTCAACGTGGCGTAGGAGGCCGACTCGCGCAGGTACGCGGGCGTCGCGCGGCGCAGGTACCAGCGCACGATCACGAGCATCACCGGCACGCCGACGAACATCGCGACGGCGACCAGCGGCGAGAGCACCAGGCACGCGACGACCGTGAGCGTGATCGTCACGACCGCGACGATCACGCGCGGCACGCCGAACCGCACCGCGTTCTGCAGCTTGTTGACGTCGTTCGTCGTGCGCGCGACCAGGTCGCCCGTGCCGGCCCGCTCGACCGTCGACAGCGGCAGCGACGTCACGGTCTCGATGAACTCCTCGCGCAGGTCGGCGAACACCATCTCGCCGAACCGCATCGAGGACCGCTGGGCGAACCGCGTGAGCACGGTCTGCCCGAGCACCGCGCCCGCGCCGACCGCCACGAGGGCGTTGACGTAGCCCGTCGTCGTGCCGTCGGCGACCGCGTCGACCAGCCGCCCGAGCAGCCACGGGCCCGCCAGGCCCAGGACCGCCGCGCAGGTGTGCAGCACCGCGATCGCGCTCAGCGGGCGGAGGTGCGCGCGCAGCAGGTACGCCGTGTAGGCGCGCACGGTCGCGGAGTCCGCGATGGGGAGCTTCACGGCCGTCCTCCTGTCCTGTCCCGGGCCCCGGCGGGCTCGTCCTGCAGCAGCTCGTCGAACGCCTCCTCGGCGATCGGGTCGTCGTCGCCCACCCGTGCGACGCCGTGCGGTGGTGTCATCTCGTCGAGGTCGCGCCCGACGACGCGGCGGTACGCCGCGCCGTGCGCGTCGGTCCGCGCGAGCAGCCCGGCGTGCGTGCCCGTCGCGACCACGCGCCCGTCGACCAGCAGCTGCACCTCGTCGACGTGGTCGAGGACGAGCGGCGAGGCGGTGACGACCAAGGTCGCCCGCCCGCGCCGGGCCTCGGCGAGCCGCGCCGCGATCCGGGCCTCGGTGTGCGCGTCGACGGCCGAGGTCGGCTCGACGAGCAGCAGGATCTCGGGGTCCAGCAGCAGCGCACGCGCGAGCGCGACGCGTTGCCGCTGGCCGCCCGACAGCGACCGGCCCTTCTCGGGCAGCTCGCCGTCGAGCCCGTCGGGCACGGAGTCGAGCACGTCGTGCGCGTCGGCCAGCGTGATCGCGTGCAGCAGCCGCTCCGCGTCCCGCGTGCCGTGCACGTCGAGCTCGGACGCGAGCGTCCCGGAGAACAGCTGCGGCGTGGCCTCGGCGAGGACGACGCGCTCGCGCACCGCGAGCTTGTCGAGCTCGGCGAGCAGCTCGCCGCCCAGCCGCACCGGGGTGTCCGCCTCGGCCGCGTCGTCGAACCGCGCCATGCGCGTGGCGACGGCCGCCGACGCGTCCGGGTCGACGCACACGAGCGCCGAGACCCGGCCCGGGGTGACGACCGTGCCGGAGACCTCGTCCACGAGCGGGACGTGCGCGGGCGGCATCGGACGGGTGCCCGGCCGGGCACCCGTCGCGGGCACCACGCGCAGCACGTTCAGCACCTTGCTCGCGCCCACGTGCGCGCGCGTCGCCGACTGCACCGTGTACGTCATCTGCTGCACCGGCCACGACAGGAACGCCGCGAACCCGTACGCCTGCACCAGCTGGCCGGGCGTGATCTCGCCCGCGACCGCGAGGTGCGCGCCGTACCAGATGAGCACGACGACGAACGCGCCGGGGAGCAGTACCTGGAGCGCGTCGAGCCAGGACTGCGTGACCGCGACGTCCTCGCCCTTGCGCCGCACGAGCTGCGACTGCTCGCGGTAGCGCGCGGTGAACACGCCCTCGCCGCCGATGCCCCGCAGGATGCGCAGGCCCGAGACCGTGTCGGAGCCGAGCGTCGTCAGCCGTCCGGACGCCTCACGCTGCGCGGCCTGCCGCCGTTGCAGCGGCTTGACGAGTGCGGCGATGCACACGGCGACGGTCGGCAGACCGAGCAGCACGATGAGGCCGAGCGACACCGACGTGCGCAGCATGACGAACGCGGCGATGCCGTAGGCCACGATCGATCCGATGAACCGGGCCGACGTGTGGTAGATCTCGCCGATCCGCAGCGCGTCGTTCGCGACCGCGGACACGACCTCGCCGGTCGGCAGCTCGGCCGTGATGGTGTGCCCCGAGTGGGACACGCGGCGGCCGACGAGCTGGGAGGCGGCGAACGACGCGCGCAGCCAGTTCTCGACGTCGTACCGGTGGCCGACCGCACCCGCGGTGGCCGAGACCACACCCAGCCCGAGCAGCATCGCCGCCGACCGCCACAGGTCCGCGCCGAAGCCGTGCGCGAGGCCCGAGTCGATCGCGTGGCCGGTGACGTAGGGCAGCGCCGCCTGGCACGAGAACATGAGGACGCCGAGCAGCGCGCCGACGGTGAGGATGCCCCACTGGCGGCGCGCCTGCCACGCCAGGTACGCCACGGGCCCCGTCAGAGGCGGGGTTCCCGGGTCGGTGAGGGGGAGGGATCGCACCCGCTCCACGTTACGTGCGGGTACCGACAGACCCGGAACGCTTTTCCGCGCCCGGGCCGGACGTCGTCGGGCTCCCGGACGTGGACGGCGGGCCGGAGCAGGCCGGCGCGGCGACTACCCTGGGGGCGTGACCCAGACGCCTGAGCCCACCGCTCATCGCCCGGTCCTCGTCGTCGACTTCGGCGCCCAGTACGCGCAGCTCATCGCGCGCCGCGTGCGCGAGGCCAACGTGTACTCCGAGATCGTGCCGCACACGGCACGCGTCGAGGACCTGCTGGCCAAGGACCCGGCCGCGATCATCCTGTCGGGCGGCCCCTCGTCGGTGTACGCCGACGGCGCGCCGTTCGTCGACCCCGCACTGTTCGAGGCGGGCGTCCCCGTGCTCGGCATCTGCTACGGCTTCCAGGCCATGGCGCAGGCGCTCGGGGGCACGGTCGCGCAGACCGGTCTGCGGGAGTACGGCGGCACCGCGGTCGAGGTGACGCGGGCGGGCACCGTCCTCTCGGGCAGCCCCGAGCAGCAGACGGTGTGGATGAGCCACGGCGACGCGGTGCACGCCGCGCCGGAGGGCTTCGAGGTGCTCGCGACGAGCGAGGGCTCGCCCGTCGCCGCGTTCGAGGACCGCGAGCGGCGCCTGTTCGGCGTGCAGTGGCACCCCGAGGTGCGGCACTCGCCGCTGGGTCAGAAGGCGCTCGAGAACTTCCTGTACGAGGGTGCGGGCCTCGCGCCCGACTGGAACCCCGGCAACGTCATCGCCGAGCAGGTCGAGCGGATCCGCGCCCAGGTGGGCGACGCGCGCGTGATCTGCGGGCTGTCCGGCGGCGTCGACTCCTCGGTGGCCGCGGCGCTCGTGCAGCGCGCGGTGGGCGACCAGCTCACGTGCGTGTTCGTCGACCACGGCCTGCTGCGGGACGGCGAGGCCGAGCAGGTCGAGCAGGACTTCGTCGCGTCGACCGGCGTGCGGCTCAAGGTCGTCGACGCGCGGGCGCGCTTCCTCACGGCGCTCGCGGGCCACACCGACCCCGAGACCAAGCGCAAGATCATCGGCCGCGAGTTCATCCGCGTGTTCGAGGACGCGGCGCGCGAGGTGGTCGCCGAGGCGGGCGACCACGGCCAGGAGGTCAAGTTCCTGGTCCAGGGCACGCTGTACCCCGACGTCGTCGAGTCGGGCGGCGGCGAGGGCGCGGCGAACATCAAGTCGCACCACAACGTGGGCGGGCTGCCCGACGACCTGCAGTTCGAGCTCGTCGAGCCGCTGCGCACGCTGTTCAAGGACGAGGTCCGCGCGGTCGGCCTCGAGCTCGGCGTCCCCGAGGCGATCGTGTGGCGTCAGCCGTTCCCGGGCCCGGGCCTGGGCATCCGGATCATCGGCGAGGTCACGGCCGAGCGGCTCGACGTGCTGCGCGCGGCCGACGCGATCGCGCGCGAGGAGCTGACGAGGGCCGGGCTCGACCGCGAGATCTGGCAGTGCCCGGTGGTGCTGCTCGCCGACGTGCGTTCGGTCGGCGTCCAGGGCGACGGCCGGACCTACGGCCACCCGGTCGTGCTGCGGCCCGTGTCGTCCGAGGACGCCATGACGGCCGACTGGACGCGGATGCCGTACGACGTGCTCGCGACGATCTCGACGCGCATCACCAACGAGGTCCCCGAGGTCAACCGCGTGGTCCTCGACGTGACGAGCAAGCCGCCGGGCACCATCGAGTGGGAGTGACGGCGAGCCGGTGGACAGGGAGCAGGACGTGACGCAGGACGGGACGACGACGGGCACCACGGGCACCACGGGCACCACGGGCACCGCGGGTACGGCGGGCGCGTGGGCGACGAAGGCGCGCGGCTCGCTGACGCGCTACCGCGTCCTCGCGTGGGTCACCGGGGTGATGCTGCTGCTGCTCTGCGTGGAGATGGTGCTCAAGTACGTGGTCCACTCGCCGGTGGCGGACGCGTTCGCGTGGATCCCGTACGCGCACGGCTGGATCTACGTCGTGTACCTCGTCACCGTCTTCGACCTGTGGGCCACGATGCGCTGGGGCTTCGGCAGGCTCGTGACGATGGCGCTCGCGGGCGTCGTGCCGGTCATGTCGTTCGTGCTCGAGCGTCGCGTGCACGCCCAGGCGCTCGCGCGCATCGATGCCGCGGCACCCCGCTCGCCAGCCGCGCCGGGCCCCGTCGAGGGCTGACCCTCCGGGCACGGCCCGGACGTGCCCGCCCGACACGCCGCAGGTGCGTCCAGTGCGCCCCTCGCTAGGCTTGACGTGCAGGGACGCGACGAGCGGCCCGCGCACGGCCCCGTTCGCGACGCGTCGGGGACCGGCTCTCCAGAGAGGGGAAGCACGTGGCGACCACCGGTAAGCAGCCAGGGGCGAGAGGTCTGGGCCTCTGGGTCATCGTCTTCGGGATCATCTTCATCGTGGCCGGGGCGGTCACCTGGGGTGCGGTCAGCACCAACCTCGCCGCCGAGAACATCACCGTGTCCGACGACGCGAGCGCCTTCCAGAGCCAGCTCGTCGACACCCCGTGGGAGGCCTGGGTCCAGGCCGACATCATCAACCACCACGCGCTCGACTCCTCGGGCGGCAAGACCTACGCCGAGCTCGACCGCGACGACCCGGTCCGCGAGACGATGATGACCGCGTCCTTCCTGCGGTCGTCGCTGTTCACGTCGGTGGTCGCGTTCGGGGTCGCGCTGCTCGTCGTCGGCGTCGGTGTCGCGCTCCTGCTCGTCGGGATCGCGCTGCGTCGGCTGAGCCCCGTCGTCGTCGACGACGACACGTCGCACACGCGCGTCGCACCGGCGGTCGCTCCGGCGAGCGCGTCCCCGGTGGTCGCCGCGCCGGCTGCCCCGGCGCCGCCTGTCACCGCGCCGCCCGCCCAGGTCGCACCGGCGGCCGCGGCACCCACGACGGCTGCACCCACGACCGCGGCACCCACGACCGCAGCGCCCCCCGCAGCGCCGCCCGCGGCCGAGGGGCACACGCACGCCGCCCCGCCCGACCCGACGGTCGAGCGCGACGACCGCGCCTGACCCCGCCGCCGAGGCCCGCGTCCCGTCCGGACGCGGGCCTCGGCCGTGCCCGGACCGTTTCAGTTCGCGGCCCTGAGCCCGATAGTTGCGGACTAAACGGTTATACCTCTCGAAGTGGCGTCACCCGTTCTGGTTACCGTCCCGCATGGCGCCACGGCCGGCGCCGACCCGCGGTCAGGCACCCGACCCACCATCCGACGGACACCCGACGGACGCCGACGGACCTGGTGACGGCGCGGGACGTCGAGAGAGGGGAAGACGTGACGACGACAGCACGCAGCCGCGCAGCCCGGAGCCTGGGTCTCTGGGTCACGATCCTCGGGATCACCTTCATCGTGGCCGGCGTCGGCGCCTGGGTGGGCGTGAGCGTCAGCCTCGGCTCCGAGCGGATCACGGTCTCCGACGACGCACCGGCGTTCGGCGGCAACCGGCTCGACACGCCCTGGGAGGCGTGGGCGCAGACCGAGCAGATCAAGAAGCACGCGCTCGACGCGTCCGGGGGTCAGACGTTCGCGCAGCTCGACCGCGACGACCCGGTGCGCGCGACGCTCGAGACGGCGTCGTTCCTGCGCACGTCGCTGCTCACCTCCGTGATCGCGTTCGGCATCTCGCTGCTCGTGATGGGGGTGGGGCTGGGGCTGCTGCTCACGGGGCTGGCGATCCGCAAGCTCGCGCCGGTCGCGCAGGTCGAGCCGGCCGCGGTGGCCGAGCGCGCGCCCGCGGGCGTGGCGCCGGCCTCGCCGGCGATCGCCTGACCCCGGCGCACGCACCCGGCACACGACGAGGGGCCCCGACCGCCGGTCGGGGCCCCTCGTCGGTGCGGGCGTCAGCCCCGGCGCCGCACGCCGGAGACGACGGACCCGACGAGGAGCGCCACGCCCGCGCCCGCGACCAGCACGATCGCGGCGACGTCCACGTCGATCTGCCGGCCCGCCGCCCAGGCCAGGACCCCCACGCCGAGCACGGCGAGCACCAGACCCCACACGACGGTCCCGACGCGCGGTGCGCGCACGTCGCGCTCCGGACGCACGGGCGACGTCTCGGGGGCCGGCTGCGCCGACGTCTCGTCGGGCTCGAGCACCTGCGTGGCGCCCGTCGTCGGGTCGGTCTCCTCGACCGCCGGGTCGGGCGACGTCGTCGCGTCCGGCTCGAGGCCGCGCGGGTCCTGCGTGCTCATGAGTCCTCCCGGGTGATGGTGACCTCGCCCGCGCCCACGGACACGTCGAGGGACAGCTGTGCCGAGCCCGCACGGCTCGCGTCGTCGCGGAACGTCGTCCCGCCGATGCCGATCCCGGACGTGCTCTCGTACTGCCCGTCCACGTCCCACGTGGCGCTGCCGAGGCCGATCCGCGCCGTCGCCTCGACGGCCGCGTCCGCCGGGACGACGACGTCGAGCCGACCGGCGCCCACCGAGATCGGCACGACGAGGAGATCGTCGGTCAGCGGGACGTCCGTGAGGTCGAGCGTGGCCTCGCCGGCACCGAACCGCAGCCCGTCCTGGGCGGCCGCGCGGCTGGTCACGACGACCGGGGCGCCCGGACGGTGCACGCCGGCCTCGTCCCAGGTCCAGCTGCGGTGCTCGACGGCACCCGCGGGGAGCGACACGAGCAGCGCGACGATCGCGAGGAAGCCGAGCGACCCGCTCGAGCGGCCCCGCAGCCCGGCGACGACGACGC
This sequence comes from Cellulomonas uda, assembly GCF_006538705.1. GTDB lineage: Bacteria > Actinomycetota > Actinomycetes > Actinomycetales > Cellulomonadaceae > Cellulomonas > Cellulomonas uda. The sequence goes on from NZ_BJLP01000020.1 coordinate 25,684, forward strand.
CCGCACCCGCGAGCACCGCGGTGACCCCGAGGGTCGTGAGCAGGACCGGACCGTCGTAGCGGTCCGCGCGCTCGGCGGCGAGCAGGCCGGCGAAGGTGAGCAGCGCCAGCGCGACCACGACGCCCACGCTCGTCGCGCCGGGCCCACGGCGGCGCGGCTTGGTGGGCGCGGGCACGTGGGGTGTGGACGCGTGCGGCCGGGAGGCGTAGGGCGCGGCCGCGTAGGGGGCGGTCGCGTAGGAGGCGGTCGCGGGAGGCCCGCTCGGGGCGCCGGAGGCGTAGGGACCGTACGGGGCGTGCGCGGGCGTGCCCGTGTGGGGCGGGGTCCCGTACGGCGGCGCAGCGGTCGGGGCAGAGGTCGGTGCAGAGGAAGGCGCAGAGGTCGATGCAGCCGTCGGCGCAGACGGGACCGGGGCGGACGGCTGGCCCGGGGTCGGGCCGTAGGGGCCGTACGGCGGGCGCGGCGGCTGACCGGCCCACGGTGGCACCGGGCCGCGCGGCGGACGGCTGCGCGTCACCAGGACCAGCACCGTCACGGCGACGGCGACGACGAAGCCGAGCCACAGCAGGCCGGACAGCACGCCGAACATCCCGTGCGCCCAGCGCGGGCCGGCGTTCCACCAGCCGTTGTCGCCGCGGCCCAGGCCGATCACGAGGAGCGCGGCCGCGCCGAGCACCGCGGTGTCGAACCGTCCGGCGACGAGCTCCTCGGCGTGGATGCGGCCGTCGCGGCGCTCGGGCAGCAGGGCCCACGCGATCGCGTAGGCGACCGCGCCGACCCCGGACAGCAGGAACGTCACGACGAGCAGGCCGCGCACGACGAGCGGGTCGATGCCGAGCCGGTCGGCGACGCCGGCGCACACGCCGCCGACCCAGCGGTCGTCGGAGCGCTGGACGCCGAGCCGGCGGACGGCGCCGAAGAAGCCGCCGCCGTCGGGGCGGGGCGCCCCGTCGGGTGCGGGTCCGTCGGTGGGCTGGGGGGAGGCGGCAGGCGGTGGTGTGCCGGGCGTGGTCGAGCTCATACGACGATCGTGGCGGCCGCGGCCCGCGAGCGACATCGGGTGCTCCCCTGACCGGACCCTGAACCCGGGGTCCGCACCCCGGGTCCGGGCCCTGAGCGATGCCCTGATCCCTGCCCTGATCCGTGCCCGCAGCGGTGGTCGGCGGCTCCGGTCGACGTCGTGACGTGTGACGATGCGGTGGTGGACCTGACCGCCGGACCGACCGCCGTGCCGCGCCCCCGCGTGCCGCGCGGCGCGCTGCGGCGCCCCGAGCGCGGGCGCTGGGTCGGTGGTGTCGCCTCCGGAGTCGCGGCGCACCTGGGCCTCCCGCTGGGCGGGGTGCGCGTGGCGTTCGTCGTCGCGACGCTCGTCGGCGGAGTCGGCGTGGTGCTGTACGTGTTCTGGTGGCTCACCGTCCCGCCGGGCGACCCGTGGGAGGTCGCGGCGGCGTCGCGGCCGTCCAACCTCGCGCGGCTCGCCGGCCGGCCGGGCGGCGACGACGAGCACCCGCGGGGCCGCCGGTGGCCCGTGACCGACATCGCGGTGGGCGTCCTGCTCGTCGTGGTGGCCGGGGTGCTCGTCGCGGTGCGCACCGACCGGCTCGACGCGGGCTGGGTGCTGCCGCTGCTCGTCGTCCTGGCGGGTGCCGCGCTCGCGTGGAGCCAGCTCGACGAGGTCGCGCGGGGTCGCTGGCGCAGCCGCGCGGGCGGCCGCACGCCCGTGTCGGTGGTGCGGCTCCTGGGTGGTGTGGTGATCGCGGGCGTCGGTGTGCTGCTGCTCGTGGGGCGCGCGACGGGCCCCGGGGTGGACGCCGCGACGTTCGTGCAGTCGGTGGTCGCGTCGCTCGCGGTGCTCGCGGGGGTCGCGCTCGTCGTCGCGCCGTGGTGGCTGCGGCTGTGGCGGGCGCTGGCCGACGAGCGGGCGGCGCGGGCGCGCGAGTCGGAGCGCGCCGACATCGCCGCGCACCTGCACGACTCGGTCCTGCAGACGCTCGCGCTCATCCGCGCCCGGGCCGACGACCCGGCGGAGGTCGCGCGCATGGCCCGCGCCCAGGAGCGCGAGCTGCGCGAGTGGCTGTACGACGACCGCCCGGCGCCCGGTACGTCGCTCGCGGCGGCGCTGCGGGACGTCGTCGCCGAGGTCGAGGACTCGCGCTCCGGACCGGGTGGCGAGCCGGTGGCGGTCGACACGGTCGTCGTCGGCGACCGTGTGCCCGACGAGGCGACGGCGGCCCTGCTGCAGGCGACGCGGGAGGCGCTCGTCAACGCGGTCGTGCACGGCCGCCCGCCCGTCTCGCTCTACCTCGAGGTCGGCGCGGCCGAGGTCGAGGTCTTCGTCAAGGACCGCGGCGACGGGTTCGACCCGGAGGCCGTCTCACCCGACCGGTTCGGCGTGCGTGAGTCGATCCTGGGCCGCGTGCGCCGCCGCGGCGGCACCGCGACGGTGACGAGCCGGCCCGGCCAGGGCACGGAGGTGCACCTGGCGATGCCGTTCGCGCCGAGCGCGCCGGCCGACCCCTCGAACGTGACGCCGACCGGGCCCGGCACCGGCGTCCCCCTGTCCGCGGGTGCGCAGGCACCGACCGAGGAGGAGTCATGACGCAGGACGTCCCGCAGGTGCCCGACCGGATCGCCGGCTCGGCCGGGCCGGACGCGGTCGACGTCGTCCTGGTGGACGACCACCACCTGTTCCGCACGGGTGTGCGTGCGTCGCTCGACGAGCGGGTGCGCGTCGTCGGGGAGGCGGCGGGCGTCGACGAGGCGGTGCGCGTCGTGCACGAGCTGCGCCCGCCCGTCGTCCTGCTCGACGTGCACCTGCCGGGCGGCGACGGGGGAGGGGGCGCGGAGGTGATCCGCGCGTGCGCCGACGTCCCGGGGACGCGGTTCCTCGCGCTGTCGGTCTCGGACGCGGCGGAGGACGTGGTGGCGGTGATCCGGGCGGGTGCGCGCGGGTACGTCACCAAGGCGATCGACGGGAACGCGCTGAGCGACGCCGTGCGTCGCGTCGCGGACGGCGACGCGGTCTTCTCGCCGCGGCTCGCGGGGTTCGTCCTCGACGCGTTCGGCGCGGCGGCGGGGGACGTCGCGACGGGCGACGACGAGCTCGACCGGCTGTCCGCGCGTGAGCGTGAGGTCATGCGGCTGATCGCGCGCGGCTACACCTACCGCGAGGTCGCAGGGGAGCTGTTCATCTCGATCAAGACGGTCGAGACCCACGTGTCCGCGGTGCTGCGCAAGCTGCAGCTGTCGAACCGGAACGAGCTCACGCGGTGGGCCGCGGCGCGGCGCCTGCTGTAGCGCGCGAGGTCTGGGGTGCGCGGGGCGGCGATGCCCGACAGGCAGATCCTGACACGGTGTCAGAACGTCACGCGGCTCGTCGTATCCTTGCGGCATGGAGCTCCTGAAGAACCTGCTGCTCGTCCTGCACCTGCTGGGCTGGGCTGTCGTGCTCGGCGGCGTGCTCGTCAGCATGCGCGACCCGAAGATCCCGGCCGGCGCCCTGCACGGTGCCCTCACCGCCCTCGTCACGGGCATCCTCATGGTGGGGGTGAAGGAGATGAGCGACGACCTGGCCGACCCGAACATGGTCAAGATCACGGTCAAGCTCCTCGTCACGCTCGTCGTCACCGCGCTCGTCGTCGTCGGCGGGCGTCGGCCCGAGAAGGTGACCACCGGCTTCCTCGGTGCGATCGCCGGCCTCACCGTGCTGAACGTCGCGATCGCGGTGCTCTGGCACTGACCCGTCCACCCTGCCCGTGGCCTCGCGCCGCGGGCAGGGTCCGCGCCCGGTAGCCTCGGGCCTCGTGCCGGGCTGGGGAGAGGTCGTCGTCGGTGTCGTCGTCCTCGTCGGGCTGTTCGGGGTCGTCGTGCAGGTGCTGCCCGGTGCGCTGCTCGTCGCGGGCGCTGTCGTCGTCTGGGGCGTCGTCACGGGTGGCGTCGTCGGCTGGACGGTCGCGGTGGTCTCCGTGCTGGTCACGGCCGCCGCCATGGTCGGCAAGTACCTCCTCGCCGGACGGCACCTCAAGCGTGCCGGCGTGCCCGGCAGCACGCTGGTCTGGGGCGGCGTGGCCGGCGCCGTGCTGTTCTTCGTCATCCCCGTGGTCGGGCTCGTCGTCGGCTTCGTCGGCGCGGTGTACCTCGCGGAGTGGGTGCGTGTGCGCCGGGCGCAGCCCGCCTGGCGCGCGACGCTCGCCGCGATGCAGGCGACCGGGCTGACCATCCTGGTCGAGCTCGCCGGCGCGATGCTCGTCACGCTCGCGTGGCTCGTCGGCCTCGCGACCTCGTGACCCGCGTCCCGGGACCGGAGGTGCCGCGTGGGGCGTCCCCGGGTGTCGGTGGCGGCGCCTAGGCTGGTCGGGCCATGACGTCGCTCTTCGAACACCTCCCCGACTCGCTCGGCAGCTCCTTCCGGTCAGCCGTCGCGGCGGCCGCCGCGCGCTCGCACGCGGGCGAGTCGTCCGGGTTGCCGCTCGTCGTGCCGCCGCGCGGCGACTCCCCGGACGGCGCGTCCGGCGGGTCGGCAACCGGCCCCCACGAGTCCGCCGCCGAGGACCGGCGTGCGCATGACGACGCGGCCCGCGCGGAGCGCGCGCTGGCCCTGCTCGAGGGGCTCAACCCCCAGCAGAAGGAGGCGGTCACCCACCACGGCGGGCCGCTGCTGATCGTCGCGGGCGCCGGCTCGGGCAAGACGCGCGTCCTCACGCACCGCATCGCGTACCTGCTGGCCATGCGCCGGGCGCGCGCGGGCGAGGTCCTCGCGATCACGTTCACCAACAAGGCCGCGGCCGAGATGCGCGAGCGCGTGGGCGGGCTCATCGGCCCCGCCGCGGGGCGCATGTGGGTCTCCACGTTCCACTCCGCGTGCGTGCGGATCCTGCGCCGCGAGGCGACCACGCTCGGGCTGCGCTCGAGCTTCTCGATCTACGACTCGGCCGACTCGCAGCGGCTGCTCACGCTCGTGGCGCGCGAGCTCGACCTGGACCCCAAGAAGTACCCGGCCAAGGCGCTCGCGTCCAAGATCTCGTCGCTCAAGGACGAGCTCGTGGACCCCGAGACGTTCGCGGCGACCTCGGGCGGAGGCGCGGCGAACGACTTCGACACCGCGCTCGCGCAGGTCTACACGCGCTACCAGGCGCGGTTGCGCCAGGCGCACGCGCTCGACTTCGACGACCTGATCATGACGACCGTGCACCTGCTGCAGGCGTTCCCCGCGGTGGCCGAGCACTACCGCCGCCGGTTCCGGCACGTGCTCGTCGACGAGTACCAGGACACCAACCACGCGCAGTACGTGCTGGTGCGCGAGCTCGTCGGCACGGGGGCCGAGGACGGCCTCGAGCGCGGCGAGCTCACGGTCGTCGGCGACGCGGACCAGTCGATCTACGCGTTCCGCGGCGCCAACATCCGCAACATCCTGGAGTTCGAGGCCGACTACCCCGACGCACGCACGATCCTGCTCGAGCAGAACTACCGCTCGACGCAGACCATCCTGTCCGCGGCGAACGCGGTCATCAGCAAGAACCCGGGCCGCAAGCCCAAGCGGCTGTGGACCGACTCGGGCGCGGGCGCGCAGATCGTCGCGTACGTGGCGGACGACGAGCGCGAGGAGGCCCGGTTCGTCGTCGAGGAGATCGACCGGCTCGGGGACACCGCGGGTGTGCGTCCCGGCGACGTCGCGATCTTCTACCGCGCGAACGCGCAGTCCCGCGTGATCGAGGACGCGCTCGTGCGCGTGGGGCTGCCGTACAAGCTGGTCGGCGGGACGCGGTTCTACGAGCGGCGCGAGATCAAGGACGCGATCGCGTACCTGCGCGCGGTCGCGAACCCCGACGACGACGTGAACCTGCGGCGGATCCTCAACGTGCCCAAGCGCGGGCTGGGGGAGCGCTCGGAGGCGATGGTCGCGTCCTTCGCCGAGCGTGAGCGCATCTCGTTCGGGGCCGCGCTCGAGCGCCTCGACGAGGTCCCCGGGCTGGGCACGCGCGCGGTCACGGGCCTGCGCGCGTTCGTCGAGCTCATGGCGGGACTGCGCGCGCTCGCGGCGAGCGCCGGCCCGGCCGAGGTGCTCGGCGCGGTGCTCGACCGCTCGGGCTACCTGGCCGAGCTGCGCGGCAGCGAGGACCCGCAGGACGCGTCGCGCGTCGAGAACCTGGCCGAGCTGCACGCGGTGGCGACGGAGTTCGAGCAGAGCGACCCTGACGGTGACCTGGCCGACTTCCTCGAGCGCGTGTCGCTCGTCGCGGACTCCGACCAGATCCCCTCGCCCGACGGCGGCGACGAGGTCGCGCACGACCAGCCCGAGCCCGGCGTCGTGACGCTCATGACCCTGCACACCGCCAAGGGCCTCGAGTTCCCGGTCGTGTTCCTCACGGGAATGGAGGACGGCACGTTCCCGCACCTGCGCTCGCTGTCCGACCCGGACCAGCTCGCCGAGGAGCGGCGGCTCGCGTACGTGGGCCTGACCCGCGCGCGCGAGCGGTTGTACATCTCGCGTGCGGCGATCCGTACGGCGTGGGGCGTGCCGAACGAGTTCCCCCCCAGCCGGTTCCTGGCCGACCTGCCCGAGGAGCTCATCGACTGGCGCCGCCGCGAGTCCTCCACCTCGGCGTTGCGCGGCGGGTGGGGCTCGGGCTTCGGCGCGGGCGGGCGCTCGGGCGGGTCCGGCTACGGCTCGGGCTCGGGGTACGGCTCCGGCCGTGCCGGGTCCGGCGGGTACCCCGCCAAGCGCGACGAGCGCCCGGCGCTGCCGTCCACCGGCGCGGCGTTCGGCTCCGCGACCCCGCGCCCCGCCGGCGCGATCCCGTCGCTCGAGATCGGCGACCGCGTGACGCACGACGCGTACGGCCTGGGGACGGTCGTGGCGCTCGAGGGGGCAGGGCACAACGCGGTCGTGAAGGTCGACTTCGGGACCGAGGGGACCAAGCGTCTGCTGCTCCGGTTCTCACCCGTGACGAAGTTGTGACCTGCGGCTTTGCCATGATCCCGGGGTCGGGCGACAGTCTCGGGGTGAACCGCCGACCGGTGGGTTCGTCGCGGACCGGAGTGTCCGCGTCCGGCGTCCACCTGAAGGCACCTACCGTGGCCTTCAGCAGCGAGCAAACGAGGTGCTGGTGACCACCACGACGTCGCGTCCGGAGTCCGGCGAGCAGACCGCTCCCGACCCGACCGCGCGCCGCCGTACGGCCGGGCACATCCGCGGCCTGGACGGGCTGCGGGCGATCGCCGTGCTCGCCGTGATCGCCTACCACCTGTGGCCCGCGGCGGTGCCCGGCGGGTTCCTCGGCGTCGACGTCTTCTTCGTGGTCAGCGGGTTCCTCATCACCACGCTGCTGCTGCGGCGCATGGGCGGCGGCGGTGGGCTCGCGCTGCGGGACTTCTGGGTGCGCCGGGCCCGACGCCTGCTGCCCGCGCTCGCGCTCGTCCTGGTGGTCGGGACGCTCGCCGCGCGCCTCGTCGAGCCGGACCTGCTCGTGGGTGTGCGACGCCAGTGGCTCGGCGCGTGGACGTTCTCCACCAACTGGCTCGAGATCGCGGCGGGGTCGAGCTACTTCGACGCGACGCAGCCCGAGCTGTTCCAGCCGTTCTGGTCGCTCGCCATCGAGGAGCAGTTCTACGTCCTGTGGCCGCTCGTGCTCGCCGGCCTCGTGCTGGCCGCCGGCGCCCTGCACCGGCACGGCGGGCGCAGCATCGCGATCGCGGTCGGCGCTGCCGCCGTGGTCTCCGGCGTCCTCATGGCCGTGATGTACACGCCGGGGGACGACCCGACGCGCGTCTACTACGGCACCCCGACGCACGCCTTCGGCCTCCTCGCCGGGGCGGCGCTCGCGATCGCGGTGACCGGGCGGCCCGCAGCCGCGCCCGCCGGCGCGTCGCGGAGCGACGTCCGGGCGCTGACCCGCGCGCTGCCCGTCGTCGGGCTGCTGGTCCTCGCGGCGCTGGTCGCGCTGCTGCGCGACGACTCCTCGTTCACGTACCGGGGCGGAATCGTGCTCGGGTCGCTCGCCGCGCTCGCGCTCGTCGCGGGCTGCGCGTCCGAGCAGCCCGGTGCGCTGCTGAAGGTGCTCGAGCTGCGGCCCGTCGTGTGGGTCGGGGACCGCTCGTACGGGCTGTACCTGTGGCACTGGCCCGTGATCCTCGTCGTGGGCGCGGCCTTCGGGGACGCGCCGGGCTCTCCGCTGTGGTGGCGCGTCCCGGTCGTCGCGCTCGCGCTGTCGTTCGCGCTCGCGCACCTGAGCCACCGGTTCGTCGAGATGCCGGTGCGGCGCGACGGCTTCCGGGCTGTCGCGGCTCGTGCGGCGGCGGCGCTGCGGGGTCCACGGCCGGGCGCGCGGCTCGCCGGCGTGCTCGCCACCGTGCTCGTGCTCGGCGCGGTCGTGTCGGTCGCGACCGCTCCGGCCGTGACCTCGACGCAGCGGGCGATCGAGGCGGCCCAGCGCGAGATCGACCGGCGCGCCCAGGAGCAGGCCGGTGACGGCACGACGGGCGGGGACGAGAAGGGCACGGACTCGACGGGCACGGACCCGAAGAGCACGGATCCGAAGGACACGGACCCGAAGGGCACGGACCCGAAGGGCGCCGACGGGCAGGACCCGGACGCGAAGGACCCGGACGCGCAGGACCCGGACGCGACGGATCCCGACGGGGAGCAGGGCGGCGACGACGAGGCCGCCGGCCCCGGCCGTGATGCGCAAGGGGCGATCGACGGGTCGGGCGTCGTCGGGTTCGGCGACTCGGTGCTGTCCGGCGCGGCGCCCGCGCTGTTCGACGCGTTCCCGAAGATCGCGATCGACGCCAAGCCGATCCGCAAGTGGCTCGACGCCCCGGCCATCGTGCGTGACGCCAAGGACGCGGGCGGTCTGCGCCCGGTCGTGGTCCTCAACTTCGGGACCAACGGCGGCTTCAAGTTCGACGGCTCGCGCGAGGCGTTCGAGGAGACGCTCGACATCATCGGGCCGGAGCGCCAGGTGCTCGTGCTCACCGTCGTCGGGATCAGCTACTGGGTCGACGACGCGAACGCCGAGCTCACCGAGATCGCGAAGAGCCGGCCGAACGTGCACGTGGTGGACTGGCACGCGTACGTCGCGAAGCACCCGGGCCTGCTGCACTCGGACAAGACGCACCCGAACATGGAGGGCATCGTCGCGTTCGCGGACCTGCTGCGCGAGGCGCTCGAGAAGCTCGACTCCTGACGCCCCTCGGGCAGTCAGGCGGCCGCCGCCCACGCCGCGGTGACCGCGTCGCGGACCGCGTCGTCGGTCAGGCCGAGGGCGCCGAGCGCGGCGTGCGCGCCCGTCTCGTCGAGCCGGACCGCCGCCAGGAGCAGGTGGCCGGTGTCGATGCTCCGGCGCCGGCTGCGCACGGCCTCGCGCAGAGCGACCTCGAGGAGCTTCTTGGCGTCCGGGGTGAAGGTCCTCGGGGAGGTCGGCGGGCCGGCGTCGAGAGCGCCGGGGCCGAAGGTCGACTCGACCTGCTCGCGGATCGCGGCCAGGTCGACGCCGATCGACGCGAGCGCCTCGTCGTCGAGCCCTTCGCGCGCGCGGACCGCGGCGGCGACGTCGTCGGGCTGGACGCCGAGCGACGCGAGCGCGCGCCGCGCGGCGCCGTCGGTCCGCACGGCCGCGAGCAGGACGTGGTCGGCGTCGATGCGCTCTGCCCCGAGCGCGCCGGCCTCGTCCTGGGCCAGGGTGACCGCGGCGCGGGCGTCGCGGGTGAACCTCTCGAACATCAGGGCACCACCTTCCCGTACTTCTTGTGGACGGCCTGGCGCGTCACGCCCAGGCAGTCGGCGATCTGCTGCCAGGACCAGCCCCGGCGGCGGGCGCGCTCGACCTGGAGGGCCTCGAGCCGGTCCGCGAGGGTGCGCAGCGAGCGCACGGCCCGCAGGCCCTCGGCGGGCTCGGCGGCGCCTGCCGCGGTGAGCAACGAGTCGTTCCCGGTCATGGCGTCAACATAGGTTGACGGTCATCGGGATGTCAACATCGGTTGACATCCGGCGCGGCGGCCCGCATCGCCCTACCGTGTCCCGGTGAGCATGGGCGGGCCGGGCGGCCGAGGACGAGGAGCGGGTCGACCGCTCGACGAGGCGGCGCAGCGCCGCCTCAACGCGCAGGCGCCTCGCGTGCCGCAGCTGCGCCGCCGCGTGGTCGCGCTGTTCCGGCCCTACCGCGGGCGCATCGCCGTGACGGGCGTCATCGTCGTGGTCGCCGCGGGGATCGCCGTCGTCCCGCCGCTCGTCGTGCAGCGGATCTTCGACGACGCCCTCTTCCCGCTCGACGGCGGGCCGCCCGACCTGCCGCTCCTGGTACGCCTCGTCGTCCTCATGGTCACGCTGTTCCTCGCGTCCGCCGCGCTCACCGTCGCGCAGACCTGGCTCACCTCGACCGTCGGCAACCGCGTGACGGGCGACCTGCGCGTGCGCCTCTTCGAGCACCTGCAGTCGATGGAGCTCGGCTTCTTCACCCGCACCAAGACGGGCGTCATCCAGTCCCGGCTGCAGAACGACGTCGGCGGCGTCGCGGGCGTCCTGACCAACACCGTCACCACGATCCTCGGCAACGCGGTCACGGTGGTCGCCTCGCTCGTCGCGATGGTGCTCATCGACTGGCGTCTCACGCTCGTCGCTGTGGTCCTCATGCCCGGCCTCGTCGTCGTGCAACGGCGCGTCGGCCAGGTGCGGGCACGCATCGCCGGCGAGACCCAGGAGTCGCTGTCGGAGCTCACGTCGATCACGCAGGAGACGCTCAGCGTGAGCGGCGTGCTGCTGTCCAAGTCGTTCAACCGCCAGCAGTCCGAGTCCGCGCGGTACCGGGCGGAGAACGACAACCAGGTGCGCCTGCAGGTACGGCGCGCCATGAGCGGGCAGGGGTTCTTCGCGGTCGTGCAGGTGCTCATGGCGAGCGTCCCCGCGGTGGTCTACCTGGTGTCCGGACTGCTGATGCGCGACCCGGCCGGCCAGACCATCACCGCCGGCACCGTCGTCGCGTTCACGACCGTCCAGGCGCGACTGCTCGGGCCGCTGCTCGGCCTCATGCGTGTCGCGCTCGACGTGCAGACCTCCGGCGCCCTGTTCGCGCGGATCTTCGAGTACCTCGACCTGCGGCCCGCCATCCGCGACGAGCCCGGGGCGATCGACGTCGAGCAGGCGCCCGGACCCCTCGGCCGCGTCGAGTTCCGCGACGTCGTGTTCCGCTACCCCGACTCCGCACCCGGCTCGCGCGCCACGCTCCAGGGCGTGAGCTTCGTCGCCGAGCCGGGGCAGCACGTCGCGTTCGTCGGCCCGTCCGGCGCGGGCAAGACGACCGTGCTGTACCTCGCGCCCCGCCTCTACGAGGCGTCGGAGGGTGCCGTGCTGTTCGCCGGGCAGGACGTGCGTGAGCTCACGCAGCGCTCGATCATCGCGTCGGTCGGCATCGTCTCGCAGGAGACGTACCTGTTCCACGCGACCATCCGCGAGAACCTCGCGTACGCGAAGCCCGGCGCGAGCGACGAGGAGATCGAGGCCGCCTGCCGCGCCGCGAACGTCCACCACGTCATCGCGGGGTTCGAGAAGGGCTACGACACCGTCGTCGGGGAACGCGGCTACCGACTGTCCGGCGGCGAGAAGCAGCGCATCGCGATCGCCCGCGTGCTGCTCAAGGACCCGCCCGTCCTCCTGCTCGACGAGGCGACCTCCGCCCTCGACACCGTCTCGGAGCGGGTCGTGCAGGAGGCGCTCGACGCCGCGGCGCACGGGCGGACCACCCTGACCATCGCGCACCGGCTGTCGACGGTGCTCGACGCCGACGTCATCCACGTGGTCGACGCCGGCCGCATCGTCGAGTCCGGGACCCACCCCGAGCTCGTCGCCGCGGGCGGGTTGTACGCCGAGCTGGCCGCGCAGCAGCTCGCGACCTCCCGGGTGCTCGCGAGCGAGCCCCACGAGCCGCCCGCAGACCACCCGTCGCGCCGCGCCGACCGCGCCCCCGACGAGGTCCCGGCCGACGTGCCCGACGCCCTCGCCGACGTGCCCGACGCCCTCGACGACGAGGCCGACGGCGTGCCCGGCGCCGCGAGAGGACGGGTCACGCCGTCGCCGACGGCCAGTGACCGTGCGGGAACGTCGACGACTGACCCGTCGCGTTGGTGACGTGGACCGTCGCCGCCGCCGCGGCACCCTGGACCGCCATGAGCCCGGCGACCGCCGCGACGACCATGCCGCTCGTGACCGCCGCCTCCTCGACGACGAGCAGCACCCCCGCCCACGAGAACACCGCCGAGCCGAACGCGGCGATCGCGACCGCGAGGGCGGTCACGACCTTCGCGACGATCACCCCGAGCGCGACGTAGAACGCCAGCCCCGCGGCGGCGCACGTGGTCAAGGACGTGGCCACGGCCGTCGCGACGGCGTGCACCTGAGCCGCGGCCGGAGCCTGCCCCGCGACCGCCGCGCGGTACGCGGTCGCCGCCGCGCCCTCCCACGCGCGCGTCGCGTGCAGCGCGGACGGCTGGAGCTCACCGGCCACGCGCGAGGCCGGCGCGCCGACGTGCGTGACCCAGTCGTGCGCGCGCACGAAGAACAGCACCGGCGCGGCGGCGCCCGTGAGCAGCTCGCCGACGCGCGCGGCGAGGTCGCGGCCGAGGGCCACGAGCCGGTCCGTGCACGAGCGCACCGCGTCGGCCAGCCACCCCGGCACCCATGCGTGACCCACGGCCTGCGACGCCGCGCGAGGGAGCTCCGTGAGCTGCCCGGACAGCGTGCGCACGCCGGCGCGCAGGCTCTCGACGGTCGCCTCGTAGGTGGCGGGGCTGAAGTCGGCGTGCCCGACGGTGGTGACGCTGGCTGGGGTCATGGCGGTGTCCTCGCGGTGTCGGCGGTGCTGGCGGCAGAGCGGTGCTGGCGGCAGAGCGGTGCTGGCGGCAGAGCGGCGGTGCGGGGCGTGGTCGAGCGTGGCGGTGTCGATCAGGGGTGCGGGTGCGCGGCAGGGACCGGAGGCTCAGAACGTCCCGGTCACGCGGTCGGCGACGGCCGCGTCCCGGCGCTCGTACGCCTCGGCGACGGTCCGCAGGGCGGCAGCGACGTCGTTCATGGCCGCGCCGCCTTCCGTGCAGCGCGCGACGACGTGGTCGACCGCGTCGGCGTGCGCATCGCGCATGAGCGCGAACACCCCGCTCTCCAGGGTCGACAGGCGCAGCCGCCCGGCGGCCTGCGCGACCTGGCGGATCCCGGCCGCCTGCTCGTCCCAGGTGACGGCCTCGCGACGTAGGGCCGCGAGGACGACGTCCACGTCGGCGCTCACGTGCGGTCGCCGGCCGACGCCGGGTCTGCGGTCAGCGCCCGCAGGTGCGCGAGCACCTCGGCGAGCAGCGCGTCGCTCACGGCGGGCGCCTGCGCGGCGAGCCGGTGCTGGAGGTCCGTGACGGCGGCGCGCACCGCTCCGGTGAGCAGCCGGGACAGCTGGGTGCCGCTCGTGCGCGCCACGCGTGGCCCGCGCAGCGTGACGCCGACGATCCCGCCGCGCACCACGCGGACCTCGATCTCGTGGTCGAGCGCGCTGCCGGTGCCGACCGCCGCCGCGTCATCGGCCTGCGACGCCGCCGACAGCGACGTGATCGCGATCTCCGCGAGCTCGTCGAGCGGGCGTGGGGTGCCCGCGGGGGCGGGGCTCGCCACGGGCGCGCTCGCCACGGGCGCGCTCGGCGCGCGCCGGCGCCGGTCGGCGTCGTCGGTCAGGGAGGCCCACGCCCGCTCGTCGAGCGTCCGGGCGGCCGTGCGGGCGGCGTCGAGCACCGCGGCGGCGAGGTCGTCGGCGGCGGCGTGGCGCTCCCAGCCGTCGACGACCTGGACGGCCGCGGGGGAGCCGTGCGCGTCGAGGGTGACCCGGGCGAGCCGGCGGCCGTCCCACGCGGTGGTCGTCTCACGACCCGACGACGTCTCGCGGCCCGGCTCCGCCTCGTGACCCGGCTCCGCCTCGTCGCCCGCCGGTGCCCACGCGCCGGGTGCGTGGGGATGGTCCCGGTGGGTGCTCTGGTGGGGCATCGGTGCTCTCCTCGCCGTCGTCGTGCGCGCGGGCTGGCGTGCGCACGGGTCGTGCACGTGCAGGTGCTGGTCGTGACGTCCGCGGGTCGCCGACGGCGCGTCAGGAACGGACACTAGAGGGCGATACGGACATCGCGCAGGTCTTCGGCCGGGGTTGTGGACGTGCGGGCGACACCCCGCCGCACGCGCGGGTGCGGCGGGTCCGGTGTCTCGATGTGAAGAGGTCCACATCTCTCGACATGAAGAGATCTGGGCGCGACGGTCTAGCATCGACCCGGCGCACACGGCCGCACCGAGGCCGCCGTCGCGCGGTCGACGAGAGGAACTGGACCACAGTGGACCTGTTCGAGTACCAGGCACGGGACATCTTCGAGAAGCACGGCGTACCGGTGCTCGGCGGCATCGTCGCCACCACGCCGGACGACGCCCGCGCTGCGGCGACGACGCTGCTCGGCGACCAGCCGGGCGTGGTCGTGGTCAAGGCGCAGGTCAAGACGGGCGGTCGCGGCAAGGCCGGCGGCGTCAAGCTCGCACGCTCGGCCGACGAGGCCGCGGAGCGGGCCGGCGAGATCCTCGGCATGGACATCAAGGGCCACACGGTCCACCGCGTGATGATCGCGGCGGGAGCGCGGATCGCGCAGGAGTTCTACTTCTCGCTGCTGTTGGACCGTGCCGAGCGTCGCTACCTGGCGATGTGCTCGGTCGAGGGCGGCATGGAGATCGAGCAGCTCGCGGTCGAGCGCCCGGAGGCGCTGGCGAAGGTCGCGGTCGACCCGCGCGTCGGCATCGACGCGGCGAAGGCCGACGAGATCGTCGCCGCGGCCGGCTTCGACGCGAGCATCGCCGGCAAGGTCGCCGACGTCCTGCAGAAGCTGTGGCTCGTCTACCGCGACGAGGACGCCACGCTCGTCGAGGTCAACCCGCTGGTCCTCACCGAGGACGGCGAGGTCGTCGCGCTCGACGGCAAGGTCTCGCTCGACGCGAACGCGGACTTCCGGCACGCGGACCACGCGGAGCTCGAGGACAAGGCCGCGGCGGACCCGCTCGAGGCCCGCGCCAAGGCCAAGGACCTCAACTACGTCAAGCTCGACGGCGAGGTCGGCATCATCGGCAACGGCGCGGGGCTCGTCATGAGCACGCTCGACGTCGTCGCGTACGCCGGTGAGAAGCACGGCGCGGTGAAGCCCGCGAACTTCCTCGACATCGGCGGTGGCGCCTCGGCCGAGGTCATGGCCGCGGGGCTCGACATCATCCTCACCGACCCGCAGGTCAAGTCGGTGTTCGTCAACGTCTTCGGCGGCATCACCGCGTGCGACGCGGTCGCGAACGGCATCGTCGCCGCGCTGGAGATCCTGGGCGACGAGGCGAGCAAGCCGCTGGTCGTGCGCCTCGACGGCAACAACGTCGAGGAGGGCCGCCGCATCCTCGCGGAGGCGAACCACCCGCTGGTCACGCTCGCCGACACCATGGACGGCGGGGCCGACAAGGCCGCCGAGCTCGCGAACGCCTGAGACGACGAGAGAGAACAACTGACATGGCGATCTTCCTCACCGAGGCCTCCAAGGTCATCGTCCAGGGCATGACCGGCTCCGAGGGCACCAAGCACACGACGCGCATGCTCGCCTCGGGCACGGCCGTCGTCGGCGGCGTGAACCCGCGCAAGGCCGGCACGAGCGTGTCCTTCCCGCAGGGCGACGGCACGGTCGACGTGCCCGTCTTCGGCTCCGTCGCCGAGGCCGTCGCGGCCACGGGCGCCGACGTCTCCGTGATCTTCGTCCCGCCGGCCCACACCAAGGGCGCCGTGGTCGAGGCCGTCGACGCGGGCGTCCCACTCGTCGTCATCATCACCGAGGGCGTGCCGGTCGCGGACACCGCGGAGTTCTTCGCGTACGCGCAGGACAAGGGCGTGCGGCTGATCGGCCCGAACTGCCCCGGCCTCATCAGCCCCGGGAAGTCGAACGTCGGGATCATCCCGGCCGACATCACGGGCCCCGGGCGCATCGGCCTGGTGTCGAAGTCGGGCACGCTGACGTACCAGATGATGTACGAGCTGCGGGACCTCGGCTTCTCGTCGGCCGTGGGCATCGGCGGCGACCCGATCATCGGCACCACGCACATCGACGCGCTCGCGGCGTTCGAGGCCGACCCGGACACGGACGTCATCGTGATGATCGGTGAGATCGGCGGCGACGCCGAGGAGCGTGCCGCGGCGTTCATCCAGGAGCACGTCACCAAGCCGGTCGTCGGCTACGTCGCGGGCTTCACCGCACCCGAGGGCAAGACGATGGGCCACGCCGGCGCGATCGTCTCGGGCTCGTCGGGCACCGCACAGGCCAAGAAGGAGGCCCTGGAGGCCGCGGGCGTGAAGGTCGGCAAGACGCCGTCCGAGACCGCCGCGCTCGCCAGGGAGCTGCTCTCGCGCTGAACCTGATCCCTCGGCGCAGGACGACGCCCCGCACGGCACCATCCGTGCGGGGCGTCGTCGTTCCCGGGGCAGTCGGACCGGATGCGGGGACTCGCCGGGCGGCGTGCACGGATCCCCGGCGCCGGGCGGTGACGATGGGGCGGTGAGTGCCCCGACCGGATCGCGCCGCCGCACGAGACCCGCCCCCGGGGCGTCGACGCGGCCCGACGAGCGACGCCCGCCCGTGGCGCCCGGCCGGCTCGGGACGGGCAACGGCCGCTCGTCGGCGTTCTTCGTGAGCGCCCTCGACGGGTCGCCGCACTGGCTGGCGGGTGCGCTCGCCGCGCTGCAGGGCGCGCTGCTGTCGTTCCTCGTCGTCGTGCTGCCCGCGGTCGCGGCGTACGTCGCCACGTCGGCCGACCCGGCGAACGAGGGCGTCGAGTGGTTCCGCTCGGTCACCGTCGGCGCGAGCATCTGGCTCGCGGGGCACGGCGTCCCGGCGGACGTCGGTGGCGTGCCGATCACCCTGGTGCCCCTGGGGGTCACGCTGCTGGCGCTGTTCACCGGCTGGGCGTCCGCGCGGCGCTCGGGCGTCGCGGACCGCACCGCCCTGCTGGGTGGCACGCTCGCGTACGCCGGGCTCGTGGCGGTGCTGGCGCTGGCGACGGCGGGCCCGGTGGCGGCGCTCCGCGGCCTCGCGGGCGGGGCGCTCGTGGGTGGGGCCGGGGTCGCCGCGGGGCTGCTGGCGCGCCCCGAGGCGCCGACGTGGCGTGAGGTCACCCGGCCCTGGCACGGGCGGCTGCCCGTCGTGGTCGCGGTCGGCGTCGAGGCCGCGACGGTCGCGGCCGCAGCCGTCGTCGTGGTCGGCGCGGTCGTCGCGACGAGCTGGGTGCTCGCGGGCCGGACGACGGTCGTCGCGATCGCGGAGGGTCTCGACCTGGACACGCTCGGGGGAGCGGTGCTCGCGCTCGCCGAGCTCGCGTTCGCGCCGGTGCTCGTCGTGTGGGCCGTGGCGTGGGCCGCCGGGCCGGGCTTCTGGGTGGGCGAGGGGACGCACTTCGCGACCGACGCGGTGACGGGCGGCACGCTGCCGGCGGTGCCGATGCTCGGGGCCCTGCCGGGGGCGGACGTCGTGGGCGGGCCCTCGCTGCTCGCGCCGGCGCTGCTGGTCGGCTGCGGGGCGCTCGCGGGCTGGTACCTGCACCGGGGGCTGCGCGCGCGCGACGGCCTGCGCGCCTGGAGCACGGGCGTGGCGTGCGTGGTGTGCGCGGTGGGTGCGGGCCTCGTCGCCGGGCTGCTGGTGCTCGCGGGGTCGGGCGGGGTCGGCCCGGGTCGCATGGCGCAGGTCGGGGCGTCGGCCGTGACCGTCGGCGGTGCGGTCGCGCTCGAGGTCCTGTTCGGTGCGGTGCTCGTCGCGCTGCCCTCCGACGAGCGGCTGCGCCGGGCGTGCGCGGCGGGGCTCGTCGGCGCGTGGGCGCGGCTGCGCGGCGCACGCTGAACCACCCGCGCTGAACCACCCGCGCTGAACCACCCGCGCTGAACGACACCAGCGCGCTGCACCACGCCACGGGTGCGGCGGGTCCGTCAGCGGCCGGTGCGCTCCTCGAGCCAGTCCTGGACGGACCGCTCGAACGTCGCCTCGCACTCGTGCCGCGCGCTCACGGTCAACGCACCCGCGAGGCACTCCTGCCGGTCGAGGTAGAGCGGCCACATGAGCGTCATCCCGGCCGACACGACCAGCCAGAACGCCGTCAGTCCCGTGCCGCCCGCGAGCAGCCCGATCATCGCGCCGCGCACGTGCCCCCGGACGGCACGCACGAGCGCACGGATGCCGACGACGAGCGCGATCGCACCGAACACGAGGCTCGCGCCCTGCCACGGGACGGGGAATGTACCCGTGAGCAGCGTCGCGAGCATGAGCACGGCGAACGTGCGTGTCCGCCGGGCGACGTCCACCACGACCGCGGGGTCCGGGGGCGGGGTGTGCCGCGGCGGCGGCGCGACGGGCTGCTGCGCGGGCGGCACGCCCCAGCCCGGCTCGGGGCCACGCTGGTGCTCGCGCGGCGGCGTGCGGCGCTCCGGGGCGTCCGCACCGGGGCGGTCGTCGGGCGGCGCGTAGGGGTTGCTCACCCCGGCATTCTCACCCACGGCACCCACCCGTGACCGCGCGGGACGCGAGGGGTGGGCCGGACCGTGACCTCTTCGACCGGAGCAGGTGGCGGGCTAGACTGACCCCGGCCGTGACTGGCGAGGGTGGGAGCGACCACCGGGGAGCGGCCGAACGTCCCTGCAGCGCACCGCCCGCCTGGGTGCCTGGGTCCCGTGCGAAGCCGACCCAGGAGTGTGCCCCATGAGCGCCGTCCCGCCCGTCCCCGCCACGACCGCCGACCTGGCGTCCGACGTCACGCGCCGCCCGGTCCGCCGTGCCCTGGTCTCCGTCTACGACAAGACGGGTCTCGTCGAGCTCGCCACGGCGCTGCACGCCGCGGGCGTCGAGCTGGTCTCGACGGGTTCGACCGCGTCGACCATCGCCGGCGCGGGTGTGCCCGTGACGCGCGTCGAGGAGCTCACCGGGTTCCCCGAGTGCCTCGACGGGCGCGTCAAGACGCTGCACCCGCGCGTGCACGCCGGGATCCTCGCGGACACGCGCCGGCCCGAGCACCTCGCGCAGCTCGACGAGCTGGGCGTCGCGGCGTTCGAGCTCGTCGTCGTCAACCTCTACCCGTTCACGCAGACGGTCGCGTCGGGTGCCGCGCCCGACGAGTGCGTCGAGCAGATCGACATCGGCGGGCCGTCGATGGTCCGCGCGGCCGCGAAGAACCACCCGAGCGTCGCGGTCGTCGTCGACCCGGCCCGGTACGACGAGGTCGGCGCCGCCCTCGCCGCCGGTGGCTTCACGCTCGCGCAGCGCCGCGCGCTCGCCGCGCAGGCGTTCGCGCACACCGCCGCGTACGACACGGCGGTCGCGGGCTGGTTCGCGAACGCCTACGCACCCGACGAGACCGCCGACGAGTCGGGCTTCGGCGCGGTCGTCGGGGCGCAGTGGACGCGCGGGGAGGTGCTGCGCTACGGCGAGAACCCGCACCAGTCGGCGGCGCTGTACCTGTCCGACGAGGGGCGCGCGGGCCGCGGCCTGGCGGGCGCGACGCAGCTGCACGGCAAGGCCATGAGCTACAACAACTACGTCGACGCGGACGCCGCGTGGCGCGCGGCGCACGACCACGGCGACGCGCCGACGGTCGCGATCATCAAGCACGCCAACCCGTGCGGCATCGCGGTCGGCACCGACGTGGCGGACGCGCACGCGAAGGCCCACGCGTGCGACCCGGTCTCCGCGTTCGGCGGCGTGATCGCGACGAACCAGCGGGTCACGCTCGCGGCGGCCGAGCAGATCGCGCCGGTGTTCACCGAGGTCGTCGTCGCCCCCGGGTTCGACGACGACGCGCTCGCGCTGCTCACGCAGAAGAAGAACATCCGCCTGCTCGTGGTGGACGGCCCGCCGTCGTCCGTCGTCGAGCTGCGCGCGGTCTCGGGCGGGCTGCTGCTGCAGCACGTGGACCGCATCGACGCGGCGGGCGACGACCCGGCGTCGTGGACGCTCGCGGCCGGGGACGCGGCCGACGAGGCCACGCTCGCCGACCTGGCGTTCGCGTGGCGTGCGGTGCGCGCGGTGAAGTCGAACGCGATCCTGCTCGCGCAGGACGGCGCGTCGGTCGGCGTCGGCATGGGCCAGGTCAACCGCGTCGACTCGTGCCGCCTCGCGGTCGAGCGCGCGAACACGGGCGACACCCCGCGCGCCCGGGGGGCCGTCGCGGCCTCCGACGCGTTCTTCCCGTTCGCGGACGGGCTGCAGGTGCTGCTCGACGCGGGTGTGCGCGCGGTCGTCCAGCCGGGTGGCTCGGTGCGCGACGAGGAGGTCGTCGCGGCGGCGCAGGCCGCGGGCGTCACGCTCTACCTCACGGGGACGCGCCACTTCGCGCACTGACCCGCCGGCCTCGGACGGCCCTCGGCGCCTCGGCGCACGGGGGCCATCCGCGTTCGCGTTCCTGCCGTCGGTCAGGGGCGCAGCGGGCGGTCCGGGTCGGCAGCGAGCGGTCGTGCGAGCTCGGGGAGCGTCGCCGACGTGAACAGCCGGCGTGCGGCACCGACGTCACGCGGCCGGTCGACCGTCAGCACCCCGCTGATCGTGTCGCCGCCCGGCCGGTACCAGAGCGCGGTCCACCCGCCGTCCGCGGCGGGGTCGCCGCGCAGCACCACGTCGTCCTCGGCGGACGGCTGGCCGAACAGCGTGAGGTCGTGCCCGAGCTGCGTCGAGAACACGTACGGCGCGCGGTCGCCGCGTCCCGCCGCGGCCGCGTCGCCCTCGAGCAGGTCCGCGACGAGCTCGGCCGGGTCGCGCAGCGCACCGTCCCAGTGGCCGCCGGGCACCCAGCCGTGCCGCCGCGAGCGGCGCAGCGTGACGTCACCGACCGCGCGCACGTGGCGGCCCGGCGCACCCAGCACCGCGAACCCCTCGTCGACGCGCAGCGCCCCGTCCGCCTCGCGCGGGAGCGCGTCGCCGAGCCAGGCCGTCGCGGGGCGGGCGCCCACGGCGGCGAGCACCACGTCCGCGGGCAGGTGCGTGCCGTCGGACAGCCGCACCCCGCGGGCGTCCACCTGCGCGACCGTCCGGCCGGTCAGCAGCCGCACGCCGTGCTCGCCGTACCAGGGCACGGTCAGCGCGCCTACGCGCGCCCCGAGTGCACCCGCGAGAGGCGCGGCCGCCGCCTCCACGACCGTGACGTCCACCCCCGCGCGCGCCGCGACGCCCGCGACCTCGGCCCCGATCCAGCCGGCACCCACGACGACGAGCCGGTCCCCGGGCCGCAGCGCCGTGCGCAGCTCCTGCGCGTCCGCCCAGGTGTGCAGCGTGCGGGCGCCCACCCACGCGCCCGGCAGGACCGCGTGGGCACCGGTCGCGACGACGAGCGCGTCGGAGGTGAGGTCGCCCGCGTCGGTGTGCACCGTGACCGCGTCGGGCGTCACGACGAGCCCGCGGGCCGGCCGTGCGAGGTGGACCGCGTCGGCCTGCGACGTGATGTCGGTGCCGACCTCGTCCGCGAGCCACGCGGGGCTCACGTGGTCCAGGAGGTGCTTGGACAAGGGAGGTCGGTCGTACGGGGCGACGCCCTCGGCCCCGAGCACCGTGACGTGACCGGAGTAGCCGACCTCGCGCAGTGCGGCGACGGTCTGCGTCGCGGCCAGCCCCGCGCCCACGACGAGCACGGACGCGGGCCTGCGCGTGGGCCCGTGCGGCGGGCCGCCCGCGTCACTCGTCGTGCGTGTGCGCGGTCGCTCGGGCGTCAGGCTCACCCGGCAACGGTAGTCTCACCCGTCGGGAGGCGGGATGGTTCACGAGCGCGTGCACGGTCAGTCGGCACGGACGACGACGCACGGCACCCCGCTGCCGGGCGCACCGGCCGGGTGGTCGGCGGGTCCGGCGACCCCGGCACCCGAGGCGCGGGCGGGCGGGCACGAGCCCGCGCCGCCTCCGCAGCACGCGCGACCCGCGTCGGCGAGGTCGTCGGCGGCGTCCCCCGTGCCCGCGGCCGGGCCCGCGAAGCGGCCTGCGCCCGCGAGCACTCCCGCGAGCACTCTTTCGAGCACACCCGGGGGCGTCCCCGAGGACGTGCCGCCCGCCGAGCGCCCGCTCGACCCCCGCGCCATCGCGCGCGCCTCGCTCGAGGCGTCGCGCAACGCGTCGTTGTGGTGGACGGCGGCGGGCGTGGCGCTCGCGTGCCTCGTCGCACTCGTGGCCGGGACCCCCGCGGGGGCGTGGACGCTGTCCGCGCTGCTCGCGGCCGGTGCCGGGGTCCGTGCGGTGCGCCCCGAGCCCGGCCCGGTCGCGTGGGCCGTGCGCTCGCGCGCGCTGGACGTCACGGTCCTGTGCTTCCTCGCGGTCTCGATCGCGGTGCTCGCCGCGATCCTCCCGACACCCGAGAGCTGACACGACCGAGCACCCGGCGCTGAGGGCGATCAAGAACACTCGGGCGCATGACCCGTGATCGACATCGCGGTCCTGTCCTGCCCGGCTCTGCGAGTCCCGTCCTCGTCGTACTCGACGCGAGTCGCCTCGAAGTGCGCGTCGTCGCTCAGCGTCCGCATCGGCTGGACGATCTGCCACAGCTCGCCGGGCCCGATCACGCCCTCGTCGAGGTCGACCCGATGTGACCACGCCTGTGCCGACCACTCGTCTCCCGGTGCTGGAGGAATGTCGCCGGCAACGGTGTACCACCGTCCACCTTCCTGGACCAGGAAGGGAGCGTCGAACTCGAGGTCGACCGCGCCGACCGCCTGGACGCTGACGATCCTGATCGGGGACGTCCCGGTGTTCTTGACCCACACCGCGCTCAAGGCGCGTGTGCTGCGTACGCCGGGATCGGCACAGTTCAGCTCCTCACCACCCGGGCCGACGGTCAAGGAGCCGGCGGGCAGGTTCGAGTCGGCAGCGCAGGCCGCGCTCGCGCCCGCGAGACCAAGGGTCAGAAGGGCGAGCGCCAGGGTACGTCGACCGGGCGTCATGGCCTGGCGACCAGACGCCCGGGTGCTCGGCTGCTCGGGAGCACGCACGATCGCGGTCAGGGCTGCCACCCCGACAAGCGCACGACATCGCACCGCATCCGCATCCACCCCCTGCTCATAGCCACGCGCTGCGCGCGGCGAGGAGGCAAGTCGAGCATCCCGCCGCTCGTGGTGGGCGGAGTTCGGCACAGGCTGCTGGACCGGGCGCGTGATGTGCGTCACGCGCCCGGTCGTCGCGGACGTCGGGGGCGGCATCTCACGCCGTGGGCGGGTGCGGGCCCTTCGATGTCGGATCAGCGCTGCTGCTCCTCCACGACGACGACGTCCTCGCCGGTCACGTACACGTCGTCCTCCTCGAGGAGGTTGTCCTCGAGCGGGGGCTCCGCGGCGAACGCGCGGTACACGATGCCCGCGAGCGCGGCGCCGACGAGCGGCGCGACCCAGAAGACCCACAGCTGCTTCCACGCCCACGACTCGGAGAAGATCGCGGCGGCCGTGGCACGCGCGGGGTTCAGCGCACCGTTGGTGAGCGGGATGGTGATGAGCAGGCCGACGGCGAGCGTGAGGCCGATCGCGAACGGCGCGACGCGCGTGTTGGCGCGGCGGTCGGTCGAGCCGAGGATCACGGCGACGAAGATGCCCGTGACGACGAGCTCGATGACGAGCGCGGTGAACAGCGTCGTCTCCGCCTGGCCGCCCGAGGCGGTGCTCAGCGCGGTGTGCTCGCCGTAGCCGTTGGCGACACCGGAGAAGAACGCGCGCGCCGACTCGGACTGCACGAGGTTCGGCAGGCCGGACGGGATCGCGATGAACGCGACCGCGGCGCCGAGCGCGCCGCCGACGAGCTGCGCGAGCCAGTAGGGGAGCACGTCCTTCCAGGACGTACGGCCGCCGAGCGCGGCGCCGAGCGTCACGGCCGGGTTGAAGTGGCCACCCGAGACGTGGCCGAACGCGGCGGCACCGGCGGCGAGCGCGAGGCCGAACGCGAGGGCGACGCCGAGCGCACCGGACCCACCGCCGAAGATGGCGAAGTTCGACGACGAGAACAGCGCGACCCCGAGGCCGGCGAGCACGAGCAGGAACGTGCCGAGCACCTCGGCCCCGAGCCGCGCGGTCAGGCTCGGGCCGTCGACGATGACGGTGCCGGCGGGCACGACGTACGCGTCGTACTCGGTGGTGTCGGCCTCAGGACCGGGCGTGGGCTCGGGCGTGGGCTCCGGGGCGGGCTCGACGACCGGCTCGACGACGGGCTCGGCGACCGGCTCGACGACGGGCTCGGAGGTGGCCGCGGTCGGCTCGGCGGGCGTCGGCTCGGAGGGCTGGGCGCCCTTCGGCTCGGTCGCGCCGGCGGTGGGGTCCTGGGACATGGCGGTCCGTTCGGTAGGTTCGAGTGGTTCGCGGGCCAATATGCCAGTCCTGGCCGTGCACCGCGGCTGGTGGCGAGCACCAAAATCGGTGCTGCGCGTGGTTCGGCGCGGGTGTGGCGCGCGGGTGGGTGCGCGGCGTCGTCGGACGTGACCAGGCTCGCGTCGGCGGCCCGGCCGAGATCTCTCGATGTCGAGTAATCTTGGGTCGGCCCAGTTCCCAGCAAGGAGTCCCGCATGGCGAAGATCAAGGTCGTCGGCCCGGTCGTCGAGCTCGACGGCGACGAGATGACGCGCATCATCTGGCAGTTCATCA
Source organism: Cellulomonas uda (assembly GCF_006538705.1). GTDB lineage: Bacteria > Actinomycetota > Actinomycetes > Actinomycetales > Cellulomonadaceae > Cellulomonas > Cellulomonas uda. The sequence goes on from NZ_BJLP01000020.1 coordinate 50,340, forward strand.
AGGACCGCCTGATCCACCCGTACCTCGACATCGACCTGCGGTACTACGACCTGTCGATCGAGAACCGTGACGCGACCGACGACCAGGTGACGGTCGACGCGGCCCACGCGATCAAGGAGCACGGCGTCGGCGTCAAGTGCGCGACGATCACGCCGGACGAGGCGCGCGTCGAGGAGTTCGGCCTCAAGAAGATGTGGCTGTCCCCGAACGGCACGATCCGCAACATCCTGGGCGGCGTCGTGTTCCGCGAGCCGATCATCATCAGCAACATCCCGCGGCTGGTCCCGGGCTGGAACAAGCCGATCATCATCGGTCGCCACGCCCACGGCGACCAGTACAAGGCGACGAACTTCAAGGTCCCCGGCGCCGGCACCCTCACGCTGACCTTCACGCCGGCCGACGGCTCCGAGGAGATCAAGCAGACGGTCGTCACCTACCCGGAGGCGGGCGGCGTGGCGATGGGCATGTACAACTTCAACGAGTCGATCCGCGACTTCGCGCGCGCCTCGTTCGCGTACGGGCTGCAGCGCGGCTACCCGGTGTACCTCTCGACGAAGAACACGATCCTCAAGGCGTACGACGGTGCGTTCAAGGACATCTTCCAGGAGGTGTTCGACACCGAGTTCAAGGAGCAGTTCGACGCCGCGGGCCTGACGTACGAGCACCGCCTGATCGACGACATGGTCGCCGCCGCGATGAAGTGGGAGGGCGGCTACGTCTGGGCGTGCAAGAACTACGACGGTGACGTGCAGTCCGACACGGTCGCGCAGGGCTTCGGCTCGCTGGGCCTGATGACGTCGGTCCTCATGACGCCGGACGGCAAGACCGTCGAGGCCGAGGCGGCGCACGGCACGGTAACGCGTCACTACCGCCAGCACCAGCAGGGCAAGCCGACGTCGACGAACCCGATCGCGTCGATCTTCGCGTGGACGGGCGGTCTGAAGCACCGCGGCAAGCTGGACGGCACGCCCGAGGTCACGACGTTCGCGGAGACGCTCGAGGACGTCGTCATCACGACGGTCGAGAGCGGCAAGATGACGAAGGACCTCGCGCTGCTCATCGGCCCGGACCAGCCGTGGCTGACGACGGAGGAGTTCCTCGCGGCTCTCGACGAGAACCTGGCGGCGCGCCTGGGCTGAGCCCGCGCGTCCCTCGAACGGCGTCCACCCTCCGGGGTGGGCGCCGTTCGTCGTCCTCCGTCGTCCTCCGCCGTCCGTCGTCCTCCGTCGTTCTCCGGCGGTCGCGTGGCGGGTGGTTCGTGGTGCTTGGTCACGGGTCGGCAACGGCGGCAGCAAACTCTTGCTGCAAGTTGCGGCAAGCCGGTACGGTGCCGCCAGCCGTCGACGCCGCCGTCGTCGGACGCCCCGCAGCGGTGACCGCAGACGCCGCCGCGGCGCGTGCCAGCCCGCATGCCCGCGCCGACCGGCGCGGAGACGAAGGAGTCGCCGCATGTCCAGCGTCCTCGCGCGCGCCCGTCGCCCCCTGTCGCTCCTGACCGCCGCGACACTCGCGCTGGTCGGCGGCGCGGTGGTCACGCAGGGGGCGGCCACGGCCGCCGACCCCACGTACACGCTCGTCGGCTCGCTGCAGACCGAGCTCGGCTGCGCGGACGACTGGTCGCCCACGTGCACCGACGGCGACCTCGCCCCCGTCGCCGGCCGCGAGGGGCACCACGCGGCGACGGTCACGCTGCCCGCGGGCAGCTACGGCTTCAAGGTCGTCGCCGACCACGCGTGGGACACCGCGTACGGGTTCGGCGGGTCGAGCGACGCGGGTGCACCCGACGTGCCGCTCGTCCTGGCGGGCCCCACGCGGCTCCTCGTCGACTTCGACGTCGCGACCGGACGCACGTCCCTGACGCCGCTCGACCTGCAGGACGAGGCCGAGCAGGACGCGGTCGCGCTCGCGCCCGTCCGCCAGCCCGGCTCGGGTCAGCAGCTCTACTTCGTCATGACCGACCGGTTCGCCGACGGCGACCCGTCGAACGACCGCGGCGGCCTCACGGGCGACCGCCTGGTCACGGGCTTCGACCCGACGGACAAGGGGTTCTACCAGGGCGGCGACCTCGCGGGCCTGATCGACCGGCTCGACTACGTGCAGGGCCTGGGCACCACCGCGATCTGGCTCACGCCGTCGTTCACCAACAAGTACGTGCAGGGTGCCGGCACCGACGACGTCTCGGCGGGCTACCACGGCTACTGGGTCACGGACTTCACGACGCTCGACCCGCACTACGGCACGATGGCCGAGCTGGACGCGCTGCTGGACGCCGCGCACGACCGCGGCATGAAGGTCTACTTCGACGTCATCGCGAACCACACGGCCGACGTGATCCAGTACGAGGAGGACCCGCAGCCGGGCGACACCCCGTACCCGTACGTCTCGCAGGCGGACCGCCCGTACACGGACGCGGATGGCGACGCGTTCCTGCTCGCGGACGTCGTCGGACGCCCGTTCCCCGAGCTGGACCCGGCGACGTCGTTCCCGTACACGCCGGTGGTGCCCGAGGCGGAGCGGGACGTCAAGGTCCCGGCGTGGCTCAACGACCCGACGCTCTACCACAACCGCGGCAGCTCGACCTACGCGGGGGAGTCCTCGACACTCGGTGACTTCGGCGCGCTCGACGACCTCATGACCGAGAACCCGGTGGTCGTCGACGGGATGGCCGACATCTTCTCCGACTGGGTCGACCGCGGCATCGACGGCTTCCGGATCGACACGGTCAAGCACGTCGACATGGAGTTCTGGAGGTCCTGGACGGCGCAGGTCATGGACCACGCGCGCGCCACGGGCAAGGACGACTTCTTCATGTTCGGCGAGGTGTACGACGCGGACGCGGCGAAGACGAGCCCGTACGTGCGGCAGACCGACATGAGCGCGGTGCTGGACTTCGCGTTCCAGTCCGCGGCGTCGGGGTACGCCGGCGGCGGGTCCGCCAGGAGCCTCGCGGGGCTGTACGCCTCGGACGACCTGTACACCACACCGGACTCGAGCGCGTACGCGCTGCCCACGTTCCTCGGCAACCATGACATGGGGCGCATCGGGTACTTCCTCGCGGGCAAGGACGCGGCGCTGGACCGGGACGTCCTCGCGCACCAGCTGATGTTCCTCACGCGCGGCCAGCCGGTCGTCTACTACGGCGACGAGCAGGGCTTCGCGGGCACCGGTGGCGACAAGGACGCGCGGCAGTCGATGTTCGGCACCCAGGTGGACTCGTACGCGGACCAGCCGCTCGTCGACGGCACGCCGATGGGCACCGACGACCACTTCGACACGGGCTCCCCGCTGTACGAGGCGATCGCCGAGCTCGGCGCGCTGCGCGGCGAGCACGACGCGCTGTCCCAGGGCGCCCAGGTCGAGCAGCTCGTCGCCGACGGCACGGGCGTGTACGCGTTCAGCCGCGTCGACCGCGACGAGCGCGTCGAGTACCTCGTGGCGGTCAACAACGCGACCGCGGCACGCACCGCGACGTTCACTCCGCTCACGCCGGACGCCACGTTCGACGCGCTGTACGGCGCGACCGGCTCGGTCACGGCGGACGACGAGGTGACGCTCGAGGTGCCGGCGCTGTCCGCGGTGGTCTACCGCGCGACGAGCCCGCTGCCCGCGCGCACGGCCGCCGTCGACGCGCAGTTCGTCGGCGCGCCCGGTCTGCCGGTCACCGCGCTCGAGGACCTCGCGGTCACGCTCGAGGAGGAGGCGTACGCGGAGACGACCTTCTCGTGGCGGGTCGCGGGCGACGACGCGTGGACGACGCTCGGGACGAGCGACACCGGCCGCCCGCGCGTGTTCCACACGACCGCGGGCCTCGCGCCGGGTGCGCTCGTCGAGTACCGCGCGGTGGTGCGCGACGCGAGCGGCAACGAGTCCGTCGCGACGACGTTCGCGACCGTGGGCGAGGGCTACGGGCCCGGCACGCCCGTGGTGGCCGACGCCGAGAGCGTCGTGACGCTGCCCGGCAGCCACGGCTCGGAGATGGGCTGCGCGGCCGACTGGCAGCCCACGTGCGCCGCCGCGCAGCTGACGCAGCAGCCCGACGGCCGCTGGTCGGGCACGTTCGCGTTGCCCGCGGGGACCTACGAGTACAAGGTCGCCGTCGGCGCCGCGTACTACGAGGCGCAGGGCGCCGAGAACGGCGGCTGGCACGAGAACTACGGCGAGGACGGCGTGAAGAACTCGCCGTCGGGCAACATCACGTACACCGTGACGGACCCCGATCGTCCGGTGACGTTCTGGTACGACCCCGCGACGCACCGCGTGGTGAACGACGCCGCGGGCGCGGTGTACACGGTCGCGGGTGACTTCCAGACCGAGCTCGGCTGCGCGGGGGACTGGAGCGCCACGTGCCTGACCGGCGTCCTGGCCGACCCGGACCGGGACGGCGAGTGGACGTACACGACGTCCGCGATCCCCGCGGGCACGTACCAGGCCAAGGCCGTGCGCGGCTTCGACTGGTCGACGAGCTACGGCACGGCCGGTGGCGACGATGTGGCGTTCGCGGTGACCGCGGAGACCCCGACGGTCACGTTCCGGCTCGACACCGCGACGGGCGTGCTGACGATCGACGCGGGCACGCCGCAGGAGCCCGGGCCGGGCGACCTCGTCGTGAGCGTGCCCGGCAGCCACAACAGCGAGATGGGCTGCCCGGGTGACTGGGCGCCCGACTGCGCCGACGCGCGCCTCGAGCTCCAGCCGGGCGGGGTGTACGCGGGCACGTTCACGATCCCCGCGGGCTCGTACGAGTACAAGGTGGCGATCGGCGGCTCGTGGAGCGAGAACTACGGCGCGGGCGGCGTGCGGGACGGCGCGAACGTCGCGTACACGCTGGACGCCGAGCGTGCCGTGACGTTCGTCTACGACCCGGTGACGCACCAGTTCACGTCGACCGCCGAGGGGCCGCTGTTCACGCTCGCGGGCGACTTCCAGTCCGAGCTCGGCTGCCCGGGCGACTGGCAGCCCGACTGCCTCGCCGCGCTCCTGCAGGACGGTGACCGCGACGGGACGTCCACGTTCACGACGACGAGCCTGCCGACCGGGTCGTACCAGGTGAAGGTCACGCAGGACCGGTCCTGGGACCTCAACTGGGGTGCCGACGGCGTGCCCGGGGGTGCGAACATCACCTTCTCCGCCACGGCGGGCAAGCAGGTGCTGTTCTCGTTCGACTCCGAGACGAAGGTGCTCACCGTGACGGTCCAGGACCCGCCGCTGCCCGGCACCGGCCAGGCGCGCGCGCACTGGGTCGCGGCCGACACGCTCGCGTTCCCGCAGGACCTGCTCGGCGACGCCGACGCGGCGGACCTGACGTGGTCGCTGCACGCGTCGCCGACGGGCGGGCTCGAGCTCGCCGACGGTGCGGTCGAGGGCGGCGAGCCGGTCGCGCTCACGTACGACCCGGCGGGACTGCCCGGGGACGTCACGGCGGCGTTCCCGGCGCTCGCGGGCTACGCCGCGCTGCACCTGTCCGCGTCCGACGCGGCGCGTGCGCCGCAGCTGCTCGAGGGCGAGCTACGGGTGCTCGCGGCGGGCGACTCCCCGGTCGCCTTCACGGGCGTGCAGGTCCCGGGCGTGCTCGACGACCTGTACGCCGACGCGGCGGCCACTGCGGACCTGGGCCTGACGTGGGACGACGGCACGCCGTCGTTCGCGCTGTGGGCGCCGACCGCCCAGGACGTCGACCTGCTGGTGTGGCCGGGCGAGGTGTCCGGCGAGCCCACGCGCGTGCCCGCCGAGCGCGGCGACGACGGCGTGTGGCGCGTCGCGGGCGAGGCGGGCTGGACCGGTGCGGCCTACCGCTACGCCGTGACGGTGTACGCCCCGAGCCTGCGGCGCGTCGTCGTGAACGACGTGACGGACCCGTACTCGGTCGCGCTCACGCAGAACTCGACCCACTCGGTCGTCGTCGACCTGGCCGACCCGGCCACGCGGCCGGCGATCTGGACGGACACGCCGTCCCCGACGGTGGAGCAGGCCGTGGACCGTGCGATCTACGAGCTGCACGTGCGGGACTTCTCGATCGCCGACGAGACCGTGCCCGCGGCCGAGCGCGGGACGTACCTCGCGTTCGCCCGCGACAGCGCGGGCACGCGGCACCTCGCAGAGCTCGCCGGTGCGGGTCTGACGACGGTGCACCTGCTGCCGACGTTCGACATCGCGACCATCGAGGAGGACCGCGGGGAGCAGGAGAGCCCCGCGTGCGACCTGGCGTCGTACGCGCCGGACTCCACCGAGCAGCAGGCGTGCGTCACCGCGGTGGCCGACGCCGACGGTTTCAACTGGGGCTACGACCCGTTCCACTACCAGGTGCCCGAGGGCTCGTACGCGGTCGACCCCGACGCGCGGGTCGGCGAGTTCCGCACGATGGTCGGGGCCCTGCACGCGACGGGCCTCGAGGTCGTGCTCGACGAGGTGTACAACCACACGTCGGCGGCCGGCCAGGCGGACACCTCGGTGCTCGACAAGGTCGTGCCGGGGTACTACCACCGCCTCGACGCGACGGGTGCCGTGCGGACGAGCACGTGCTGCTCGAACATCGCGACCGAGCACGCGCTCGCGGGCAAGCTGATGGTCGACTCGGTCGTGCTGTGGGCGCGCGAGTACAAGGTCGACGGGTTCCGGTTCGACCTCATGGGTCACCACTCGGTGGCGAACATGCAGGCCGTGCGGGACGCGCTCGACGAGCTGACGCTCGCCGACGACGGGGTCGACGGCTCGCGCATCTACCTGTACGGCGAGGGCTGGAACTTCGGCGAGGTCGCCGACGACGCGCTGTTCGAGCAGGCCCGCCAGGGCAACCTCGGCGGCACGGGCATCGGCACGTTCTCCGACCGGCTGCGCGACGCGGTGCGCGGCGGCGGCCCGTTCGACGAGGACCCGCGCGTCCAGGGCTTCGGCTCGGGCCAGCTCACCGACCCGAACGGCGCCGCGGTCAACGGCGACGCCGCGGCGCAGGCCGCCACGCTCGCGCACCAGACCGACCTGGTGCGGCTCGGGATGGCGGGCAACCTCGCCGACTTCTCGTTCCTCGCGAGCGACGGGACGGTGCGTACGGGCGCGCAGGTCGACTACAACGGCCAGCCCGCGGGGTACGCGACCGAGCCCGACGAGGTCGTCACGTACGTCGACGCGCACGACAACGAGACGCTGTGGGACTCGCTCACCATGAAGCTCCCGCAGGCCACCTCGATGGACGACCGCATCCGGATGAACACGCTGTCGCTCGCCACCACCGCCCTGGCCCAGACGCCGTCGTTCTGGCACGCGGGCGCCGACCTGCTGCGCAGCAAGTCGCTCGACCGCAACAGCTACAACTCGGGCGACTGGTTCAACGCGATCGACTGGACGGGGCAGGACAACGGGTTCGGCAAGGGGCTGCCGCCGCGGCCGGACAACGAGGCGAAGTGGCCGTACATGGCGCCGCTGCTGGCCGACCCGGCGCTCAAGCCGTCCGCCGACGACGTCGCCACGGCGTCCGACGCGGCGCTCGACCTGCTGCGACTGCGCGCCTCGACCCGCCTGCTGCGCCTCGGCTCGGCGGACGCGATCGAGACCAAGCTGACGTTCCCCACCAGCGGCCCCGACGCGACACCCGGCGTGATCGTCATGAGCGTCGACGACACGCTCGGTGCGGACGCCGACCCCGCGCTCGACGGCGTGCTCGTCGTGCTCAACGCCGGCACGGCGGCGACCACCCAGGTCGTCCCCGAGCTCGCCGGGCGCGAGTACGCGCTGTCCCCGGTGCAGGTCGCGGGGTCCGACGACGTCGTCAGGGCGACCACGTGGGACACCGCGACCGGCACGGTGACGGTCCCGGCCCGCACGGTCGCGGTGCTCGTGGAGGCCCAGGAGGACGGCGGGCCGAGCCCGACGCCCACGGCGACACCGACGGCCGGCCCGACGCCGACGGCCGGTCCCACGCCCACGACGAGCCCGACGGCCACGCCGAAGCCGCACCCGACGCGCACGCCCCACCCGCACCCGACGCGCACGGCGAAGCCGCGACCCGAGCCGACGCGCACGGCGAAGCCGCGGCCCGAGCCGACGCGCACGGCCGCCCCGAGGCCGCGGCCGCGGGTCGAGCTCTCGGCGGGCGTCGTCCGGCGCGGGAGCACCGTCGAGGTGCAGGCGTCGGGTCTCACCGCGGGGGAGCGGGTCCAGGTGTGGCTGCACTCGACGCCGGTGCTGCTGCTCGGCGGGTCGGCCTCGGCGGACGGGACGGTCGACCTGACCGTGACGATCCCGGTGGACGCCGCGCTGGGTGAGCACACCCTCGAGGTCCGCGGCCTGACCTCCGGGCTCAGCGGGTCCGCGGCGGTGCGGGTCGTCGCGGCCGACGCGGAGCTCGGGGCCACCGGGTTCGACGCCGGGCTCGTCGCGCTCGCGGCCGCCGCGCTCGTCGCCGGCCTGGTGCTCGTGCTCGTCGTACGGCGGCGCCGCGAGAGCTGACGCACCCGGGCCCGTGGGTTCGCGCACGAGGAGGGGCTCGGTCGCACCGACCGGGCCCCTCCTCGTCGTGGTGCGCGTCAGCCGCAGAGCATGCCGTTCAGGGTGAACGACGTGGGTGCGGCGGCCGAGCCGCTGTGGCTCGCGTTGAAGCCGAGCTGGACGTTCCCGCCGGCCGGGATCGTCGCGTTCCACGGCGCGTTGGTGACCGTCACCACCTGACCGGACTGGGTGACCTGCGAGCTCCACGCCTGCTCGACCCGCTGGCCGGCGGGCAGCGTGAACCGCAGCGTCCAGCCGTCGACCGCGGTGGCGCCCCAGTTGCCGATGGTCACGTTGGCCGTGTAGCCCGTGTTCCACGCGTTGACCTGGTAGCTCACGCGGCACCCGGAGGGCACGGTCGTCGTCGCGGTGCCCGTCGGGGTCACCGACGGCGACGACGTCGGGGTGGGCGTGGGCGTGGGCGTGGGGGTGGGCGTCGGTGTCGGGGACGCGCTGTCCGTCGGGTGCGGGCTGCTCGTCGGCGACTGCGTGGGCGCGGGGCCGTCGAGGCCGAAGAAGTGGATCGCGGCGGCGGCGTCGACCGGCAGGTTGTGCGTCGTGTTCGCCAGCGAGTTCGCCTCGACGGGTGCCTGGTCACCCGTGCCGCCGTACCGCGTGCGCGTGACGACGCCGTTGACGCTGGTCGACGACGGCGTCGCGGAGACGCCGAGCACGTTCGTCCACTGCTCGACGGCCTCGCCGAAGTTGGCGTACGCGAGCGTCGTGTCCTGCGTGCCGTGCCACAGCTGCACGCGCGGGCGGGCGCCCGTGTAGCCGGGGTACGCCGCGCGCGCCAGGTCGCCCCACTGCTGGCCGGTGCGGTTGATGCGCCCCTGCGCGCAGTCGCTGTTCCACGGCGCCTGGCTCGTCGAGCCGGGCGGGGGAGAGGACGTCGAGAAGCACGTCGCCGGCACGCCCGCGAACGCGGCCCCCGCCGCGAAGATGTCGGGGTACGTCGCGAGCATCACCTGCGTCGTCATGGCGCCCGACGAGGTGCCCGTGACGAACACGCGCGACGCGTCGGTCGAGTAGGTGCGCTGCACGTAGCGGACCATGTTCGCGATGCTCGTCGGGTCGCTCCCGCCGTCGTGGCGCAGCGCCTGCGCGGACGACACGTCGAAGCACGCGCCCGGCCGGTCGGCCTGCGGGTACACGACGATGTAGCCGTACCGGTTCGCGAGCTCGTCGAACTGCGTGCCCGAGAACATCGCCTGGGCGCTGCCCGTGCAGTAGTGCACGACGACCAGGACCGGCGCGTTCGGCTTCACCGAGTCGGGGACGTACAGGTACATGCCGAGCCCGCCGGGGTTCTGGCCGAAGCTCGAGACCCGCACGAGCGAGGCGGCCTGGGCGGGTGGCGCGGTGGTGGTGGTGGAGACCAGGGCTCCCACCGTCGCGAGGCTGAGGGCGGCCAGCGCGGTGCCGGCCAGGGCGCGCAGGCGCCGGGACAAGGACGTCGTCATCGATGACCCTTCCGTCGGGCGGACCCGCGTGCGCGCGTCCGCCCGGAAAGCGTCGTCCCGCCGCTCGACGAGCGACAACCCGGCGTCGGGCGATGAACCGTTTCGCCTCGACACCCGATGGGCCCGGGACGCACGGCCCGGCCGGGGCGGGACCGGGCCGACGCGCGTCGCGCGCTCGTCGCCGCGCCGGACGACCGCGCGCGATAGGTTCGGCGCAGGGAGTCGGGCCGCCCACGAGGCGCCGACGACCCGCACGTCCGGTCGATCGAAGGAGCCCGCCCGTGTCCGCACAGAACGCCGAGAAGACCCCCGCCGTCGTCACCGTGACGGGTGCGGCCGGGCAGATCGGGTACGCCCTGCTGTTCCGCATCGCGTCGGGCCAGCTCCTCGGGCCGGACACCCCGGTGCGGCTGCGTCTCCTCGAGGTCCCGCAGGCCGTGCGCGCCGCGGAGGGCACCGCCATGGAGCTCGACGACTGCGCGTTCCCGCTGCTCGCGGGCATCGACATCACCGACGACGTTCGTGCCGCGTTCGACGGCACGAACGTCGCACTGCTCGTCGGCGCGCGTCCGCGGACCGCCGGGATGGAGCGTGGCGACCTGCTGTCCGCCAACGGCGGGATCTTCGCGCCGCAGGGAGCCGCGATCAACGCCGGCGCGGCGGACGACGTCAAGGTGCTCGTCGTCGGCAACCCCGCGAACACCAACGCGTTCATCGCCGCCTCGCACGCGCCCGACGTGCCCGCCGAGCGGTTCACCGCGATGACCCGGCTCGACCACAACCGCGCGCTCGCGCAGCTCGCCGCGCGGACCGGACGGCGGGTCGACGAGATCCGCCACCTGACCATCTGGGGCAACCACTCCGCGACGCAGTTCCCCGACCTCACGCGCGCCACGGTGGCCGGCACGCCCGCGACGGACCTCGTCGACGCCGCGTGGGTGGCCGACACGTTCATCCCCACCGTCGCGAAGCGCGGTGCCGCCATCATCGAGGCGCGCGGCGCGTCGTCCGCGGCCTCGGCGGCGAACGCCGCGGTCGACCACGTCCGCACGTGGGTCGACGGCACCCCCGCCGACGACTGGACGTCGGCGGGCGTCGTCTCCGACGGCTCGTACGGCGTGCCCGAGGGGCTGATCTCGTCGTTCCCCGTGACCTCCGACGGCACGTCGTGGTCGATCGTGCCCGACCTGGAGCTCGACGCGGACTCGCGCGCGCGGCTCGACGCGTCGGTGGCCGAGCTCGTCGAGGAGCGCGAGGCGGTGCGCGCGCTCGGCCTCGTCTGACCGGGCCGTGCGGGTCGCGATCCGGGTCAGGCCGGGGGCGTCACGGACGCGCGTCGGCGGGTCGCACGCCGGCGCGCTCGTCGTCGCCGTGTCCGCCCGGGCCGTCGACGGCGCCGCGACCGAGGCCGCGCTCGCGGCGGTCGCGGACGCCTTCGGCGTGCGCCGCCGCCACGTCACGCTGGTGACGGGCACGACGAGCCGCGACAAGGTCGTCGACGTCGACGACGACGCGCTCGCCGACGCCCCGGCCCGCCTCGAGGCACTCCTGAACGCCTGACACCCACCCCGGCCCGCGCGAGGTCGCGCGTCTCTCGGGAGGTCGCGCAGACGACTGCACGACCTCGCGAGAATCGCGCGACCTCACGAGGAATGACCCGGCGTCAGCGGAAGACGATGGTCCGGTGGCCGTCCAGCAGGACGCGGTGCTCGGCGTGCCAGCGCACCGCGCGGGCCAGCGCCCGGCGCTCGACGTCCTGCCCGAGCGCGACCAGGTCGTCGACCGACCGCGTGTGGTCCACGCGCTCCACGTCCTGCTCGATGATCGGCCCCTCGTCGAGGTCGCCCGTGACGTAGTGCGCGGTCGCGCCGATGAGCTTCACGCCCCGGTCGTGGGCCTGCGCGTACGGGCGCGCGCCCTTGAAGGACGGCAGGAACGAGTGGTGGATGTTGATGACGCGCCCGGCCAGCCTGCGGCACAGCTCGTCGGACAGGATCTGCATGTACCGGGCGAGCACGACGAGCTCGACGTCCAGCTCCTCGACGAGCTCCAGCAGGCGGGCCTCCGCGTCGGCCTTGGTGGCCGCGGTCACGGGCACGTGGTGGAACGGGATGCCGTAGAACTGCGCGAGCGGCTCGAGCACGGTGTGGTTCGACACGACGGCGACCAGGTCGACCGGCAGCTTCTCCGAGCGCTGGCGGAACGCGAGGTCGTTGAGGCAGTGCGCGGCCGTGGAGCCCATGACGAGCGTGCGGACCGGCCGGCCGGCGACGTCGAGCGACCACGTCATGTCGAAGGCCGCGGAGATGCGCTCGAGCGCCCCCGCGAGCTCGTCGTACGTGACCGCGGACGTGACCTGGACGCGCATGAAGAACAGACCGGTGAGCGCGTCCCCGAACTGCTGCGACTCCGTGATGTTCCCGCCGTGGTCCGCGAGCAGCCCCGCGACGGCGTGCACGATCCCGGGGCGGTCCGGGCACGAGAGGGTCAGGACCCAGTGGGTCTCTCCTGGGGTCGTCGGGCTCGCAGTGTGGGACACGAGTCCCGAGAGTAGTGCGCCGCGCCGCGCGGCTGACACGATGGCCGTATGACGGCCGACCTCGACATCCGCAAGGTGACCACCGACGACGCCGGCGAGCTGCTCACGCTGCGCCGCGCCGCGTTCGTCACCGAGGCGCAGCAGTACGGCGACCCGCACATCCCGCCGCTCACGCAGACGGTCGAGGAGCTCGTCGAGGACCTGCAGCGTCCGGACGTGGTGACGCTCGGGGGCTGGGACGGGCACCGGCTCGTCGGGTCGATCCGCGTGCTCATCGAGGACAAGAAGGCCACGCTCGGCCGGTTCGCGGTCGCGCCGGACCTGCAGGGCAAGGGCTTCGGGACCCAGCTGCTGCTCGCGATCCTGCCGTACCTGCCGGACGGCATCGAGGAGGTGTGGGTGTTCACGGGCCGCGACTCGGTGCAGAACATCGCGCTGTACGCGAAGCACGGCTACGAGCACCAGCACGACCAGACCGCGGGCGACCTGACCTACGCGTTCCTGCGCAAGTCCCTGGTCGAGACCCCGGAGGACTGACCGCCACGTGAGCATCCCGACGGGGCCGGTCGTCGTCCCCGAGGCGGTCCACCGGCTCGTCGGCGACGCGCCGTTCGTCGCGGACCCGCC
>NZ_BJLP01000021.1 GCF_006538705.1 Cellulomonas uda
GAGCCGCTCGGCGAGGTTCTCCTCCGAGCCGTGGTACCGGCTCGCGCCGCCCGCGGGCAGCAGCAGGAGGCCCGGACGGACCACCTCGACACCGGCCACCACGCTCTCCGCCGCGACCGCGACGGGCTCGAACAGACGCGTGTCGCGGGCGTCGTCCGCGGGCAGCAGCTCGAGCTCGGGGCACACCGACTGCGCCTGCCGGCGGCGCATGCCGCGCCGCACGCCCTCGACGCGTGCGAGCGCACCCACCGCGACGACGTGCTGGCCGAGCAGGACCGCGGCAGGGACGTGGCGCGGGACCTCCAGCGACTGCGACGCCGCGACCACGGGCCAGTCGGGTACCCACAGGACCGTGGTGCGCGTGCTCGTCGGCCGACGCCCCTGCTCGTCGTCCCTCACCGGACGCACCTCATCCGACGAGCCGCAGCGGTGCGCGCCGCTCCTCGGCCTGCGGCACGGTCCGCGACACGGCCGCCGCGACCGCGGCGTCCTGGCCCGGGGCGGCCAGGGGGAACGTCAGGTCGAGTGCGAGCGGCACACCGGCACCGGCACGCCCCGCGCGCGCGACGCGCACCCGGTGGGTCCGCAGACGGCCGTGCCCGTCTCCGAGCCCCGACCACGCCGCCCGCTCCGCGGTGAGCACGACCTGAGCGCCCGGCCAGGGCGTGGTGGCGAGCAGCACGGCGCCGCGCTCCCGCGCACGTGCGGACAGGCGGCGCCGGTCCGCGTCGACGAGCCGCGCCTCCGGCCCGACGACGACCACGTCCACCCCGTCCAGCAGGGCAGCCAGGACGAGCGCGGCGTCCGCCCCCGGGTGCGGGACGACCGCGAGGCGGTCGAGCACCACGCCCGACTCCGCGGCCGCGAGCAGCCCGAGCGTGGGCTGGCCGACGACGGCCGCCCAGGAGCCCGCGGCGCTCGCCGCGGCCAGGACCGCGAGCGCGAGCGACGTCGAGCCCAGGACCGCGGTGGTCGCACCGCGGCGCAGCCCGTCCGGCAGGAGCGGGGCGAGGGCCGGCGGGACGGGCAGCGCGGGACGCTCGGTGGTGAGCAGCGCGGTCGACAGCACGCCGGGCGCGCGCGCGGGCTGCTCCGGGCCGTGGACGGTCATCCGCTCGGGGCGGGTCACCGGCTCGGGCACGGTCACCGGCTCGGGCACGGTCACCGGCTCGGGGACGGTCCCCGTCTCAGGGATGGTCTCAGGGATGGTCACCGGCTCAGGGACGGTCACCGGCTCAGGGACGGCCACCGGTCCGGGTCCCGTCGTCTCCGGCTCGACCGTCGGGACGGCGACGACGGGTCGCTCGTGCAGCAGCACGCTGCGTGCACCGGTGCGACGCTCGGCGTGCGCGAGCGCGAGCCGGGCCCGCGCGACCCGCTCCTCCCGCGACAGCACGTCGACCGTCATCACGCACCTCTGTGGACGTCGTCGCCGGACCCCCGGCACCTGCACAGACGCCGCTGACCTGCAGGTTCGCGGTCAGATCGCAGCCTGTTCGAACGTCTGTTCGACACTGCTAGTACACGCCCCGCGCGGCGCGATGTCAACCTGCGGCAGACCCGCGACCCGTGTCTCACCCGCATGGGCGAGCGAACCGCGCATCGCCTCCGAGGGCGTATGGTTTGACAGATTCATCAATCCATCAGGCGTTCTCCCCACCCCTGGAGCACCCGTGCCGCAGTCCCCCGGCCTCGACCGGCCCCTGGCCGAGGTCAAGGCCGACCTGTTCAAGGCCCTGAGCCACCCGGTGCGCGTGCGCACCCTCGAGCTGCTCGTCGAGCGCGACCGCCAGGTCGCCGACCTGCTCACCGAGCTCGACCTCGAGGCCTCCCACCTCTCGCAGCACCTGGCCGTGCTGCGACGCACCGGCGTCGTCACCGCGACCCGCCGCGGGAACGCCGTGCACTACACGCTCGCGCTGCCGGCGGTCGCGGACATGCTCGCGGCCGCACGCGCCGTGCTCGTCGACGCCGCCACACGCCGCGCCGAGCTGCTCGAGGACGCGCGGTGACCGCCACCGCACCCTCCGCCGCGCCCTCCTCCGACCACTCCTCCCCCACCTCCTCCACCGACCCCGCCGGATCCTCCAGCGCCTCCGACCCCTGGGGCACCCTGCGCCGCCTGCGCGCGCTGCTCCCCGGCCGCGACGACTACACGGGGCTGTCCCGCTCGTGGCGGCGCGACCTGGTGGCGGGGCTGACGGTCGCAGTCGTGGCGCTGCCCCTCGCGCTCGGGTTCGGCGTCTCCTCCGGGACCGGCGCCGCCGCCGGGCTGGTCACGGCCGTCGTCGCCGGCGCCGTCGCGGCCGTCCTCGGCGGGTCGCACCTGCAGGTCAGCGGACCGACGGGCGCGATGGCCGTGGTGCTCGTGCCCATCGTCGCGCGGTACGGCCCGCAGTGGGTGCCCGTCGTGGCGATCATGGCGGGCGGCATCGTCGTGCTCGCGGGCGTGCTGGGCCTCGGCCGGCTCGTCGCGTACCTGCCGTGGCCGGTGGTCGAGGGCTTCACCATCGGCATCGGTGTGGTGATCGCGCTCCAGCAGGTGCCGCTCGCGCTGGGCACACCGAAGGCGGAGGGCGAGAACGCCGCGCTCGTCGCCGCGCGCACCCTCGCCGCGACCGACTGGTCGGCGGCCGTCGCGCCGCTCCTTCTCGTCGCGCTGGGCGTCGCGCTCGTCGTCGGGCTGCCACGGCTCCACCGCGCGGTCCCGGCCTCGCTCGTCGCGGTCGCCGTGGCCACGGTCGTCGCCGAGGTCGCGCACCTCGACGTGCAGCGCATCGGTGCGCTGCCCTCGAGCCTGCCCGCACCGCACCTGCCGGTCGTGGACCTCGCGACGACGAGCGCGCTGTTCTCGTCGGCCCTCGCGGTGGCCGCGCTCGCCGCGCTCGAGTCCCTGCTGTCGGCGCACGTCGCGGACGGCATGGCCGACGACGTGCCACGCACCCGGCCCAACCGCGAGCTCGTCGGCCAGGGGGTCGCGAACGTCGCGTCCGGGCTGTTCGGCGGACTGCCCGCGACGGGTGCGATCGCCCGGACCGCGGTCAACGTGCGCACGGGGGCACGCACCCGCGTCAGCGCGCTCAGCCACGCGGCGGTCCTCGCGCTCGTCGTCTACGCCGCCGCGCCGCTCGTCGGGCGCATCCCGGTGGCCGTGCTGGCCGCCGTGCTGCTCGTCACCGCGGCCCGCATGGTCGACCTGCGCGCCGCCACGGCGATCTGCCGGTCGGGCCGGGCGGGTGCGCTCGTGCTCGTCGCGACGCTCGTCGTGACCGTCGCGTTCGACCTCGTGCTCGCGGTCGAGGTCGGCGTCGCGGTCGCGGCGGTGCTGTCGCTGCGCGCGGTCGCCCGGTCCAGCGGGCTGCACCGCGAGGACCCGCCCGACGAGGTGCTCCCGGCCAACACCGAGCGCGAGCTGCTGCACGAGCACATCGCGGTGTACCGGATCGACGGGGCGCTCTTCTTCGCCGACGTCCGGCGCTTCCTCGACGAGCTCACGGCTGTCACGGACGTGCGCGTCGTCGTGCTCCGGCTGTCCCGGGTCACCGTGATCGACACGAGCGGCGCGCACGCGCTCGTGCAGATCGTCACCGACCTCGAGCGGCGCGGCGTCGTCGTGCTGCTCAAGGGGCTGCGGCCCCAGCACCGCCGGGTCGCGGAGTCGATCGGCGTCATCGCGGCGCTGCGTCACGAGTCGCACCTGTTCGACGACCTCGAGGCCGCGCTGGACCACGCGCGTGCGCACGTGCGCGCCGCGCGCGTGCCCGCGACGATGGGCTCGGCCGCCCAGCCCGACGGCCCTCACGCCTGACCGGAGGACTCGCATGGTCTCGCTCACCCGCCCCGTCGCGCCGGACCCGTACTCGCTGCTGCCCGCCGTCCCCGCGTTCGAGGTCACCAGCACGGACTGGACGCACGGCGAACCGGTCCCCGACGTCCACACCAACACGCCCGCGGGGCGCAACGTCTCGCCGCACGTCGCGTTCTCGGGCTTCCCGGAGCAGACCGCGGGCTTCGCCGTGAGCGTGTTCGACCCGGACGCGCCCGGCGTCGCCGGGTGGTTCCACTGGACGGTGCTGGGCCTGGGCGCGGACGTCACGTCGCTGCCGACCGGAGCCGGCACGCCCGACGGCGCGGGCCTGCCGGCGGGGGCGTTCCAGCTGCGCAACGACGACGGCACGGTCGGTTACGTGGGCTGCGCGCCGCCGCCGGGCGACCAGGTGCACCGCTACTTCCTCGTCGTGCACGCGCTCGACTCCGCGGACCTCGGCCTGACACCCGACGCCCCGCCCGGAGCCGTGAGCTGCGCGCTGGTGTTCCACACGCTCGCGCGGGGCGTCCTGGTCGGCACCTACCAGCGCTGAGCCGCGCGCGACGACGGACGGCTCGGCCGGCGTCCCCGTTGGTCGGTAGGGTGCGGCGCGTGACCCTCGGGACCCTCGACTGGAAGCCTGCGCTCGAGCACCTCGACCTCGTCGCCGCGCCGACCGCGCGCACGCTGAGCGCGTGGGCCGCGGCCGACGCCGACGTGGCGCAGCACGTGCTCGTCGCCGAGATCGACCCGGACCTGGCCGACACGGCGGCGCTCACCGAGTCGTACGCGCTGCCGCCGTCCGCGTCGGCGAACTGCGTGCTCGTCGCGGGCCGACGCGAGGGCGCCGAACGCGTGGCCGCGGCCGTGGTGCGTGCGACGACGCGCGCCGACGTCAACAACGCGGTCAAGCGGCTGCTGGACGTGCGCAAGGCGTCGTTCCTGCCGATGGACCGCGCCACCACGGAGTCCGGCATGGAGTACGGCGGGATCACGCCCGTGGGCCTGCCGGAGGGCTACCGCGTGCTCGTGGACGCGGCGGTCACGGTGCCCGACGAGGCGGGCGCGCTCGTGGTGGTCGGCAGCGGTCTGCGGCGCTCGAAGATCGCCCTGCCGGGTGCGCTGCTCGCGCGTCTCCCGGGCGCCGAGGTGGTCGAGGACCTTGCCCTCGCTTGAGCGTCTTGGCCCATCGCACGGGCGTTCTTGACCCCGTGGTGACCGGCCCGTGGGGCACCTGTGGAGGTGTGGCCGGAGCCTCGTCGCGGGCCCGCCGGAGTCGGGACGGACGTCCCTGAGAACCCCGCTGCGGACGTCGGACGATCGGGTCATGCACCTCCTCCTGGCCGACCCCACCCAGACCCTGGACTCTCCCGACGCGGACCGCGACGAGCCGGTCGTCACCACCTTCCTCGCGGTGGCGCAGGCGCAGAACGACGAGCTCCCGCCCTTCTGGGACTGACGGGCACCGACCGGCCCCGCGCTCGAACGACGACGATCCGGCGCGGGGTCACCCCACCGCGCGTGTGGCCCAGAACGCGACAGCGGCCGCCGCGGCGACGTTGAGCGAGTCGACTCCCCCGGCCATCGGGATGCGCACGACGAGGTCGCAGGCCGCCACGGTCGCCGGCTTGAGGCCGTGCCCCTCGGCGCCCAGCACGAGCGCCAGCCGGTCCGGCAGGTCGGCGACGAGCGCGTCGAGCGTGATCGCGTCGTCGCCGAGCGCGAGCGCCGCGGTGACGAAGCCCGCCTCGCGCAGCGTGTCGACGCCCGCGGGCCACGGGTCGATCCGCGTCCACGGCACCTGGAACACGGTGCCCATCGACACCCGCACGGAACGCCGGTAGAGCGGGTCCGCGCACCGCGGCGTCACGAGCACCGCATCCACGCCGAGGGCGGCTGCCGAGCGGAACGCGGCGCCCACGTTGGTGTGGTCGACGACGTCCTCGAGCACCGCGACGCGACGCGCGCCCGCCAGCAGCGCCGCCGGGTCGGGCAGCGGTGGGCGGTGCATCGCCGCGAGCGCGCCACGGTGTACATGGAAGCCGGTGATCGCCTCG
Source organism: Cellulomonas uda (assembly GCF_006538705.1). Classification (GTDB taxonomy): domain Bacteria; phylum Actinomycetota; class Actinomycetes; order Actinomycetales; family Cellulomonadaceae; genus Cellulomonas; species Cellulomonas uda. The sequence continues at coordinate 5,866 of NZ_BJLP01000021.1, forward strand.
AGCACGGGCTCGTCGGCGACGTACACGGGCACCGGTGGGTCGTCGTCGGCGGGCAGGGAGGCGACCATGCGCTCGAGGTCGGGCACCCACCGCGGCGCGAGCAGCACCGAACGCGGCCGGTGCCCCGCCCGCAGGGCACGCTCCAGCACCGTCGAGCTCTCCGCGATGTACAGACCCTTGGCGGGCTCGTGCCGCGACCGCAGCGCGACGTCGGTGAGCGACACGTAGTCGGCGAGGCGCTCGTCGTCGGGGTCGGTGACGGTCAGCAGGTCCAGGTGCGGCACGACGCGTGGCCTCCCGCGGTCAGGCGGCGAGCCGGACGACGGGCCGGGCGTCGTCCCCGACGACGAACGACGCCGACGAGCCACCGGCGCGCACCTCGTAGTCGCCGCGCCAGCCGCTGACCGTGACCCGGCCGTCGGCGTCGGTGCGCAGCGTCGTCGGGGCGTGCCACCACTGCCCGCGCACGAGGTCGCGCAGCGCGTGGTACGCGGGCTTGGGCGTGCCGTCACGCCGCACCAGCCCCGCGGGCGCGCCGAGCCACGCCCCCTCGTCGCCCAGCCCCCAGTACGTCACCGACTGCACCGCCGGGTGCTCCGCGAGCAGCGTGTAGTGCGCCGTGAGCTCCGCGGCCTGACGCTCCTCGCCCTGCGGCGTCGAGGGCCACGAGTCGACGACGTAGTCGTTGAGGTCGTCGATCTCGGGCGGCATGAGGTCACCGGACACGAGCGTGGTCTCGGTGAAGTGCAGGGGCAGGCCGAACCGGGCGAACCGCTCGAGCACGCGCTGCGTCTTCTCCTCGCCCCACCAGCCCTGGTGCATGTGGCTCTGCAGGCCCAGCGCGTCGACCTGGATGCCGGCCTCGAGCACGCCCTCGATGAGGCACTCGTACGCGGTCGACATGTCGAAGTCGTTGAGCAGCAGGGTCGCCCCGGGGTTGGCGGCGCGCGCGGTCTCGAACGCGAGCCGGATCGTCTCGATCCGCCCGCGCTGCCACGCGAGCGGCGTGACGGCGTTCTCCTCGGCGCGGAACACCGGCATGATCACGACCTCGTTGATCGCGTCCCACGTGTCCACGAGACCCGCGAACGCCGTGACGTCATGCGTGATGCGCTCGCGCGCGATCCGCTCGACCTCCTCGACCGGGCGTCCGAGCAGCCACTGCGGCGCGAGCGTGTGCCACAGCAGCGGGTGCCCCTTGACGCGGACACCGCGCTCGACGAGCCTGCGTGCGGCCGCCGCCAGAGCGTCCGTGCGCGGGTGCCCCTCCTCGGGCTCGAAGTGCCGCCAGTAGAACGGGAGCGTCGCGGTGTCGAACAGCCCGTGCCACAGGTCGTCGAGCGGGGCGCGCTCACCCGGCGCGAGACGGACCTCGTCGAACGCGATGCAGCCGAAGCCGAACGCGTGCCGCGTCTGGGCGACCTCGACCTCACGCTCCGCCAGCGGGCTGCCCTGCGCGTCCAGGACGGTGAGCGTGGTCGAGGTGGTGCGGTGGTCGAGCGCGGCCATCGGTCGGGTCTCCTTCATCAGGGTTCGCGGTCAGCGTACGGGCGTCGGGGCGACGAGCCGGCCACCGACGAGCGCGACGACTCCCCCGAGCAGCGCGACCGCGGGCAGCACGAGGAACGCGGTGTGCACGCCGACCGCGTCCGCGAGCGCACCGAGCAGGAACGGGGCCACGCCGATCGCGAGCCCGCCGGCGAGCGTGGCCCGCGCCTGCGCGGCGTCCTGCGCCTGCGGGGCGGTCGACAGCAGCAGCGCGATGGACAGCGGGTACTGCACGCCGCAGCCGAATCCGGCGATCACGAGCCCGACCACGGCGACCGTCGACGACGACGCGGTCCACAGCACCGCCCAGCCGGCGATCGTCACGGCGAACGACGCCGCGAGCAGCATCGCCGGACGCACGCGCAGCGACAGCGGCCCGACGAGGAACCGCACGCCGGACACCCCCGCGACGAACCCGGCGGTCGTGGCCGTCGCGATCCCGGCACCCGCGGCGGTCTGCTCGCGCACGAGGTCGGTGGACCAGTACGTGGTGATGTTCTCCAGCGCGATCGCGGCGACGACCGCCGCGAGGAAGCACCACGCCGCGAGCGCGGAACGAGGTGCGGGCTCGTCGGGGGCGTCGGGCAGGTCGTCGACCGGGGCGACGGCCCGGTCCTCCACCGGGGCGAGCGCGTCGACCGGCCCGTGCGCGGTGCCGCCAACGGGCACGAGCCGCGGCTCGGCCCGCGGCGCGCGGGTGCGCGCCACGGCGGGCGGGGTCATCGCGCCACCGACGGGCAGCCGGGAGGCGGCCCACGCCGTCAGCAGGGTGATCGCGATGGTCACCGCGACCGCGGGGCGCCACCCCCACCCGATCGCGACGCACGCCCCCGCGGCGAGCGGCCCGACGAGGCCGATGCTCGACCCGACGCCGTTCGCCTCGGTCACCGCGGCGGATGCGGCGGGTCCGTGGTGCTGCGCGAGCCCGGCCTGCGACGCGGCGATCGCGACGTTGCCGCCGAGCGCGAGGACCGCGACGGCGGGCAGGCTCACCGCGAGCGAGCGCGCGAGCACGAGCGCGAGGACGCCGGCCGCGACGAGCACGAGACCGACGACGACGGCCGTGCGCCGGCCCGCGCGCGCCACGAGACGCGGGGCGACCCAGCTGGCGGCGATCGCGCCCACCGCCATCGCGGTGCCGTGCAGGCCGGCCTGCGCGTCGGAGATGCCGAGCTCGTCGGCGAGGAGCGGGACGCTCGGGTTGAAGCTGTACAGGAACCAGCCCCACGCCACGAAGCACCCGTAGAACGTCCAGGTCAGGCGGTCGCGGCGCACCGACCGAGGATACGTGTCACCACGAGCGCCGGGACGGGACCGAGGACCGCCCGGCGCGTCACCGGGACGGGCGGCTCGCGCGCAGGCACGCGACGAGCGTGTCGAGCTCGCGCCGGTACTCGGGGGCGCGCGGGTAGCCGGAGTGCGCGACCACCTGCAGGAGGTACGCGTCGGCGTCGACCTCGCTCGCGGGGACGTCGACCGGCGAGTCCGCGTACCCGTCGACGGGGAACCCGATGAAGTCCGTCCGCCGCCAGAGGCTGCGCCACCGCACCGCGCAGGGACCGCCCGGGGGTGACGTGAGCGAGCCGAGCAGCGTCGGCTCGGTCCGGGGGCCGGGCACGGGCGACGGGTCGGCGGCCCACGGGTCGGCGGCCCACAGGAGGGCGCCCGGGCTCGGGCGCGTGCCGAGCACCTCGGGCCCGAACAGCTCCGGGAAGAAGCGTCCGAAGTACGCACGCAGCTGCGTGCCGTAGGTCAGCAGGCCGACCCGGTGGTCGCCAGGCCCCGCGGGACCGTCCCACCGCGCCAGCAGGGTCGCGACGGCGACGACCCCGCCCAGGCTGTGCGCGGAGAGCAGCACGCGACGCCTCGCGCGGGTCGCCTCACCGCCGGGCAGCGGCGTGCCGTCGTCACCGAGCCACGCGTCGATGCGCGCCCTCAGCTCCGGCACGACGCGCTCGGCGTAGCACGGCGGGGCGAACGGGTGCGCGGCGCGCGGCAGGAAGCACATGAGGTCCCACAGCAGCCCCCAGGGACGCGCGAGCGCGTTCTCGGACCCGGCGAGCACCACGCTCGCGACGACGAGCCCGAGCGCCGCGACCACCGCCGCGCCGGACAGGTCGACCGCGAGCGCCCACAGCGTGCCGAGCGTGCCGCCGTACGTCGCGCGCGGGTCGGGCAGCGCGAGCGAGCCGACGAGCGCGAGCAGGTGCAGCACCGCGACCGCGCCGACCAGGCGCTCCGCGCGCTGTGCGAGCGCGGCTCGTCGTCGCGCGGCCTGCACCGCGGCGTCCTCCCCCGTGGTCGGCCGCGGCTGCGCGCCGCCGGGCACGACGGGCACGACGGTGCGGCGCAGCGTCGCCGTGCGGATCCCGAGCACGACGAGCAGCAGGACGAGCAGCAGCACACCGGCCACGCTCGCGACCGCGAACTGCTCGTAGCCCGGCGGGACGTGCAGGTGCGCGGCGGCCGGGCCGTGCACCACCACCGGGTCGCGCAGCGGGTCCTGGGCGGCGGCGTCGTCGAGCGCCTGCTGGGTCTGCGTGGACAGGCGCTGGTTCTCCGCGGCCGCGGGCGCGTCGAGCCACGCCACCGTCCCGAGGACCGCGGCGGCGCTGAGCACCATCGCGAGCCCGCCCGCGAGCGCGAGCAGCACGGCCGGCCCGCGGCCCGCCCAGCCCTCGCACGCGCGGCCGGGCCGTCGGCGGCTCACGACCCATGCGACGACGGTGAGCGTCACCAGGCAGAGCCCCGCGACGGTGCGCCACACGACGCCCCACGTGCCGGCGGACCACAGCACCGCGAGGCCGGCGCCGACGGCCGTCGCCAGGACGAGCGGCACCCACACCGCGGCGCGCAGGTGCGCACGGATCCCGACGGCCGCCAGCACGAGCAGGACCATGAGCGCGACGAGCGAGCGGGGCAGCGCGTGCAGCCCGAGGAAGGGCGGTGAGGCGGCGTCGGCGGGACGCAGCGGTCCGTCTCCCGAGCGCGCGACCGCCACGACCACCCACCCCAGCAGCACGAGCGCGGCACCCAGGAGCAGCACCTCGGCGGTGCGCGAGACCCGCACCTCGGCGGCGAAGGTCGAGCGGCCTCCGCCCGGCGGGTCGAGGCGCAGCCGCCCCGTGCGCCACGCGGCCAGGGCGACCACCACGGCCGCGGCGAGGACGGCCAGCGCCCACGGCAGCCGCCCGTCCCGCGCCCATACCGCGGCGTCCAGGCACCCCCGCGCACCGAACCCGTCCGAGTGCGTGCACTGCGGCACGTCGCGGTACAGGTAGTGCCACGAGACGAGCCCCGCGAGGGTCGCGAACGCCGCCGCCAGGTGCGCGAACCACTGCACGGACGAGCGGCGGGCGTGCGTCCAGAACCCCGGCCGCGCGAGCAGCGGCCAGGTCCCGCGCGGGTCGAGCCCCGCGCCGTCGGCCAGGCCCCGCGCCTTCGTCGTCGACATGCGTCGCTCGTACCGGAGCCGCCCCGTCGAGCCGACCGCCGCGAGCACGACGAGCACCACCGCGGTCGCCGCGACGAGCGCGGCGGTGCGCTCGCCGGTGGACCAGCGCGCCGCCGCGTCGGCCCACCCGGGCAGCGCCGCGCAGACCTGCACGTAGGTGACCTCGCCCGACGACGTGCGCGGCCCGTAGCACTGCGCACCGACGACGCCGAGCGTCACGGTCGCGACCGTCGCGAGCCACAGCAGCGTGAGCAGGAGCCCGAACAGCCGCACGAGCCCACCGCCGGCCGACGACCGTCGCCCGTGCGGCTCGTCGGCGTCGCGCGACCAGTACGCGACGTTCGCGAGCCCGAACGGGATGATCAGCACCCACAGCGCGCGCACGACTCCCGCGACGAGCCCGCTCACGCGACCCAGGCCCGGGACGGCGGACAGCCGCGCCATCGCACCCCACGAGTACGCCTCGCGCCGGACGCCGGGGGGCACCTCGCGCGGGTCGCCCGCGCGACGCGGCACCGCTGCGGCCGCGGCGGTCGGGGCCCAGAAGCTGCCGAGCTCGTCGCCGTCGACCTGCTCGACCTGGCCGGGCGCGAGCTCGAGCATGCTCGCGGGCGGCGTGTTGGCGACGCCGTGCACCCGCAGCTCCAGCACGTCGGGCGTCGTGGGCTCGGGCGTCGTGGGCCGACCCGTCCCGTGCCACCACCACCCCCACCGGTGCACGGTCGCCCCCTTCCTGGCGGCCCCCGCCACCCCCGTGGAGCGACCCTAGCCATCCCGGCACCACGCCCGCCATGCCCGTCTCGTCCCGGTTCGGCGCGTCCGGCCGTGGGGCGCGGTCCGGGTCACGCACCCCGCACGCGACGAGGCCCGGGACGCGCTGCGCGTCCCGGGCCCCGTGCGTCGGTCAGGCTGCCGCGCAGCTCGCGGTCAGGCCCGAGCTCGACCCCGAGCCGACGAAGCCGGCGGTGGCGCTCTGGCCGGACGCCAGCGTGCCGTTCCAGGCCGCGTTGGTGATCACGTTGCCGGAGGCGGTACCGCCCCACGCCTGCGTGACGGTCGCACCGTTGACGGTGACCTTCCAGCCCTTCAGCCCGCCGGACCCCGCCGTGACGACGACGTCCGCGACGTAACCGCCGGACCAGCTCGAGTTGACCTTCACGGTCGCGGTGCAGGCGCCGGAAGGCACCGTCGGCTCGTCCGTGGGCTCCTGCGTGGGCTCGTCGGTCGGCTCCTGCGTGGGCTCGTCCGTCGGCTCCTGCGTCGGCTCGTCGGTCGGCTCCTGCGTCGGGTCGCCGCCGCCCTCACCGATGATGATGTCGCTGCACAGGTAGTACGGCTGGTCGAGGTGGCTCGCCTGCCAGATCGTGTACAGCACGGCCCGGCCGCTGCGGTTCGGCAGCGAGACGTCGGTCTGGTACAGGCCGGTCGTCGGGTACGAGCCCGTCGTCTTCACCAGGTCGAGCGAGCCCCACGTGAGGGCCTGCGTGGTCGGGTCGAAGCCCGGCTTCGTGACGTAGATCTTCAGGTAGTCGGCCCCGTGCTTCGCGCCGTCCGTCAGGGTCAGGCGGAACGAGTTCGGCACCCGCGTCGCCGTCCACGCGCCAACGGTGTCCATCGACTTGTACAGGCCGTTCTGCGTGCGGCCGCCGCTGCAGAGCTGCCCGTCGGGGATCACGGCCTGGTGCTGGCCGCCGACGTTCTCGCGGAACAGGCCGTTCCAGTTCCACATCGCGTTCGGGTTGTCCTGGAACGCCTGCCAGCACATCGGGTCGTCCGTCGCCATCTGGGGGTTGAGGTGGTCGTCGCCCCACCGCTCCCAGCAGCTGTAGTTACGGGTCGGCGGGTCGGTCACCGAGCCGTGCGCGCTCGCCGACGGAGCCGCGAGCGTGAGGGCGCCCAGGCCCAGCGCGAGGGCCATCGGGACGGCCAGGGCGGCACGGCCCACACGGCGCAGGAGCCCTCGACGGGCGGGGGGTGCGGTCGATCGCATCGTTCCTCCAGGGGGAGTCGGTGTCCCGCGGGCAGGCCGCCACGCTGCTGACCCGGCGCGGGCGCGGTCGCCACCACCGTTCACATCGACCACCTGGGTGAACAACGTCCGAAACGGTTCACCCCGGCAATCCGCGACCAACGTCCCTGTCGCACCCCTCGGCCGGGTCAGACTTCCTCGGTCGCCGCCGCCGCGAACTGGCTCTGGTACAGGCGCGCGTACGCGCCGCCCGCGGCCAGCAGCTCCTCGTGCGTCCCCTGCTCGACGATCGACCCGTGCTCCATCACCAGGATCGCGTCGGCGTCCCGGATCGTCGACAGCCGGTGCGCGATCACGAACGACGTGCGCCCCGCGCGCAGCGCGTTCATCGCGCGCTGCACGAGCACCTCGGTCCGCGTGTCGACCGACGACGTCGCCTCGTCGAGGATGAGGATCGCCGGGTCGGACAGGAACGCGCGCGCGATCGTCAGGAGCTGCTTCTCCCCCGCCGAGACGCCCGTGCCCTCGTCGTCGATCACCGTGTCGTACCCGTCCGGCAGCGTCCGCACGAACCGGTCGACGTGCGTCGCCTCGGCCGCCGCGACCACCTGCTCGTGCGTCGCGCCGTCGACCCCGTACGCCAGGTTCTCCTCGATGGTCCCGCCGAACAGCCACGTGTCCTGCAGCACCATGCCGGTCTGCCGGCGCAGCTCGTCGCGCGTCAGGTCGCGGGTGTCCACGCCGTCGAGCGTGATGCGGCCCGCGTCGATCTCGTAGAACCGCATGAGCAGGTTCACCAGCGTCGTCTTGCCCGCACCCGTGGGACCGACGATCGCGACCGTGTGCCCCGGCTCCGCGACGAGCGACAGGTCGGTGATCAGGGGCGCGTCGGGCGAGTAAGAGAACGCGACGTGCTCGAACTCGACGCGCCCCCGCACGGGCCGGGCGAGGTACGCGGGCGAGCGCGGGTCGGGCTCCTGCTCGGGGGCGTCCAGCAGCTCGTACACGCGCTCCACCGACGCGACACCCGACTGCAGGAGGTTCGCCATGCTCGCGAGCTGCGTGATCGGCTGCGTGAACTGACGCGAGTACTGGATGAACGCCTGCACGTCGCCCAGCGTCATCGCGCCCGACGCGACGCGCAGACCGCCCACGACGGCGACGATCACGTAGCTGAGGTTCGACAGGAACCCGAGCGCGGGCTGGATGGTGCCGGAGATGAACTGCGCGCGCCGGGTCGAGTCGTACAGCGCCTCGTTGCGCTCCGTGAACGTCGCCACGGCGTCGTCGGACCGGTTGAACACCTGCACGAGCATGTGCCCGGTGAACATCTCCTCGATGTGCGCGTTGACCTGCCCGGTGTAGGTCCACTGCTCGATGAACCGCGGGCGCGAGCGCCGGGCGATCAGCGCGGCGACGACCATCGACAGCGGTACCGTCACGAGCGCGACGACGGCGAGCAGCGGCGAGATCCAGAACATCATCGCGAGCACGCCGACCACGGTGAGCAGCGACGTGATGACCTGGCTGAGCGTCTGCTGCAACGTCTGGGCGACGTTGTCGATGTCGTTCGTCACGCGGGACAGCAGCTCGCCGCGCGGCTGGGAGTCGACGTAGGCGAGCGGGACGCGGCCGAGCTTGGCCTCGACGTCGGCCCGCAGGCGCAGCACGGTGCGCTGCACGACGCCCGCGGTCATGCGGCCCTGCGCCCAGCCGAACAGGAACGAGCCCACGTACACCGCGAGCACGACGAGCAGGATCGAGCCGAGCCGGTCGAAGTCCACCCCCTGGCCGGGCACCACCTGCATGCCCGAGACCATGTCCGCGAGCTGGCCCTGGCCCTGCGCACGCAGTCCCGCGACCGCGTCCGCCTGGGAGATCCCCGCGGGCAGCATCGAGCCGACGACACCCTCGAACAGCACGTCGGTCGCGGTGCCGAGGAGCTTGGGCCCGACCACCGCGAGCACCACCGACGCCACGCCGAGCACGACGACCGCGACGAGCCGCACCCGCTCGGGCCGCAGGTCCCGCAGGAACCGCCGTCCGGAGGCGCGGAAGTCCATGGACTTCTCGCCGGGCATGCCCATCGCACCCATGGGGCCGTGCCCGGGGCCGGGGCGCCGGGGCCCGGCGGGCCGCGCGGGAGCGGCTGCCGCGGCAGCGGGGGCCGAGGACGGCGCGGGACGGTCCGCCGGCGCGTTCATGCCGCCTCCTGCGCGCTGAGCTGGGAGTACACGATCTCCTGGTAGGTCGCGTTCGCCCCGAGCAGCTCGTCGTGCGTCCCCTGCCCGACCACGCGGCCGGCGTCGAGCACCACGATGTGCTCGGCGTGCCGGATCGTCGCGACGCGCTGCGCGACCACGAGCACGCCCGCGTCGCGGGTCTCGGGGACGAGCGCGGCGCGCAGCGCGGCGTCCGTGGCGTAGTCGAGCGCGGAGAACGAGTCGTCGAACAGGTACACGCGTGGGCGGGCGGCGAGCGCCCGCGCGATCGCGAGACGTTGGCGTTGCCCGCCCGAGACGTTGGTGCCGCCCTGCGCGATCGGTGCGTCGAGGCCGCCGGGCATGGCCTCGACGAACTCGCGGGCCTGAGCGACCTCCAGCGCGTGCCACAGCTCGTCGTCGCCCGCGCCCGGCGCACCGTACTCGAGGTTCGAGCGCACCGTCCCCGAGAACAGGTACGGCTTCTGCGGGACCAGCCCGATCTGGGACCAGAGCTCGGGCAGCGCGACGTCGCGCACGTCGACGCCACCGAGGAGCACCTGCCCGCCCGTCACGTCGTAGAGCCGTGGCACGAGGTGGAGAAGCGTCGACTTGCCCGACCCCGTCGAGCCGATGATCGCGGTGGTCCGGCCGGGCTCGACCACCAGGTCGACCTCCTCGAGCACGGCGCGCTCCGCACCGGGGTACCGGAACTCGACGCCCCGCAGCTCGAGCCTCGCGCGCGTGCGCGCGTCGGTGGGCAGCGCGACCGGTGCGGCGGGCGGGAGCACGCTCGTCGTGGTCTCGAGCACCTCACCGACGCGACCCGCGGCGACGACCGCACGCGGGAACATCACGAACATCATCGTGCTCATCATCACGGCCATGAGGATGTACGCGATGTAGGACAGGAACGCCGTGAGCTGGCCGATCTGCATCGCACCGTCCGCGACCCGGTGCCCGCCGAACCAGATGACCGACGTGCTCGTCACGTTCAGGACCAGCATCACGGCGGGGAACATCAGCGCCATGAGCTGCCCGGTGCGCAGCGACGTGTCGTACAGCGCGCGGTTCGCCTCGTCGAACCTGGCGGCCTCACGCTCCTCGCGGACGAACGCGCGGACCACCCGCACCCCGGCGATCTGCTCGCGCAGCACGCGGTTGATCGCGTCGATCCGCTTCTGCATCACCCGGAAGTACGGGATCATCCGTGAGACGACCGCCCCGATGACCAGCCCGAGCACGGGCACCGCGACCACGAGGATCCACGACAGCCCGACGTCCTCCTGCAGCGCCATGACCACACCCCCGACGAGCATGATCGGGGCCATCAGGACGAACGTGAACGTCATGAGCGCGACCATCTGGATCTGCTGCACGTCGTTCGTCGTGCGGGTGATCAGCGTCGGCGCGCCGAACTGCCCGAGCTCGCGCGCGGAGAACGTCTGCACGTGCGCGAACAGCCGTCGTCGCAGGTCGCGACCGAAGCCAGTCGCGGCGTAGGAGCCGTACCAGACCGCCCCGATCGCGGTGACGACCTGCACGAGGCTGACCGCGAGCATCACGCCGCCGAGCCGCATGATGGTCGCGGTGTCGCCCTGCGCGACGCCGTCGTCGATGATCCGCGCGTTCAGGCTCGGCAGGTAGAGCGTCGCGAGCGTCTGCACGAGCTGCAGGAGGACGACGGCGGTCACCGCCCCGGAGTACGGGCGCAGGTGCTCCTTCAGCAGTCGGTCGAGCATCGACGCTCCTCACGTCCGGGGGTCACGCGCGGCCACGTCCGCGCACGCGCGGGCCCGACCACCCGCACGCCACGCTAGATGACTGCTGTCTGCAGACGAACACAATTCGCCCTGAGCGCACAAGGTCGCACCCCCGCCGCGGACGGTCGCGCGACGGGGGTGCCGTGGGAGATGAGGAGTCAGATGCGGTGCCGGAGCGGGTCAGCCCTGGTCGCGAGGCTGCGGCGGCGCCGGCGGCTCGTCGCGGGTCGGGGCGGGCGGCGCGTCCTGCGGCGGCACCGGGGGGACGGGCGGCGCCGGCGGCGCGGCAGGACGCGGCGGGACCGCTGCGCCGCCCGGGTGCTGCCCGAGCTCGGCCGCGGGGTCGAACGGACGCCCCGACAACGTGCCCGCGCTCGTCGCGTCGGCCGTCGCGGCCGCCGACTCGCGGCGGGCCTCGGCGAGCGCCTCGGCCGGGTCGGTGAGCGTCACGGGCGGCAGGTCGCCGTCCGCGAGCGGCGACTCCCCGGCGGGACGGTCGGCCTCGGTGGCGCCCGGCGCGGGCCACCCGCCGAACCCCTTGGCCATCTGCCCGAGCGCGCCCGTGAGCTCGGCGGGCAGGAACCACATCTTGTTCGACGGGTACGCCGCGATCTTCGGCAGCGTCTGCAGGTACTGGTAGGCGAGCAGCTTGGGGTCGGCGTCGCCGCGGTGCACGGCGTCGAAGACCTGCAGGATCGCGCGCGCCTCGCCCTCGGCCCGCAGGATCGCGGACTGCGCCTCACCCTCGGCCCGCAGGATCGCCGACTGCTTCTCGCCCTCGGCGGTGAGGATCTGCGACTGCTTGACGCCCTCCGCGGTGAGGATCGCCGCGCGACGGTCGCGCTCGGCACGCATCTGCTGCTCCATCGAGCCCTGGACCGACGCGGGCGGGTCGATGGCCTTGAGCTCGACCCGGTTGACGCGGATGCCCCACTTGCCGGTCGCCTCGTCGAGCACCCCGCGGAGCTGGCCGTTGATCTGGTCGCGGCTCGTGAGGGTCTGCTCGAGGTCCATCGAGCCGATGACGTTGCGCAGCGTGGTGACGGTGAGCTGCTCGATGCCGGTGATGTAGTTCGCGATCTCGTAGACCGCGTCCTTCGGCGACGTCACCTGGAAGTAGATGACCGTGTCGATGCTGACGACGAGGTTGTCGGACGTGATGACGGGCTGCGGCGGGAACGAGACGACCTGCTCGCGCAGGTCGACGCTCGCGCGCACGCGGTCGATGAACGGGATGAGCAGGTGCAGGCCCGCGTCCAGGGTCCGGCTGTAGCGTCCGAGCCGCTCGACGATGACCGCGACCGCCTGCGGCACGATCCGCACGGACCGGAACAGCGCGACGAGCACGAAGATCAGGACGAGCCCGCCCACCACGATCAGCGCGAGCTGGCCGACGTCGGTGGTGTCCTCGGTCATGGAGCCTCCTTGGTCCGTTCGGTGGTGCCGCGCTAGGGGCGCGGCGTGGGGACGACGACCGCGGTCGCGCCGTCGATGCGGGTGACCGTGACCTCGGTGCCGGGTGTCAGGGCGTCGCCGTCGGACGTCCGGGCGCTCCACACCTCACCCGCGAGCTTGACCCGCCCGGTCTCGCCCGTGACCGTCGCGATCACGACCGCCGGACGGCCGACGAGAGCGGACGCGTTGGTCTCGACGAGTGGCGTGCGTCGCCGCAGGTGCCGCAGCAGCCACGGCCGCAGCGTGACGAGCAGCAGCACGGACACGACGGCGGCGACGACGATCTGCACCCACAGCGGCGCTCCCGCGGCGCTGGCGACCCCTCCCGCGAGGGCCCCGCCCGCGGCCATGATGAAGACGAGCTCGAGCGAGAGCATCTCCAGGATGCCGAGCACCAGGGCGCTGCCGACCCACCAGAGCCACTCCACCCTGCGCACCTCCCGATCGTCAGCCGTGCACCGATCCTAGGCACACTCTTGACGGTCTCGTGATGATTCGGGCGCCGAGCGCCCACAAGGAGCGACGTGCGGGCGACGAACGGTCAGGCAGGCGGTCAGGCGAGCGTCGCGGCGCGGGCGGACCAGCGGCCCGCGTGGCGGTCGAGCAGCAGGTCGATCCCGAACGCGCCCGAGAGCTGCTCGGCCGTGAGGACCTCCTCGATGGGGCCGGACGCGTGGACCGCGCCGTCGCGCAGGAGCAGCAGGTGCGTGAAGCCCGGCGGGATCTCCTCGACGTGGTGCGTGACGAGCACCAGCACGGGCGAGCGGCGGTCGTCGGCCAGCTCGGCGAGCGCGCCGACGAGCTCCTCGCGGCCACCGAGGTCGAGCCCTGCCGCGGGCTCGTCGAGCAGCAGGAGCTCGGGGTCGGCCATCAGGGCACGAGCGATCTGCACGCGCTTGCGCTCACCCTCGCTGAGGGTGCCGAAGTACCGGTCGCCGAGGTGCTCGACCCCGAACGCCCGCAGCAGGTCGGTCGCGCGGGTCTCGTCGAGGTCCTCGTACTCCTCGCGCCAGCGCCCCGTCATGCCGTACGCGGCGGTCAGCACCACGTCGCGCACGAGCTCACCCGTGGGGATCTTGTCGGCGAGCGCGGAGCTGGACAGGCCGATGCGCGGCCGCAGCTCGAAGACGTCGACGTTGCCGAGCCGGCTGCCGAGGAGTTGCGCCGAGCCGCTCGTCGGGTGCATGCGCCCCGAGGCGACCTGCAGCAGCGTCGTCTTGCCCGCGCCGTTGCGTCCCAGGACGACCCAGCGCTCACCCTCGGCGACCGTCCACGACACGCTGTCGAGGATCGTCGTCGTCCCCCGTCTGATCGTCACGTCCTGGAGGTCGAGCACGTCGGTCATGGCACGACCCTAACCTTCGAGCGCCCGTCCCCGCGCACACGCCTCGCGACGGACGGCGGGCCCGGACGCCGTACCGTGGGCGGGTGCCCGACCTCGACCTGCCCAGGGGCGCCGTGCTCGCGCTGTGGCTCGGCGCGACCGCCGCCCGCCCCGCCGGCTCTCCCGTGCCCACGGCCGCACTGCGCGGCGTGCAGGGCGACGACGAGCCGCACGAGGTGGTGGACGCGACCGGCTCCCGCCTCGACCTCGCCGACGCGGTCGCGTCGTGGACGGCCCCCGACCTCGACGTCGTCGCGCTCCTGCCGGCCCCCGGCGACGTCGCGGGCGTGCCCGCCGCGGTGAGCGCGCAGGCGCTCGACGCGCGTGAGGTCGTCCTGCTGCGCTCGGCGGGCCGCAGCCTCGCGCTCGTCCCGGAGGTGACCGGGTTCGGCTCGGCCCTCGAGCCCGGGCACCTGGTCACGTGGCACGCCACCGAGGTGCCCGACTGGACGCTGGCGGTGCAGGGGCTCGGCACGCTCGAGGACGCCGACCGAGGCCTGCGGCGCGGCCTGACGGACGTCACGGACGCGCTCGTGCGCCTCGACGTGGCGCACTGGGACGACGAGCACGCGGCGCAGGTGGTCGCGCTGCGCGACGCGGGCGTGCCGACCTGGCGGCTGCCGGACCGTCTCGACGCGCGCCGCGGTCGGATCCTCGCGAGCGCCGCGCGGCTGCTCGCGATCGTGGACCTCGCGACCCGCGACGACGGCGGCGCCGTCAACCTGTGGCAGGCCGACCAGCGCACCGCCGCGCTGCGCGACGTCGACCGGCTCGCGCGTCGTGCGCTGTCCGCCGCGACGTTCGCCGGCCCGGCCGCGGGCCCGGGTCCTCAGGCGAGCACGCCTCGGTAGACCTCGAGGGTGCGCTCGGCGACGGCCGCCCACGAGAAGTGGTCCTCGACCCGCTGCCGGGCCGCCAGGCCCCACCGCCGGGCGCGCTCGACGTCCGTGACCGCCTCCGTGAGCGCGGCGGCGAGGTCGGCGACGAACCGCTCGGGGTCGCGCGGTGTACCCGTGCCGTCCTGCACCTGGTCGATCGGGACGAGCCAGCCCGTGACGCCGTCGTCGACGACCTCGGGGATGCCGCCCGTCGCGGTGCCGACCACGGGCAGCCCGACGGCCATGGCCTCGAGGTTGACGATGCCGAGCGGCTCGTAGACCGACGGGCAGACGAACACCGTCGACGCGGCGAGGACGGCGACGAGGTCCTCGCGCGGGAGCATCTGCTCGATCCACACCACTCCCGAGCGGCGCGTGCGCAGCGCCTCGACGAGGCCCGTGACCTCGGCGGCGATCTCGGGGGTGTCGGGTGCGCCCGCGCACAGCACGAGCTGCACGTCGGCCGGCAGCGACTCGGCCGCGCGCAGCAGGTACGGCAGGCCCTTCTGGCGCGTGATGCGCCCGACGAACACGACCGCGGGACGCGTCGGGTCGATGCCGAGCGCGCGCACGGTCTCGTCCGCGTGCGCGAGCGCGGCCTCGTCGGTGGGCCGACGCCACGCCGCCAGGTCGATGCCGTTGTGCACGACGTGCACGCGTGCGGGGTCGACCGCGGGGTAGCTGCGCAGGATGTCCTCGCGCATGCCGCCCGAGACGGCGATCACCGCCGCCGCGCCCTCGTAGGCGGTGCGCTCGACCCAGCTCGAGACCGCGTACCCACCGCCGAGCTGCTCGGCCTTCCACGGCCGCAGCGGCTCCAGGCTGTGCGCCGTGAGCACGTGCGGCACGCCGTGCAGCAGCCCGGCGACGTGCCCGGCGAGGTTCGCGTACCACGTGTGCGAGTGCACCAGGTCGGTCGCGACGTCGTCCTCGCCCGCACCGATGCCCGCGACGATCTCGAGGTCGACCCCGAGCGTCTGCAGCGCCGCGTTGGTGCCCGACAGACCCCCCGGGACCGAGTAGCCGTGCACGCCCTGCTCGCGCGCCGCGTCGTCGCGCGGCCCGTCGAAGCAGTGCACGCGCACGTCGAGGCTGCCCCGCAGCACCGCGGCCAGCTCCGCGACGTGCACCCCGGCCCCTCCGTAGACGTGCGGGGGGTACTCCCGGGTGAGCATGTCGACGCGCACAGACGACCTCCGTGGACGGCGGCCCGCACGCACCGGCGGGCCGTGATGCGCGACACGCTAGCGCGTGAACGCGCCCTGGCCTCGCCCGCACCGCCTGTCGGGCCTAGGGTTCGGGGCATGGCACAACCGCGCGTCCTGGCCATCGTCCTCGCAGGTGGCGAGGGCAAGCGACTCATGCCGCTCACGGCCCACCGGGCGAAGCCGGCAGTCCCGTTCGGCGGGATCTACCGGCTCATCGACTTCGCCCTGTCGAACGTCATCAACTCCCACTACCTGCACGTGATCGTGCTGACGCAGTACAAGTCCCACAGCCTGGACCGGCACGTCTCGAAGACGTGGCGCATGTCGGCCCTGCTCGGCAACTACGTCGCCGCCGTCCCCGCGCAGCAGCGCGTCGGCAAGCACTGGTACCTCGGCAGCGCCGACGCGATCTACCAGTGCCTGAACATCATCGACGACGAGCGCCCCGACATCGTGGTCGTGGTCGGCGCCGACCACGTCTACCGCATGGACTTCTCCCAGATGGTCGACGCGCACATCGCGTCCGGTGCCGAGCTGACCGTCGCGGGCATCCGCCAGCCGATCGAGGAGGCCGACCAGTTCGGCGTCATCGAGACGCACCCGGACGACCCGACGCGCATCAGGGCGTTCCGCGAGAAGCCGACCGACGCGATCGGCCTGGCGGACTCGCCGCACGAGGTGCTCGCCTCGATGGGCAACTACGTGATCGACGCGGACGCCCTGGTGAAGGCCGTGACGGTCGACGCCGAGGACGTGAACTCCCGGCACGACATGGGTGGCGACATCGTGCCGTGGTTCGTCGAGCGCGGGACCGCGGGCGTGTACGACTTCATCCGCAACGACGTGCCGGGCTCGACGCCCCGTGACCGGGACTACTGGCGCGACGTCGGGACGATCGACGCGTTCTACGAGGCGAACATCGACCTCATCGCGGTCGAGCCGGTGTTCAACCTGTACAACGACGAGTGGCCCCTGCACACCGGCTACACGGGTCTGCCGCCGGCCAAGTTCGTGCACGCCGGCGCGGGCCGTCTCGGGCACGCCGCGGACTCGATCGTCTCCCCGGGCGTCGTCGTCTCGGGTGCGACGGTGTCCGGCTCGGTGCTCTCCCCGGGCATCCGGCTGCACTCGTGGGCGCAGGTCACGGACTCGGTGCTGATGGACGGCGTGCAGGTCAGCCGGTACGCGCAGGTGCACCGCGCGATCCTCGACAAGAACGTCATCGTCCCCGAGCGGGCGCGCATCGGGCTCGACCACGAGCACGACCGCGCGCGGGGCTTCACCGTGACCGAGTCCGGGCTCACCGTGGTCCCGAAGGGCTCGATCATCACGGACTGACCTTCGCTCGGCGTCGTGCGTGCGGGCCGGACCGTCGGCGTGGACGGTCCGGCCCGCGGCACGTCGCGCTCGGTACCCTGCACGCCGTGACGAACGCTGCCGCCGGCCTGCTCGTGATGGACGTCGACTCCACGCTCATCACGGGCGAGGTGATCGAGATGCTCGCGGAGCACGCGGGGTCCGCCGAGCTCGTCACGCAGATCACCGAGCGCGCCATGCGCGGCGAGCTGGACTTCGCCGCGTCGCTGCACGAGCGCGTCGCGACCCTGGCCGGGCTGCCGGTGAGCGTGCTCGACGAGGTGCGTGCGCAGATGCGGCTCTCCCCCGGCGCACGCGAGCTCGTCGCGGCCGTGCAGGAGCGGGGGTGGGCCGTCGGGCTCGTCTCGGGCGGGTTCGTCGAGCTCGTGACACCGCTGGCCGCGTCGCTGGGCATCTCGCTCGTGCGCGCCAACCGGCTCGAGGTCGGCGACGGACGACTCACGGGACGCGTCACAGGCGCCGTCGTGGACCGCGCCGCGAAGGCGGTCGCGCTGCGCGACTACGCCGCGAGCGTCGGTGTCGACCTCGCGGCGACGGTCGCGATCGGCGACGGCGCGAACGACCTCGACATGCTCGCGACGGCCGGCTTCGGCATCGCGTACAACGCCAAGCCGGTCGTCGCGCAGCAGGCCGACGCGACGATCGAGGGGCGCCTCGACGCCGCCCTCACCCTCGCGCCGTTCGCCTGACGCCCGGCGTCAGGACGCGGTGACCAGGCGCAGGAGCCGGGCGGCGCGCGGCTGGAGGTCGGCCCACGCGCCGTCAAACTCGAGCCACGACCACGACGCGGTCGGCACACCCACCTGCACGCGCGCGACCGCGGCCTCGTCGGAGCCGGGTCCGGCGAGCGTCGCGGCGGCATGCGACATGGTCGGCTCGTGCCCGACGACGACGAGCGTGCGCACCGCGGCGGGCGCGGACGCGACGAGCGAGAGCAGCGAGCGCACGCCCGCGTCGTACACCTCGCCGCGGTACTCGACCGGCGGCTCGAGGCCGAGCGCGCCGCGCACGAGCTCCCAGGTCTGACGCGTCCGCACGGCGCTGGAGCACCACACCAGGTCGGGAGCGACCCCGGCCTCGGCCATCGCCGCGCCCACGAGCGGGCACTGCCGGCGCCCCGCGAGCGCGAGCGGGCGCTCGTGGTCGGGGATGCCGTCGGGGTGCTCCGCCTTGGCGTGGCGCAGCAGCACGAGCCGTCGCGTGCTCACGGGGTCAGCGTGCCACTCGGGCACGTCTCCCGCACGCACCGCGTCACCGGCCCGGGTCACTGACCCATCGCGTGCACGCCGCCGTCGACGTGCACGATCTCGCCGGTGGTCGCGGGGAACCAGTCGGACAGCAGCGCGGCCACGGCGCGCGCGGCGGGCTCCGGGTCGGTGACGTCCCAGCCGAGCGGCGCCCGGTCGGACCAGCGCGACTCCATCGTCTCGAAGCCGGGGATGGACTTCGCGGCGGTGGTGCGGATCGGGCCGGCGGAGACGAGGTTGACGCGCACACCAGAGGGGCCGAGGTCACGCGCGAGGTAGCGCGCGGTCGACTCGAACGCGGCCTTCGCGACACCCATCCAGTCGTAGACCGGCCACGCGAACTTGGCGTCGAACGTCAGGCCGACGACGGAGCCGCCCTCGGTGAGCAGCGGCTGCGCGGCCACCGCGAGCGACTTGAGCGAGTACGCGGAGACCTCGAGCGCGGTGGACACGTCCGCCCACTCGCCCGCGAGGAAGTTGCCGCCCATGACGGACTGGGGGGCGAACCCGATCGAGTGCACGACGCCGTCGAGACGGTCGACGCCGGCCTCGCGCACGCGGTCCGCGAGCGCCGCCAGGTCGTCGGCGTCGGTGACGTCGAGCTGGACCACGGGCGCCTCGACGGGCAGGCGGCGGGCGATGACCTGGGTGAGCCGGAACTGCCGGCCGAAGGACGTCAGGACGACCTGCGCCCCCTCCTCCTGGGCGAGGCGCGCGACGTGGAACGCGATGGATCCGTCCGTCAGGACGCCGGTGACGAGGAGCTTCTTGCCGGTGAGCAGGCCCATGGTGTGTGTCTCTCTTCCGTGGTGCGGGGGTTCGAAGGGTGGGTCAGTGGCCCATGCCGAGGCCGCCGTCGACGGGCAGCACGGCGCCGCTGACGTACCCCGCGGCGGGCGACGCGAGGAACTCGACGGCCGCGGCGACCTCGTCGGGTGTGGCGAAGCGGCCCGCGGGGATCGCGGCCTTGTAGGACGCCTGCGTCGCCTCGGGCAGCGCGCGCGTCATGTCGGTGTCGATGAAGCCGGGTGCGACGACGTTCGCGGTGATCCCGCGGCCGCCGAGCTCGCGCGTGATGGACCGCGCCATCCCGACGAGGGCGGCCTTGGAGGACGCGTAGTTGACCTGCCCGGGACCGCCGTACAGACCCACGACCGACGAGATGAGCACGATGCGCCCGCGACGCAGCCGGATCATGGGCTTGCTGGCGCGACGCACGCACCGGAACGCGCCCTTGAGGTTCACGTCGAGGACCTCGTCGAACTCCTCGTCCGTCATCCGCATGAGGAGCTGGTCGCGGGTGACTCCCGCGTTCGCGACGAGCACCTCGACCGGGCCGAGCTCGGCCTCGACCGCCGTGAACGCGGCGTCCACGGACGCGCTGTCCCGCACGTCCCCGACCACGCCGAGCACGCCCGGCGGGAGCTCGCCGGACCGGTAGATCGTCGCGACCCGGTCCCCCGCGGCGACGAACCGCTGCGCGATCGCCCGGCCGATGCCGCGGTTGGCGCCCGTGACGAGCACGACGCGCGGCGCGGGCCGCTCGTCGCCGGACGGGACGCTGGAGTTGTCGGAAGTCTCAGGCACGAGTCACGACGGTAGCCGAGCAGGTGCGCTCGTCGCCGTTCCGGCGCGGCACAGGTTGTCGCGCCCCAGTTGGGGGAAGTGCACAAGAGCGGCGGACGTGGTCCGTGGGTCGGCGCCCGTGCGCAGGAACGTACGATCGAGGCGTGAGGTCACGTCGAGGCGAGGAGCCGGTCCAGCGGATCACCGCTGCGCCCGAACCGCTCGCCGAGGACGTCGCCCGGCGCCAGCGCCGGTACCTCGCCCAGATGGGCGTCCGCCTCGTGTGCTTCGTGCTCACGATCGTCACGTGGTCGCACGTGCCGCGGTGGGTGTCCCTGGTGCTCGTCGTCGCCGCCGTGGTGCTGCCGTACGTGGCGGTCATCTTCGCCAACGCGGGCCGCGAGCGTCGCGACGACGCCGAACCCTTCGTCGACCTGCGCGAGATCGGCCCCGGCGGCCGGCCGGGCCGGATCGGCGACACACCCGACGACCCCGCGGGAGGCCGCGCGTGACCCTGCCCGTGCCGGACCCGGTGGACGACCCGATCTGCAGCGCACGCGGCTGCCGGCGGGACGCCACGTGGGCGCTGCTGTGGAACAACCCGAAGCTGCACGTGCCCGAGCGCCGCAAGGTGTGGCTCGCGTGCGACGAGCATCGCGAGCACCTGACGCAGTTCCTCGACGTGCGCGGCTTCCTCAAGGACACCGTCCCGGTGGCGGAGCTCGCGTCGTCGGACGCGCCGTGAGCCCTGCCCGGCGGCGGGCCGTCGTCCTGGTGCTCGTCGGCGTGCTCGTCGCGGTGGCGTGCACGTTCCTGGGTCGCTGGCAGTGGCACCGCCACGAGTGGCGGGACGCGCAGATCGCGACGGTCGAGCGCAACTACGACGCTCCCCCGGTCCCCCTGGCCGACGTGCTGGCAGCACCGGGCGACCGGCTCGCGGACGCCGACGAGTGGTCGCAGGTCCGCACGACGGGTCGCTACCTCACGGACGCGACGGTCCTGCTGCGCAACCGACCGGTCGAGGGCAACCCGGCGTACCACGTGCTCGTCCCGTTCCGGGTCACGGGCACGGACGCGGTGCTCGTCGTGGACCGCGGCTGGGTGCCGACCGGTGCGGACGCGAGCGCCGGCGTCGACGTGCCCCCGCCGCCCGCGGGCGAGGTCGGGCTCGTCGTGCGCGTGCGGCACGCCGAGCAGCCGAGCGACCGCGGCGCGCCCGCGGGGTCGGTGCAGGCGCTGCACCCTGCGCAGGTCGCCGCCGCCGCGGGGCTCACGGACGCCGCGGTCTACGCGGGCGCGTACGGGCAGCTCGTCGCCGAGGACCCGGCACCCGCGACACCCCTCGGGACGTTGCCCGCACCCGACCTCGACCCCGGCTCGCACCTGTCGTACGCGTTCCAGTGGTGGGCGTTCGCGCTGGGCGGCCTGCTGGGCTTCGCCTGGCTCGCCCGCCGCGAGGTCGTCGAGGAACGCGACGGCACGGGCGCACCGTTCGAGCCGTCCGAGCCCGCGGGCGGGACGGCACCGGCCGCGCCGGCACGCCCCGCCCGGCCCCGCCGGCGCGAGGGCCGGGCCGAGGCCGAGGAGGACGCCCTCATCGACGCGCAGACGCCCGACGACGCGAGCCGCACGGCCCGCTGAGCGCGCTCAGGCCAGCGTGATCAGGTCCAGGTAGTCGGCGCTCCACAGGTCCTCGTCACCGTCCGGCAGCAGGAGCACGCGCTCCGGGTCCAGCGCGGCGACCGCGCCCTCGTCATGGCTCACGAGCACCACGGCACCCTGGTACCCCCGCAGCGCCGCGAGGATCTCCTCGCGGCTCGCCGGGTCGAGGTTGTTCGTCGGCTCGTCGAGCAGCAGGACGTTCGCCGCCGAGACGACGAGCGCCGCGAGCGCGAGCCGCGTCTTCTCCCCGCCCGAGAGCACGCGCGCCGGCTTGTCGGCGTCGTCGCCCGAGAACAGGAACGAGCCGAGGACGGAGCGGACCTGCGTGTCGGAGAGGTCCGGCGCCGCCGAGCGCAGGTTCTCCACCACCGTGCGCTCGAGGTCGAGCGTCTCGTGCTCCTGCGCGTAGTACCCGAGCTTGAGGCCGTGCCCGGGGTGCACCTCGCCGGTGTCCGGGGTCTCGATGCCCGCGAGCAGCCGCAGCAGGGTGGTCTTGCCCGCGCCGTTGAGACCGAGCACCACGACACGTGAGCCGCGGTCGATCGCCAGGTCGACGCCCGTGAAGACCTCCTGCGAGCCGTACGACTTCGACAGGTCCGACGCCGTGAGCGGCGTGCGCCCGCACGGCGCCGGGTCGGGGAACCGCAGCTTGGCGACCTTGTCGCTCGCGCGGACCTCCTCGAGGCCCGACAGCATCCGCTCGGCGCGCCGCGCCATGTTCTGCGCCGCGACGGCCTTGGTTGCCTTGGCGCGCATCTTGTCCGCCTGCGCGAGCAGCGCCGCGGCCTTCTTCTCGGCGTTCGCACGCTCCCGGCGACGCCGCTTCTCGTCGGTCTCGCGCTGCAGCAGGTACGCGTCCCAGCCGAGGTTGTACTGGTCGAGCGCGGCGCGGTTCGCGTCGAGGTGGAACACCTTGTTGACGGTCGCGCGCAGCAGCTCGGCGTCGTGCGAGATGACGACGAAGCCGCCCGAGTACGCCTTGAGGTAGTCGCGCAGCCAGGCGATCGAGTCGGCGTCGAGGTGGTTCGTCGGCTCGTCGAGCAGGAGTGTCTCGACACCGGAGAACAGGATCCGCGCGAGCTCGACCCGACGGCGCTGGCCGCCGGACAGCGTCCCGAGCGTCTGGGCGAGCACACGGTCGTCGAGCCCGAGGTTCGCGGTGATGCGGTGCGCCTCCGACTCGGCGGCGTAGCCGCCCGCCGCGGTGAACCGGGCCTCCAGGCGCGAGTAGCGCGCCATCGCCTTGTCCCGCTCGTCGTCGGTGCCCTCGGCCATGACCTGCTCGGTCGCGCGCATGCTGCGCACGATCTCGTCGAGGCCGCGCGCCGACAGCACGCGGTCGAGCGCGAGCACGTCGAGGTCACCGGTCGCGGGGTCCTGCGGCAGGTAGCCGACCTCCCCGCGCGTGATCGTGCCGCTCGTCGGCTGGGCCTGGCCCGCGAGCGTCTTGGTGAGGGTCGTCTTGCCGGCGCCGTTGCGGCCGACGAGACCGATGCGGTCGCCCGCAGCGATGCGGAACGAGGTCTCGGCGAGCAGCTCGCGTGCGCCGATGCGCAGGCCGACGCCGTGGGCGGTGATCACGTGGTGGTTTCCTCCGGAAAGCCCGCGCCTGTCTTGGGCGGGCGCACAAACGCCGTCCATCCTAACGAGCACTAGCGTGACGACCGTCGTCCTTTCCCCCGCCCACCGGCGGGACGGCGGCGCCGTCCGGCACGGACGGGCGCGGCGACGACGAGCACGAGCGCACGAGCGCGGACGACGACCCGACCGATCCCGCACGACGACGCACCGGAGCACCGACCCGAGGGGGCCACCCGTGACCGACGCACGCCAGCACTCCGCACCGCCCGGGACCGCGATCGCGGACGCCCCGCAGTCCCCCGCGCTGCCCGACCCGGCCGCGGTGCTGGACGTCGCGCTGCCCGAGCCCGCCGAGCGGGCGCACCCCGCGACGGCCGACGTCGCGCTCGTCGCGGTGTTCGCCGCGTTCATCGCGGTGTGCGCGGTCGTCCCCGGCATCCCGACGGGCACCGGGGTGCCCGTCACGCTCCAGACCTTCGGGGTCGTGCTGGCCGGCCTGGTGCTCGGCTGGCGCCGCGGCGCGCTCGCCGTGCTGCTCTACCTCGCCGTGGGGCTCGCGGGCGTGCCCGTGTTCTCGGGCGGCACGGGCGGCCTGGCGGTGCTCGCCGGGCCCAGCGTCGGCTACCTGCTGGGCTTCCCGCTGGCCGCCGCGCTCGCGGGCGTGCTCGCGAGCGCCGCGCGCAAGGCGACCGGCCCCGCGCGTTACCTCGTCCTCGTCGCGAGCGGCCTGACCGCCACCGCGCTCACCGTCCACCCGCTGGGTATCGCGGGCATCGTGCTGCGCACCGACCTCACGGCCGGTGAGGCCTTCGCGGCGGGCGCCGTGTTCTTCCCCGGGGACACCGTGAAGACCCTCCTCGCGGCCGCGGTCGCGCTCGCGGTGTTCGCCGCCTACCCGGACCTGCTGCGCCGGCGCCGCTGATGATCGAGCTGAGCGAGGCGCTCGTCACGGCCTGGACGCCCGACCCCTCGGGCGGCCCGGACACCGTCACGCGCCTGCTCGGCCCGGTCACGCTGCGCCTCACCGAACGGCGCGTGGCGGTCGTCGGCGCGAACGGCTCCGGCAAGTCGACGCTCGCGCGCCTGCTCAACGGGCTCGTGCTGCCGTCGTCCGGGACCGTGCGCGTCGACGGGCTCGACACGCGTACCGACGGACCGGCCGTCCGGCGGCGCGTCGGCTTCGTGTTCACCGACCCCGACGCGCAGCTCGTCATGCCCACCCCCGTCGAGGACGTCGCGCTGTCGCTGCGGCGCAGCGTGCCCGACGCGCGCGAGCGCGAGGCCCGGGCCCGTGCGGCGCTCGCGCGCATCGGGCTCGCGGACCGCGCCGACCTGCCCGTGCACGCGCTGTCCGGCGGGCAGCGCCAGCTCCTCGCGCTCACGTCCGTGCTCGCGACCGACCCCGACGTGCTGGTCTGCGACGAGCCGACGACGCTGCTCGACCTGCGCTGGCGCGCGGTGGTCGACGACCTGCTCGCCGACCTGCCGCAGCAGGTCGTCGTCGTCACGCACGACCTGGACGCCGCGCTGCACGCCGAGCGCGTCCTCGTCGTCGACGACGGCCGGGTGGTCCACGACGGCGAGCCGTCCGCCGCCGTCGCCGCGTACCGGGACCTCATGACCTCCTCCCCCGTGCGTTCCGGCGAAATCCGGTGACCCGCCCCGGCACGCCGCTGCGGCCCGTCTGGTCCGGCCCGCTCGGGATGCACCAGCCGGGCACCTCGGTGCTGCACCGGGCGCCCGCGCTCCGCAAGCTCGCGGCCCTCGCACTGGCCGGCGTCGTCGTCCTCGTCGTCCGCGGAGCCGCGTCGGCGCTCGTCGCGCTCGCCGTCGCCGTCGCCTGCCACGCCGTCGCGAGGCTCTCGTGGCACCGCACGCGCAGCGGCCTCGTGCGCGTCGGCGCCGTCGCGGTCCTCGTCGGCGGGTACCAGGCATGGTCACGCGGCTGGGCGTCGGGCGTCGAGACCGCCGCCGACCTCGTCGCGCTCGTCCTGCTCGCCACCGTCGTCACCGCGACCACGCGCGCCGACGACCTGCTCGACGCGCTGCGCCGTGCCGCCGGGCCGCTGCGGCACGTCGGCCTCCCCCCGCAGACCGTCGCGCTCGCGGTGAGCCTCATGCTGCGCTCCGTCCCCGTCCTGCTGCACGCCGCGCACGAGTCCCGCGACGCCGCACGGGCGCGCGGGCTCGGCCGCTCGCCGCGCGCGCTCGTCGTGCCGGCCGCGGTGCGCATGGTCGGCCACGCACGCGCGACGGGCGAGGCGCTCGCCGCGCGCGGGATCGGCGAGGGCTGAATCGCGCGGTGCCCGTGCACGGACTACCGTCCCGGGTGTGACGTTCCAGGAGGGTGGCAGCTTCGGCGGCGGACGCGTGCAGTCGCGCCGCTCCGCCGGCGGGCGTGGCATGGCGATCGGCGGCGGCGTCGGCGGTCTCGGGTTGCTCGTGATCCTCGCGATCACGCTGCTGTCCGGGGGCAACGTGGACCCCGGCGCGCTCCTCGGTGGTGGCGGGGGCGAGCCCGGTCAGGACGGCACCGTCGGTGCCTGCACGGCCGAGCAGGCCAACACCGACCGCGCGTGCCGCCTGTCCGCGACCCTCGACTCCCTCGACACGTACTGGACGCCCACCCTGCGCAAGGCGGACGCGACCATCCCGGAGGCCGTGGAGTTCACGTCCGCGGTGCGGACCGCGTGCGGCGACGCGTCGTCGTCGTCCGGGCCGTTCTATTGCCCCGGGGACCAGACGATCTACCTCGACCTGGGCTTCTTCGACCTGCTGACCAGCCAGTTCGGCGCGAAGGGCGGCCCGCTCGCCGAGATGTACGTCTACGCGCACGAGTACGGCCACCACGTCCAGAACGTCACCGGCGTGTTCGACTCCTCCGACCGCCGCGGGTCGGGCGCCGGGTCGGACTCCGTGCGCGTCGAGCTCCAGGCCGACTGCTACGCGGGCATGTGGGCCGGCAACGCCGCGACCACCGAGGACCCCGACACCGGTGTCACCTACCTCAAGCCCATCACCGCCGACGAGCTCGCGCAGGCGATCGACGCGGCCGCAGCCGTGGGCGACGACCACATCCAGCAGCAGTCGGGCGGCGGTGTGAACCCCGACTCGTGGACCCACGGCTCGAGCGAGCAGCGCCAGCGCTGGTTCACCACCGGCTACCAGCAGCGCGACCTCGCGGCGTGCGACACCTTCGCCGCCGACACGCTCTGACGCCCGCATCGGGCAGACTCCGGGCATGAGCACCGACGACAGCTCCGCCCGCGTGGGCGTCTATCTCGACTTCGACAACATCGTCATCTCCCGCTACGACCAGCTCCACGGTGACGGCTCGTGGCGCAAGGACAACGCGCGTGACGCCGGTAAGGACGTCGCCCCTCGGCTCGACGCCGCCCGGGTCGACGTGAGCGCGCTCCTCGACTACGCGTCGTCGTTCGGCACGCTCGCCGTGACCCGCGCGTACGCCGACTGGTCGGTGCCGGCCAACGCGGCGTACCGGCGCCAGCTGGTGGACC
This sequence comes from Cellulomonas uda, assembly GCF_006538705.1. GTDB lineage: Bacteria > Actinomycetota > Actinomycetes > Actinomycetales > Cellulomonadaceae > Cellulomonas > Cellulomonas uda. The sequence continues at coordinate 32,677 of NZ_BJLP01000021.1, forward strand.
GCGCGATCGACCTCACGCAGCTCTTCCCTGCGTCCGGTACCAAGAACGGCGCCGACATCCGGCTCGCCGTGGACGTGCTCGAGGACCTGTTCCGTCTCACCGACCTCACGCACGTCGTGATCGTGGCTGGCGACTCCGACTACATTGCGCTCGCGCAGCGGTGCAAGCGCCTCGGGCGCGTGGTCGTCGGCGTCGGCGTGCCGGGCGGGACCAGCAAGGCACTGATCTCCGCGTGCGACGAGTTCGAGTACTACGACGAGGCCGTGCGGCAGTCGGACGAGGCAGAGGACGACGACACCGTCGTCACGGGCGCCCCGGACGACGCTGCTGCCTCGCCCGTGACGACCGCTCCGCGCACGGCGACGACCGCGACGCGCACCGAGCCCGAGACGTCGTCACAGCCGATCAGCGGTCCGGTCGCGACGCGGCTGCTCGCACGCGCACTCGGGCTGGTCGCGAAGGACGCCGACGGCTGGAGCCAGGCGTCGGCGGTCAAGCAGCAGATGAAGCGGCTCGACCCCCGGTACAACGAGGCTGCGCTCGGCTTCGCGACGTTCACGGACTTCGTGCGCTCACGCCAGGGGCAGGTCGAGCTCCGGGAGGAGGGCCAGGCGCGGTGGCTCCGGCTGCGCGCCCCCAAGTCGAAGAAGGGCTGAGCGCACGCCGCGCCGGGCTGACCTGCGTGGCGCGGCCCAGTGCGACCCCCACCACGCAGGTCAGCCGGACCCACGCGATGCGTCGGTGCTACGCGCGGGCCGCGCGCGCGAAACGGGTCAGGCGGACCCGAACGAGACGGCTCACGACGGCGCCCAGCGCGAGCGGCGCACGCGTCACCGTCGCGAGGGCTCGGGCCGTCTCCCGGCCCACCCGGTCGACGTCAGCGCGGGCCGAGGCCGCCATCACTCCCACCTGGTGCGCGCGCAGGGCGTGCGCGAGCGCCGGGACGTCCGCCAGCACGTCGGCGCGCACGGCGTGGTCCTCGGGAGCGAGCAGACGCAGCCACTCCGCGAACAGACGCACTCGTGCTTCCGCCGAGTCGTCGAGCAGACCGGACCGGAGAGCGTCCTGCCGGCTGACCGCTCGCACGGTGCGATCGTGATCCCGCACCGAGTCCAGCTCGACGACCGCCATACCCGACGCCGCGGCGTCGTCGAGCAGCACGGTCAGGCGCGCGTCGCGCAGCTGGAGCGCGGCGCGGACCGGCGCCCACGACGCGTCGTCGGGGTCGGACAGCCCGGCGAGCTGCACGACCCCGTCGCCGGCCGTCCGACCCGCACGCGAGCGTGCCGCTCCGGCCCGCCGCGAGACCTCGGACTCGAGCCAGGTGCAGTCGTCGCAGAGCGTCTTGGCGGCCCTCAGCAGCGACAGACCCCAGTCGCCGACCAGGCACGCGGTGCACAGCTCCCCGCGGGTGACGAGGTCGACACCGGTCCGGCTCGCCTCCGCGACCGCCGCGGGGGCGGGGCGCAGCTCGACGAGACCGTCGGCGCGCAGGAACTTCTCACTCATGGGCGTACTCCCTTCGCACTTCCCGGCGGCGGTCGCCGCCGGGCCGGTCTTCCTCCGGGGCACCGTGCGCGAGGTTGCGCGGTTGCCGGACCAGCACGCGGAGGGCGTCTCGCTGATCGCTCTTGACCTGGGGAGACGCTAACGCGGCCCGGCTCGCACGAGCAAGGGACGTCACACGAACGCGGGCGGTGGACGACGAGTCCGCCGTCCACCGCCCGCGTGCGAGGTGTGTCAGATGTTGAAGCCGAGGGCCCGCATCTGCTCACGACCGTCCTCGGTGATCTTCTCCGGGCCCCACGGCGGCATCCAGACCCAGTTGATGCGGAAGCCGTCGACGATGCCGTCGAGCGCCTGCGCCGACTGGTCCTCGATGACGTCGGTGAGCGGGCACGCCGCCGACGTGAGCGTCATGTCGATCACCGCGGTGTTCTGCTCGAGCGCGACCCCGTACACGAGGCCGAGGTCGACGACGTTGATCCCGAGCTCGGGGTCGATCACGTCGCGCATCGCCTCCTCGACGTCCGCGACGGTCGTCGGTGAGCCAGTGCTGGGGGTGGTCATGCGTCCTCCCGGGATCCGGTCTTGATGAGTGCGTCGTTCAGCGCGACCCAGCCGAGCAGGGCGCACTTCACGCGTGCGGAGTACTTGCCGACGCCCGTGAAGGCGGCGGCGTCGCCGAGCGCCTCCTCGGCGTCGTCGTCGTCGAGCCCCTGCCCCCTGGACTGCATGAGGTCGCGGAACGACGCGGCGAGCGTGTCGACGGTGCCCAGCGGCTGGTCGAGCACCAGGTCGTGCAGCACCGAGACCGAGGCCTGCGAGATCGAGCAGCCCTGCCCCTCCCAGCGCAGCCCGCGGACCACCCCGGCGTCGTCGACGTCGACCTGCAGGGTCACCTCGTCGCCGCACGTGGGGTTCACCTGGTGCGACTGCGCCGAGCGGGCGCCGTCCGCCGCCTCGCCCAGCCCTCGCCCGTGCGGGAACTTCGCGTGGTCCAGGATCACCTGCTGGTACAGCTGCTCCATCGAGCTGCTCATACGTCGCCCTTCTCGTGGCGCCGGGGGCGCCGTCAGTCCGTCAGTCCGAAGAACGCCCGGACCCCCGCGAGCGCTTCCCGGAACACGGCGATCTCCTCGTCGGTGGTGTACACCGCGGCGGTCGCGCGTGCCGTCGCGGCCACGCCGAACCGGCGGTGCAGCGGCTGTGCGCAGTGGTGGCCGACGCGCACCGCGACGCCGGCGTCGTCGAGCACCTGCCCCACGTCGTGCGCGTGCACGCCGTCGACGACGAACGACACCGCGGCGAGCCGGTCTGCGGTGTCGGTCGGGCCGATCACCCGCACACCCGGCACGGACGCCACCGCGTCGAGCAGCAGGCCCGCCAGGTCGTGCTCGTGCGCGGCGACGGCGTCCATCCCGAGGTCGGACAGGTAGGTCGCGGCCGCGCCCATCGCGACGGCCTGCGAGACCATCTGCGTGCCGGCCTCGAACCGCTGCGGCGGCGGGGCGTACGTGGTCTCGGTCATCGTGACGACCTCGACCATCGAGCCGCCCGTGGTGACCGGCGGCATCGCCTCGAGCAGCTCGCGTCGCCCGTAGAGCGCGCCGACGCCGGTCGGGGCGAGCATCTTGTGCCCCGAGAACGCGGCGAAGTCGACGCCGAGCTCGTGCAGGTCGACCGGCAGGTGCGGCACGGACTGGCACGCGTCGAGCACCGTGAGCGCGCCCACCTCGCGGGCGCGGGCGACGAACGCGGGCACGTCGGTGATCGCGCCGGTCACGTTGGACGCGTGCGTGAAGGCCAGCACGCGCGTGCGGTCGGTGACGACGCTCGAGAGCTCGTCGGTCCGCAGTCGCCCGTCGTCGTCCACGCCGATCCACCGCAGCGTCGCACCCGTGCGCAGCGCGAGCTCCTGCCACGGCACGAGGTTCGCGTGGTGCTCGGCCTCGGTGACGACGATCTCGTCGCCGGGACGCAGCGCGAACCGCTGTGCCGCTGCTCCCCCGCGGCCCGCCGTCGCGTTCGACAGCGCGTAGGCGACCAGGTTGATGCCCGCGGTCGCGTTGCTCGTCCACACGAGCTCGCCGGGCGACACCCCGACGAACGACGCGACGCGCGCCCGGGCGTCCTCGAACGCCTCGGTCGCCTCCTCGGCGAGCTGGTGCGCACCGCGGTGGACCGCGGCGTTGCGCTGCAGGTAGAAGTCCTGCTCGGCGTCGAGGACCACGTCGGGCTTCTGCGACGTGGCCCCCGAGTCGAGGTAGACCAGCCGCTTGCCGTCACGCAGCGTGCGCTCGAGCAGCGGGAAGTCGGCCCGCACCGCCGCCAGCTCGGCGGCCTCCAGGGTGGTGCTCACTGCGGATCCCCTCGACGTGGACGGGTGGGGTGCGCGGGTGCCGGGCAGCGGCCCGGCACCCGCACGAGGTCAGGAGTTGACCAGGAACCGGTCGTAGCCCTCGTTCTCGAGGCGCTCGGCGAGCTCCGGGCCGCCCTCCTCCGCGATGCGGCCGTCGACGAAGACGTGCACGAAGTCGGGCGTGATGTAGCGCAGGATGCGCGTGTAGTGCGTGATCAGCAGGACGCCGACGTCGGTGGTCGAACGGACGCGGTTGACGCCCTCGGACACGATGCGCAGCGCGTCGACGTCGAGGCCCGAGTCGGTCTCGTCGAGGATCGCGAGACGCGGCTTGAGCAGCTCCATCTGCAGGATCTCGTGGCGCTTCTTCTCACCGCCCGAGAAGCCCTCGTTCACGGACCGCTCCGCGAACGTCGAGTCCATGCGCAGGTTCTCCATCGCGGCACGGACGTCCTTGACCCACGAGCGCAGCGCGGGGGCCTCGCCGTCGATCGCGGTCTTCGCGGTGCGCAGGAAGTTCGACACCGAGACGCCCGGCACCTCGACCGGGTACTGCATCGCCAGGAACATGCCGGCGCGGGCCCGCTCGTCGACGGACATCGCCAGGACGTCCTCGCCGTCGAGCAGCACCGAGCCGCCCGTGATCTGGTACTTCGGGTGGCCGGCGAGCGAGTACGCGAGCGTCGACTTGCCCGAGCCGTTGGGGCCCATGATCGCGTGCGTCTCGCCGCTGTTCACGGTCAGGTCGACGCCGCGCAGGATGGGCTTGGGGCCCTCCTTCGTCTCGACGCTGACGTGCAGGTCGCGGATCTCCAGGGTGGTCATGCGGGTTGCTCCTCGGTGACGGTCAGACAGTCCGGTCCACGTCGACGAGCACGCGCTCGCCGTCCAGCGTGACCGGGTAGACGGGGACGGGGGTGACGGCGGGCGGGCCGAGCGGCTTGCCGGAGCGCAGGTCGAACCGCGAGCCGTGCAGCCAGCACTCGATCGTGCAGCCCTCGACCTCGCCGTCGGACAGCGAGACCGCGCCGTGCGAGCAGATGTCGCTGATCGCGTGCAGCTCGCCGTCGTCGTCGCGGACGATCGCGACCTCGACGGTCCCGGTCTCGCCCTCGAGCTCGACGCGCAGCGTGCCCCCCGTGGGCACGTCGGACGCGTAGCACGCGAGCTGTGCGGTCATGCCTGCTCCACCACGGCACCCGCGTCGCTGCCCTCGACGGCGACCTGGTCGAGCACGGACATCGACTCCTCGAGCTCGGCCTCGATCGCGGCGATGAGCCGCTCCTCGACCTCCGGGACACCGATCTCGTGCACCAGCTCGGCGAAGAAGCCGCGCACGACGAGGCGTCGCGCGTCGGGCTCGGGGATGCCGCGGGCCCGCAGGTAGAACAGCTGCTCGTCGTCGAACCGGCCGGTCGCGGACGCGTGCCCCGCGCCCTCGATCAGCCCGGTCTCGATCTCGAGGTTCGGCACGGAGTCCGCGCGCGCCCCGTCGGTGAGGACGAGGTTGCGGTTGAGCTCGTACGTGTCGGTGCCCTCGGCCTCGGCCCGGATCAGCACGTCGCCGACCCACACCGTGTGCGCGCCCGCTCCCTGCAGCGCGCCCTTGTAGGTCACGCGGCTCACGCAGCTGGGCACCGCGTGGTCGACGAACAGCCGGTGCTCCTGGTGCTGGCCGGCGTCCGCGAAGTACAGCCCGAGCATGGTGACCGAGCCGCCCTCGCCGGCGAACTGCGCGTCCGGGGTCACGCGCACGACGTCGCCGCCGAGCGTCACGACGATGTGCTTGACCGTCGCGTCACGGCCGACCTTGAGGCGGTGCGACGCGGCGTGCACGGAGCCCTCGGCCCAGTCGTGCACCGACACGACCGTGAGGTGCGCGCCGTCCTCGGCGACGATCTCGACCGTCTCGGTGAGCGCGGCGTGGCCGACGTGGTCGATGACCACGGTGCCCTGCGACATCGCCTCGGCCCGCACGACGAGGTGCGCCGCGCTCGGCTCGAGCGGCGCCTCCTGCGTGCCCGCGCCCTCGACGCCCTCGATGCGGATCGACGTGACCTTCGAGGTCACGGCCTCCCGCGGGATCGTCACGAGCGTGGCGCGCGGCGCCGAGGCCCACGCGACGGCCGCCGCGCGGTCGCCCGGCTTGCCGACGACACCGAGACGCGCGTCGCCGCGGTCGACGATCTCGACGACGACCTCGGGCGACTCGACGACGGTCGTCAGGACGCCGTGCCCGTCGAGCACGCCGCCCGAGTCCGCGGCGAACAGCGGCGCGAGGCGCGCGACGGGAGCGAACCGCCACTCCTCCTCGCGGCCGGTGGGGACGGCGAAGTCCGCGACGTCGAAGGACGTCCTGCGCTCGGCGCGCGAGGCCTCCGGCACACCGCCCACACCGTGCGTGTGCGCGCCGTCCGCGACCGCGCGGGAGTGGTCGGTCGAGAGCGCCGACTCGTTCGTGGTGGTCGTCATCAGCCGACGGCCCCTTCCATCTGCAGCTCGATGAGGCGGTTGAGCTCGAGGGCGTACTCCATGGGCAGCTCACGCGCGATGGGCTCGACGAACCCGCGCACGATCATCGCCATGGCCTCCGTCTCCGGCATGCCTCGGGACATCAGGTAGAACAGCTGGTCCTCGCTCACGCGGGACACCGTGGCCTCGTGGCCCATCGACACGTCGTCCTCGCGGACGTCGACGTACGGGTAGGTGTCCGAGCGGGAGATCTGGTCGACGAGAAGCGCGTCGCACAGCACGTTCGACGCGGAGTGCGAGGCACCCTCGAGGATCTGCACGAGACCGCGGTACGACGTGCGGCCACCGCCGCGCGCGACCGACTTCGAGACGATCGACGACGACGTGTGCGGCGCGGCGTGCACCATCTTGGAGCCCGCGTCCTGGTGCTGGCCTTCGCCGGCGAACGCGATCGACAGCGTCTCGCCGCGCGCGTGCTCGCCCATGAGGTAGATCGCCGGGTACTTCATCGTCACCTTGGAGCCGATGTTGCCGTCGACCCACTCCATGGTCGCGCCCTCGGCAGCGGTCGCCCGCTTGGTGACGAGGTTGTACACGTTGTTCGACCAGTTCTGGATCGTCGTGTACCGCACGCGGGCGTTCTTCTTGACGATGATCTCGACGACCGCCGAGTGCAGCGAGTCCGACGAGTACACGGGCGCCGTGCAGCCCTCGACGTAGTGCACGTACGAGCCCTCGTCGGCGATGATCAGCGTCCGCTCGAACTGGCCCATGTTCTCGGTGTTGATCCGGAAGTAGGCCTGCAGCGGGATCTCGACGTGCACGCCCGGCGGGACGTAGACGAACGAGCCGCCCGACCACACCGCGGTGTTGAGCGACGCGAACTTGTTGTCGCCCGGGGGGATCACGGAGCCGAAGTACTGCTCGAAGATCTCCGGGTGCTCGCGCAGGCCGGTGTCGGTGTCGAGGAAGATGACGCCCTGCTCCTCGAGCGACTCCTGGATCTGGTGGTAGACCACCTCGGACTCGTACTGCGCGGCGACACCGGCGACGAGGCGCTGCTTCTCCGCCTCGGGGATCCCCAGCCGGTCGTACGTGTTCTTGATGTCCTCGGGCAGGTCGTCCCAGCTGGCCGCCTGCTTCTCCGTGGACCGCACGAAGTACTTGATGTTGTCGAAGTCGATGCCCGACAGGTCCGCACCCCACCAGGGCATGGGCTTCTTCTCGAACATGCGCAGCGACTTCAGGCGCGTCTTGAGCATCCACTCCGGCTCGTTCTTGAGCCGGGAGATCTCCCGCACGACGTCCTCCGAGAGGCCGCGCCTCGCGGTCGCGCCCGCGGTGTCCGTGTCGTGCCAGCCGTAGTTGTAGCTGCCGATCGAGGCGATGGCCTCGTCCTGCGTCATCGGCTGCTCCGGGTCCTGCGTAGGTGCGCTCATGCGTTCGTTCCTTCCGGGGCGAGCACAGGGGGGTTCGTGGTCGGGGCGACGTCGGCCGCGGGTGGCGGCTGGGCGACCGGGATGTTCGTGGTGCACACGTGCCCGCCGCCCGCGAGGGTCGCGAGCCGCTGCACGTGGACGCCGAGCAGGCGCGAGAACGCGCGCGTCTCGGCGTCGCACAGCTGCGGGAACTCGTGCGCGACGTGCTGCACCGGGCAGTGGCCCTGGCACAGCTGGACGGCGTGCAGGCCGGGCACCGTGCGGGCCGTCGCCGCGTAGCCGTCGTCCGACAGCGCGTCCGCGAGCAGCTCGACGCGTCCCGCCACGTCGCCTCCCGCCGCGCCCTCGACGCGCGGCGCGAGCCGTGCCTCGAGCTCCGCGACGCGCTGCGCCGCGAACCGTTCGACGGCCTCGGTCCCGACCGTGTCCGCGAGGAACCGCAGCGCGTCGGTCGCGATCTCCGCGTAACGCTGCGACAGCGCGCTCTGACCCAGCGCCGTCACGACGTACCGCTTCGCGGGCCGGCCGCGGCGGGCCGGTCCGTGACCGACGCCGTCGTGCACCGCGATCTGGGCGGCGGTCTCGAGGACGCCCAGGTGCCGCCGGATCGCGGCGGGCGTCAGGTCGAGCCGTGCGGCGAGGTCGGCGGCCGTGATGGGCCCCTCGCCGGCGACGAGCTGCAGGACGCGCTGCCGCGTCGACGCGTCCGTGGTGTCCTCGCCGGGCCCCGGGAGCGGGACCGCATGCGTGAGCTCGCTCATCCCACCTCCGCTCGTCGGCTGCTTCGTCGTGCGACGCGACCTGCGGGGCGCACGACCGATATCGACAACATGGTTGTTGCCAAATTCCCCGTGCGCAAGCAAGGCAACCCTTCGCGGCCGCCCGGTCGCGGTGTGACGTCCCCCACCGCTGGCTCGACGCGGAGCGTCAGGGCGTCCCGCGCGCGGCCCACCTAGACTCGTCGTCCGTGCCCGCCTCCCCCGTCGCCGAGCAGGCCGTCGAGATCTCCGGTCTCGTCAAGCGCTACGGCGACCGCGCCGTCGTCGACGGCCTCGACCTCGTCGCACGGCCCGGCGCCGTCACCGCCGTCCTGGGGCCGAACGGCGCGGGCAAGACGACGACGATCGAGTGCTGCGAGGGCCTGCGCCGGCCCGACGCGGGCACCGTGCGCGTGCTCGGGCTCGACCCCGTCGACGACGCGCGCGAGCTGCGCCCCCGGGTCGGCGTGATGCTCCAGGACGGCGGTCTGCCGACCGGCGTGCCCGCCGCGCAGATGCTGGAGCACGTCGCGCGCATGTACGCCGACCCGCGCCCGCTCGACGAGCTCACCGAGCGGCTCGGGCTCGGCTCGTTCGCGCGCACCACCGTGCGACGCCTGTCCGGCGGTCAGCGCCAGCGTCTCGCGCTCGCCACGGCCGTCGTCGGCCGACCCCAGGTCGCGTTCCTCGACGAGCCCAGCGCCGGTATGGACCCGCAGTCCCGCCACGCCGTGTGGCAGCTCGTCCGCGAGCTGCGCGACGAAGGCGTGGCCGTGGTGCTCACCACGCATCTCATGGACGAGGCCGAGGACCTGGCGGACCACGTGGTCGTCGTGGACCACGGGAAGGTCATCGCGCAGGGCTCGGTGCGCGACCTGGTCTCGTCGGGTGACGACCGCACGCTGCGCCTCGACGCGACGCCCGGGCTCGACGTGGTCGCGCTCACCGCCGCGCTCACGGCCGACGGACCGGGTGTCACGACGACCGAGACCTCACCCGGCAGCTACGCGGTCGTCGGCCCCGTCGGCCCGACGACCGTCGCCGCCCTGACCCGCTGGCTCGCCGAGCAGGACGTGCTCGCGACCCGGCTGACCGTCGGCCGCCGCACGCTCGAGGACGTCTTCCTCGACCTGACCGGGCGGACCCTGCGATGAACTCTTCGATGAACTCTGCGATGAACTCTGCGATGAACCCTGCGCCGACCGGACCCGAGACGGCCCGACCCCGACCGCCCCGGCCCGAGCCCACCGGCTCCCGCGCCCACGCCGGCTCCTCGTCGCGCCGCACGCGTGTCCTCGCGCAGACCTCGTTCGAGGCACGCGCGATCCTGCGCAACGGCGAGCAGCTGATGGTGACGGTGGTCGTGCCCGTGCTCGCGCTCGTCGGGCTCGTGCAGGCCGACGTGCTCGACGTCGACACCGGCGGGCTCAGCCGTATCGACTTCTTCACGCCCGGCATCCTCGCGCTCGCCGTCATGACGTCGTCGTTCACGTCGCAGGCGATCGCGTCGGCGTTCGACCGCCGCAACGGCGTGCTGCGGCTGCTGTCGACCACGCCGCTCGGCCGCGGCGGGCTGCTCGCGGGCAAGGTGCTCGGCGTGCTCGTCGTCGAGCTCGTGCAGGTGCTCGTGATCGGGCTCACAGCGGTCGCGCTCGGCTGGCGCCCCGACGCGTTCGGCGTCGCACTCTCGCTCGTCGCCGTGCTGCTCGGGACCGCGGCGTTCACGTCGCTCGCGATGCTCGTGGCGGGCACCCTGCGCGCGGAGGCGGTGCTCGCGGTCGCGAACCTCGCGCTGCTGCTCCTCGCGATCGCCGGCGGCGTGATCGTCCCCGCGGACCGCCTGCCCGGCCCGCTCTCCCACCTCGCGCTGCTGCTGCCGTCGGGCGCGCTGGGCGAGGCCATGCGGGGGGCGTTCCAGCAGGGCACGCTGCCCGCCTGGTCGGTCGTCGTGCTGGTCGGCTGGACCGCGGCGCTCGGGTGGGGCGCCGGGCGCCTGTTCCGCTGGCACTGACCGCGCGGCGCGCGCAACGTCACAGGCCTCCCGGTCCGTCCGCGGCCCGGCCGCCGGACGGCTCGGCCTAGGCTGGTCACCGTGAGTGCGAGCCCCACGTCCGTCGTCCCCGACCGCGAGCCGGCCCGCGGCCCGCGCGGCCGCTGGGTCGCCCTGCTGGCCTGGCTGCGCGGCCACGTGCGCGCGGTGCTCGTCGCGAACCTCGTGCTCCAGATCGCGATCGTCGCCACCGGCGGTGCGGTGCGCCTCACCGCGTCCGGGCTCGGCTGCTCGACGTGGCCGCAGTGCGAGCCGGGCAGCTTCGTCCCGGTGCTGCACGACGCGACCACCTACCACGTGTTCGTCGAGTTCGGGAACCGGCTCATGACGTTCGTGCTCACGCTCGCGGCCGTCGCGGTCGCGTACGTCGTGTGGCCGGACCGCGCCCGCTCCCGCTCGTTCCGCCTGCTCGGCTGGGTGCCGCTCGCGGGTGTCGTGGCGCAGGCGGTCGTCGGCGGCGTGCTCGTGCTCCTGGCGCTGCCGCCGATCCTCGTCTCGACGCACTTCCTGATCTCGATGGCGCTGGTCTCCGCGTCCCTGGTGCTGCTGCACCGCGCCGACGAGGGCGGCGACGGCGTGCCCACGCCGCTCGTCGACCGCACGACCCTGCTCCTGACGCACCTCGCGGCCGGGCTCATGGTCGTCGTCCTCGTGCTCGGCACGCTGACGACGGGCGCGGGCCCGCACTCGGGAGACGACGAGGTCGGCTACCGGCTCGCGGTCGACCCGCTGCTCATGGCGCGCGTGCACGCCGCGGCCGTGTGGGCGTTCACCGCCGTGCTCGTCGCGGTGCTCTGGCGCACGCGCCGCGGCGGTCCTGCGGGGACGCGGGCGCTCGCGGCCCACCGGGCGTCGCTGGTGCTGCTCGGGCTGACGGTCGCGCAGGGCGCGATCGGGTACGTCCAGACCGCGACGGGGCTGCCGATCGCGCTCGTGAACCTGCACCTGGTGGGTGCCGCGCTCCTCGCGGCCGGGACGACGCGCGTGTGGCTGTCCACGCGGACCCGGTCGGTCGACGGGACGCCGGGGGCCACGCAGCCGGTGTGAGCGCGCGACGACGCGCGGCGGCGCGCAGCGGCGCCGGGAACACTCCGGGGCAGAACGGGGTGTTCCGTGTCGGAGGTCACACCTAGAGTCGCGACCATGACCGACGACACCCTCGACCGGCACGCAGGCCGGCACGCCTCCGCGGGTTCGGCCCCGCCGGACGCCGCACCGCAGGCGCAGCCCGCCGTCGTCGCGCGCGGGCTCGTGAAGCGCTACAAGGAGGTCGTCGCGCTCGACGGCGTCGACCTCACCGTCCCCCAGGGCAGCGTCCTGGGGCTCCTCGGGCCGAACGGCGCGGGCAAGACGACCACGGTCCGCATCCTCGCGACCCTCCTGCGGCCCGACGCGGGCACCGCGCAGGTCTCCGGCGTCGACGTGCTGCACGACCCGCGCGCCGTCCGCCGGCGCATCGGCCTGTCGGGTCAGTACGCGGCGGTCGACGAGTACCTCACCGGGTACGAGAACCTCGAGATGATCGGGCGGCTGTACCACCTGGGCAAGGCGCGCTCGCGCGAGCGGGCACGCGAGCTCCTCGCGCAGTTCCGCCTCGAGGACGCCGCGGACCGCCCGTCCCGCACGTACTCCGGCGGCATGCGCCGCCGGCTCGACCTGGCGGGTGCGCTCGTCGCGAGCCCGCCCGTGATCTTCCTGGACGAGCCGACGACGGGCCTCGACCCGCGCGGGCGCGCGGACATGTGGGAGGTCATCCAGACGCTGGTCAAGAGCGGGACGACGCTCCTGCTCACCACGCAGTACCTCGAGGAGGCCGACGTGCTGGCGGACGAGATCGTCGTGATCGACCACGGCAAGGTCATCGCGCAGGGCACGGCCGACCAGCTCAAGCTCCAGGTCGGCGGCGAGCGTCTCGAGCTGTCGGTCTCCGACGCGTCGACCCTCGCGCGCGTGGGCGAGCTGCTCGCGCCGCTCGGCGTGGGGCACGCGACGCTCGACGAGGGCCGCCGCTCGCTCGTCATGCCCGTGACCGGCGGTGCCCGCACCCTCACCGAGGCGCTGCGTCTGCTCGACCAGGCGCAGATCGCGCTCGACGACGTCGGGCTGCGGCGCCCCACGCTCGACGACGTGTTCCTGACGCTCACGGGCCGCCCCGCGGAGGACGACGAGACGACGACGAAGGAGGGTGCGTGATGGCGCTCCCCACCGTGCTGAGCGACGCCCACGTCGTCGCCCGCCGCAACATCATCAAGATCAAGCGCGTCCCCGACCTGCTGGTCTTCACGACGCTCTCGCCGATCATGTTCGTGCTGCTCTTCGCGTACGTGTTCGGCGGCGCCATCCAGGTGCCCGGCGGCACCGACCCGGGCGCCTACCGCGAGTTCCTCATGGCGGGGATCTTCGCGCAGACCGTGATCTTCGGCGCCACCATCACCGGCGCGGGGCTCGCGGAGGACGTGAAGAAGGGCATCATCGACCGGTTCCGGTCCCTGCCCATGGCGCCCTCGGCCGTGCTGACCGGCCGCACGCTGTCCGACGTGGTGAACAACGTCCTCGTCCTCGTCGTCATGTCCCTCACGGGACTGCTGGTCGGCTGGGCGATCCACAGCTCGGTGCCCGAGGCCCTGCTCGGGTTCGCGCTGCTCATCGTGTTCGCCTACGCGATCTCGTGGATCATGGCGTGGCTCGGGATGCTCGTCCCGAGCGTCGAGGTGTTCAACAACGCGACGTTCATCGTGATCTTCCCGCTCACGTTCGTGGCGAACACGTTCGTCCCGCTCGAGTCGCTCCCGAAGGTCCTGCAGACGTTCGCCGAGTGGAACCCCGTCTCGGCCGTCACGCAGGCCTCGCGTGAGCTGTTCGGCAACATCCCGGCGGGCGTCCCCGAGCCGACGTCATGGCCGCTGCAGCACGCGGAGCTCTACACCCTGATCTGGACGGTCATCTTCCTGGTCGTGTTCATCCCGCTCGCGAACGCGCAGTACCGGCGCAGCACCAGCCGCTGACGCCCGCGACGACGAGGGCGGGGTCGGGACGCAGTCCCGACGCCGCCCGGCCCCGCCCTCGTCAGGTCCAACCTCGGTCCGACCTCTCGGCTCAGGGAGTGACGGACTCGAGCGTCTCCCAGCCTCGCGCACGCGCCGCGGCCGCCGCGAGCACACCCACCACGGTGGACGGGCTCGCGAACCGGTCGCCCAGCACGCCCGCGACGGCCTCGTCGAGCGGCACCCAGACCGGCACCATCGACGCCTCCTCGTCCTCGCGGACGAACCGGTCGGCGTCCGGCACGGGCGTCAGGTCGCGTGCCAGGAAGACGGTGATCCGCTCGGACGACCCGCCCGGGGTCGTGAAGAACTCCACCAACCGCCACCAGCGACCGGCCACGAGGTCGGCCTCCTCCGCGAACTCGCGAGCCGCCGCGCGCACCGGGTCCTCGCCCGGGACGTCGAGCAGCCCCGCGGGCGGCTCCCACAGCACGTGCCGCACGGGGTGGCGGTACTGCGACAGCAGCAGGACGCGGTCCTCGTCGTCCAGGGCGATGACGGCCACGGCACCCGTGTGCGCCACGTACTCGCGCACGACCTGCGACTTCCCGAGGTCGACCACGTCACGCGCGAGGTCCCAGACCCGCCCGTGGTGGACGACCTCGTGCTCGAGGACGGGGTGCTCGTCCGCGCGGTCGCGCGGCTCCTCGTCGGTGCTCAGCTCTCGTCCTTGCGGGCGAGCGCAGCGCCCACGAGCCCCGCGAACAGCGGGTGCGCGTGCGTCGGCCGGGACTTGAACTCCGGGTGCGCCTGCGTCGAGACGTAGTACGGGTGCGCCTGGCGCGGCAGCTCGACGAACTCGACGAGCGACGTGTCGGGCGAGACGCCCGAGATCACCAGGCCGGCCTCCTCGAGCTTGTCGCGGTAGGCGTTGTTGACCTCGTACCGGTGACGGTGCCGCTCGCTGATCCGCGTGGCGCCGTAGGTCTCGGCGACCACCGAGCCCGGCGTCAGGACCGCGTCGTACGCCCCCAGGCGCATCGTGCCGCCCAGGTCGCCGCCGCCGCCCACGATCGCGAGCTGCTCGGCCATCGTCGCGATGACGGGGTGCGTCGGGTCGTCGTCGAACTCCGAGGACGAGGCGCCCTCGAGACCCAGCACGTTGCGCGCGTACTCGATGACCATGCACTGCAGCCCCAGGCACAGGCCCAGCGTCGGCACGCGGTTCTCGCGCGCCCAGCGCAGCGCGCCGAGCTTGCCCTCGATGCCGCGCACGCCGAACCCGCCGGGCACGAGCACCGCGTCCACGCCCTCGAGCGCCGACTGCGCGCCCTGCGGCGTCTGGCAGTCGTCGGACGTGACCCAGCGGATGACGACCTTCGCGTCGTGGTGGAAGCCACCCGCACGCAGGGCCTCCGTCACCGACAGGTACGCGTCGGGCAGGTCGATGTACTTGCCGACGAGCGCGATCTCGACCGAGTGCGCGGGCTCGTGCACGCGCTTGAGGAGCTCGTCCCACCCGCTCCACTCGACGTCGCGGAACGGCAGACCGAGCCGCTGCACGACGTAGGCGTCGAGGCCCTCGGAGTGCAGCACGCGCGGGATGTCGTAGATGCTCGGCGCGTCCTTGGCGATCGCGACCGAGTCGACGTCGACGTCGCAGAACAACGCGATCTTGCGCTTGATCGACTCCGGGACCTCGCGGTCGGCGCGCAGCACGATCGCGTCGGGCTGGATGCCGATGCTGCGCAGCGCGGCGACGGAGTGCTGCGTGGGCTTGGTCTTCAGCTCACCGGACGGGCCGATGTACGGCAGGAGCGACACGTGCAGGAAGAACACGTTGTCGCGGCCGAGGTCGTGGCGCACCTGGCGGGCGGCCTCGAGGAACGGCTGCGACTCGATGTCGCCGACCGTGCCGCCGATCTCGGTGATGATCACGTCGACGTCGTCGGACGCCTGCGAGCGCATGCGCGCCTTGATCTCGTCCGTGATGTGCGGGATGACCTGGACGGTGTCGCCGAGGTACTCGCCGCGCCGCTCCTTCGCGATCACCTGCGAGTAGACCTGGCCGGTCGTGACGTTCGCCGAGCCGACGAGGTTCACGTCGAGGAACCGCTCGTAGTGGCCGACGTCGAGGTCCGTCTCCGCACCGTCGTCGGTCACGAAGACCTCGCCGTGCTGGAACGGGTTCATGGTGCCCGGGTCCACGTTGATGTACGGGTCGAGCTTCTGCATGGTGACCGTCAGGCCACGCGAGCGGAGGAGTCGGCCGAGGCTGCTCGCCGTCAGGCCCTTGCCGAGAGAGGAGGCAACTCCCCCGGTGACGAAGATGTGCCGGGTCAGGTGGTCCGACCGCCCGGAGAGTCGGTGCGCGCGCTCTGTCACGGGATTCCAGCCTACCCGACGTCCCCGCCGCCGGAGCCCCCGGCACGCGGTGAGTCGGACCACTGCGCGGCCGGGGCCGCCGAGCGGTCCGCGCGCAGCACCCCGAGCACCGTGGACCGGTCCGCGAGCCCGACGACCGCCGCGACGACCGCGAGCGCAAGCGTGGCTCCCCCGGCGCCGGCACCCAGCGCGGTCCACACGCCGTGGCCCGCGACGTCCTGCACCGCGTCGGCGACCCATCGCCCGACGACCGCAGCGACACCCACCCCCGCCACGAGGACCGCGGTCGTGCGGGCGAGACCGAGCAGTGCGCCCGGCCCGGCGGCGCGACGCAGCAGGACCAGCGCGATCGCACCGGCGACGAGCATGCCGACCGTGCTCGCGGCCGCGATCGAGACGACCGCGCCACCGTCCGGCAGGCGCAGACGGACCAGGACGACGGCGGCGAGCGCCACGGTCCCCCAGCCGAGGACGTTCGCGGCCGCGGCCGCGCGCCCGCGCTCGAGGGCGTACAGCGACCGCGAGACGTGGAACAGCAGGGCGAACCCCGCGAGCCCCGGCATCATCCAGGTCAGCGCGAGGCCCATCTGGCCGGCGATCGCGGCGTTCCCCGCGATGTGCGCGAACACCGTCGCGACCGCGGGCGCTGCGGCCACGACGACCGCGACACCCACGCCTGCCGCGACGAGCACCGCGCGCGTGGTGACCGCGGCCATCGTCGCGAAGCCCGCACGGTCGCCCGCCGACGCGCGCGCCGCCAGACGCGGGAACGTCGACGTGGCGAGCGGGACCACGAGCACCGCGTACGGCAGCAGGTACACCTGCTGGGTGTAGAGGAACCGCGTGAACGTGCCGACCTCGGCGTACGGCTGCCACCAGGCGACGCGCATGACGACGAGCAGCGCGAGCTGCTGCGCCGCGACGGACCCGACGCCCGCGAGGGCGAGCCGCAGCAGCCGCGGTCCGACGCCCTCGGGGAACCGCAGGGAGACCCGCAGCCGCACGCCGAGCCGGTGCACGGGCACGAACATCGGCAGGCACATCGCGGCGACGCCCAGCGTGGTGCCCCACGCGAGCGCCTCGAGCGCACCCGCCGCGAGCGCGTCGGGGTCGGAGCGCTCGCCGTCCGCGAGCGCCCCGTAGACCAGGTAGGTCGCCATGACGACGAGCGAGGAGATGACGGGCGCGAACGCGGGCCAGAAGAAGCGCTTGTGCGCCTGCAGCACCGCGTACAGCAGGACGGCCACGCCGTACATCGGCACCTGCACGGCGAACACCAGGATGAAGAACCGGATGAGGGCGACCTGGTCCGGCGTGTGCGCGAGGGACTGCGCCACGGGCGACGCGAGGGCCGCGAGCAGCAGCGCGAGCGGGCCGAGCACGAGCAGGGTCCAGCCCAGGGCACCCGACGCCGTGCGCTCGACCTCCCTGCGGTCCCCGCGCGCGATCGGCGCGGCGAGCAACGGGATGAGCGCGCCCGCCAGAGCGCCACCCGCGGCGACCTCGAACAGGACGTTCGGCAGCAGGTTGGCGGAGTTGTACGCGTCCCCGATCGCCCCGTCGCCGACCTGCGAGGCCTGCAGGAGCCAGCGCGCGAAGCCCAGGAGCCGTGAGAGCACCGTGACCGCGGCGATCATGGCCGCGGCCCCGGCGAGCCCGCCGAGCGCGCGGCGGACCTGAGGGCTCACCCCTCGTCGCCCGGCGGTTCGGCCGGCGCGTGCACCGGACGACGGCCCCAGCGGTCGACGTCGCGCAGCACCGGCGTCGACTCGATGACGGTCGTGAAGCTCACCTTCTCGCTGGCGAGCGTCAGGCCGACCGTGGCGGCCAGCGCCGCGAGGCGCACCGGGCGAGGTGCGCTGAGCACGACCGCCGCACCGAGCGCGGCACCGAGCGCGTTCGCTCCGCCGTCGCCGAGCATGTCGGTCTCCGCGAGGTCCGCACCCGCGGCTGCCGCCGAGGCGCCCACGACCGACGCCGCAGGCACGGCGCCGGCGCCGGGTCCGACGGCGAGCGGCAGCGCGGCGACCGTGCTCGCCTTGAGCGCACGCCCGGGACGCAGGTCGAGCAGGTTGACGAGGTTCGCGCTCGTCGCGACGAGGGCCCCCGACAGCGCGACGTCGGCCCCCCAGCCGAGCAGCCCGCGACGTCCGCCCGAGGGCGAGGTCCGCGGTGTGGCGATCGCCGCGGTCACGAGCGCGCCCGCGCCGATGCCGAGGACCTTGAGACCGCCGGTCGTGACGCGGCCCTGCGCGAGCGCACCGAAGTGACCGCGCAGGCCCTTGCGCCGGTCCTGGACGTCCTCCGCCAGGTCGTCGACGATCCCGAACGCCGCACCCGTCGCCGTCGCGACCACGGTGGCCGCCGCCGCGCGACCCGGCGCGACGAGCGCGCCGGCGAGGACGCCCGCCGCGACGGCCGGGCCCTCGAGCATGCTGACGGGCTCACCGCGGTGGTTGGTCCGCAGCCAGCGCTGCTGTCCGCCGGGCGCGTGCTCCTCGAGCACGGCCCGCACCACCGCGGTGACGGTCCGTGCCGCCGCCGCGGCGACGAGGCGCCGCGTGACGCTCATCCGCCCGTTCCCGCGGGCGTGGTGGCCGCGCTCGTCGGGTCACCGGTGCCCTGCTCCGGGTCGACGACCGGTGTGCGGTCGACGGGCGGGAGCGTGACCGCCGCGGGCAGCGGGGTCTCGTCGTCGCCGAACCCGTAGTGCCCGATCGTGCCCGAGATGCGCGCGGCGAGCGCGAGCGGCACCGTGACCTGGCCGGTCACGAGCTCGGCGCCGGAGACGGTCGCCAGCCGCGACGCGAGCGCCTCGTCGGCGAGCACCACGTCGACGAGGCTGCCCGCGCCACGCGGGCCGTCGACCAGCACGGAGCCCTCGGACTGCTCCTGGGCCGCCCGCAGCACCGCGACGTGCGCGTCGGTCGAGGCGGCGTCCGCCTCGGTGGTCGGGGTGGCCGCGGTGCCCGCGGACGCGGGTTCGACCGGGACCGCGAGGACGACGACCGCGTCGGCGCCGGTCGTGACCGGGTCCGCGAGCGTGATCATGGGGTTGTCGCCCTCCGACAGGATCGCCAGCACGTTCGCGGCGTCCGCGGTCAGCGCGTCGGGCGAGGCCGGGTCGGCACCCGTGAGCCCCTGCACCAGCGCCTGCGCGAGCTGCTCGTCGAGCGTCGCGTCGTCGGCGGGTGCGGGGTCGAGGTTCTCCAGCACGAGGCCGACCAGGGCGTTGCGGTACGAGCGCAGGTCCGGGTCGAACCACGCGTCCGTGAGCGCCACGTGCGCCGTGACCTCGGCACCCGACTGCGCGAGCCGGTCGTCGACTGCGGTGCGCTCGGCCTCGGGGACGTCGCCGAGCGCGACGACCGCGACGCGACGCTCCTCGAGCGCGCCGTCCAGGAGGGCGGGGCCGGACGCGTCGACGAAGGCGCGCGCGTCCGCGAGGTCGCCCGAGGTCTCGTCGAGCTGCGTGCGCAGCTCGTCCTTCTCGGTGCGCAGCTGGTCGACCTGACCGGTCAGCGTGTCGCCGATGGTCTCCTTGAGCGGTCCGGCGCCGAGCGCGATGCCCACGGCGAGCGCGAGGAACACCGAGATGAGCGAGACGAGGTGGTAGCGGAAGTCGATCACGAGGCGGTCTCTCCGTGGGTCGTGCCCGGGGTGGCGTGGGTGCTCATGCGGCGCCTGAGAACAGGCCGCGGACCCACGAGGTGAAGTCGTCGACGCGCGCACCCACGAGGCCGAAGAACGTCTGGCCGGCCTCCGTGGAGGCGAGCGCGACGCCGAGGGCGAGCAGGCCCGCGAGCACCAGGAGCGTGAGCTGCAGGTTCGAGATGCGCTGGCGGTACAGGCGCGAGACGCCCTTCGCGTCGACGAGCTTGCCGCCGACGCGCAGTCGCGTGAGGAACGTGCTCGCCATGCCGGAGCGTCCCTTGTCGAGGAACTCGACGAGCGTCGCGTGCGTGCCGACCGCGACGATCAGCTCGGCGCCCTTGTCGTCGGCGAGCAGCATCGCGACGTCCTCGCTGGTGCCCGTCGCCGGGAACACGACGTGCGGCACCCCGAGCTGCTCGACCCGCGCGATCCCGGGCGCACGCCCGTCGCGGTACGCGTGGACGACGACCTCGGCACCGCACGCCAGCGCACGGTCGGAGACGGAGTCCATGTCGCCGACGATCATGTCGGGCCGCCAGCCGGCCTCGAGGATCGCGTCCGCGCCGCCGTCCACGCCGATGAGCACCGGGCGGTACTCACGGATGTACGGGCGCAGCGTGACGAGGTCCTCCTTGTAGTGGTACCCGCGCACGACGATGAGCACCTGGCGGCCGTCGATGCGCGTGTCGATGTCCGGCACGCCGACGCCGTCGAGGAGCAGGTCCCGCTCGCGGCGCAGGTAGTCCATCGTGTTCGCGGCGAACGACTCGAGCTGCACGGAGAGGCCGGCGCGCGCCTCCTCCATCGCGAGCGCGACGCTCGCCGTGGTCTGCTCGACCCCCTCGGCGACGAGCGTGCCGCCGTCGTGCACGGCCCCGTCGAGGATGCGGACGTGGTGGCCCTCGGTGATGCCCATGACGTCGGGACCGAGGTCGTCGACCAGCGGGATGCCCGCCTCGACGAGGATCTCCGGGCCGAGGTTGGGGTACCGGCCCGAGGTGGACCGCGCCGCGTTGAGCACCGCCGCCGGCTGGCACGCGACGAGCGCCTCGGCCGACACACGGTCGAGGTCCTCGTGGTCGATGACGGCGATGTCGCCGGGCCGCAGACGCTTGGTCAGCGACTTGGTCCGACGATCGACACGGGCGGGCCCGGCGACCCCGGGTTCAGGCGCGGGCGGACGACGACGACGCAGAGTGGCTCTCATCGTGGTTCATCGTCCCATGCCCGACAGCTCCAGGAGCTCCGCTGCGTGCGCGCGTGCCGAGTCCGAGTCGTCCTGACCGCTCAGCATGCGTGCGAGCTCGCGGACGCGCTCGTCGTCCGTGACGGACCTCACGTCCGACGCGGTGACGACGTCGACCCCACCCCGGGTCGACTTCGACACGACGAGGTGGTGGTCCGCGAACGCGGCGACCTGTGCGAGGTGGGTCACGACGAGCACCTGGGCGTCGCGCGCGAGCGCGGCGAGCCGCCTCCCGACCTCGACGGCGGCCTTGCCGCCGACGCCCGCGTCGACCTCGTCGAACACGAACGTCGCGGGCCGGTCCGCACCCGCGCGCTCCGCGAGCGCGACCTCCAGCGCGAGCATGACGCGCGACAGCTCACCGCCCGACGCACCCTTGCCGAGCGGCCGTGCGGGCGCACCGGCGTGCGGCACGAGCAGCATCTCGACCTCGTCCGCCCCGTGCGGCCCCGGCTCGGCCGCGGGCTGCACGACGACCTCGACCCGCGCGCCCGCCATGGCGAGACCGGCGAGCTCGGCGGACACCGTCTTCGCGAGCCGCTCGGCCGCGGCCGAGCGTGCGGCCGACACGGCACCCGCGAGCTCGGTGAGCCGCGCGTCCAGCTCCGCGAGCTGCACGTCCAGCTCCTCGATCCGCTGGTCGCCGCCCTCGAGCTCGAGCAGGCGCAGGCTCGCGGTGCGTGACCACTCGAGCACCTCGGCCACGTCCTTGCCGTACGCGCGGGTGAGTGTCGCGAGCTCGGCGCGCCGCTGGTTGACCACCTCGAGCCGTCGCGGGTCCGCCTGCAGGTCGGACGCGTACGACACGAGCTCGGCTGCCGCGTCGGCGAGCACGTAGCCCGCCTCGCCGACACGTGTCGCGAGCTCGGCCAGGGCCGGGTCGTGCGTCCCGACGTGCTCGAGCGCTCGTCGCGCCTGCTCCACGAGGTCGGCGGCGCTCACGAGCCCGCTGCCGCTGTCCGTGTCACCCGCGAGCGCGTCGTGCGCGGTCACGGCCGCGACGCGCAGCTCCTCGGCGTGCGCGAGCCGCCCCTCCTCGGCGCCGAGCTCGACGTCCTCGCCGGGCTGCGGGTCGACACGTTCGACCTCCGCGAGCCCGAGCCTCAGCAGCTCCGCCTCGCGCGAGCGGTCCTGGGCCCGCTCGACGAGCTCGGCGCGCTCGGCGCGCACGCGCGCCCGCTCGGCCCACGCGTCGCGGTACGCGCGCAGCGTCCGTGCGTGGTCCGGGCCGGCGAACTCGTCGAGCGCGGCGCGCTGGTGCGCAGGTGAGCGCAGCCGCGCCTGGTCCGCCTGCCCGTGCACCGTCACGAGCGTCTCCGCGAGCTCGGCGAGCACCGCCTGCGGCACCGAGCGTCCTCCGACGAACGCGCGGGAACGACCCGAGCCGCCCTCACCCGCAGCGCCGACGGTGCGCACGAGCAGGAGGCTGCCGTCGTCGTCCACCGCGCCGCCCGCCTCGGCCGCGCGCTCGAGCGCCGGGTGACCGGCCGCGAGCACCACACGGCCCTCGACGGCGGCACTGCTCGCGCCGGTCCGCACCGTCGCCGGGTCGGCCTTGCCGCCGAGCAGCAGCGCCAGCGCCGTGAGCACCATCGTCTTGCCCGCGCCGGTCTCCCCCGTGAGCACCGTCAGGCCGCGGCCGAGCCGCACGTCCGCGGCGCCGATCACGCCCAGGTCGCTGATCCGGATCTCCTCGATCACCGTGCACCACCGTCCTGCGGCACGTCGCCGTCACGGCGAGCCGCGGCGAGCCCCCGCCAACCCGTGACCGGGAGCGCGAACTTCTGGACGAGCCGGGTGGTGAACGGCGCCGGGCTCAGCCGTGCGAGGCGCACCGGCACGTCGCTGCGCGTCACCTCGACGCGCGCGCCCTGCGGCACCTCGACCGTCCGACGCCCGTCGCACGTGAGCTGTCCCGGCGCGGGCGAGCGCTCGAGCACCTCGAGCGCGAGACGGCTCCCCGGCCCGACGACGAGCGGGCGGGCGAACAGCGCGTGCGCCGAGATGGGCACGAGGATCATGCCGTCCACGTCGGGCCACACCACCGGGCCGCCCGCGGAGAACGCGTGCGCGGTGGAGCCCGTGGCCGTCGCGGCGACCATGCCGTCACAGCCGAAGCTCGACAGCGGGCGCCCGTCGACCTCGACCGCGACCTCGAGGATCCGCGAACGCTCCGCCTTCTCGAGCGCCGCCTCGTTGAGCGCCCAGTCCTCGACCACGTCGCCGCCGGGGAGCAGCACGCGCACGCGCAGCGTCACGCGCTCCTCGACGTCGAAGTCACCCTCCGTGAGCCGCCGGACCGCCTCGCCCACGTCGTCCCGCTCGCTCTCCGCGAGGAAGCCCACGTGCCCCAGGTTGACGCCGAGCAGCGGCACACCCGTACCGCGCGTCAGCTCCGCGGCGCGCAGGATCGTCCCGTCGCCACCGAGCACGACCGCGAGCTCGAAGTCGGGCAGGTCCGCCGCCACGGTCTCCTCGGAGGCGAGCACCGGCTCGATGCCGGCGCCCTCGAGCACCCGGACGGCCTCACGGGTGGCGCTCACCGCCTCCAGGCGGCCGCGGTGCGTGACGATCAGGGCACGACGCGTCACAGCGCACCTCCTGGGAGCCCGCCGCTGACGACGCGCTCGATCTGCTCGGTGGGGACCTGCGGCGAGACCTCGGCCCGCAACCACAGGAAGTACTCGACGTTGCCGCTCGGTCCGGGCAGCGGGCTCGTGACCACTGCGCGCACCCCGAGGCCGAGTGCCGCCGCCGCGTGCGCCACGGACACGACGGCCTCCGTGCGCAGCCGGGCGTCGCGCACCACGCCGCCCGAGCCGAGCCGCTCACGGCCGACCTCGAACTGCGGCTTGACCATGACGAGCAGGTCGGCGGCCGGCGCGGCGACGGCGGCGAGCGCCGGCAGCACGAGGGGCAGCGAGATGAACGACAGGTCCGCGACGACGAGGCCCGGAGCCGGGTCGACGTCCCCCGCAGCGAGACCGCGGACGTTGACGCCCTCGCGCACGTCGACGCGTGGGTCGTCGCGCAGCCGGTCGACGAGCTGGTCGTGCCCGACGTCGACCGCACACACCGTGCGCGCGCCGCGCCGCAGCAGGACGTCCGTGAACCCGCCCGTGCTCGCGCCCGCGTCCAGGCAGTGCCGCCCCGCGACGACGAGCTGCGGGAGCGCGTCGAGAGCGCCCGCGAGCTTGTGCCCCGCGCGCGAGGCGTACCCCGGGTCGTCGTCGTCCAGCGTGACTGTGACCCCGCGCGCGGGGTCGACCTGCGTCGCGCTGCGCTGCACCGGGCGGCCGTCGACGCTGACACGGCCCGCCGCGATCAGCTCACCCGCGTGGCGGCGCGACCGGGCCAGACCGCGACGCACGAGCTCGGTGTCCAGTCGGGTGGTCACGCGGTCAGCCCTGCGACTCGGCGAGCCGGTCCTGCAGCGCGGAGTGGACCGCGTCGAACGCGGCGACGTGCTCGCCGAGCGGTCGCTCCGCGAGGCCGTCGAGGACGCGCAGCGCCTCGTCGACAGCGGCGTCACCCGTCACGTGGCCCGGCGGGACCACACCAGCCGGCGTCGCACCTACCGGGACGTCGGTCGCCGGGACGTCGCTCGCCGGGACCTCGCTCGCCGGGACCGCCTCGTCGGCGGCTCCCCCGGACGGCGCGCTGCCCGCGGGAGCCCCGGCGCCCGATCCTGCAGCCGTCAGCCCGACAGTGGGCGGCGCCACACGCGCCGCCAGACGCGCGGGCGTCGGTACCCCACGCTCGTCGTCGCCCACGTCGACCTCCGTCCGCTCGTCGTCCGCTCGTGGTCCGTCATGTGTCCCGGCCGAGGCCGCTGCACCACGCTACCCGCCCGCGCCGACGCACCACCGGCATGACCCACAGGTGACCGCGCCGCCGCCGAGGGGCAGCTCGCGACGCGTCAGACGGCCGAGGGACCGAGCTCGGGCACCGACGACGCGTCGAGCTCGTCCCCGCCGTCGACCGCCGCCCACGCCGCGGCGCACGCCGCTCGCACCTGGTCGAGCGGGTCGACGCCCGAGGTCGACCCGCCACGCCCGAGCTCGAGCCGACCGTCGACCACGCGCGCGGCGGCCTCGCGGCACGTCCACCACCCGTCGCCGCCGAGCTCAGGGGCCGGGTGCGTCTCGTGCAGCGCCCGCAGGTCCGCTCCGATGAGGTGCGGCCGCTCGCCCGGGTGCGCGAGCACGTCGTCGCGCGCCGAGCTGACCCCCGTCAGCACGTGCAGCCCGACGAACCCGCCGGAGCGCGCTCCCGCGAGGTCGGTGTCGAGCCGGTCACCGACGACGAGCGCCTGCCGCGCCCCCGCCCGCTCGACCGCCATGTGGTACATCGTCGGCGACGGCTTGCCCGCGCTGTCGGGCGCGACGCCCGTCGCGGCCCGGACCGCGCCGACGAGCGAGCCGTTGCCCGGTGCGAAGCCGCGCGCGGTCGGCAGGCTCAGGTCCAGGTTCGACGCGACGTGCCACGCGCCGCGCTCGATCGCGTACGCGGCCTCCGCGAGCTGCGTCCAGCCGACCTCGGGCGCGAAGCCCTGGGCGACCGCGGCCGGCTCGTCGTCCGCCGACTCGACGACCTCGAAGCCCGCCTGCCGCACCGCCGTGCGCAGCCCGGCGCCACCGACCACGAGCACCCGGGCGCCACTCTCCAGGCGCGACCGCAGGAGCTGCGCGGCCGCCTGCGCCGCCGTCATGACCTCACCGGGCGTGGTCGGGATGCCCAGCCCGCTGAGCTGGTCCGCGACCGACTCCGGCTCACGCGAGGCGTTGTTCGTCACGAAGACCAGCCGCATCCCCGCGTCACGCGCGGCCGTGAGCCCGTCGGAGGCGTGCTCGATCGGCTCGTGCCCGCGGTACGCGACACCGTCGAGGTCGACGAGCGCGAGGTCGTACGCCCGCGCCGGCGGCACCGGGGCGGCGATCAGTCCGCCGTTCATGCGCCCGCGTCCTCCTCGTCTCCGGCCGGGATGCCGGCCGCGTCCTCGTCACCGGGGACGTCCTCGTCCGGCACGTGCTCTCGCTCGTCCGCCGCCTGCGCGGAGTCCCGCGAGTCGCGCGCGTCCTCGTCGGAGGGGACGTCGTCGAGGTCCTCCTCGACGTCGAACACGACGATGTCGTCCTCGTCGTCCGCCGGCCCCTGGGTCACCGCGGAGACCTGCGCGGCGCTGAACCGCGCGAGCTCCGCCCCCGCCTCGTCGGCGCGTCCCGCGGCCTCGAGCGCCGCTGCCCGCGCGACGGCGACGCGCACCGCCAGCTCACCGGCGGCCGCGCGCACCTCGGTCGTACCGAGGACGGCGACCGCGGCCTCCGCCTCACCCAGGTCGAGCCGGGCGCCGCTGACCACGATCGCGAGCTCCACCCGCGCCTCGGGGTCGAGCGACTCCGCCTCGGGCGACTGCGCCAGGGTGAGCGCCCGCTCCGGACGTCCGAGCCCACGTTCGCAGTCCGCCATGACCGGCAGGTGCTCCGACGAGCCGTTGAGGCGGCGCACGGTGCGCAGCTCACGCAGCGCCTCCGCGTACCGCCCGGTGCGGTACGCCGCCAAGCCGGCCGCCTCGCGCACGATGTCCACCCGGCCACCCCGGCGAACGGCCGCCTGAGCGTGCTCGTACGCGAGCTCGGGGTCCGTGTCGAGGAGCCGCCCCACCATCACGAGGTGGCGGCCGACGATGTTCGCGTTGTCCTTGGTGAGCGTCCGCAGTGGCGCACGCGCGGACCTGTCGAGGTCGCCGAAGACGACGTCCTCGGGGATCTCCGGCCCCGCCACCCGCTGGTCCTGCGGGGGGCGCGTCGGACGTCGCGTGTCGTCGCGCTCCGAGCGTCCACCGAAGGTGCGGTCGCCACCGCGCTGCGCACGGTCCCCGCGGTCGAACCGGTCGCCGGTCCGGCCGTAGCCGCTCCCGCTGCGCCGCTCGCCCCGATCCTGCCCACGGACGTCACGTCCGCGGTCGGCGCCTTCCGGACGGCCACCGCGGTCCGGACGGCCACCGCGATCGGGACGCTCGCCGAACGTGCGCCCGGACGCCTGCCCCGACCGCTGCTCACCCTCCGCGCGACCCGTCCGCTCGTCCGGCCGGTACCCTCCGCGGCCCGCACCGCCTCCGCCACCGGCCGCAGGGCGCGCACCACCGGGCCGACCCCCCTGAGAGGGCCGCCCACCGGACGTGGGACGCCCACCCCGCTCCGGACGCCCGCCGTATGCGGGTCGCTCCCCGTATGCCGGCCGGTCACCGTTCACGGGTCGCTCGCCGTACGCCGGACGGTCACCGTATGCGGGTCGCTCACCGTACGCCGGCCGCTCACCGCGGGAGGGACGGCCCGCGCCTGCGGCACGGTCGTCCCGACGGTCCCACGAGCCACGGCGATCGTCGCGGCCGGGACGCTCACCTCGAGCCCCCCGGTCGTCGTAGGTCCGTCGGTCACCCGTCGCGTCGTCGCGCCGGCCGCTACCACGCGACCACGAGGGTCGCTCGAACGCCGCACCGGTGGCGCCGACGCCGTCCGGGCGGCCGCCCGAACGAGCGCCGTAGCCGGACTGCGTCGACCGAGCGCCGCCACGTCCGCGGGACTCGTCCCGGCCGCCCTGCGCACCGCGCCCGCCCTGAGCGCGCCCGGCGTCACCGGACCAGTCCGCACGCCGCGACCGTTCACCAGCGACGAACGGGCGACCCCGGCTCGCGCCGGCGTCACCCCGTGACGCCGAGCCGCCCGTCGTCGCCCGGCCGGGACCTCCGGACGAGCTCCAGCGCTGCCCGCCGCGGTCCCAGCCCGTCGAACGGCCCGCAGATGCCGCGCCGGGGGCCGAACGCTCGCTCGAGGAACGCCCCGAGGGGAAGCGGGCGGACGACGACCGGTCCGACCACGGACGATCGGACGACGGCCTGCCGGACGAGCGGTCCGACCAGGAACCGGCGGAGGACGACCGGCTGGACAAACGGTCCGACGACGAACGGCCCGACGACGAACGGCCGTACGACGCACCGCCGCGCTCACCGCGCCCGTCCGGCGCCGGACGAGAGCCGCGCTGCCCGCCCGTGGCCCGACCGCTCGGAGCGCCACCCGTGGCACCCCGGCCGCTCGCCGCACCTCCGCCCGCGCCGCCGAACGCACCGCGCCCGCGGCCCTGCGCCTGCCCGCCCTGGCCGCCCTGGCCGCCGGCGCGACCGCCGGCCGCGCCGCGGGATCCGCCAGCCTGGCTCGAGCCGCGCTTCGCGCGCCGACCCGCTTCGTCGCTGTTCATCTGAAAGTCTCCTCGTCTTCGGCGGACATCGTCTCATCCGCTCCGCACACCCGCCGAACCCGCACCCGTGCTCACCACCCGACACACGCGGTCCGGCACACCCCAGCGCCCCGAGCCAGACCGACCACGCGTCCGTCGCGTCCGCCCGGCGCCGTGTCGCGGCGGTCCGCCGACACCGATGCCATGTAGCGGACGGGGAGCCGCCCCGAGAAACAGGGGGCGCTCCAGAGCACGGCGTGGTCGAGCGCGACTCC
>NZ_BJLP01000022.1 GCF_006538705.1 Cellulomonas uda
GCGCCGTCGCCCTTGGCGGCCCGGTACTGCTCGACGAGCATGAGGATGTAGTCGACGTTGATCTCGACCTGCTTGATCAGCTCGATCTCGAAGACGACGTCGTCGTTGATCGACTCGCGGTCGGCCGTGTCGGTGCGGCGGAACGACTGGTAGAGGTCCAGGTAGACGGACTGGTAGTCCTGCAGGTCCCGGTCCGAGAGGATCTGGTTGCCGGCGAAGTCGTCGAACGACACCAGGATGTTGCGCAGCCGCAGCAGCGCGCCGAACAGCGCGATGAACTCCTTCTGCGCCCGTTCCCCGACGATCGGCACGCTGAGCGGGAACCGCTCGCGCAGCTCGGTCACCTTGTCGGCGTACTCGCCGAAGTACTCCGCGTACGGCTTGAGCAGCACGATGCCGGCGGCGTCCTTGTTGCCGAACAGCGCGATCGCGTCGTTGGTCTGCGTCTCCAGGTCGCGGAAGGAGACGATGTTGCCGTACGTCTTGACGGAGTTGAGGATCCGGTTGGTACGCGAGTACGCCTGGATCAGGCCGTGCGCGCGCAGGTTCTTGTCCACCCACAGGGTGTTGAGGGTTGTCGCGTCGAACCCGGTGAGGAACATGTTGACGACGATGACCAGGTCGACCTCGCGGTTCTTCATCCGCAGCGACAGGTCCTTGTAGTAGTTCTGGAACTGATCGGCGCTCGTGTCGTACGAGGTGCCGAACATGTCGTTGTAGTCCTGGATCGCGTCTTCGAGGAAGTCGCGCGAGCTCGGGTCGAGGTCGTGCGTCTCGAACTGCTCCTCGCCGAGCAGCCCGGCGGCCGCCTCGTCTTCGGACTCGTTGGCAGCGTAGGAGTAGATGAGCGCGATCTTCAGCCGCTTGGCCTCGGGGAGGTCAGCCTGGAGGCGCCCGAACATGTTGTAGTACACCTTTGCCGCCGTGATGGAGGCCGTGGCGAACAGGGCGTTGAAGCCGGCGACGCGTCGGTCCTGCAGCGCGTAGGTCTGGTTGCGCTTGGTCTTCTGGTCGAAGTGGTCCAGCACGTACTGCGCGACCTTGCGGACCCGGTCCGGGTCGAGCAGCGCCTTCTCGGTGTCGATCGCGGAGACCTGCTTGTCGACCACCGCGCCGACCTTGACCGTGTTGACGTAGTCGATGCGGAACGGCAGGACGTTCTTGTCGTTGATCGCATCGACGATCGTGTAGGTGTGCAGCTTGTCGCCGAACGCCTGCGCCGTGGTGCGCAGGGTCGGGTTGCCGCCGGTGCCGGCGTTGTCCGCGAAGATCGGTGTGCCGGTGAACCCGAACAGGTGGTACCGCTTGAACGCCTTGGTGATCGCGGTGTGCATGTCACCGAACTGGGAGCGGTGGCACTCGTCGAAGATGACGACGACGTGCCCGCTGTAGACCGCGTGGCCCTTGTTCTTCGCGACGAACGTGGACAGCTTCTGGATGGTGGTGACGATGATGCGTGCGGACGGGTCCTCGAGCTGCCGCTTGAGCACGGCGGTGGACGTGTTGGAGTTGGCCGCGCCCTTCTCGAACCGGTCGTACTCGCGCATGGTCTGGTAGTCGAGGTCCTTGCGGTCGACGACGAACAGCACCTTCTCGACGTCGCCGAGGCGTGAGGCGAGCTGGGCCGTCTTGAAGGACGTCAGCGTCTTGCCCGAGCCGGTCGTGTGCCAGATGTACCCGCCCGCGGCGGTGGTGCCAAGCTGCTTGAGGTGGGTGGACGTCTCGATGCGGTTGAGGATCCGCTCGGTCGCCGCGATCTGGTACGGCCGCATCACGAGGAGCATCCGGTCCGCCGTGAGCACGCAGTACTTGGTGAGCACGTTGAGCAGGGAGTGCTTGGCGAAGAAGGTCCTCGTGAACCCGACGAGGTCGGTGATGGGCCGGTTGGCAGCGTCGGCCCACCAGGACGTGAACTCGAACGAGCTCGACGTGCGGCGGCCGCGCTTGGCCTTGCCCTGCTCGTCGAGGTGCAGCGCGCGGGTGGTGTTGGAGTAGTACTTGGTGAGCGTGCCGTTGCTGATGACGAACAGCTGCACGTACTCGAACAGGCCGGAGCCGGACCAGAACGAGTCCCGCTGGTAGCGGCTGATCTGGTTGAACGCCTCGCGGATGTCGACCCCGCGCCGCTTGAGCTCGACGTGCACAAGGGGCAGCCCGTTGACGAGGATCGTCACGTCGTACCGGTTGGCCCGCTGCGCGGGGCCGTCCGGGCCAGCCGCCGCTCCGGGGACCTCGTACTGGTTGATGACCTGCAGACGGTTGTTGTGGACGTGAGTCTTGTCCAGCAGCGTGATGTTCTTCGCCGTGCCGTCGTCCCGCTTGAGCAGCTGGACGTGGTCCTCCTGGATGCGGATCGTCTTCTCGACGATGCCGTCCCGCTCCCCGGCGATCTTCTCGGTAAAGAACCGCTGCCACTCGGCGTCCGTGAACGTCATGCGGTTCAGCGCCTCGAGCTGGGTGCGCAGGTTCGCGACGAGGTCCGCCTCGGAGGTGATCGGCAGGTAGTCGTACGCCTGCTCACTCAGTAGCCGGATCAGCTCCGCCTCGAGTGCCGACTCCGACTGGTACCGCGTCGCCTCGGCCGGGTCGGCTTCGAACTCCGCGACCACCGTCGACTCCGACGACAGCGCGATCGGCTCGAACCGGCTCCCCGACCCCTCGCTCACGCCACCTTCTCCTCGAACGCCAGCAGCCGATCACGGTAGTACGCGTACTGCTGCCGACGCGCCTCGATCTCCGCCGGGAGCCCGGACGACAGGTCGTTCACGAGTGCGTCGAACTTGTCGAGTACGCCGACGATGCGTTGCTGGTCCTGGATCGGGGGCACCGGCACTCGAATCGTCTTGAGGACATTTGCGTTGAACTGCGGCTGCGCGCCTCCGCTTACAAGTGCGTCCGCCTGGTCCCAGTACAGACTGCTCTGCGCAAAGTGCCAGTAGTAGGCAGGCAACAATGTTCCTTCTTCAAACCGAATTCGAATCAGAAACGAGGCATAGACAGCGGATTCGGTCTCCCCGATCAGGGCCGTTTTTCCGTACGTCGCGCCCGTGCGCGCCACTAGCAGGTCACCGGGATGCACGAGGTATGGCCGGGCATCGGCCGACGCGGATACGAACTTGTGACCAGATGGCGACAATTTGCCATTCGGGCCAATATCTGTGATGCGAATAAAGCGGTAGTCGCCCGCATCTCTGGCCTTGTCGGTGTAGCCGTACTTGAAGGAAGCGATCCGCCCGAGAGTTGCCCATTCCGCTGCGGGCTCACCGACGAGAAGTGACTCGCGGTAGTGGGCGTACTGCTGTCTGCGGGCCTCCAGCTCCGCCTCCAGCTCCGCCTCCAGCTCCGCGAAGGCATCCAAGACCCTCACGATCTCCCGCTGCACCTCGAGCGGAGGCACCGGGAATCGAAACCTCTTGAATCCCGCCATGTCAACCGAAGCAAAGCTGGACACCGTCGTATTGTTCTTGCACCACTCGTCGAGCACGAAGCAGTAGTAGAAGATGAACTTTGTTTCGAACCGATCTTGGTACTTCGGCTTGAGCGCGAGCGACGTGAATCTCTGGTTCGAGAGATGGGGAACTGTGATCAGCGCGTGCTCGCCGATCGTGGCCGACGTCGCGACGAGAATCGAATTCGCCGGGAAAAGCCGACCACCCTTCACCGCCGTCTCGGCTATATGCTGGATCGAGTTGTCGAGCACTCGGCCGTTGTCACGGATATCCTCCATCCGGAACCAGGGCACTGTGCCCTCGACCCACGCCGTCGAATCGCTCTTCGACGGCGTGTAGCCATTTCGCGTCGAGAATAGCTCAGCGATTTCGATGTACTCGACACCATCGGGCGCGTACTGCCTGATCAGGTCATCGATCCGGCTCATGCGCCTGCACCTTCGAGGTCTGCCACGATCGCGTCGATCTGCTCGCGCAACTCCGCCTGGCGCTCGACGATCCCGGCGATGCGGCCGTTGAGCTCGGTGATGTCGACCGTCTCGCGAGTGTCCTCGGCTTCGACCCAGGATGACACGGAGATGTTGTAGCCGTTCTCACCGATGGCCTCGTTCTCGACGAGCCGCGCGACGTGCGCCACGTCCTCACGCGCGGTGAACGCCTCCAGGATCTTCGCCTGGTTCGCCTCGGAGAGCTTGTTCTTGTTGCCGCTGCGCGCGAACTCGGCGCTCGCGTCGACGAACAGCACCGCGTTGTCGGTCTTCGACTTCTTCAGCACGATGATGCAGGTCGCGATCGTGGTGCCGAAGAACAGGTCGGGCGGGAGCTGGATGACCGCGTCGACGTAGTTGTTGTCGATGAGGTACTTGCGGATCTTCTGCTCCGCGCCCCCGCGGTACAGCACGCCGGGGAACTCGACGATCGCCGCGGTGCCGTTGACGGCCAGCCACGAGAGCATGTGCATGGTGAACGCGAGGTCTGCCTTGGACTTCGGTGCGAGCACACCAGCCGGGGCGTAGCGCGGATCGTTGATGAGGAGCGGGTTGGCGTCGCCCTCCCACTTGATCGAGTACGGCGGGTTGGACACGATCGCCTCGAACGGCTCGTCGTCCCAGTGCTCCGGGTCGATCAGGGTGTCGCCGTGGGCGATGTCGAACTGCTCGTAACTCACGTCGTGCAGGAACATGTTGATGCGGCACAGGTTGTACGTCGTCAGGTTGATCTCCTGGCCGTAGTACCCCTGGCGGACGCCGTCCTTGCCGAGCACCTTGCGGAACTTCAGCAGCAGCGACCCGGACCCGCACGCCGGGTCGTACACCTTGTTGACGCTCGTCTTGCCCACCACGGTGATGTGCGCGAGCAGCTCGGAGACCTCCTGCGGCGTGTAGTACTCGCCACCGGACTTGCCGGCCGACGAGGCATACATCTGCATGAGGTACTCGTAGGCGTCGCCGAACGCGTCGATCTTGTTCTCGCTGAACGCCCCGTTGCCCAGGTTCAGGTCGCCGATCGCGTCGAGCAGCTTCACGAGCCGCTCGTTGCGCTTGGCGACCGTCGGCCCGAGCTTGTTCGAGTTGACGTCGAGGTCGTCGAACAGGCCCTTGATGTCGTTCTCCGCCTCGGTTCCGACCGCGGACTGCTCGATGTTGCGAAACACCCGCTCGAGCGTCTCGTTGAGGTTCGCGTCCCGGTGCGCGCGGGACCGCACGTTGACGAACAGCTCGGACGGCCGGATGAAGAAGCCCTTCTCCATGACGGTGTTCCGCACGAAGTCGGGGTCCTCGACGTCACCGTTCGAGAGCTTCGCGTAGTCGAAGTCCGCGTCGCCCACTTCGTGCTCGTGGTCGTTGAAGAACGCGGTGAGGTTCTCCGAGATGTACCGGTAGAACAGGAAGCCCAGGACGTACTGCTTGAAGTCCCAGCCGTCGACGCTGCCGCGCAGGTCGTTCGCGATCCTCCAGATGGTCTTGTGCAGCTCCGCCCTCTGGGTCTCACGGTTCATGCCCCGGACCCTAGCCGCGCGCGCCGACAGACCCCCGGACGCGCGCCGTCGCCACCGGCTGGCGTGACCGCGGACGTCGTCGCACATGAGTAGACGAGGAGCGGGCATGGTCAAGGCCACGGAGACGACGGCGCGTGGCGCAGCAGGCGTGCACGCGTGATGTTCACGTCGTCAGGAGTCACCGAACGGCGCTCCATCTGATCGGATCACTCGGAAGCAGGCGGTCCACGACCCGCAACGACGCGACGCAGCGCGCTGGCGCGTACCGCCACCGCTCTCGTTCTCCGCTGCAGTTCCGCGGCGGCTGGCCGCGCACCGGCTCGGTCTGAGCCCACCGGTTCGAGGCGTGCATGGCTGCCGGCGGTGAGTGACCCCTAACATGCGAGCGTGTCCGAGTCGATCACCCACGCATGGTTCGCCTCTGCGCCCCTCGGGGAGCCTCAACCCGAGGCGGAGCCCACCGCCGTCCCGGACACGCCGTGCTGGTGGTGCGGTGAAGAGCACGCGCCCTGGGTGTACCCCGCGACCGCGCGTCCCCGGTGGGTGGACAGGGGCGACGGGGCGATCCTGTCGCACTGCTCGGCGTGCGAGACATGCCACGCGAAGCTCGGTGATGAACCTCGCGTTCGGCTGGTCGAGTCGACGATCACAGACATGCGCGAGATGCGAGAGACGTGGTTCGAAAGCTGCATCTTCGTCGCGTCGCTGAGCGGGCCGCCGTTCAAGCGCTAGCTGTACTCGGCCGTCGCCTAGGTAGCTGGGTGTAGCGCCAAATCGCTTCTGGTGCGGCGAAGGAGCGTGTCATTCGCCGCACCAGACGGCAACGATCAGGACCTCGGCGAGTCGACCGCCACCGTCATCCCCTCGTGGCCGGGCGCCACCACCCAGGACGCCCTCGACCTGAGCATCGGCGTGCCCGGCTGCATCGTCGTGCTGTCCTTGTCGAGTCGCGATCCCTCCGTCGGCTGCTCCTTCTACATCCGGGACGACAAGTCGCTCTTCGCCCGGCTGCACGCACAGCAGGAGCAGATCGAGCAGGCCGTGGGCGCGCACCTCGAGTGGCGCGAGAACCCCGAGTACAAGGCCCGCCGTATCGACCTGCGACGAGCGGGCGACTGGAGGGACCCCGCACAGGCCCCGGAGCTCGCACGATGGCTCGTCGACACGGCCGAGACCTTCGCCAGCGTCTTCCCGCGGCACATCCCACGCGTCTGACTCGTTGCTGGCCCGCCACCCCGCCGGGCTCGCGTCGGAGAAATGCGATGCGCTCCGGGCGGGTGCGGTGTGGGATCGGGCCATGCACGTCGTCGTGTCCACGCCCACGCCGGATGAGCTCCCGTTCGTCGTCGAGACGCTCCGGACCTGGCAGGACGAGAGCGCACCGCTGCAGCTCCACCCCGGCGACCTCGGGTGGTCCTGGCGGGACGGGACCAGCGCGGTCGCCGCAGCGGTGCGGACGTGGACCCGGGACGGGATGCTCGTCGCCGTCGGGTTCCTCGACGGGCCCGACGCGTTGCGGATGACCGTGGCGCCGGGGCTGTGGCGGGACGACGACGTCGCGCGGCACGTCGTCGAGGACGTGTCCGACCCCGGGCGGGGCGTGCTGCCGGAGGGTGCGGTGGCGGTCGAGGCGCCGAACGCCACGCGCGTGTTCGAGGTCCTGGGCGAGGCCGGCTGGCGCGTGGGCGAGCCGTGGACGCCGCTGCGGCGGGACCTGGCCGAGCCGGTGGACGCGGCCGGGCTGCGCGTCGAGGTGGTCGAGGCTGGCCGCAGCGCGCAGTTCACGGCGGTCCACCGTGCCGTGTGGGGGAACGACCGGTTCACCGACGAGCGGTGGCGCGCCATGGCGGACGGGCCGGCGTTCGCCCGCGCACGGTGCCTGCTCGGCCGGGACTCGTCGGGGGTCGCGGTGGCGGGGGTGACCGTGTGGTCGGCCGGGCGCGGGCGGCCGGGACTGATCGAGCCGATGGGCGTGCACCCCGAGCACCGCGGTCGGGGCCACGGCCGGGCCATCTGCCTGGCCGCGGCGGCGGCGCTGCGCGAGGCGGGCTCGTCGTCGGCCCTCGTCTGCACCCCCGCCGCCAACGAACCGGCCGTCGCCGCCTACCGGTCGGCCGGGTTCGTGCCGGAGCCCGTGCGCCTGGACCGCTCCCGCCCGGCCTGACGCGAGCCGACGACCGCACCGGGCCCGTGCGGTAATCGGGCGACCCGCCGGCCTCCCGCCCGCTACCGTCCCGGGATGCGCGACCACTCCTCCCTCCCCCACCGCGCGACCGCGCGGCGCCCGACGTGGCAGGACCTGCCCGACGGCGTGCGCGCGGCCGTCGAGTCCCGGGCCGGGACGCGTGTGCTGCGCGCGCACACGCAGGACGGGGGGTTCACCGAGGGCTTCGCGAGCCGGCTCGAGCTGGCGGACGGGACGCGGGTGTTCGTCAAGGCGGCGTCGGCGTCCCGCGGGGAGCACGCGCACGCGGCCTACCGGCACGAGGCGCACGTCGCGCGCCTGCTGCCGCCCACCGTGCCGGCGCCCCGGTTCCTGTGGACGTGCGACGTCGACGACTGGGTCGTCCTCGCGTTCGAGGACGTGGAGAGCGTCACGCCGCAACGGCCGTGGGTGGCCGACGAGCTCGCCGCGGTGCTCGCGGCTCTCACGCGCACCGCGCAGGCGCTGACCCCCGCGCCCGAGGCGCTGCTCCCCTTGGACACCACTGCCGACCTCGACCCCGAACTCAGCTTCTGGCGGCGCTGCGCCGCGGGCGAGGCCGACCGCGCCCTGGTGCCAGCACCCTGGCGGCACCGGGTCGAGGAGCTCGCCGCGATCGAGAGCGGGTGGGCGCAGGCTGCCGCCGGCGACACCGCCGTGCACTTCGACCTGCGCGACGACAACGTGCTGCTCGCCGCGGACGGGCGGGTGCTGGTGTGCGACTGGAACTGGCTCCAGCTCGCCGCGCCCTGGGTGGACCTCGTCGGCCTGCTCGTCAGTGTGCACGGCGACGGGCTGGACGCGGAGCAGGTCCTGGCGACGCACCCGCTGAGCCGGGACGTCCCGCGCGCGTCGGTCGACGCCTTCCTCGTCGCGCTCGCCGGGTACTTCGTCGACGCCGCCGGACGGCCGCCCGTCGAGACCTCGCCGTGGCTGCGCGTGCACCAGGCGTGGTACCGCGAGGCGGCGCTGGGCTGGCTGGCCACCCGGCTGTCCGCTGACGTCGAGACCGGCAGGTCGGCTCCGTCCCCCGGGTGAGCGTGCCCTTGTGGGCACCGACCGGAAGGATCACCGCCATGACCACGTACCTGCTGATCGTCGACTTCCAGCCCGGCGACGGCGTCCCGGCTCGGTGAGGGCGTGCGGCGAGCCTCAGACCTCGTCGCGCCAGGTGTGCTGCGGGTCGTAGCCCAGCAGGCGGCGTGCCTTGTCGATGGACAGGAGCGTCTCGCGACCCTCGATCGGGCGCTTCACCGGGACGTCCGGGAAGTACTCGGCGACGAGCTCCGCCGACGGGCGCTCCAGCACCGTGTCGGGCGAGGCGATGATGAACGCCTCGAACCCGCGCAGGTCGCTCTCGAGCGCGAACCGGACCGCGAGCGCCCCGTCGCGTGCGTCGATGTACCCCCACAGGTTCCACATCCGGCTGCGCGGGTCGTCGGCGAAGCCCGGGAACGCGGCGTAGTCCGCGACGTCCATGACGTTGGAGAAGCGCAGCCCGATCAGCTTGAGCTCGGGGTCCCAGCGCGTGAAGTGCCGGGCCATCTCCTCCTCCACCGCCTTGCCGAGGGAGTACGTGCTCTCGGGGCGGACGGCGTACTTCTCGTCGACCGGGACGTACGGCGGCGGCGTCTCGAACGGCAGCCCGAGGACGGTCTCGCTGGACGCCCAGACGACGTTCGTGATGCCGGCGCGGCGCGCGGCGCTGAACACGTGGTGGGTGGCGACGACGTTGTTCGCGAACGTCGCACCGCTCGGGCGCAGCCCCGGCGCGGGGACGGCCGCGAGGTGCACCACGGCGTCGACGCCGTCGTACCGGTCGTCGATCCCCGTGAACGCCTCGGTGACCTGGCCCAGGTCGGTGAGGTCGACCCGGGTGAAGAGCGCCGGCTGACCGGGCGGCGGTGGCGCGGTGTCCACGTTGACGACGTCGTACCCGTGCGTCGCGAGGTGCTCGACGACCGCGCGGCCGAGCTTGCCGCTGCCACTGGTCACGACGACGCGGCTCATGCGCCGGCCCGGGACGGCACTCGCCACACTCATGCGCTCATCACACCACGGGTCGCCGGGTGACCACGGGTGGCGCCACGGTCCCCGCCGACGAGGGGCGCGCGGCACGACGTGCACGCCGTGGGGCGCCGTCGTCGGGTTGAAGCGATTCGGGCGGGATCGGGACGCATCGTCCTGTGCCATATTGACCCCGAGGTCGTGTGAGCGATCACACGGCGGATGCCATGCACACGTGGAGACGATCATGGACGACATCGACGTCGACGAGGCTCTCGAGCGGGCACCCCGCGCGCGGTCCCACCCCCGACCCGGTCGTGCAGCCACGCCTCCCACGCGGACGGCACCCACCGGCGGTGGGAGCACGTCCGCACGCGAAGACTGACGGCTCTGCGGGGAGCGGGTTCGTCGACCCGGCGCGCTCGCTCCCGGTCGGACAAGGGAGATGAACAGGTGAGAAGAAACGCAGGAAGCCTGCGGCGACGGTGGTCCGCGATGCTCCTCGCACTGGGCGTCGCGGCGGCCGGCGCGGTCGCGGTCGCGCCCACCGCGACGGCGGCGAGCATCGACACCTCGGCGTCGTACGTGCTGGTCAACCGCAACAGCGGCAAGGCCCTCGACGTGTACGCCCGCGCCACCACCGACGGTGCCCGCATCACGCAGTGGTCCCGCAACGACGGCACCAACCAGCAGTGGCAGTTCGTCGACTCCGGCGGCGGCTACTACCGGCTCAAGTCCCGCCTGTCCGGCAAGGTCCTCGACGTGACCGGCCGCTCCACCGCCGACGGCGCCGCGATCATCCAGTGGACCGACAACAACTCGTCCAACCAGCAGTTCAGCATCCAGGACGTCGACGGCTACATCCAGCTGATCGCCCGGCACAGCGGCAAGGCCGTCGAGGTGCAGGACGCGTCCACCGCCGAGGGCGGCAACGTCGTCCAGTACGCCGACTGGAACGGCAGCAACCAGCAGTGGCAGATGGTCCGGGTCGGCGGCGGCACCAGCACGCCGACGCCGACGCCGACGTCGCCGGGCGGCTGCTCGCTGCCGTCGACCTACCGGTGGGACTCCACCGGACCCCTCGCCCAGCCGCGGTCGGGCTGGACGTCGCTCAAGGACTTCACCAACGTCGTCCACAACGGCAAGCACATCGTCTACGCGTCGAAGGTGCAGAACGGGAGCTACGGCTCGATGGCCTTCAGCCCGTTCACCAACTGGTCGGACATGGCCACCGCGAGCCAGAACGCCCTGCCCTCGGGCACGGTCGCCCCGACGCTGTTCTACTTCGCACCGAAGAACATCTGGGTCCTGGCCTACCAGTGGGGTCAGTGGCCGTTCATCTACCGGACCTCGACGGACCCGACGAACGTCAACTCCTGGTCGTCGCCGCAGCCGCTGTTCACGGGCAGCATCGCCAACTCCGGGACCGGTCCGATCGACCAGACGCTCATCGGTGACGGGCAGAACATGTACCTGTTCTTCGCCGGCGACAACGGCAAGATCTACCGCGCGAGCATGCCGATCGGGAACTTCCCGGGGAACTTCGGCTCGGGCTACACGACGGTCATGAGCGACACCACGGCGAACCTGTTCGAGGGCGTGGAGGTCTACAAGGTCGCGGGTCAGAACCAGTACCTGATGATCGTCGAGGCGATGGGCTCGCGCGGGCGCTACTTCCGCTCGTTCACGTCCTCGAGCCTGTCGGGGTCGTGGACGCCGCAGGCCGCGTCGGAGAGCAACCCGTTCGCGGGCAGGGCCAACAGCGGCGCGACGTGGACCAACGACATCAGCCACGGTGACCTGGTCCGCTCCAACCCCGACCAGACCAAGACGATCGACCCCTGCAACCTGCAGCTGCTCTACCAGGGCCGTGACCCGAACGTGAACGGCGACTACAACAACCTGCCTTACCGCCCGGGGCTGCTCACGCTCCGTCGGTGACGACGACGAGGGGTGGGCTCGACGCGATCGAGCCCACCCCTCCTGCTCGTCGGGGCCGGCGTGAGCGTCCCCCGCGCGCCGACGAGACGCCTAACCGGCGCCGCCGGCCTCCAGGAACGGCTGGTACATGAGCCGGCCCTGGTTGACCGCGAGGAGCTCGTCGTCCACCTCGGCCCCCTCCGCGTCGAGCACGCGCCGCCGCAGCACGTTGTGCCGCGTGAAGACGCCCGGCAGGTCGTTGCGCATCTCGTGCGCGGCCTCGTACACCTCGTAGGTGTGCAGCGGCGCCCGGTCGCTGGTCCACGCCCCGACCAGGTGCGTCCGCTCGACCGTCAGCGAGAGCCGGAACGTCGCGTCCGTGCGGTTCTCGATCTGCAGGTCCAGCACCGGCCACGAGCACGTGGCGCCGCTGCCGAACGGCTGCGTGCGCCCGTTGTCCGGGAAGACGTCGTACGTGTGCCGCCAGCGCTCGACCACGGTCAGCGGTGTGTGCACCGTCATCCAGTACAGGAGGTTGGTCATCTGGCACATGCCGCCGCCGACCCCCTCCTCGACCAGGCCCTGCCGCAGGACCATGCCGTCCCGGAACCCCCGCCGGTGGCTCGGCCTGCCGACGAGCCGCCAGAACGACATCCGCTGACCGGGCCGCAGCACGCTGCCGTCCAGCCGCCCGGCAGCGATCATGAGGTTGACCGCCTTGCCCTCCTGCAGCCGACGGTCCACCCCGGCCAGCTCGCGGAAGATCGGGGTGCGGTGCGCCGCCACCTCGTGCGCGAAGCCGTCCGGGGCGACGCGGTCCAGCCTCGCCTCGACGCCCGCCTGCCGCCACTGCCACTCCCGGCGCAGCCGCCGGACGGCCGGACCGAGCGACTCCCGGGCGCGCTCGCGCACGGGACCCGTGACCCGCGCCGTGCCGCTCGGCCTCGTGCCCACCGCAGCTCCCCCTGCCTGGCGGGGCTCGGGCCCCGCGCCCCCCGGGCGCGCCGACGCGCTCGTCGGACGTGATCGTCCCGTCCCGGCGGGGCGGCGGCAAGGGCCATCCGACCCACTGTGGTGCGCGGCCTGGTGCGCGGCCCGGCGCACGGCCGGTGCGCGGTCCGGTGGAGGTCAGCGTGCCAGGCGCAGCCGCCAGCGCCGCCACGGCGGGAGCCGGAGCCAGTTGCGCCGGAGCGTGCGGAGCGCGCGGCCGAACCGTCGTCGCAGTTGCGCCGCCCCGCGCAGCGAGCGCGCGGAGACACCCACCCGCAGGTGCCGGTCGAACACGATCCGCCGCAGCGGTCCGAGCGCGAACGCCAGGTCGAGGTCGTCGTGGATCTCCGAGTCCTCCCTGGCCACCGCGCGCCGGACCTCCTGCCACGCGCTGCGGCGCACGGCCATCGACGAACCCCACAGCGGCGGGTGCCCCAACGCCAGGTGCCCGAGCGCGTAGTACGCGCCCAGGTAGAGCGCGGTCGCGACGACGCCCGGGACGGGGTGCAGGTCGGTGAACCGGCCCGTGCCGCTCAGGGCGTCGAGCCCCGGATCGCCGGCCATCCGTGCCGTGATCCGCTCGACCCACCGCGGACCGGGCAGCGAGTCGGCGTCGAGGC
The DNA here is from genome assembly GCF_006538705.1 of Cellulomonas uda. Classification (GTDB taxonomy): domain Bacteria; phylum Actinomycetota; class Actinomycetes; order Actinomycetales; family Cellulomonadaceae; genus Cellulomonas; species Cellulomonas uda. The sequence continues at coordinate 13,189 of NZ_BJLP01000022.1, forward strand.
GGGCGATGACGTCCCCGAGCGCGGCGTCGTACCCCGCGGCGGCCGCGGCCGGGATCCCGGGCCGCGGCTCGACGACCACGCGCGCCCCGTGCCGGGCGGCGACCCGGGCCGACCCGTCCGTCGACCCGTTGTCCACGACGACGACCTCCAGCGGACGCACGGTCTGCCGGGCGAGGTGGCGGAGGCACACGTCGAGCGCCTCGGCGTCGTCGCGCACCGGGATCACCACCGAGACGCTGGTCATCCCGCCATCCTCAGGTGAGCGCGCGCATCCCGCGCGGTGACGCCCGGTCCGGGTGACGATGGCGCGATGACGTCACCGCAGAACGGGCCCGACGAAGCCCACACCGTCCCCGCGGGTGTCTCCGACGAGCTGGTCGAGGCGGTCGGAGGCGTCACCGCGGCCTTCGAGGTCATCGAGCACGCGCGCGGGATGCTCTACGCGTTCCACCGGCTCGTCGGCCGCGCGGACAAGGAGCTCGCCGAGGCCCTCGACCAGCTCGAGGCCGCGGGCCGCCCCGACCTCGCCGAGGCGCTGCGGACCGACGTCGTCGGGCGCAACGTCATCGACGGACGCTGGACGTTCCAGCTCGTCGAGGAGTTCGACTCCGGGTACTACCAGGCGTTCGCCGACGCCGAGCGGGCCGTCCGCGACGCGACGATGGGCGGGCGCCGGCACGTCTTCGAGGCCCAGCTCAAGGAGCGGGAACAGACCCCCGGGCTGCCCGGCCACGAGGCACAGCCCGCGGCGACGGGTCACCAGGGGAGGTAGTAGGTCAGCAGGTCGGCGGTGAGCGGCGGGAACAGGGCACCGAAGAGCTCGGCGTCCGGCGCGTACACGTCGGGGTGGAGCCGTCCCAGCCCCTCGATGCCGAGCTGTCCGAGGAGCAGAGCGGGCAGCCGGTCCGGAGCCACGCCGGCGCCCCGCGCGACACCGGGCGCCTGCATCGGGCCGCCGACCTCGACGGGGCCCAGCCCCGCGTCGTCGGACCACGGCAGCCGGTAGTGCCGCCCGAACGTCGAGATCACGACGTCCCGGCCGAGCCCCGCGGCGCGCAGCCGCGCCGTGAGCACCGGCCGCAGCGCGTCCAGCACCAGCTCCGGGCGCTCCAGACGCACGTAGTACTGCGTCGCATCCGTCCCCGCGGGCTCGAGGAGATCCGCCCAGGCGCGCCCCGGCACCGTGAGCGGCCGGTGCACGATCGTCAGCGGTTCGCCGAGCCCGCGCAGCGCGGCCAGGAGGTCGCCCGCCGCCGCCGTGTCCGCCGCGGCGGCCTCCGCGACCAGCAGCCCCTCGTCGGGAACGCCCGTCCGCGCAGACGCGACGACGACGCCGTCACGCTCCAGGACGCGCGTCGTGCTGGCCTCGTGGGCGAGCAGGCACCGCCAACGGTCCGCCGGGTGCGGCATCGCCACGTCGTACGGCGCCTGAGCCGCGTCCTGCAGCGCGACGAGCGCCGGGAGGTCGGCCCTCGTCGCCTCGCGGAGCACCGACGCGGCCGGCGCGTCCTGCGCCGGCAGCGACCCCCGGAGCGCTCGCGCGCGGGGGATGTCGACGGCGTACTCGTAGCCGAACAGCCGGTAGAAGTACGGGATCCCGATCATCACCTGGAGCAGGTGCCCGCGCTCGCGCGAACGCTCGTGCGCCCAGCCCATCAGCGCGCGGACCAGACCCCGCCCCTCGTAGTCGGTCTCGGTCGCCACGAGCTCGACCTGACCCGCCGGCAGCACGACGTCACCGACCCGCACCGTCTCGTCGAGCAGCGTCGCCGTCGAGACCACGCGATCACCGTCCACGACGACCGCGCACGAGTCCCACCCGAGCTCGCCCTCCACGACGAGCCGGTGGTCCAGCGCGTCCGGCTCCTCACCGCGCGCGACGAGCAACGCACCGATCTGTTCCAGGTCCGACGGTCGGGCGGTGCGGAGCTCGAGCCCTCCGGGCAGCGTCGTCATGCGATCACACCAGGTGCTTCTGCCAGACCGCCGCGACACCGTCCGCCACGAAGCCGAGCGCCACGTTGATCGCGAGCATGTGGGCGTTCTCCTGCGCGTTCCACGTGTGGATCCGCTCCACGCCCGGCCGCCACGCCGCGAGCGCACGCACGTTCGTGACCTTGACGAGCGTCCCGAGGCGGTGCCCGCGGTGCTCGCTCAGCACGAGCGTGTCCTCCTGGAAACCGAATGGGACCTCGGGGACGGGGATCTGGAGCACCGTGAACGCGACGAGCTCGCCCGACGCGACGTGCTCCGCCACCGTGAGCAGCACGTGCTGCTGCCGGCCTGCGAGGTCCACCAAGTGGCTGCGCACGCGCTCGGCGTCCCACGTCTCCTCGTCGTAGGCGACCTCGCCGAGCGGCACGTCCGTGCTCATGCGGGTCCACAACCGCGCGAGGTCGTCGAGACGGTCCTCGGGGACCTCGTCGCGCCACGTGAGGACCCGGTAGGCGTCGCCCGCCGCGGCGGTGGCGTCGCCGCCGAGCCGGTCGAGCACCGGCGCCGGGACCGGCAGGTACAGCGTGGAGTGGCGGCCGACCTGCTCGAGCACGTAGCCGCGCTCGCGCGCGACGACCGCCTCGGTCGCGTCGGCCGGCACGCGACCCGCGCCCGTGCGGGGCTCGAGCGCACCCGGCCCCGCGGGCGGCTCCGGGGCGTGCGGTGCCGTGAAGACGACCGTCGTGCAGCCGAGCGCTGCGGCCTCGTCCTCGACCGCGGCGAGCAGCACGTCGTGGACGCCGTCGTGAACGTACGCCGGACGCACGGCCAGCGGCCCGGCCCAGAGCAGGTGCGTGTTGGCCTCGCGCCCGACGACGACGAGCGCGACCCCGACGACGTCAGCCGGCTCCGGCGCGACGCCCTCCGGGTGCGTGGCGCGCACCACCAGGAGCATCTGCTTGCGGTCGTACTCCTGGTGCCGGACCACGCCGTGCATGACCGAGGGCGGCGCCCACTGGTCGGTCCAGCCCCACACGGCGGCCTCGCGCTCGCGCTCGACGTCGCTGAACGCGTGCAGCGCCCACGCGTCGGGGTGGTCGAGGTCGGTGGGTGGTTCGGGGGCGCGCAGGACGCGCCAGCTCCGGTTCGTCACGTGCCGAGTCTGCCGACCCGCCACCTGGGCTGACCAGGTATTTCGGCTGCTCAGCACGCGGCTGCGACGACGACTCTCGTGCAGTGCTGCGGAGTACACCTCGCTACGGGCGCAGGCGGGTCGTCGGGACGATCTCCGCCGCCTGCGACGTGCTCGACCAGCGGAGCTCCGCGACCGCGTGCCGCGTGCCGTCGAAGTACTCCACGACGATCGGCACCGCCTGCCCCGCGGTGAGCGCGACCGTCCCGGTGTCGACCCGGCGGGCGTGCCTCGTCCACGCGTCGATCACGAGCCGACCGTCGACCCACAGCCGCACGCCGTCGTCGGACGTCGTCGCGAACGTGTACGTCTGCGAGTACCGCGGCACGACCGACCCGCTCCAGCGCACGGAGAACGTGTCCGCCCCGATGCCGCTCACCGGCGCCCCCGCCGGAAGGGTGACCTCGACCGACGCGACGGACCAGGCGTCCCATGACTCGGTGGCAGGCAGCTCGAGCACGGGGCCGGGCGCGCCGTCGACCGTCGTCGCGAGCGTTCGCCCTCCGTGCTGACCGTCGCTGCCGCGCGCGTTCGCGTACCGCAGGTGGGTCGTGGTGTCGTGGTGTCGTCGATGTACGCAGAGCCCGGCGGTCGCCCGGTGCCGCGCGGAGTACCTAGCTGAGGTCTGCCGAGGTCAGCAGCAGCTGCATGGCGTAGACGTCGGCGTAGTTCGCCGGCCCGCGACGGGTCGACTCGTAGAGCGCGTTGGACCGGAAGTGGCTCATGTTCACCGCGAGCCGGTCACCCGAGAGCGTCACGCTGTAGGCCGATCCGCCGCGCAGGCGGACGGGAAGGAAGCTCGATCCGTTGATGACTGACCAGCTCCCGGTGTGCGACATGACGAGGACACCCTCTGCCATGAGCTCGCCAGTCGACTCGTCACGGATTCGTGCCATGGTGACGCCGCTGCTGACGCCCGAGGTCAGCGGGCCCCCGACGGCGGCCTGCACCTGGAACAAGTAGTTGCCCGTGACCTGCGGGCTGAAGTGAGCGGTGAGCGTGTCACCGGCCCGGGTGCCCCAGTCGCGGTAGTACACGCCGTTCGCGTTCTCGGTCCGGATGCCTCCGGTCGCCTCGAAGTCCTTGCCGGTGCGCTTCTCGACCCGGGAGTAGTCCGGACCCCAGTAGCACTGCGGCTGTGCATGCTGCGACGTCGTCCCGCTGGAGCGGTACCGGAGCCGGACGCTGTAGCAGTACGACTCGTGGGTCAGCCCGCTGGACGAAGGGTCGCGCCAGACGAGGGTCCCTGCGGAGGGTTTCAGGTTCGTGGCCACGACCTCGCCGTCGCGAAGCACGTCCAGCTGGACGCGCGCCGGGTCCTCACCAGCCAGGTCGATGCCGACGTCGAGGCGGTCACCGGTTGCCGACCGCGCGACCGACGACACGGTCGGAGTCCGTGGGCCGTAGAGCGCTTCAGGGTCGGACCCATCGACCACGAGGGGAGCGTCGGCGTGCGTCGTCGGGGAACCGAGGCGAATCTCCAGAGTCGAGGTGCCTTCGCCCAGCATCCCGGCGGTGATCGCGGTCTCCGGGTCGAGCTCCCGGCCGTCCAGGTCCATCCCGGTGACGGCGTACGCGCCGGTCCCGACCTCGGTGGTGGGCAGCTGCAGGGTGACGTCGAGCTCGTGGCCCTGGTACTGAACTCCCGCGAGCGTCAGGTGGCTGGACCCTTGCAGGTAGCGCTGGCGCAGCTGGGCGGGTAGGAACGGCGAGACGTGCAGCCCGTCGGGGCGCGCGTCGATCCCGAACGTCGTGTGCTGCACGAGGGAGAGCATCCCCGCGACGCTCCAGAGCTGACGTTCGGAGTTGATGGGCGTCTCCTTCCCACCGGTCACGACGTTCATGTTCTCGAGGTTCGAACCGAACAGGGCCGCGCTGCGGATCATCGACTCGGCTGAGGCGGCCGCGACGGCGTCGTTGTGAGTCTGCGCTGCCGCCCGCGCCAGGTAGGCGCTGACGAATGGCCAGATGCCGAGGTTGTGATAAGCGCCGACGTCTTTCTGCTGCGGCCACAGGACCGGCGGACCGTACGGCGTGAGCGGGTATCCCTGCACGGCCTGGCGCGCCTGGTCGGGTGTGGCGATACCCGTCACGACCGCCAATGAGGTGCCGAGGGCGTCGAAGCGGTCGACCGGCGCTTGGTCCAGCGTGGTGGTCAGCATCTGAGAGAACTGCCCACGGTCCGGCAGCCACAGTTGCTCGCGCACCGCCGTCAGCAGCTCGTCCGCCCATCCGCGGTAGCGCGCCGAGGCCTGAGCATGCCCGGCGTCCCGAGCGAGCAGCGCGGCCGCGTCGAGTGCGATCCAGTGCACGACGTTCGTGGACAGGGACTCCGACATCGCGATGTTGACGACGTCGTCTGCCGTCCACGCCGCGTAGCTCTGCTCACGCCAGTCGAGGAACGACTGCTCCCCGCGGTAGAGGCCCGTCTTCGCGTCGTGGATCACTCGGCGGTCGTGCTCGACGGTGTTCACGATGGCCTCGTACGCCTGGGCGGCGAACGCCCGACGCTCGTGGTCGGGCAGCCAGTCGAGTACCTCGAGCGCGCCCATGACCCAGGCGACACGGTCGGTGGAGTTCGGGTAGCTCCCTCCGGTCCCGGTGTCCTGGACGATCTGGGTGCCACCCGAACCGTCGCGCCGGTCGCTCAGCTTGAACAGCAGGGTGTCGCGCATGCGCTCAGGGTCGAGCGCGGCGAGACCGAGGTCAGAGGAGTACGAGACGTCGCGGGTCCAGACGTAGCTCCAGTCCTTGCCGGTCTGATAGCAGCCACTCCCGCAGACGATGGGCGCGCCACCGTCGTACGCCGGGTCGGAGACCACGTCGACCTCGTTGGCCCGGGCCTCGTCGACCGCCAGGGCGAACAGCCCGTCGAGGAGCACCGAACCCGAGCGCAAGGTCGGTTTGCCGGCCACCTCGGTGAACCAGCGCGTGGCCGCCCGGGAGGTGTCGAGCCGGTAGCTGCGCCGACAGTCGTCACTGACATGCGTCACACGCACGACCGCGGTGCCCGTCGCGTCCTCGTAGGTCCCCTTGGTGAGAGCCCGATCGCACTCGGCCTGAGCACCAGGGGGCGCGGACACTGCCGACGCCGCGCCCGACAGCCCCATGGCGGCCAGCGCCACGAGCGCGGCGAGCGCCGAAGCCATCGGCCTGCGGACAATCTTGCGACGTGCGAGCCCGGACAGGCTCGGGCGTCGAGATGCGACCTTCACGGCGTGCCTTTCCGCACACCACCTCATCGTGGCGCGCCACCACAGCCCCCTGGCGCAGCGATGAGAAGTTTCTAGCACACCGAGGTCGAGGCGGTCGCATGTAAATCGTTATCGGCGTCAGTCTTCTTGCGCTTTGCGCAGGCCGTGAATCAGTCGCCGAGACCGAGCGGGCGTGCGCTGCCCGGTGCAGTCAAGTTCCTCGGGCAAGTCACATCAGATGTTCACACGGTCGCGGGAGCGGTTGACACCGTTCACAGCGGCTGCATAGATTCGCGACTGCCGGATGTTCCGACGCGCAGGGGCGTCCTCCAGCCGGCGGGGGACCTGGGGGTGCGCGTCAGGTCGCGAAGCGTCGAACGTTCAGAGCTGAGCGGGGCGCTCCACCTCTCACGCGTGGCCTCGTCATCCGCGCGTCGGTACACGACGGCACCGCAATCCTTGGTGGCTCCCATGCCTGTTCTTCGTCATGCCCGCGGCACGTCATTCACGCGTCCTGGCGCTCCACCCACTCGTCGGCGGTCCACCGTGCTGGTGGCGTTGGGCACCGGCGCTGTCCTGATGTTGGCTCAGGCAGGTCCCGCGCTCGCCGCGCCCGACGATCCCGATGCTCAGCGCGGCGCGGAGATCGAGCAGCTCCAGCGGGAGCGTCAGGAGCGGGCGAAGAGCGGGGGCGATCAGCAGGGCACCCAGGATCAGCCGCTCGCCGCCGAGGCGAAGGAGTGGCCGGACCCGACCGGTGCGCTGCCACACCCGGAGAACCCGCTCGACAAGGAGGCCTTGCCCACATTAGCGGTCAGCGGTGTGACCGCGACGGCCGATGGTGCGCTGTTCGACCTCGGCGGGTTCGTCGGCCAGGTCAGGTTGTTCACGGACGACCTGGCGAAGGTCTCCGTCCGGGCCAAGGGCAAGGACGAGTTCTTCTCTCCGGGCATCGTCAAGCGTGACTGGGAGCCGGTGGAGTTCACCGTGGAGGACTCGGCCACGACCTACCGGATCATCACGTCGGACCTGACGGTCGAGGTGCTCAAGGAGCGGTTCGGCGTGCGCATGCTCGACGCCGCCGGGAACGTCATCAACGAGGACGACATGCGGTACGGCTCCGGGTACGAGAACGGCAAGCCGTACGTGGTGAAGAAGACCGACCCGGACGAGGACTTCTACGGTTTCGGCGAGCAGACGCGCGGGCTGAACAAGCGCGGCGAGAGCATGCGCATGTGGAACACCGACAACTACTCGTTCCCTGTCACCGCGCCGTACGTGTACGCCACGATCCCGTTCTTCTACGGCCTCAAGGGTGACGGCCACGCCTACGGGATCTTCTTCGACAACACGCACCGCTCGTACTACGAGATGGCCAGCGAGGCGGACGACTACTACTACTTCTACGCCGACGGTGGGGACCTGACGTACTACTTCTTCAACGGTCCGTCGATCGCCGACATCCTCACGCGCTACACCGAGCTCACCGGCCGCCAGCCGCTGCCTGCGGAGTGGACGTTGGGCTGGCAGCAGAGCAAGTGGGGGTACAAGCCGGGCCAGCGGCTGGTTGAGATCGCGCAGGGCTACCGGGACCGCAAGATCCCGCTCGACGCGGTGAACTTCGACATCGACTACATGGACGAGTGGCGCGTCTTCACCTGGAACGAGGAGGACTTCCCTCCAGAAGAGCTGGACGCCCAGCTCGAGGCTCTCGGGGTCAAGTCCGTGACCATCAACGACCCCGGCGTGAAGGTCGACGACAACTACGACGTTTACCTGCAAGGAAACGACCTGGACGCCTGGGTGACCGGTCCGAACTTCACCGACTACATCGGCGACGTCTGGGCCGGGTCGTCGAAGTTCCCCGACTTCACGCGCCAGGATGTGCGTGACTGGTGGGGAGGCTTGCACGGACGTCTGCTCGACCGTGGCGTCGAAGGACTGTGGCTCGACATGAACGAGCCGGCGGTCTTCAGCGAGCCGTACCACACGGCCCCGATCGACGTGGAGTTCAACCACGGCACCCAGCAGCACACCGAGGTGCACAACATCTACGGGTTCCTCGAGACGCAGTCGACCGTGCAGGGCTACAACCAGTTCAAGCCTGGGGTGCGGCCGTTCATCCTCACGCGCGACACCTACGCCGGTGGTCAGCGCTACGCGGCGCTGTGGACCGGGGACAACGTGTCGAGCTGGGAGCACCTCGCGCTGACCATCCCGCAGAACTCCAACATCGGGATCTCGGGTATCGCGCAGGTCGGCAACGACATCGGCGGGTTCGCCGGGACCACCACCCCCGAGCTGATGGCCCGGTGGATGCAGGTCGGAGCCTTCATCCCGTTCTCCCGCGTGCACTACGACAACACCTTCCAGGAGGACCAGCCAGGCCAGGAGCCCTGGGCGTTCGGCCCGCAGGTGGAAGCGATCGGCAAGCGGTACATCGAGCTTCGCTACCGCCTCCTGCCGTACCTCTACAACGCCTACCGTGACGCCGAGCTGAGCGGCGAGCCCGTGCAGCAGCCGCTGATCTACCAGTTCCAGGACGACGCGAACGTGCGGGACATCGACGACCAGTACATGTTCGGCGAGAACCTCATGGTCGCCCCGGTGGTCACCGAGGGGCAGCGCTCCCGGTCGGTGTACCTGCCGGCCGGCAGCAGGTGGACAGACTGGTGGAGCGGGTCGACGTTCGCCGGTGGCCAGACCATCACCCGCCAGGCACCCCTGGGGACCATGCCGCTGTACGTGCGGTCCGACTCCATCGTGCCGATGCGTGAGGTGCAGCAGCACACGGGCGAGAAGCCGCTGACCGATCTCGAGCTGCACGCCTGGGTCGACGGCTCGGCCAGCACGCTCTTCTACGAGGACGACGGCTGGACGCACGACAAGAACCAGGGCGAGTACGACGAGACGCGCTTCACCGCGACCCGGTCTGCAGGTGGCTCCGTGCGCCTGCAGCAGGAGGTGGTGCACGACGGGTACGACTCGGCGATCACCACGGTCACGTTGAAGGTCCACGACGTGCCGCGCCCGCTGCCGGCCGCTGTCGTCGGCAAGGTCACCCAGCCCCGTCCCGGCGTCATGCGACCCGACGGTGGCATCACCGCCAAGACGCTGCCCGTCACCTACGACGCCGACAAGCGCGTCGCCACCGTCACGATCCCGGCCACGACCACGGAGCCCGTCACGCTGCAGTTCAGCGGACGCTCCGGGGCCCTTCGCTGAGCAGGAGCCAGACCATGAACGTTCGACACCGAACCACCCGGCCGCAGCGTGCGGCCCTGGTGCTGGCAGTCGGCGCGGCAGTCGTCGCGTCCCCCGCGCCGGCGCTCGCCGTCCCGCCGCCACCGGTCGGGCCGAGTCCTGCCGCTGTGGCGGGCCCGAGCCTGCGCTCCGCGCTCACCGACGAGCGGATCTACTCGCTCATGACGGACCGGTTCGCCAACGGCGACCCGTCCAACGACACCGGCGGGGTTCCGGGCGGTCCGCTCGACAACGGGTACGACCCGACCAGCCGCGCCTACTACAACGGCGGAGACCTGAAGGGGGTCACCTCCAAGCTCGACTACATCCAGGACCTCGGCATGACGTCCATCTGGATTACGCCGCCGATGTACAACGACTGGATCTTCGGTGAAGCGCCGAACCAGACCGCGTCGTATCACGGGTACTGGATCACCAAGTTCGACCAGGTCGACCCGCACGTGGGCACCGAGCAGGATCTGCGCGACCTCGTGGATGCTGCCCACGCCAAGGGCATGAAGGTGTTCTTCGACATCGTCGCCAACCACACCGGCGACGTGATCACGTACGAGGAGGGCGAGTCCCAGCCATACATCCCGAAGTCCGAGGTGCCCTACAAGGACGCCGAGGGGGAGCCGTTCGACGACCGGGACTTTGCACAGCAGCCGGACTTCCCCGCTCTCGACCCGCAGGTCAGCTTCCCGTACACCCCGACGTTCCGGCAGCCGGGAGACGAGGTGGCCAAGTCACCTGCCTGGCTCAACGACGTGACGATGTACCACAACCGCGGGGAGACGACGTTCGAGGGGGAGAACTCGCTGTACGGCGACTTCTTCGGCCTGGACGACCTGTTCACAGAGCGTCCCGAGGTGTCCGAGGGGTTCGTGCAGATCTACCGCAAGTGGATCGACGACTACGGCATCGACGGGTACCGGATCGACACCACGCGGCACGTGAACGGGGAGTTCTGGCAGGCGTTCAACGACGGGATCCTCGACTATGCCCGCGCCAACGGGAAGCCGGAGTTCTTCATGTTCGGCGAGGCTGCCGTCGAGGACGAGGTCGAGCTGTCCATGTACACGACGAGGGACAAGTACCAGTCGGTGCTGGACTTCTCGTTCCAGGGCCAAGCTCGCAAGTTCGCGTCGCAGTCGACTGCACCGGCGTCGTCTCTTCGCGAGCTGTTCGCGAACGACGACTGGTTCACTGACCACGACTCGAACGCCTACCAGCTGACCACGTTCGTGGACAACCACGACCGCGGCCGGATTGGCTGGATGATCCGGGCGGACAACCCTGGCAGCTCGGACTGGGAGCAGCTGCGTCGCATGGAGCTGGCGCACGAGCTGCTGTTCCTGGCCCGCGGCAACCCGGTTGTCTACTACGGCGACGAGCAGGGCTTCGCCTCCGAGGGTGACGCGGACGGGACGGACCAGTTCGCGCGGCAGAGCATGTTCGCCTCGCAGGTGCCGCAGTACCTCGATGACGACCTCATCGGGACGATCTCGACGATGGCGCAGGACAACTGGGACACCCGGCACCCGATGTTCCGGTACATCCAGCGGCTCAGCAACGTCACCGAGGCCCATCCTGCGCTGCGCAACGGCACCCAGGTGGAGCGGTACGCCTCGGACGAGGCAGGCGTGTACGCGTTCAGCCGCATCGGCGCGACCGAGCAGATCGAGTACGTCGTCGCGCTGAACAACAGCACCGAGGACAAGACGGTGGCGATCCCGACCTACTCGGCCGGGATGCCGTTCACCCGGGTCTACCCGGCAGGGAACACGACGCTGCAGACCGCAGCCGACTCGACCCTGACCGTCACTGGTCCTCGCCTGTCGGCGCAGGTGTTCCGGGCTGCTGTGCCGGTCGCTGCCAGCAAGGCGGCACCCACCGCGCGGATCATCAACCTGCCCGTCGGGCCGGGCGTCAGCGGTCGCCAGCAGATCGAGGCGACCGTGACGGGCAACGGGTACGCGACGGTGTCGTTCGCCGTCCGGGTCGCCGGAACCCGGGACTGGACCCTCATCGGCTCCGACGACAACCCGAACTACTCGGTCTACTACGACGTCACCGCGCACCCGCTCGGCACACGTCTACAGTTCGCCGCCGTGGTGACCGACAACGCCGGCCACACCAGAACGTCGCCGATCGTCACCCGGGTGGTCCGCAACCCGGCCTGACCCCGCGTGAACGACCGCGCCCCCCGTCCCGAGGCGGGGGGCGCGGTCACACCCCGACTGCACTGACGCCGACAGAAGTCATCTTGCTCGCGAGCCGTGGATCGGAAGCGCACCGGGGCATCGGCCGAGAGCGTGACGTCCCCCCCACGCACCTTGACTTCGCACCTCTCGGGGCGATCACCCGGCCAGAGGAGGAGGTTCAAAGCCGGACAATCTATCGGCATCTCGACAACAGCCAGCCATCTCACAACAGCCAGCCATAGAGCACCCGTCCGCCGAAGAGCCCGGCGGCGCCGTCCTAACTCGAGCGGGCTGCGCGGTGGCGACCCTGCGAAAGACGGCGGCAGGCCCTGCCCAGGTCTCCGCCGCGATGCCTGCCTGAGCGCCCTGGTCATTGCGCCCTGTCGGCTGGGACTACGAACCCAAGACCGTCCGCAGCGGGCTGAAAACGGACAAATCGGGTAGTCAGACTATCGGCGCCGTTTAGTCAAACTATCTTGCATCTCGACAGTCGTAGACGACGCAGGCGGCGGGGGGTCGCCCTGAGGTGAGCGGCTGGTGACGCTGTTGTAGGGGTCACTGCGGACACATACGACGGCGTACTTAAAGTATCGAAGCGCGATTCTCAAACTAAGTTGCATCTCGACAATAGGCTGCACGTCGACGATGTTGTCAGGCCTGCATGTCGACGAAGCGGCTGAAGTGACCCTGGAACGCGACGGTGATCGTGTCGGTCGGGCCGTTTCGGTGCTTCGCGACGATCAGGTCAGCCTCGCCCGCACGCGGAGACTCCTTCTCGTAGGCGTCCTCACGGTGCAGCAGGATCACCATGTCCGCGTCCTGCTCGATGCTGTTGTGGACGGCGATGCCGTTGGCGATGAAGTTGTGGGTCCCGACGACGGTGGCGTCGAACACCTGCTTCTCCCCCATCGGCTCGACCGCGGCGACCTCCTCCCACAGAAGGTCGTTGACGGCGTCGACCTGCATCTCGACGCGGTCGAGAACGTCGACGACCTGGGCGAGCGGCGCACGGCCCTCCCCCTGTGATCGCACGGCCGCTGCGGTCAGGACGGTGCGGACCTCGTCCCAGAGCCGGACCGGCTCGGTGGCCGTGTCGATGTCTCGCTCCCGGACACGCATGAGCAGGCTTCGAGCCGCGCCTGCGTGGCGGCCCTCGATACCGATCTCCTGCAGGAGGCGCCGGAGGTCGTCCTTCTCGACGACCTCCAGCACAACACCGTCCGCGGACCGGCGGACCCGGGTCGAGATGCCGAACCGCAGCAGCAGACGGCTGACGCCGTCGAGGACGGAGCGCCCGCTCGCGCGCAGCGACACGCGGCCGCTCGACCGTTCCAGCTCGACCCGGCCGTTCTCCGTGAGGAGCGTCCGCAGGAAGAGCGCGATCTGCTGCTTGGGCAGGTGGAACAGCGACGCCGGCATCGACTCACCGAGCTGTGCCCACACCTCGTCGGCCCAGGCCGCCGCGTGCGGGGCAGTCCGCCCGGCGATCATGCGCGCGAGCATGACGACGTCGCGGTCGTCCCAGGCTGCAGTGAGCTCCGGACCCGGGACGTGCCGCGGGACGCCGATGCGAGTGCCCGGCTCGAGCTCACCGAGCGGGGTCCAGCCCTCGTAGGTCAGGAAGGGGTGGTTGGCGGTCGCCGTGACCTCCTTACCCGAGGCGAGGCGCAGCCGGTAGGTCGGCTTCACGCCCGTCGGGAACACATGGGTGAGGTGGCGGCGGACGTACTGCAGTCGCTCGTCGAGCGCCCAGACCGGAACGTCCGTCGCGCGCAACGCGTAGAGCTCGCCGAGCGTCGTCTCCGCGCCGGTGTCCGCGCGCAGGACGCGCGTGTCCTCGGTGAGGCAGCCGGACTCGCGCAGGTCGCTCATCTGCGGCTTCTTGTCCGTGCGCTGCTCCGGGCCTCGGTTCAGCTGCGAGATCGCGATGACCGGGACCTCGAGCTCCTTGGCGAGCAGCTTGAGCGCACGCGAGAACTCGGAGACCTCCTGCTGACGCGACTCGACGCGCTTCCCGGACGTCATGAGCTGCAGGTAGTCGATCACGACGAGCTTGAGGTCGTGACGCTGCTTGAGGCGCCGACACTTGGCGCGGATCTCCATGAGCGACATGTTCGGCGAGTCGTCGATGAACAGCGGCGCGCCGGAGATCTTCCCCATGGTCTGCGCGATCTTCGCCCAGTCGTCCTCGCCCATCTGACCGGTGCGCAGCTTCTGCAGGTGCACGCGCGCCTCGGCGGAGAGCAGTCGCATGACGATCTCGTTGCGACTCATCTCGAGCGAGAACACCACCGCGGCCTGGTTGTGCTTGATCGCAGCCGACCGGACGACGTCGATGCCGAGCGTCGAGTTGTGCGTCGGAACCATCGCCTCGCTCGCGAGGTACAAGTGCGAGGGGTGGGCGATCTCGACGCACCGGACCGGCACGGACTCGACCGGCTCGACCGACACGATGAACCGCTGCCACAGGCGGGGTGTCGAGCGACGACGGCGTTCCTTGTGCACGAGCTTCTTGCGTTCGAGGCCGAAGACCTCGTCGTCGGTCGTGAACGTGATGGTGAAGGCGGTCGACGTCGCTGCGGAGCGTCCGGCCACGGTGCGCGTCGACCACCCCGTGCGGTAGCCGAGCGAGTGCACGAGCTCGCGGACGTCGCACGCGAGGCGCTCGTCGGTCAGCGTGATCTGCGGGCTGCCCGTGGGGTTCACGGTCCCGTCGGTGTCGAGCAGCCCGGCGAGCAGGTCCCGCCGCTGCCGCTCGCTCGCCCTCAGGTAGGCAGCCGGGATGTGCTTGTTGCCGAGCACGCCGAGCGTCCGGAGCCGAGCCTGGACCGTGCCGTGGGCGGAGTGGCACTCCTGGCAGCGCCGCAGGCCGGACGTCTCGCGTCCGCAGTCCGGGCACGTCGGGGCGGGCGCCCCGACGCGCAACACCTTGACCTTCCCCCCGCACGACTTGCCACACGTCCGGACCTGGCGACGCGGGTTCACGTATGTCGTGCCGCAGACCTCGCAGGCGCGGGGCTCGACGTCGTCCTTGGGCAAGGACACGGTGTAGAGGCGGGCGGGGCCGCTCGTCGGCGCCGAGCGCAGCTCGTAGCCGCGGCCCTCGATGTGCATGGCGATCTCGGGGTCGGCGCTGGTGAAGCGCGCGGACGCGGAGTGGCCGTCGCCGAGCCAGACGCCCAGCAGGTAGGGGTCGACGAGGAGGTCGGCGTCCGGGAGGCGCAGCGGGCGCGCGGTCTCGACCGAGTGGTTCGCGCGCCGGTCGGCCGTCGCGCACCGCACCGTGCCGTGGATCTCCTCGGTGGTCCAGATGCTCGGCATCCCGCCGTCCCGCTGGCGTCGATCGGCCCGCGTGCGGGTCGCCCACTGGTGCTGGGCGTCCGCGACGATCGTCGTCCCGTCGTCGAAGGAGACCCGGTAGCAGGGGCGGTCGACCATGACGTCCGTAGCTGCGACGACGGTCGTCGGGGTGCCGTCAGCGGCAAGGAGCTGGTCGCCGACCCGGACCTCCCCCATCGTCGTCCAGCCCGTGGGGGTGGGCAGCGGGGTGTCGAGCGCCAGGGCCTTGCCGATCGCCGGACGGGCGGCGACGACGATCATCTGGCCCGGGTGCAGGCCGTTGGTCAGGCGGTCGAGGTCGGAGAAGCCCGTGGGGACGCCGATCATCCCCTCCCCGCGGTGACCGGCGGCCTCGATCTCGTCGACGGTCCCGCCGATGATCTCCGACAGCGGCAGGTAGTCCTCCGACGAGCGCCGCTCGGTGACGGCGTAGACCTCGGCCTGCGCGTTGTTGACGAGCTCGTCGACGTCACCGCCGTCGGTGCCGTACCCGAGCTGGACGATGCGCGTCCCGGCCTCGACGAGCTTGCGCAGGATCGCGCGCTCGCGCACGATCCGCGCGTAGTAGCCGGCGTTGGCCGCGGTCGGTACCGACGCGATCAGGGTGTGCAGGTACGGGGCGCCGCCGATGCGGGAGAGCTCGCCGCGCTTGGTGAGCTCGTCGGCGACCGTGATGGCGTCCGCGGGCTCACCGCGGCCGTACAGGTCGATGATCGCGTCGTACACGGTCTCGTGCGCGGGGCGGTAGAAGTCCGTGCCGCGGATCTGCTCGATGACGTCGGCGATCGCGTCCTTCGAGATCATCATGCCGCCGAGCACGGACCGCTCGGCCTCGAGGTCCTGCGGCGGGGTGCGGTCGAACTCGCGCCTTCCGGAGTCCGGCTCCGGCGGCATGCCGTACTCGAGCTCTTCGATCGTCACCGTGCGCACCCTGTTCTCTGATTCGCGAACCCGTCGAACATTCGTTCTACATCGACCCGCCCACACACGGCCGAGCGCCGGCGACGGGGAGGAGTTCTCGCGCGAGACTAGGTGCGGCGCGCGGGGTCGCGCGAATCCGGCCTGACGCCTGTGGAAACGCGCCCACGATCCTGTGGACGGCACTGGGGAAGGCTGTGCGTGACGATGTGCACAGGCCGTGGACAGTCCTGTGGATAACGTGGGACGACCCGACGAAACGCCGCTGTGACGAGCGCAGACGAAGTTCAACCGGTGTGGACACCGCAGGGAGCGACCGCCATCTCAGCCAACGGACAGCAACCATCCAGCATCGACCGCCAGATCCTCGCGCTCGCCGTCCCCGCCCTCGGGGCGCTCGTCGCCGAGCCGCTGTTCATCCTCGTCGACTCGGCCGTCGTCGGGCACCTGGGCACCGGCGCGCTGGCCGGACTCGCCCTCGCCTCGAGCGTCCTGCTGACCGTCGTCGGGCTGTGCGTGTTCCTCGCGTACGCGACCACGGCGAGCGTCGCGCGGCGGCTCGGGGCGGGTGACCGGGTGGGTGCGCTGCAGGTCGGCGTCGACGGGCTGTGGCTCGCCGCGGGGCTCGGCACCGTGCTCGCGGTCGCGTTGTGGGCGGCCGCCCCGTGGGTGGTGACGGTGATGGGCGCCGACGACGAGATCGCGCGGCAGGCCGTGACCTACCTGCGCTGGTCGGCGCCCGGCCTGGTGGGCATGCTGCTGGTGCTCGCCGCGACGGGCGCGCTGCGCGGGTTGCAGGACACGCGCACCCCGCTCGGGGTCGCCGTGGCCGGCGCGGTCGTGAACACCGTGCTCAACGTGACATTCGTGTGGGTCCTGGGGTTCGGCATCGCGGGATCGGGCGGCGGCACGGCGCTCACCCAGCTCGGCATGGCCGCCGTGCTCGTCGTCGTCGTGGTGCGCGGCGCGCGGGCGGCCGGATCGTCGCTCCGCCCCGCGGCCGGGGGCATCGGCGCGTCCGCGCGTCACGGCCTGCCGCTGCTCGCGCGGACCGCGACGCTGCGCGGCGCGATCCTGCTCACCACGTGGGTCGCGGCCGGGCTGGGCGCGGTGACCCTCGCGGGACACCAGGTCGTCAGCTCCGTCTGGGGTCTGGCGGCGTTCGCGCTCGACGCCCTCGCGATCGCCGCGCAGGCGCTCGTCGGGCATGCCCTCGGTGCGGGGGACGTGCCGCGCACGCGCGGGATCCTGCGCCGCACCCTCCAGTGGGGCACCGGCGCGGGCGTCGTGCTCGGGATCGTGCTGGGCGGCGCGGCCGCGCTGTACGCGCCGCTGTTCACCACGGACGACGAGGTGCGCCACGCGATCGTCGTCGGCATGCTCGTCGCGGGTGCCTGCATGCCGATCGCCGGCTGGGTGTTCGTGCTCGACGGCGTGCTGATCGGCGCGGGCGACGGGCGGTTCCTCGCGTGGGCCGGCCTCGCGACGCTCGTCGTCTACGTGCCGTTCGCCCTCGCGGTCCGCGCCTACGCCCCACCCGGTGCGCAGGGTCTGCTCTGGCTGACCGCGGCGTTCAGCGGCGTCTTCATGCTCGCCCGCGCCGTGACCACCGGCTACCGCGCGCGCGGCACCGCCTGGATGGTCACCGGCACCTGACCGTCCGGTCCGCACTCGGCGGCTGAGGGTGGCGCGGTGGGCAGGTGGGTGCGTGGGCATGCGGAAGGCCCCCGTCCCGGTGAGGACGAGGGCCTTCCGGTGAGCGTCAGCTCAGGCAGCCACGACCTTGACGGTCACCGTGGCGGCGACCTCCGGGTGGAGGCGGACCGAGACGGTGTACTCGCCCAGGGCCTTGATCGGCTGCGCGATCTCGACCTTGCGCTTGTCGATCGCCGGGGCGCCCGACGCCTTGACCGCGTCCGCGATCTCGGCGGTCGTCACGGCACCGAACAGACGACCGGCGTCGCCGGCCTTCGCCGACACGACGACCGGCTTCGACTGCAGCGAGTCGCGGATGGCCTTCGCGTCGTCGAGCGAGGCGATCTCGCGCGCCTTGCGAGCCTTGCGGATCGCCGTGATGTCCTTCTCCGCACCCTTGGTCCAGGGGGCGGCGAGGTTGCGCGGGATCAGGTAGTTACGGGCGTACCCGTCCTTGACCTCGACCACGTCGCCGGGGGCGCCGAGGCCGGTGACCTCGTGCGTGAGGATGATCTTCGCCATCGTCAGGCCTCCTTCTCAGCGCGCCGACGACGAGTACGGCAGGAGAGCCATCTCGCGGGCGTTCTTGACGGCGCGAGCGATCGCGCGCTGCTCCTGCACGGACACACCGGTCACCCGACGCGCGCGGATCTTGCCGCGGTCGGAGATGAACTTGCGCAGCAGCGCGGTGTCCTTGTAGTCGACAACCTCGATCTTGGCTGCCTTGAGCGGGTTCTGCTTCTTCTTGGGCTTACGAACAACGGCCTTGGCCATCGCGGTGCTCCTGTCTCTGGAGCCCCGGGCGTTGCCATGCCCGGGGATGTGGTGTCTGGGGGTTCGAGGGACCTCGTGCGGGACCGTGCGTCAGACGCGCGGGACCGCGGGGCCGGTCAGAACGGGGGCTCGTCCGAGTAGCCGCCGCCCGCGGGCGTGGCCCACGGGTCGTCGCCGGCCGAGCCGGACGACTGGCCGCCACCGGAGTAGCCGCCGCCGCCACCGCCGCCGAAGCCACCGCCGCCGCCACCCGAACGCTGGGTCCGGGTGACCTTGGCCGTGGCGTAGCGCAGCGACGGGCCGACCTCGTCGACCTGCAGCTCGACGACCGTGCGCTTCTCGCCCTCACGTGTCTCGTACGAGCGCTGGACGAGGCGACCGGTCACGATGACGCGGGTGCCCTTGGTGAGCGACTCCGCCACCGACTCCGCCGCCTCCCGCCAGATCGAGCAGCGCAGGAACAGAGTCTCGCCGTCCTTCCACTCGTTGCTCTGACGGTCGAACGTGCGCGGCGTCGACGCGACGGTGAAGTTGGCCACGGCCGCACCCGACGGGGTGAAGCGCAGCTCCGGGTCCCCGGTCAGGTTCCCGATCACCGTGATGACGGTCTCACCAGCCATGCCAGCTCCTCGCTCGATTCCGAACTGCTTCGACGTAGGTCCTTCGAGGTGGTGAGCACGCTAGGCGCGCCCACCCACAGGTCACGCCTCGCGGCGGAGGACCTTGGTGCGCAGGACGACCTCGTTGAGGCCGAGCTGACGGTCGAGCTCCTTGGCCGTCGCCGGCTCCGCGGTGAAGTCGACCACCGCGTAGATGCCCTCGGACTTCTTCTTGATGTCGTACGCCAGGCGGCGGCGACCCCAGACGTCCACCTTGTCGACCGAGCCGCCGTCGGTCTTGACGACCGTCAGGTACTTGTCGAGCGACGGGGCGACGGTGCGCTCCTCGATCTCGGGGTCGAGGATGATCATGATCTCGTACTGACGCAGGCTCATACCCACCTCCTCTGGTCTCAGCGGTCACGGTCGTTCCGTGACAGGAGGGTTCTCGTGCGTCGCTGCGGCGGCCCGGTCCTCGTCGGACCCGGTCGCCGTCCCGCGTCCCCGCCGATGGCGGCAAGGGTGAGCGGGCACAGCAATGTTCTAGCCTACCGGCCCGGCTCCGCGGCGGCGAAATCGTCGGGCTGTGGACGACGAGGCGTCACGCACCCCCACCGTCTCCCCCGCCCTCCTCCTCCTGCGCCGGCGGTGCCTCCGTCGGGGCAGGAGTCTGCGTCGGCGTCGGGTCCGGCTTCGGGTCCGGCTTCTTCGTCGGCTGGGGCTTCGGGCCAGACGAGACGACGAGCGTCACCTGCGACCCGACCGGCAGCCGCGTGCCCGCCGCCGGGTCGACCGAGATGACCCGGCCCGCCGCGACGTCGTCGGACGGCTTGGTCACGATCACCGGCTCCAGGCCCACCGCGAGCAGCGCGGCCGTCGCGTCGCCCTGCGTCTTGCCCTGCAGTCGGTACGGCACCTTCGCGGTCGCGTCCTGCGTCGGCTCGGTCGTCGGCGCGGTCGTCGGCGACGGCGTGGGCGAGGGCGTCGTCGTCGGACGCTGCGTGGGCTTGTCGCCCACGTCCGCGCGCGGCGGGAAGTCCCGCTCCTTCGCGAACTGCTCCATCTGCAGCACCGGGCCCATGTAGTCGGCCCACAGGTGCGCGGGGATCGACGCACCCGTCACCTCGACGAGCTTGCCGCCCCACGGGCTCGGCCCGAACGGCGTGATGCTGTTCCACGACCTGCCGTCGTCACCGACCTGGCTGAGCGCGACCGACGTCGCGAGCGTCGGGGTGTACCCCACGAACCACGCCGAGATGTTGCCGGTCGAGGTGCCCGTCTTGCCGGCCACCGGGACGCCCAGCGGCTTGATGTACGGCTCGCCGGAGCCCCGCTCGACGACCTGCGTCATGGCGTACGTCGCGTCCGCCATGACGTCCTGCTCGAAGCGGCGCTCGGGGTTGCCGTCGGTCTCGTAGTTGACCGAGCCGTTGGCGTTGAGGACCTTCGCGACGACGTGCGCGTCGTGGTGCACGCCCTGCGCCGCGAACGTGGCGTACGCGCTCGCCATGTCGAGCGGGTGCACGGTCGCGGAGCCCAGCACGTTCGCGGGGTTGTCCTGGACGGGGGTCGTGACGCCCGCCGCGTTCGCCACCGCGGCCGTCTTGTCGGCCCCGACCTCGAGGTTGAGCTGCGCGTACACCGTGTTGACGGAGTCCGCGGTCGCGTCGACGAGGTCCATCGTGCCGTAGGACGTCCCGCCGAAGTTCGTGACCTGCTTGTCGCCGTCGCCCCAGCCGTCGAGCGTCATCGGCGAGCGGCCGGAGTAGCGCTTGTCCAGCGAGATCCCGCTCTGCAGCGCCGCGACGAGCGTGAACGGCTTGAACGTCGAGCCGGCCTGGACGCCGTCGCCGTACGTCGCCCAGTTGATCTGGTCGGTCAGGAAGTCCGGACCGCCGTACAGCGCGACGACGCCACCCGTGGCCGGGTCGACCGACGACGCGGCGATCTTCAGGTTCGGCGACGGCGGGGTCTCACCGTCGGTGAGCTCACCCTTCAGGAGCCGACCGACCGACGTGAGGAGCTGGTCCTGCACGGGCTTCTGGATGGTCGTGACGACCTTGTACCCGCCGCGGTCGAGCTTCTCCTTGGAGATGTTGATGGCCTCGCCGGCCATCTCGTCCTCGACCATCTTCAGGAGGTGACCGTCGGGGCCCTCGTACTTCGACGAGCGCACGTACTCGACCGTCTCGGGGAACGCGGCCTCGTCGTGCTGCTTCTTGGTGATGTGGCCGTCCTCGAGCATCCGGTCGATGACGATCTGCCAGCGCGCCTGCGCCTGCTGCGGACGGACCGCCGGGTCCCAGTTGTTGGGCGACGGGATGATCGCGGCGAGCATCGCGGCCTGCGAGATCGTCAGGTCCTTGGCGTCGACGCCGAAGTACGACTGCGCCGCCGCCTGGATGCCGTACGAGTCGCGGCCGAAGTAGATGGTGTTGAGGTAGCGGCCGAGGATCTCCGGCTTCGACTCCTGGTTGGTGATCTTCACGGCCAGGAGGACCTCGCGGAACTTGCCGACGTAGTCCGTCGTCGTCTTGTCCACGTAGTACCGCTCGACGTACTGCTGCGTGAGCGTCGAGCCACCCTGCTTGTCGCCCCCGCGCACGTTGTTGAGGAACGCGCGCGCCATACCGGTCAGCGACACGCCCTTGTTGTCGTAGAACGTGCGGTCCTCGGCGGCGACCACCGCGTTGCCGACCCACTCCGGCAGCGTGTCGAGCTCGACGATCTCGCGCTTCTGCACGGCGAACGTGCCCAGGACGGTGGACCCGTCCGCGTAGTACACGGTCGTCGTCTGCGCCTGCACGTCCTCGCCCGGCTTGGGCACGTCGATCGTCGCGTAGGCGGCGACGACGGCACCGGCGACCAGGAACACGCCGCTGAGGAACGAGCCCAGCATGAACCGCCACGACGGCAGCCAGCGGTGCAGGCCGGTGTACCCCGAGCGCGGGTAGTCGAAGAACTTGCGCTTGCGGGTGCCTGCGGAGCCGGCGCTGGTCGAGCGGGCGCGGGAGCCACGCGGCGTGCTGCGGCGCGACCGGGAGGACGCGCGGGAGGAGCCGGCCAACGTGATGCCTTCCTGACGACGACGAGGGGCGTGCGCTGCGGCGACGCGCGTCGGCCGGGGGGCTCGACGGGGTGCGCAGCGGACGCGCCGCCCAGTATGCGCGAGAAGGCCTGGCGTGGGACGCCTCGTCGGGAGTCGTCCCAGGACCTTTCACAGGATCGGCACGCCGGCCGCGCGGCAGCGGGCCCGGGGTGCGGCCGGGGTGTGGGGCGGGTCACGCGGGGCGCCGGGCGCGGGCGACTTGTGTCCGACGAGCGGCGCGGCATAGTCTGCGCGATGTATCGAGTTGATACATCGCTTCAGTAGATCGCCCCGGATACATCGGACGGACGTCCGTGAGCGGGAGCCCCAGCCTAGAGGAGGTGCCAGGAGTGCGCGGTCGTTCCGACGTGCTCGAGCCGGCGATCCTCGGGCTGCTGCACGAGTCGCCCATGCACGGGTACGAGCTGCGCAAGCGGCTCAACCTCGTCCTCGGCTCGTTCCGGGCGTTGTCGTACGGGTCGCTGTACCCGTGCCTGAAGTCGCTCGCCGAACGCGGCTGGATCGTGGGGACCGAGTCCCCGGCGGACCCGCACGCGGTCGGGAGCAAGCGCGCCCGGATCGTCTACCAGATCACCGCGGACGGCAAGGAGCACCTGCAGTCGGTGCTCGCCACGTCCGGCCCCGCGGCCTGGGAGGACGAGAACTTCGACGTGCGGTTCGCGTTCTTCGCGCAGACCGACGCCGAGACCCGGCTGCGGATCCTCGAAGGTCGGCGCACCCGCCTGACCGAACGCCTCGAGACGATCCGCCAGTCCGTCGCCCGCACCCGCGAGCGCATGGACGAGTACACGCTCGAGCTGCAGCGCCACGGCCTGGAGCAGGCCGAGCGCGAGGTCCGTTGGCTCGACGGGCTCATCGACAACGAGCGTGGCGTCCGCCGCGCGCGTCCCGCCGGCACCGGTCACCGCGCCGGCGCCACGTCCACCGCCGACGGCGAGCACGCCGCTCCGGCCAGATCCACCGAGAAGGAGCGAGGATGACCTCCATCCGCGTCGCCATCGTCGGCGTCGGCAACTGCGCCGCGTCGCTCGTCCAGGGCGTTCACTACTACGCCGACACGCCGGCCGACGGCAAGGTCCCCGGGCTCATGCACGTGCAGTTCGGCGACTACCACGTCAAGGACATCGAGTTCGTCGCTGCCTTCGACGTCGACGCGAAGAAGGTCGGCTTCGACCTGTCCGAGGCGATCGTCGCGTCGGAGAACAACACCATCAAGATCACGGACGTCCCGCCGCTCGGCGTGACCGTCCAGCGCGGCCACACGCTCGACGGCCTCGGCAAGTACTACTCCGAGACCATCGAGGAGTCGGACGCCGAGCCGGTCGACATCGTCCAGACGCTCAAGGACAACAAGGTCGACGTCCTGATCTGCTACCTGCCCGTCGGGTCCGAGGCCGCCGCGAAGTTCTACGCGCAGTGCGCCATCGACGCGAACGTGGCGTTCGTCAACGCGCTGCCCGTGTTCATCGCGTCCGACCCGGAGTGGGCCGCGAAGTTCGAGGCCGCCGGTGTCCCGATCGTCGGCGACGACATCAAGTCGCAGGTCGGCGCGACCATCACGCACCGCGTGCTCGCCCGCCTGTTCGAGGACCGCGGCGTCATCCTGGACCGCACGTACCAGCTGAACGTCGGCGGCAACATGGACTTCAAGAACATGCTCGAGCGCGAGCGCCTGGAGTCCAAGAAGATCTCCAAGACGCAGGCCGTGACGTCGAACCTCGAGGACGGCCCGCTGGCCGGCAAGAAGGAGGACCGCAACGTCCACATCGGCCCGTCGGACTACGTCGCGTGGCTCGACGACCGCAAGTGGGCGTACGTCCGCCTCGAGGGCCGCGCGTTCGGCGAGGTGCCCCTGAACCTCGAGTACAAGCTCGAGGTGTGGGACTCCCCGAACTCGGCCGGCATCATCATCGACGCGCTGCGCGCGGCGAAGATCGCCAAGGACCGCGGCATCGGCGGCCCCATCCTGTCCGCCGCGACGTACTTCATGAAGTCGCCGCCGGTGCAGATGGAGGACGGCAAGGGCCGTGCCCAGCTCGAGGCGTTCATCCGCGGCGAGATCGAGCGCTGACCTGCGCCTGACCTCCGCCTGACGGACCTGCGGGAGGGCCCCGACGCACCGCGTCGGGGCCCTCCCGCTGTCTGCCTCCGGTCCTCCGTGCCAGGCCGCGACGACGTCCGGGCCCTCAATGGGTGGAGAAGCGCTCGCCAGGTGAGCGTTTCTCCACCCGTTGGCGTCCCCGGGGGGCTGTGGATGGGGCCGACGCGCGTGGGGTGTCGTCGGGCAGGGTCGGGGCGTGGAGCGCGGGGGGCGGGTCGCCGGGCTGCCTGCCGTGCGGGGCATGGCGCCCGAGGTGCGCCGCACCGTCGTGCGGCAGGACGCCGTGGTCACCACCGCACAGCTCGTCGGCTGGGGGTACGCGTCCGCGACCGTGCGGCGGCGGGTCGCCTCCGGGGACTGGCAGCGACCGTTCCGCGGCGTCGTCGTGCTGCAGTCGGGTCCGACGAGCTGGCGGCAACGGGCGCGCGCGGCGCTGCTGTACGCAGGGCCGGGTGCCGCCCTGACGCACCGGTCCGCCGCGTACCACCACGGTGTGGTGCGCGACCCGGGTCCCGTCGTGCACGTCGTCGTGCCGCACGCGCGCGCCGTGACCGCCCAGCGCGGGCTCGTCGTCCACCGCACGCGACGCACCCGCTGGTCCGGAGGTGTCCTGCCCGCCGTCGAGCCCGCCGAGGCCGTCCTCGACATGCTCGCCGACGCGGCCACCCCACCGAGGGCCGGGACGACAGCCGTGCGGCGGGAGGTGACGGACGCGGTCGTCGGGCTGATCTGCGACGCGGTGCGCGGCGGCGTGCGGCCCGAGGCGCTGCTGTCGCACGCGCGGCGGCGCGGACGGCTGCCGGGACGGGCGCTGCTGCTCGCGATGCTCGACGAGGTGCGCGCGGGGGTCGAGTCACCGCTCGAGCACCGGTTCACGCGGGACGTGGAGCGCGCGCACGGGCTGCCGCGGGGCGTGGCGCAGCGGTGGGAACGCGTCGACGGCCGGTGGATCCGCGCGGACCGCGTGTACGTCGGGCTCGGGGTGCGGGCCGAGCTCGACGGGAGCCTGGCGCACCCGTTCGGCGCGACCGACGACGACGTGTGGCGCGACAACGCCGTCCTGTTGACCAGCGGTGACACCACGCTGCGCTACCGCTGGCGCCACGTGGCCGTGACCCCCTGCGCCACGGCCGCCCAGCTCGCCGCGGCGCTGCGCGCCCGAGCCTGGCGAGGCCACCCCCACCCCTGCTCCCCCACCTGCCCGCTGACGGCCTGAGCCCGACCCGCCGTCGCAACGGGTGGAGAAACGCTCGTGTGATGAGCGTTTCTCCACCCGTCGGCGGCACGCGGGGGTGGGTCAGCGGGCGACGATCCAGCTGAGCATGCCCGGGCGGTCGCCGCGGTTGTCGACCGGGAAACCGAGCAGCGCCCGCGCGTCGCCCGTGGCCGGGTCGTGCACGGTCAGCGTCGAGGGGGCCTGCTCGCCGTTGCAGCCCTGCTCGCCCTTGACGTACACGAGCCCGCCCGCGACCTGCGGCGTCGTCGCGAGGAACAGCCCGCTCTGGGTCTCCTCGACCGGGGTGAGGGACCCGTCCCGCTCGCGCAGGTACGTCCCCGCGCTGCCGCACGCCTCGACGTCGCCCGGCTGGAACGTGTCGCCGACGAGCACGCCGTCGGACAGCCACTGCGGCGAGTTCAGGTACGGGTCGCGGGGGCCGACGGCGGCGGCCGCGGTCCGCTGCGGCTCGTCGCCGGACAGGTCGATCTCGACCTCGTCGAACCCGGCGTCCCACGCGGTGCCCTCGGCGCAGCGCGCCAGCAGCGTCGACGCGTCGAGCCACGCCGCGACGTCGCAGTTCTCGTCCCCGTGGACCAGCGGGTACGGGCCGTCCACGTCGCCAGTGTCCAGGTCCACGACGTCGTACGAGTGACGCTCGGAGGACATGAGGTCGTCGCGGCTGCCGATCATGCGGTGACCGGTCGGGTCGACGAGCCGCAGGCTGTCACGCGGCGCGTCGTACACGTCCCGGCTGCCGCCGTCGTCCTCGAGCACGACGAAGCCGCCGTCGAACCAGAGCTCGCCGTCCGCGACGCGGCTCACGAAGTCGGAGTCCGGCGCCAGACCCCGGGCGTCGGCGGTGACCGTGCCGTCCGCGAGGTCGAGCAGCGCACGCTGCGCGGACCCGTCGACGACCTGCCGCACCACCGCGGTCGCGTCGGGGGCGTCCCAGTCCAGCACCTCGAGCTGCGACCCGGCCCGGACACCCGGGACCCGGTAGGAGTCGCCCTCGGGCGAGGTCAGGAGCACCACGTCGCCGCCCGGGTCGCGCACGCCCTCGGGGTCGGACGTCTCGGCGAGGTGCACGCTCAGCACCCAGCCCTCGTCGGCGTCGGACAGCACGCCCGGGGTGAGCTCGCGGTACGGCGGGATGCCGGGGGTCTCGACGAGCGGGCCCTGGGTCACGCCGTGCGTGGCCGGGTCGACCGGCGCGCCGCGGTGCGCACCCGCGAGCAGCGCACCACCCGCGAACGCGGCGACCGCGGCGACGCACAGCGCGGCGGTCTGCGTGTGCCGCACGGCGCGGCGGCGCCGGACCCCGCGCCGGGCGCGCTCGAGCGGCCCGTCGGCGGTCAGACCGTCGAGCGCACGCTCGTCGGCGTCCGCCACGGCCTGCAGGAACTCGTTCAGGTCACGCACCACGGCGCGCCTCCTTCGGCTGGACGTTCGGCTGGGCGTTCGGCTGGACGACGATCGACTCGGCGTCCGCGGACGTGGTCCCGAGCGCCGCGTTGAGCAGCGAGACCCC
The DNA here is from genome assembly GCF_006538705.1 of Cellulomonas uda. GTDB lineage: Bacteria > Actinomycetota > Actinomycetes > Actinomycetales > Cellulomonadaceae > Cellulomonas > Cellulomonas uda. Next base: position 40,239 of record NZ_BJLP01000022.1, read on the forward strand.
GTCGGACGTGTAGCGCTTCACGGCGCCTTCGGAGATGCCGAGGGACTGCGCGGTCTCGCGGATGGTCATGTCGTCGAGGTAGCGCAGCACCACGCACGCCCGCACCCGCGGGGCGAGCACGGACAGCGCGTCGACGAGCTCACGCGTCAGGCCCGGCAGGTCGATCTCGACGACCGTCGCGCGCTCCCCCGCGAGCCGACGGTGCACGTCACGCTCCCGGCCGAGCCGCCGTGCACGGTCGACGTACTTGGTCGCGATCGCCCGGCGGACGTAGTGCTCGGCCTCCGCGACCGACTCGAAGCGCGCGCGGCCGCCGAACGTGGCGACCAGCGCGTCCTGCACCAGGTCCTCCGCGTCGTGGCGTGTGCCGCACAGCAGCGTCGCCCGCGACAGCAGGCGCGGGTATCGCTCCCGCACCAGCTGGTCGAGCATCGGTTCCCACCGACGGATCATGGGTCCCCCCGGTCGTCTTGGTCCGTCCCTCGGACAGTGTGAAGAACGCCGGGTGCGCCGTGCGGGTTGGGGTCGAGGGTCGGCCGGTCACGTGACGTGGCCCACGGCGGCACGACGACGAGCGCGCGGGCGTCGCGACCGGCGGTCCCACGGGTGCGAGGATGACGCGCGTGCAGGTGATCGCGGACCTCAAGGCGCTGTGGCCGCTGCGGGGGTTCCGCAGGCTCCTGTCGGTGCGGCTCGTCAGCCAGTGCGCCGACGGCATGTTCCAGGTGGGCCTCGCGACGCTGTTCTTCTTCTCCCCCGAGAACGCGACGACCGCCGGGGGCGTCGCGGCCGCGTTCGCGGTGCTGCTGGCGCCGTTCACGATCGTCGGACCGTGGGCGGGCGTGCTGCTCGACCGGTGGCCACGCCGCCAGGTGCTGCTCGTCGGGAACGTGGTGCGGCTCGTGCTGACGCTCGCGACCGCGGCCGTGATGGTGACCGCCGGCGTCGGGCCCGCGGTGTACGTGCTCGCGCTCGTCGTGCTGTCCGTCAACCGGTTCCTGCTGTCCGCGCTGTCCGCGTCGCTGCCGCACGTCGTCGAGGGACGGCTGCTGCTCACCGCGAACTCCGTGACGCCGACGCTCGGCACCGCCGCGAACGGCATCGGCAGCGCCGTCGGGCTCGTGCTCGGCTGGGTGCTCCCGGCGGGCTCGACGCGAGACGGCGCGGCGCTCGTCCTCGCCTCGCTCACCATGGGTGCGGCCGCCGTCGTCGCCGCAGGCTTCGCGCGGGACCGGCTCGGTCCCGACGAGGAGTCCGACGCCGCCCGGATGACGGCCGCGCTGCTCGTCCTGCTGCACGGTCTCGTCGAGGGCGCCCGCTACCTCGTCGCGCGCCGCACCCCCGGGCTGGCGCTCGGTGTCATGGCGTACCACCGGTTCCTGTACGGCGTCGTGTTCATCGCGAGCATCCTCATCTCCCGCAACCTGCTCGCCGACCCGGCCGACGCCGCGCAGGGGCTCGCCACGTTCGCGACCGTGCTCGGCGCGACAGCCCTCGGGTTCGCGCTCGCGATCGTCCTGACGCCCACGCTCTCCCCGCGCACCGGCCTGCACGTGTGGATCACCGGCTGCCTGCTGCTCGCGGCGGTCAGCCAGGGGGTGCTCGCGTTCACCTACGCGCGTGGTCCCGTGCTCGCCGCCGCAGCGCTGCTCGGCCTCGCCGCGCAGGGCACCAAGATCGCCGTCGACACCATCGTCCAGCGCGACACCGGCGACGCGTACCGCGGGCGGGCGTTCGCGCTGTACGACGTGCTCTACAACGCGGCCTTCGTCGGGGCCGCCGCGCTCGCCGCCGCGACCCTGCCCGACACCGGATGGTCCGCCGGGCTGTTCGTCGTCCTGGCGCTCGGCTACCTCGTCGGCGCGCTCGGGTACGGCCTCGCGACCCGCCGCCACCCCGTCCCCGTACCGGTCCCTGCCGCGTAGTCGCACGTCAGAACGTTTCAGACGCCCGCGCGGACGTCCGGTATCGCTACGGTTGCGGTCCGTGCCCCGCAGACACCGGATCATCCCCCTCGTCCCGGTCCTCGCGACGCTCCTGGCCGCCGGCTGCGGCACCGCCGCCGCCCCCGGCTCCGCGGACATCGCCCTCACCTACGCCGACGAGAGCGGCCGGCAGCAGGAGCTCAGCATCCAGGCCGACGCGACCGTGTGCACCGACGACATCACCCCCGACCGTCGGCGCCTCGCCACCGCCGACGGCGCGGTCGCCGCGCTCGTCGACCCGCTCGGCGAGGCGCAGGTCCGGGTGCGGATCGACGACGAGCTGACGTTCCAGTCGACGACCGCCGGCCGCGGCGACCGCGACGGGCTCCGGCTCGAGGACGTGGAGGGCATCGTGGTGCGCATCCCCGTGTCCGGGATCCAGAAGAAGATCAGCGAGGGCGCCCGCATCACCGGAACCCTCGACTGCCCCGCCTAGGAGCGGGCGGACCACCAGGCGCGCAGCTCGGACTCGGCGCGCTCGGGGCCGAGCGGGCCGTGCTCCATGCGCTGCGCGAGGAGGAACTTGTACGCCTCGCCGACCTCGCGCCCGGGCTTCAGGCCCAGGATCGCCATGATCTGCGTGCCGTCGAGGTCGGGGCGGATGGAGTCGAGCTCCTCCTGGTCCTTCAGGCGGGCGATGCGCTCCTCGAGGTCGTCGTACGCGGCGGACAGGCGCTGCGCCTTGCGGACGTTGCGCGTGGTGCAGTCCGACCGCGTGAGCCGGTGCAGCCGCTCGAGCAGCGGGCCGGCGTCGGTGACGTAGCGGCGCACCGCGGAGTCGGTCCACCCGCCCTCGCCGTACCCGTGGAACCGCAGGTGCAGCTCGGTGAGCCGCGCGACGGCCTGCACGGTCGCCTTGTCGTAGCGCAGGGCCTTGAGCCGCTTCGCGACGAGCTTGGCGCCGACCATCTCGTGGTGGTGGAACGAGACACCGCCGCCCGGCTCGAACTTGCGGGTGCGGGGCTTGCCGATGTCGTGCAGCAGCGCGGCGAGCCGCAGCACCAGGTCCGGGCCGGGGACGGCGCCGTCGGGACCGGTCTCCAGCGCGATCGCCTTGTCGAGCACGGTCAGCGAGTGCTCGTACACGTCCTTGTGGCGGTGGTGCTCGTCGATCTCCAGGCGCAGCGCCGGCAGCTCGGGCAGCACGTGGTCGGCCAGGCCCGTCTCGACGAGCACCTGCAGGCCGAGGCGCGGCTGCGCGGACAGCAGCAGCTTGGACAGCTCGTCACGCACACGCTCGGCGGAGACGATCGCGATGCGCTCGGCCTGCTCGACGACCGCCGCGAGCGCCGCGTCGTCGACCGTGAAGCCGAGCTGGGCGGCGAACCGTGCGGCGCGCATCATGCGCAGCGGGTCGTCGTCGAACGACTGCCGCGGGTCCACCGGTGTGCGCAGCGTGCGGCGCGCGAGGTCCTCGAGCCCGCCGAACGGGTCGACGAACGTCAGCTCGGGCAGCCGCACGGCCATCGAGTTGACCGTGAAGTCGCGGCGCGACAGGTCGCCCTCGAGCGAGTCGCCGAACACGACCTCGGGCTTGCGCGACGTCGGGTCGTACGCGTCGGTGCGGTAGGTGGTGACCTCGACGACGACATCCTCACCCCCGCGCCGCCTGCCGAACCGCCGCGCGCCGATCGTGCCGAACTCCCGGCCGATGTCCCAGTGCGCGTCACCCCAGCGCGCGAGCAGCGCCTGCGTCTCGTCGGGCGTCGCCGACGTCGTGAAGTCCAGGTCCGACGACGCGCGCCCCAGGAACGCGTCCCGCACGGGCCCCCCGACGAGCGCGAGCTCGTGACCCGCGTCCCGGAACAGCTCGCCGAGCTCGAGGGCGTCGGCCGGCAGCGTGGCGAGCACGCCGAGGGCGCGCTTCTGCAGCGCGAGGAGGGAGGGCGTGTCGTCGGGCACCCGCCCGATTCTAGGTGGCGCGGGCGCCCACCCCGCCGGTGGGTTCGGGTCCGACCGGAGCAAGTCGTTACAGTGGCACGCATGTCCGGCGCCGCGCACCCGTCCCCTCAGCGGGGCGTCCCGGCGCCGCCCGGAGGGCACCGGCTGCACGCCCCGCGGCCCGTCACGCCCCCGCGGCCGTCCGGCCCCGCCGCGGCACCGCTGCCCGTGGTGGACGAGACGTCGGCGGGCGGGCTCGTCGTGCAGCTGCGCGACGGCGTCTACCACGCGGCCGTGATCGCCCGCCGCAACCGCGGCGGACGGCTCGAGTGGTGCCTGCCGAAGGGCCACCTCGAGGGCGAGGAGACGCCCGAGGAGGCCGCGGTCCGCGAGATCGCCGAGGAGACCGGCATCCGTGGGCAGGTGCTGCGCCGGCTCGGCGTGATCGACTACTGGTTCTCCGGCGACGACCGCCGCGTCCACAAGGTGGTGCACCACTTCCTGCTCGGCGCGGTCGGCGGCACGCTGACCGTCGAGGGGGACCCGGACGGCGAGGCCGAGGACGCGGCGTGGGTGCCCGTCTCGATGCTGCCGGACCGGCTGGCGTACCCGAACGAGCGCCGGCTCGCCGAGGCCGCGCTCGTGGTGCTCGTCGGCGAGGCATGACCGGCGTCGAACCCCGGCCGGCACGCACGCGGGCGCCGTCGCCGGGCCGGGTCCGCGCGGCCCTGGCCGCGGTGCTGGCGCTCGCCGCCGCGCTCGTCGTCGCCCCCGCCGTGGCGCGCACCTCGAGCGCGCGCGCGGCCGACGAGGCGGTCGTCGACGTGCGCATCGTCTCGATCGCCCCGCAGGTGCTCGAGCCCGGTGAGGACCTGCGGGTGACGGTCGAGGTCACCAACACGACGAGCGCCCCCGTCGAGGACGCCCGCGCCGTGCTGTGGCTCAACCGGTTCCGCATGGGCTCGCGCGACGAGGTCGCCGCGTGGGCGGACCGCGGGCTCGACGAACCCGCGGGGCAGTCCGAGATCTCGGTGGACCTCACCGAGCCGCTCCTGCCCGACGCGGCGCGCACCGTGACGCTGACGCTGCCCGCGGACCAGGTCCACCTGACGAACCTGCCCGGCCTGTGGGGTGCGCGCGGCATGGCCGTCGAGGTCGCCGCGCGCGGCGAGCGGCTGGGGCTCGAGCGGACGTACATCCTGTGGAACCCGACCGACGACCAGCCGCCGCGCGTGCCCGTGTCGGTCGTCCTGCCGTTCGTCGGCCCCGCGAACGCCCCCGTCGCGGCGCCCGCGCCCGACGACCTGCCCGGCAAGGACCCCTCCGACGCGCCCACCGCGACCGAGGGCGCCGCCGAGCCGACGTCCGCCGCCGCAGCCGCGGCCCGCGCGGCCGACGACGACCTCGACGCGCTCACCGCACCGGGCGGACGCCTGCGCGCGATGCTCGAGGCCGCGACGGTCGACGAGGACGTCACGGTCGTCGTCGACCCGTCGCTCCTGCCGCTCGCGGAGTCCGGCAGCGCGTCCTCGCAGCGGTTCGCGCAGCGCCTGCGCGCCGCGATCGCGAGCCACGACTCCTACGGCCTGCCCTGGGCGGACCCGGACGTCGCCGCGGTGCAGCACGCGGGCCAGGGCGCGTTGCTGCAGGTCGCCGCGGACCGCACGCAGGCCGAGCTCGAGAGCAGCGAGCACCTGCTGCTGTGGGCGGCGGACGCGGGCACGCCCGACGACGTGACGCTGGCCGCGGTCTCCGGCGCGGGCGCCGCGGCGATCCTGGCGCCGCCGGCCCCGACCGCGGGCGCGTCCGGCTCGTCGTCCGAGGTCGCGCCCGACCGCTCGTCCGCCGCGTCCGGGGTGTCGTCCGACGACGCCTCCGACTCCGTGCGGACGTTCGAGGCGGGCGTCGGGCCCGTGACGACCGTCGTGCCGGACGCGGTGCTCTCGCGGCTCGTCGTGGGCGGCACCGCCACGGGCGACGGCACGTCCGGGAGCACGTCCGGGAGCACGCCCGCGAGCATCGCGCAGCGCGTGCTCGCCGAGCTCGCGGTCGTCTCGCACGAGGAACCCTCACCCGCGGGCGTCGTCGTCGCCACCGACCGCCTGACCGCGCCCGACAGCGCGGTCCTGGGCGCCGTGACGAGCGCGCTCGGCGCCGCGCCCTGGACCCGCACCGCCACCCTGTCCGAGGTGCTCGCGGAGCCGCGCGACGCGCGCGCCGACCGCGCCCCGGCCAGCACCACCGACCGCGACGAGCTCGACCCCGCCGCCGTGACGGCCCTCGCCGACGCGCGCGAGGCCGCGCGCTCGTTCAGCGAGGTGCTCGACGACCCCGACGCGTTCCTCGCCGGCATCGACGACCAGGTGCTCGCCCCCCTCGCGGTCGCCTGGCGGGCCGCACCCCGCGAGCGCGCCGAGCTGGTCGAGCAGACCGTCGAGCAGGTGCTCGCCCGGACCACCGGGCTGTCGATCGTCGAGACCAGCGACCTCAACGTCATCGCGACGACGAGCGACCTGCGCCTCACGGTGCGCAACGAGCTCGCCGTGCCCGTGCGCGCCAGGCTCGTCGTCGACCCCCGCAAGGCGTGCCTCACGGTCGGCGGGTTCGCCACGCCCGTCCTCGAGCCCGGCGACACGTCGGTCACGGTGCCGCTGGAGGCGCACGCCAACTGCGACGTGCTCGTCGAGGTGCAGCTGGTCGGCCCCGCCGGGCAGGACGTCGCCGAGCCCATCGCGTTCTCCGCGCGCGTCTCGCCCACGATCGAGAGCGTCGGCACGGTCGTCGTCGGCATCCTGCTGGCGCTCGGGCTCGCGCTCGGCATCGCGCGCACGGTCCGGCGCGGGCAGAGCGCCCGCCGCGGGGCGCGCACCGTCTCGGAGTCGACCGGTCCCGTGACGCTGCCCGTCCTGGGCGGCACCCCCGCCGACGACGAGAGCCTCGCCGAGGGCACCGGCCCCGACGACGCGCCTGCCGGGGCCGACGACGACGCGCGCGCGGGCGAGGCGTCCGACGAGGGTGCCGCACGGTGAGCGACGCACCGGCCGATGACGGGCGCATGCGCCGCGGCGCGGCGCTCATGGCGTCCGGCACCGCCGTCTCCCGCCTGCTCGGGCTCCTGCGGTCGATGGTGCTGTTCGCCGCGATCGGCGCGACCGGCCAGGCCGCGGACGCCTTCGCCGTCGCCAACAAGCTCCCCAACGTCATGTACATGCTGCTCGTCGGCGGCGTCCTCAACGCGGTCCTCGTGCCGCAGGTGGTGCGCGCCTACAAGAGCGGCGCGGGTCAGGTCTACGTCGACAAGCTGCTGACCTTCGGGTTCGTCGTCCTCGCCGGCCTCACCGCCGTGCTCACGCTCGCCGCCCCGCTGCTCGTGCGGCTCTACGCGGACGCGGCCAGCCCGGCACAGATGGACCTGGCCGTCACGTTCGCGTACTGGTGCGTGCCGCAGGTCTTCTTCTACGGCGTGTACGCGCTGCTCGGGCAGGTGCTCAACGCACGGTCCTCGTTCGGGCCGTACATGTGGGCGCCCGTCGTCAACAACGTCGTGTCGATCGTCGGGTTCCTCGTGTTCATCGTCGCGTTCGGCGCGGTGCCCGAGTCCGGGTACGGCACCGCGCAGGCGTGGGGCACCTCGCAGGTCGTCGTGCTCGCCGGCGCCGCGACCCTCGGCGTCATGGCGCAGGCGCTCGTGCTGTTCCCCGCGCTGCGCGCCGCCGGCGTGCGCTACCGGCCCCGGTGGGGCGTGCGGGACGCCGGGCTGGGCCAGGCCGGCCGGGTCGCGACGTGGACGCTCGTCGGGCTCGCCGTCGGGCAGCTCGCGTACGTCGTCGTCTCGCGCGTCGTCTCGCAGGCGCCCGGTGCCGCGGACCGCGCCACCGACGTCGCGTCCAACGCCGCGTACGACGCGGCCTTCCTCATCTTCATGCTGCCGCACTCGCTCGTCACCGTGTCGCTCGCGACCGCGCTGTTCACGCGCCTCGCCGAGCAGGCGCACGACGGGGACTCGCGCGCCGTGCGCGCCACGCTGTCCTACGGCATGCGCGTCGTCGGCGTGTTCACCGTGCTCGCCGCCGCCGTCCTCGCGGTGCTCGCGATCCCCGTCACGCAGCTGATCCTTCCCTCCGCGACCGCCCAGGCCACCGACGCGGTCGCCCAGGTCGTCGTCGCGATGGTCGTCGGGCTGCCCGCGTTCGGCGCGTGGTCCATGTGCCAGCGCGTGTACTACGCGTACGAGGACACCCGGTCGATGGTGCCCGTGCAGGTCGTCATGGCGATCGTCGTCGTGCTCGGCGCGCTCGTCGGACGCGTCGTGCTGCCCGCGACCACCTGGGTCGTCGGCGTGGGTGTCGCGATGAGCGTGTCCTACCTCGTCGGGTCCGTCGTCGCGCTGCGGCACCTGCACCAACGGCTGCACGGCGTCGACGGCGGGCGCGTGCTGCGCCTGCACCTGCGGGCCGTGCTCGCCGCGGTCCCCGCGACCGTCGTCGGCCTCGGCCTCCTGCTGCTGCTGTCCTGGCTGCTCCCGGCGGGCTTCGTCACCGCGGCCGTGAAGTGCCTGCTCGTCGGGCTCGTCATGGTCCTCGTCTACGTCAAGGTCCTGCGCGCCCTGCGCGTCCGCGAGCTCGACGACCTGCTGCGGCCCGTCGTCGGGCGGCTCTCCGGCGTGCGCCCGCTGCGCCCCCTGCTGCGGATCCTCACCCCCGCCGCCCCGCCCGCCCCCGAGCCGGAGCCCGACGACGCCGGCGCCCCCGCGCGCACCCCGCGCCGCGCGACCTCCCAGCCGCACTACCCGCTCACCCCGTGGGCCGCGTGGCCCGACGGCGGCGGGGGCGTGCCGATGGTCGCCGAGGCCCCGCCCGGGGCGGCGCCGCTCGTGCCCGAGCTGCCGCCCGCTCCACGTCCCCCGCGCACCGCGCGGTCGCGCCCGCACTACCCGCCCGGGCACCCGCTGTACCGGCCGAGCCGGCCCCTGTCCGACTGGCTGGGCGAGCAGGGCGACCCGGGGTCCTTCCCCGGCCCCGACCGTGGCCCCGACCCGGGCTCCGAGCCGGGTTCCGACCCGCAGTCCGGGCCGTGGGACGACGGGCGTCCGTCCCCAGGTGGACCGCGGACCCCCGGGGGCCCCGTCTAGAGTGCTGGCAGGGCCCCGACCAGGGGTCGATGCGACGACGACGCAGCGCACGGAGGTGCACGTGAGCGAGGTGGTCGGACCCGGCACCGTGCTGTCCGGGCGGTACCGGGTGCGCGAGCAGGGCACCTGCGACGTGCCCGGGGTGTCCGTCTGGCACGCCACCGACCAGATCCTCGACCGGCCCGTGCGGGCCGTCGTGCTCTCCTCCGGAGCGGTCTCCGCCGCGCTCGACGGCGCGCGACGCGCCGCGCTCGTCTCCGACCCGCGGCTCACCCGCGTCCTCGACGTCGGCACGCACGACCGGCTCGGCTACGTCGTCACCGAGGACGTCGCCGGCCCGACGCTCGCCGAGCTCGTCGCGCGCGCCCCCCTCACGCCCGAGCAGGCCCGCGCGGTCGTCGGCGAGGCCGCCGCCGCGCTCGAGGTCGCCCGCCGGCGCGGGCTGCACCACCTCGCGCTGCGCCCGCGCTGCCTGCACCTCGTCGGCCCCGGGCGGGTCATGATCACCGGCCTCGGCATCGACGCGGCCGTCCTCGGCGTCGCGGACGGCGACGCCCGCACGACGAGCCGGCGGGACGCCGTCGACCTCGTCCGGCTCCTCTACACCGCGCTCACCGGCCGCTGGCCGGCGACGTCGAGCGACGCGATCGCACCCGGCGTGGCCTCCGCGCCCGGGAACGCCGGCGTGCCCGTGCCGCCGGTCGAGCTCGTCGCCTCCGTCACCAACGACCTGGACACGCTGTGCGCCGTCACGCTCGGGCCGCACGACGACGGGCCCCACACGCCCGGCGACCTCGTGCGTGAGCTCGAGCCGTGGGGTGCGATCCGTGCGGTGCAGGGCGGCGCCGAGGCATCGACCATCGCCCTGCCACCAGCCGTCCCGCCCGCCGCGGCGTCCGCTGCGCCACCCGCAGTGCGAGGCGCCGGTGCGCCAGCCGTCGCGCCCGCCGGGACGGCGGTCGAGACTGGTCCCGGACACGCCCACGAGGGAGCCGCTGTGACCGACGACCGCGACACGACGAGCACGCCGCCGACCGGCACACCGGTGGGCTCGACCGACCCGACCCAGGTGCTCGGCAGCGCTGCGGCCATCGCCGAGGCCGCCGGGGCTGCCGCAGCCGGCGACGACGCGGCGGCGCGCGGCATGCGGGAGGCCACCCCCGAGGACGACCTGCAGGACACCGCGCCCATCCGCGTGCAGCGGCAGTCCGTGCGGGACGCGTTCGGCGACGACTCGTCCCCCGCCGTGAACCGGCCCGGCACTCCCCCGCCCGCCGCGCCGCTGCGCACCTCGGCGTTCGGCGGCTCCGCGGTCGCCCCGCCCGTCGGCTCGGGTCCCGCGCGCATCTCGACGCGGCCGGGCGCACCCGTCACGGAGGTGTCCGGCCCGGGCGCCACGATCCCGCTCGGCTCGATCCGCGCGTCCGTGCCGCCGTCAGGTCCCGCCTCGCCTCCGCCGTCGGTTCCGCCGGGCGGCCACCAGGGTCCCGGGGCGGGGTCCGGCGGCGGAGCTGCCGGCGCGGCGGGCGCCGGCTCCGGTGGGTCGCAGCCTCCCGTCGTGCCGCCGGGTGGCGGCTCTCCGTGGCCCGGTCCGTCGTCGGGCGACGACGACTTCTCGTCCGTGATGGGCGAGGTGGGCGACGAGCCGCCGCGTCGACGCGCGTTCGACCCGACCGCGCTCGTGCTCGCGGTCGTCGGCATCGGTGTGGTCATCGGCGTGGTGCTCGCGTTCAAGGCGCTGTTCTCGTCGCTCGACACGGGTGCCCCCGAACCGCGGCCCCAGGCCACGGCGTCCGAGCAGACCACCTCGGGTGAGCAGGAGCCGACCGGCGAGGCGACGGGAGAGCCGACGGGCGAGGAGTCGACGCCGCCCGCCTCCGGGGCGAAGCCCGTGATCGCGTCCGCGCGCAGCGTCGACCCGTCGGACGACGACGGCGAGCACGAGGAGGCCGTCGGCCGCGCGTTCGACGGCGACACGTCCACGTACTGGTACACGATGACGTACCAGCAGGCGAACTTCTCCGGCTTCAAGGACGGCGTCGGGTACGTGATGAAGCTCGAGGAGCCCGCGCTGGTCTCGACCGTCACGCTCAAGACCGGCTCGGAGGGCGGGAAGTTCCAGATCACCACCGGCGGGGCCGACGACCCGAGCGGCGGCGAGGTGCTCGGTTCCGGGTCGTTCGGTCCGGAGGTGACCGTGGAGCTCGACAAGCCGACGGAGACCGACGTCGTCACGCTGTGGATCAGCGAGCTGCCGGCCGCGGCGGACGGGTCGTTCCGGCTCGAGCTCAACGAGATCTCGCTCGGCTGACGTTCCGCACGCGGTGCGGTGACGCCTCGACGCACCACCTCGTCCACAGCGAGAGGCGCGGCGGTGGCGGGGAACAGATCCGGCCTACGATCGGTTGACTGCGACAGCCCGCCACACCCGGCGACCCCTGCGACCCCGAGGACCGTCCTGTGACCGACCAGCCCATCCGCGAGCTCGTCATCGTCGGCTCCGGCCCTGCCGGCTACACCGCCGCGATCTACGCCGGACGCGCCGGCCTCGCACCGCTCGTCGTCGCCGGCTCCGTCACCGCGGGCGGCGCCCTCATGAACACCACCGAGGTCGAGAACTTCCCCGGCTTCCCCGCGGGCATCCAGGGCCCCGAGCTCATGGAGAACCTCCAGGGCCAGGCCGAGCGGTTCGGCGCCGAGGTGCTGTGGGACGACGCGACGTCGCTGTCCCTGACCGGTCCGGTCAAGGAGGTCACGGTCTCCGACGGCACGACGTACCGCGCCAAGGCCGTCATCCTGGCGACCGGCTCCGCGTACCGCGAGCTCGGCCTGGACGACGAGAAGCGCCTGTCGGGCCGCGGCGTCTCGTGGTGCGCGACGTGCGACGGCTTCTTCTTCAAGGACCAGGACATCCTGGTGGTCGGCGGCGGTGACTCCGCCGTCGAGGAGGCGACGTTCCTCACGCGGTTCGGCCGCTCGGTCACGCTCGTGCACCGCCGCGACCAGCTGCGCGCCTCGAAGATCATGGCCGACCGCGCCGCGGCCGACCCCAAGATCCAGTTCGCGTGGAACAGCGAGATCGTCGGGATCCACGGTGAGGAGAAGGTGTCCGGCGTGACGCTGCGCGACACCGTCACCGGCGAGACGCGCGAGCAGGACGCGGGCGCGGTCTTCGTCGCGATCGGGCACGTGCCGCGCACCGAGCTGCTGCTCGGCCAGGTGGACCTCGACGAGAACGGCTACATCGAGGTCCAGGGCCGCAGCACGCGGACCAACCTCGAGGGCGTCTTCGCGTGCGGCGACGTGGTCGACCACACGTACCGTCAGGCGATCACGGCCGCAGGCTCCGGCTGTGCCGCCGCGCTCGACGCGCAGCACTTCCTCGCGTCGCTCGGCGACGCGGTCGACCCGATGGTGCCCACCGAGGTGCCGGTCCTGGTGGAGGATGCCCGATGATCGACGTCACCGACGAGACGTTCCGCGCCGAGGTGCTCGAGTCCGAGATCCCGGTCGTCGTCGACTTCTGGGCGCCCTGGTGCGGCCCGTGCCGCATGGTCGCGCCCGTGCTCGCCGAGCTCGCGACGCAGTACGAAGGTCGCGTCAAGATCGTCAAGGTGAACTCCGACGAGAACCCGGTCGTCGTCGGCGACTACGGCATCGTCTCGATCCCGACGCTCAACATCTACTCCGGCGGCGAGCTGGTGAAGCAGGTCATCGGCGCCCGCCCCAAGGCCGCCTACGCCCAGGAGATCGAGGCGCTGCTCGCGGGCTGACCACCCGCGAGGTCCGCCCGGCATCACCGGGGCCTTCACACGACCCGTCCGTACGCGGGCCGTTTTTCCGTCCTGGGCACCCGACCCGGCGTGCAAGACTGCCAAGATGACCTCGCAGCCCTCGCCCCGGCCGGAGACGTCGGGCACCCCCACGTCCGCCGCCGCGGGTACGCGGCTCGACCCCTGGCTCGACGCGTACGCCGACCGCACGCACGGCATGCGCGCCTCGGAGATCCGGGCACTGTTCGCCGTGGCGAACCGGCCCGAGGTCGTCTCGCTCGCCGGCGGCATGCCGTTCCTCGACGGCCTCCCGCTGGACTCGCTCGCTCAGGTCGCCGCACAGGTGGTGGCGCAGCGCGGGCTGCAGGCCCTGCAGTACGGCTCCGGTCAGGGCGACGAGACCCTGCGCGAGCAGATCCTCGAGGTGATGGCGCTCGAGGGGATCAGCGCCCACCCCGACGACGTCGTCGTCACCACCGGGTCGCAGCAGGCGCTCGACCTGGTCACGCGCGTCTTCATCAACCCCGGCGACGTCGTCGTCGCCGAGGCCCCCTCCTACGTCGGTGCGCTCGGTGTGTTCCGCGCCTACCAGGCCGACGTCGTGCACGTGCCGATCGACGAGCACGGGCTCATCCCCGCCGCGCTCGAGGAGACGCTGACCTCGCTGGCCGCCGCGGGCCGGCAGACCAAGTTCCTCTACACCGTGCCGAACTTCCACAACCCCGCCGGGGTCTCGGTGTCGCTCGAACGGCGACCGCAGATCGTCGAGATCGCCCGTCGGCACGGCGTCCTCGTCCTCGAGGACAACCCGTACGGCCTGCTCGGCTTCGACCGCGACCCGTGGCCCGCGCTGCGCTCGTACGACGAGGACGGCGTCATCTACCTCGGCTCGTTCTCCAAGACGTTCGCCCCCGGCTACCGGGTCGGCTGGGCCGTCGCGCCGCACGCCGTGCGCGAGAAGCTCGTGCTCGCGTCCGAGTCCGCCATCTTGTGCCCCTCCAACGCGTCGCAGATCGCGATCTCGTCGTACCTGTCCACGTGCGACTGGCGGTCCCAGGTCAAGAGCTACCGCGAGCTGTACCGCGAGCGACGCGACGCGATGGTCGGCGCGCTCGCCGAGCACCTGCCCGAGGCGTCCTGGACCGTCCCCGACGGCGGCTTCTACACCTGGGTCCGGCTCCCCGAGGGCCTCGACGCGAAGGACATGCTCCCGCGCGCCGTCACCGCGCGAGTCGCCTACGTGCCCGGCACCGCGTTCTACTTCGACGGCACCGGCCGCGACCACATGCGGTTGTCCTTCTGCTACCCCACTCCCGAGCGGATCCGCGAGGGCGTGCGCCGACTCGCGTCCGTCGTCTCCGCCGAGCGCGAGCTCGTCGAGATGTTCGGCACCGGCACCACGGACGAGCCCGCCGACGACGTCGTCGCGCCCGCACCCGACGTCCTGTGACGCAGCCTCCTGCCACCGCCTCGTCCTCGGAGCACGCACCCGTGACCTCGTCGTCAGCCCCCGCCCCGTCCGCGCTCACGCCGCTCGTCCCCGGCTCGTCGGCCGCTCCCCGCGTCGCACTGCTCGCCGGGGGTCTCTCGCACGAGCGCGACGTGTCGATCCGCTCCGGGCGGCGCGTCGCCGAGGCGCTGCGGTCGGCCGGCGTCGAGGTGAGCCTGCACGACGTCGACGCGGACCTCGTGCCCGCGCTCACCGAGCTCGCGCCCGACCTCGTCTGGCCCCTGCTGCACGGCGCGAGCGGCGAGGACGGCTCCGTGCGCGACGTCGTCCAGCTGCTCGGCCTGCGCCTGCTCGGCACCGGACCCCGCGCGAGCCGCGTCGCGTGGAGCAAGCCCATCGCCAAGACCGTCGTGTCCCGCGCCGGCATCGTCACGCCCGAGTTCGTGACCCTCCCGCAGTCCCTGTTCCGCGAGCTCGGGGCGGGGCGGGTGCTCGACGCGATCGTCGGCCGGCTCGGGCTGCCCGTCGTCGTGAAGCCGTCGCGCGGCGGGTCCGCCCTCGGGGTGAGCGTCGTGCGGTCCGCCGACGAGCTGCCCCGCGCGATGGTCGAGTGCTTCGCCTACGGCGGCACCGCCCTCATCGAGCGAGCGGTCGACGGCGTCGAGGTCGCAGTCTCCGTGGTCGACCTCGGCGACGGTCCCGTGGCACTCCCCCCGATCGAGATCGTCACCGACGGGCCCTACGACTACGACGCGCGCTACAACCCCGGTCGCGTCGAGTACTTCGCGCCCGCGCGGCTCGCGCCCGAGACGCGCGCCGCCGTCGAGGACGTCGCCATCACCGCTCACCGCGCGCTCGGCCTCGCCCGGCTCTCCCGGGCGGACCTCATCATCGACGAGGACGGTGTCGTGCACTTCCTCGAGGTCAACGTGACCCCGGGGATGACGGAGACGTCGCTGTTGCCGCAGGCAGCAGAGGCCGCCGGGCACAACCTTGGGGCCTTGTACCGCGCGCTCGTGGAGGCGTCCCTCGCCGCCGAGCCGACCGGCCTGGCGGGCGTCGGGGCGCTCTGACCCGCTCGGCGCGCCCGGCCCGCGCCGACCCTCAGCCCTTCAGGAGGCCCGGGTCGTCGGGGGCGAGCGTCGAGAGGATCCGGTTCAGGTCCTGGACCGACGCGAACTCGACCGTGAGGCGCCCGCGCGACTTGCCGAGCTGCACCTTGACCCGCGTGTCGAGCCGGTCCGAGAGCCGGGTCGCCAGCTCGTCGAGCGCCTCGTTCCGCTGACCCGCCCGCGGCGCCGCACGACGCTGCCCCGGCGCCGCGTCGTCGCCACCGAGCGCGACGATCTCCTCCACGGCACGGACCGAGAGGCCCTCGGCGACGATCCGCTGCGCCAGCCGCTCGATCGCGGCGCCGTCCGCGAGCCCGAGGAGCGCCCGCGCGTGCCCCGCGGAGAGCACGCCCGCCGCGACGCGGCGCTGGACGAGCGGCGGCAGCTTGAGCAGGCGCAACGTGTTCGAGATCTGCGGCCGCGAGCGGTGGATACGCGTCGCGAGCTGCTCGTGGGTGCAGCCGAAGTCGTCGAGCAGCTGCTGGTATGCCGCCGCCTCCTCGAGCGGGTTGAGCTGCGAGCGGTGGAGGTTCTCCAGCAGCGCATCGCGCAGCAGGTCCCCGTCCTCCGTCTCACGGATGATCGCCGGGATCGTCTCCAGGCCCGCTGCCTGCGTCGCCCGCCAGCGCCGCTCACCCATGATGAGCTCGTAGCCGTCGTCGACCTGGCGCACGACGACGGGCTGCAGCACACCGATCTCGCGGATCGACCCGACGAGCTCGTCGAGCGCCTCTTCCTCGAAGACCGTGCGCGGCTGCTTCGGGTTCGGCCGGATCGAGCCCACCGGGAGCTCAGCGAACCGCGCGCCCGGCACCGGCACGAGCCCGTCCCTGTCGTCGACGGCCGGGTACGCGTCCGGCACCGCTGCGGCGGTGGCGTCCGACGCGACGCCGGCGTCCGACGCGGCCGTGCCGTTCGACGCGGCCGACGCGACATCCACGGGGGCGCTCGTCGCGTCGTCGGTCACGGCGCTCGCCGGGACGGCACCGGTCGGCGAGGCATCGCTCGTCGGCGTCGTGGCGACCGCCTCGTCGACCACGGCCGTCGCCGTCGCGATCGGTCCGGACTCGGCGTGCTGGTCCCCGAGGTCCGGGAAGAAGACGTCGACCGGACGGTCCTTGGGGGCGGGGCGCTGTCCGTCGAGCCCTGCGGGGATCAGCGCGCCCAGGCCGCGGCCCAGTCCACGTCGCTTCTCGCTCATCGGTCCTCCTCCGTGCCGCTGGTCGCGGTCACGCTGGTCGGTGTGGTGTCTGTGCCGGCCGCGGCGCCCCGCTCGGCGATCTCGCGCGCCGCTTCGAGGTACGCCAGCGCGCCGGACGAGCCGGCGTCGTACGTCATGACGGTCTGTCCGTAGCTCGGTGCCTCCGAGATCCGCACCGAGCGCGGCACGGTGGTCCGCAGCGTGCGCTCCGGGAAGTGCTCACGGACCTCGGCGGCCACCTGCTGTGCGAGGTTCGTGCGAGCGTCGTACATGGTGAGCAGGATCGTGGAGACGTGCAGGTCCGGGTTCAGATGAGCCTGGATGAGCTGGATCGTCTTGAGCAGCTGGCTCAGACCCTCGAGCGCGTAGTACTCGCACTGGATCGGGATGAGCACCTCGCGGGCGACGACGAACGCGTTGACCGTGAGCAGGCCGAGGCTCGGGGGGCAGTCGACGAAGACGTAGTCGATGCGCTCCATGCCGTTGTCGATGCGCCACTGCAGGTACGCATCGAGCGCGCTGCGCAGCCGTGTCTCCCGAGCCACCATCGAGACGAGCTCGATCTCGGCGCCCGAGAGGTCGATGGTCGCCGGCAGGCACCACAGGCGGGGCACGTCCGGGCTCTCCTGCACCGCCTCGGCGATCGGGGCGCCCTCGACCAGCACCTCGTAGATGGAGGGAGTTCCCGCGCGGTGCTCGATGCCCAGCGCCGTCGACGCGTTCCCCTGCGGGTCGTTGTCGAGCACCAGGACGTTCAGCCCCGACTGCGCGAGTGCCGCGGCGAGGTTCACCGTGGTCGTCGTCTTGCCGACGCCACCCTTCTGGTTCGCCACGGTCACCACGCGCGTCTCGGCGGGTCGCGGGAACTGTCGGCCCCGGAGCTCGATGCGCCGACGCGCGTCCAGCTGGAGCTCCGCCATCAACGGGGTGTCGGGCGTCGCCGTCGGCAGGCTCTCCACCAGCGCCGCGCGGCGCTGCTCCTCGGGGTCGAGGTCAGCCGGCGGTGCCGGCGTCTCCGGACGCGCGAGCGACTCCCCCGCTCCCGTTTCACGTGAAACGGGAGCGGACGGGTTCACGGTCGAGGCGTGCTCCACGGCGTCAGCCGCTCCGTTCAGGTGGTCGTCGGCGCCGTCGTGCGTCGCCGTGTCGTCGCGGCCGTCCGACGAGTCGTCGTGGATCTCGACGCTCTCGACCAGCTCAGCCGTCGCGGTCTCCCCCTGACCCTGGATGCCCCAGGTCGCGGCCCACGTCGCGGCGCGCCCTTCACTCTCCTGGCGCTCGTCGCCATCCGCAGGCGCGTCCGGCGCGGGTCCCCCGTCGTGCTCGGGAGCCAGCCCGTCCTGGTCCGCGGGAAGCTCAGCGGCCGCCGCATGCGTGGTCGCCTGCGCGTCGCGCGACTCATCCGGCAGGGGCGACGATGCGCCGTCGCTCCGCGGTGCGGACGCCGGCGCCTCCTCGTGAGCGATCCGCTCGGCGTCGGCCGCCGCCGGGGGCGAAGGCTGCGCCACGGGCGCCGGTTCGGCGCGTGCCGACTCGACGGGAGTCGCGGGCCACGCCGCGGTCGCGGGAACAGGCTGGGGCGCGCGCCCCTGCTTACGCCTTCCGAACACTCTTCCGCCCTTCGTGCACGGCGACGACGACGCGGGTCGGCTCGACGCCGACCAGCGTGCTGACCTCGTGCAGCTCCACGGCCCCCACCTGCGCGCGACGCGCCGCGCGGCGGCCGTTCTCGATCTCTTCCGCGGCACGGGCGCCCTTGAGCGCCACCAACATGCCGCCGGGCCGGATGAGCGGCGTCGCCCACCCGTACAGCTTCTCCATCGCGGCGACAGCGCGGGTCGTGACCGCGTCGACCTGCAGGTCGAGAGCCTCCTGCGCCCGTGCTCTGCGCACCTCGGCGTTCGAGAGGCCGAGGTGCGCGACGACCTCGTTCAGCCAGTCCGTCCGCCGCTCCATCGGCTC